>NZ_CAJYGK010000022.1 GCF_913773725.1 uncultured Aquabacterium sp. | reverse complement strand
GCGCTGCAGCGCTTTCGCGAACGAGACCCGAATTTCGTGTGGTTGGGCCTGGTCGATCTTGACGGTGTGGTTCTCGCCGGCTCGGACGGGTTGCTGGAAGGTGTGTCGATTGCACACCGGCCCGTGTTCAACCAGGGTCGCAAGGGGCCGTGGTTCGGCAGCTTCCATCCACCGGTCACGCTGAAGCCCTTGCTGGAGTCTGTCGGGGAGGCGGTGCCCGCCGAGGTGGCAGACATGGCCGTGCCGGTGCGCGATACCGAAGGGCGTGTGTGGGCTGTGCTCACCAGCCACTTCGATGCTCGGGCGTTCGCTTTGCTGCGTGAGGACGTGCTGGGACCGGCTGATGGTCGGCGGGCCATGGACTTGGCGATCGTCAACCAAGGGCGTGATGTGGTGATGGGCCGTGCGCCGCTGGCAGCCAGCCACTGGCCTGTCGCCCGCCTGGCTCATGATGTGCCGGCAATCCCGGTCGACGTCGACGGTCGGCGTCGCTTCATGGTGGCCCACGTGGCGGTGGGGGTGACGGACGGCGGGCTGCAGTCGGGATGGAGCGTGCTCGCGACGCAACCACTGGATGCTGCCCTGGCGCCCGCTCACTCCTTGCAGCGGTATGTGCTGTTCTGGGGGGCGCTGTCTGCGTTGCTGATCGGAGGGGCGGGAGCATGGCTGTCGCGGCGGCTGGCCCGACCTTATGCCGACATGCTGGATGCCGTGGCTGCACACCTGCCCGCGCGGCCCGAGCACCTGCCCGCCGATCAGATTCGCGATGTGCTGCAGCAGCTGGTGCGGCGTGCCGTGCCGGCGGCAGACCGGAGCCCCGGCGAGCAACTGCTGCTGCGCCTGCTGGCCGACGCTCAGCGTCTGGGGCACATGCTGGATCAGATGCCGGCCCCGCTCTTTCTTGTCAGCGAGGCGGGGCGCCTGGTGTACTGGAACAGCCAGGCGGCGTCGGTGTTCGGCTGGGATGCGACGGCGGTGGGGCAGCCGTTTGCCGCGCTGCTGAAGTGGCCCGACGAAGGTGTGCAGTGGCCTGCGGCCGGCACGGAGGAGTCGGGCCCGTGGAGTTTCGACGCCCCTGTGCAGACGCCTGGCGGCAAGGACGTCTGGGGCGCGTGGATGGTGAGCCGCGTTCATGATGCGGAGGGCCGCGCGGCCGGGATGCTGGCCCAGGTGCGGGACCTGACCGCCGAGCGCCAGGCGAATCAACGGCTGCTGGAGCAGACCGAGACCCTGGCGGCCGTCATCCAGGCTTCCAGCGATGCGGTCATCAGCACCGACGAATCGGGTCGCATCGCGCTGTTCAACCCGGCCGCCGAGCGGATCTTTCGGGTGTCTGCTGCGGACATGCTGGGCCAGCCGCTGGACCGTCTGATCCCCGACCGTGTGCGCTCGGCCCACCAGGGCGAGATGACCCGGTTCGCGGCATCCCGCGTCAGTCGCCGCGCCATGGGTGTAGGCCGTGTGGCGGGGTTGCGCAGTGATGGGGAGGAACTGGTGCTGGAGGCCTCGATTTCACAGACCACGGTGCAGGGGCGCCGCGTGCTGACGGCCATGCTGCGCGATGTCACCGAACGCGTGCGCGCCGAGCGGGCCCAGATCCAGTATCAGCTGGAGTTGTCCGAGCTGACGCATCAGCTGATGGACCAGGAGCGCGCCACCACCCGCCGGCTGGCGCAGTTGCTGCACGACCGGCTGGGGCAGACGCTGACAGCCTTGCGGTTGTCGTGCGAGGCCTTGTCCGTGAGGTTCGGCGCGACGGAGGGGGTGGGCGAACGCCTGGACAAGATCGATCGCCTGTCGCAGCTCGCGCTGTCCGAGGTCAGGGAAGCCCTGGTGGACCTGCGCCCCCCCTTGCTCGAAGACCAGGGACTGGTGGCGGCGCTGGACAACGAGGTTCAGTTGCATGCGGGTGACAAGGGCGGGGCCGCACTGGTGTTCGACGTCGAATTGCAGGACGCCGGGCAGCGCTGGCCTGCGGATGTGGAGTACGCGGCCTTCATGATTGCCCGCGAGGCGCTGACCAATGCGCTGCAGCATGCGGCTGCACGCAGTATCCAGATCACCCTGTCCGGTCACGGTGGCGCTCTCGCGCTGACCGTGACGGACGACGGCAACGGCCTTCCGGCCGAGCTGGCCAAGGGGCGTCCCGGCCACCTGGGGTTGGTCGGCATGCGAGAGCGGGCGCTGGCCATTCACGCCACCCTGGCGCTCGGCTCCCGCGCAGGGGGCGGGACCGAGGTGGCCTTGCACTGGGAGGCGGGCGCATGAGCCGCATCTATCTGGTCGACGATCATGCGCTGGTGCGCGATGGCATGCGTGCGGTGCTGGAAGCCAGTGGGCACGAGGTCGTCGGAGAGTCGGATCAGCCGACGGCCGCGCTGGCCGACATCCAGCGTGTGCAGCCCGACGTGGTGCTGCTGGACCTGCATCTTGGCGGAGAGTCCGGCATGACCGTGCTGGACGAGTTGCCGCGGCGTGCACCGCAGGCACGGACCATCGTGCTGACGATGTCGCCTCAGCCGCAGCACATTTCCGAGGCCTTGCGGCTGGGGGCGTCGGGCTATGTGCTGAAGGGCTCGTCGGCGCGCGAGGTGCTCGCGGCGATTCACAACGTGACCCAAGGGCGACGGCATCTGGCCCATGACGTGGCCGACATCGCTCTGCGGGCGTCTTCGCCGGATGCGGCGCCGGATCCGCTGGCGATGCTGTCTGCCCGCGAACGGCAGATCGCGACGCTGGTGGTCAACGGTCAGTCGAGTTCGGCCATCGGAGAGGCGCTGCACCTCTCGCCCAAGACGGTCG
>NZ_CAJYGK010000021.1 GCF_913773725.1 uncultured Aquabacterium sp. | reverse complement strand
TAGGCGCTGGGCAGCGTGGGCTCAAGCGCAGGGGCGAGCGGCTCGACGCGCGTGACACGGGCGCGAGAGCGTTCCTTGAGCTCGTCCGTCTCGCCGGGCAACGAGAGGAAGGTGCCGCTGGACTGTTCGCCGGCGATGACCTGCGCAACCTTCTCGGACGAGACCGAGCTTTCGACGAAGTAGCGCGCGGTGAATTCGGCGCGGGTGGTGTTCTTGGTCATCGGGCTGTGAGTTAATTTTGAAACCGGATTGAACGATAAGAGCCATCTTTCTTTGTGTAAAACGATATGATTTTGGCGTGCTGTTAATTAAACTCACACGGCACCCAGGTTGACCCTTAGTAGGAAAGTGCATCCATGACCGCCCCCCACCGCCTCTCGCTCAACGCTCTGCGGGCCTTTGAGGCGACGGCGCGCCTGCGCAGCTTCAGCGCGGCGGCGGAGGAGCTGTCGGTCACGCATGGCGCGGTCAGCCGCCACATCCGGATGCTGGAAGACACGCTGGGTCTGGCGCTTTTGCAGCGCACGGCGCAGGGGGCCATGCCGACCGGCGAAGGGCAGCGTCTGGCAGAGGGCCTCTCGAAAGGTTTCGGACTGATCCAGTCCAGCGTCGAGCAGCTCAAGCCGGGCCCGCTGACCCTGGCCTGCTCGGAGTCGATCATGATGTACTGGCTCATCCCCAGGCTGGGTCGCTTCAAGCAAGCCCACCCCGAGGTGGAGTTGCGCTTCAACATGAGCCACGGGCCGATCGACTTTGCGCACGACAACGTCAGTGTGGCGATCCGGCTGTCGTCGATCGAACCGCCCCGGGACGCCGTGCGGGCAGACGTCGCGCACGAGTGGATCGGGCCGGTGTGTTCACCTGAATACCTGCGACAGAACCGCATCGCGTCCTTCGAAGACCTGGCGCGGGCACAGCTCATGGTTTCCCGCACCCGCCCGACCGCCTGGGCCGACTGGGCTCGCTGCAGCACGCAGCCAGACCAGAACCTGCGGGTGGACCAGTCGTTCGAGCATTTCTACCTGCTTATCCAGGGCGCGCGATGCGGCCTGGGCATGGCCAATGTGCCGCGCATGCTGGTGCGCGACGACTTGATGAGCGGCACCCTGGTGGCTCCCATGGGCTTTGTGCGCGGCCCCAACCGGCTCGTGTCCTGGACAGCTCCCCACCTCAGCCGCCGCCCCGATGTGGTGAAGCTGGTGGACTGGCTTCACGACGAACTGCGGGCCACGGAGCCCTGAATCCCCACGGGTCAGCCGGCGAGCAGCGCTGCGTGCTCACGCAGGTGCTGCCTGAACCGCTGCGCATAGTCGCTTCCCACGGAATCGATGACGCTGCGTCGCAGCGCGAGTGCGTTGCGCCATGCCGACACGCGAGGCAGGTTCTCGAAGATGGCGTGCGACACCGCCGGATCCAGGCTGTCGAAGTAGCGAAAAACAGGAGCGAAGACGGCGTCCACCATGCCAAACGCGGTGCCGTCGAAATAGGGCCCCGACCCGAGCACCGCTTCCAATTGCTGGAGGCGGTGCCGGAACGCTGCCTGCTTGGCATCTGCAGCCGCGCGGTCGATGGCGTTGAGAAACTGCCAAGCGTCCGCAAGTGTCGCGGTGCCGAACTCGACCCAGCCCCGCTGGCGGGCACGCGCCAGTGCGTCGCGTGGATACATCGGTGTGCCGCCCTGCGACTCTTCGAGGTACTCGCAGATCACCATGCTCTCGAAGATCACGGCTTGCGTTGCGTCTTGCTGGCGCACGCGCAGCAGCGGAACCTTGCCGTTCGGCGACATGTCCAGGAACCAGGCGGGCTTGGCGGCCAGATAGATGGTGATCCTGTCAAAGGGAACGTCCTTTTCCAGCAGGACGATCGCCGCTCGCTGGACAAAGGGGCATAGCGGATGGCTGACGAGGGTGAGGCAGGGCTCGATCATGAGGCTCTTTCGAAGTGGGGGTGCGGTAGCCACAGGCGGTGACACACCGCACACGCTGCGTCCTCAGCGGTTGAGCAGGCGGCCGCCATCGAGCACGATTTCAGAGCCCACCGTCCAGCGGGATTCGTCGGACGCCAGGTACAGCACAGCCTTGGCCACCTCCTCGGAGGTTCCGAAGCGGCCGAGCGGGATGGTTGCCACGATGTCCTTGTTGATCTGCTCACGGTAGGCGCCGGGGATGCCCAGCTTGTCGTACAGCGGTGTCTCGACGGGGCCGGGACTGACCGCGTTGATACGGATGCCACGCCCGAGCAGTTCGGTTGACAGCGTCTTGGACATGTTCAGGAACGCTGCCTTGGTGGCGGCGTAGACGGACGAGCGATCCGCACCGGCATGGGCGCTGATGGACGTGGTCAGTACCACGGAAGCGGGATTGGCGAACACCGGCAGCAGGGACTGAAGCAGGAAGTACGGCCCCTTGACATTGACATCGAACAAGCGGTCGAACATCTCTTCCGTCCATTCCTCGATGGGGCGCCAGACCGACACGCCGGCGTTGAGGAAGGCGACGTCCAACTGGCCAAAGCGGTCCTTTACGGCTTGAGCCAGTTCTTTCTGTGCGGCGACGCTGGCCGAGTCTGCGCGTAGCACCGGAACCTCTGGGCCGAGTTCGGCCTGGGCCTTGGCGATCGAATACGGATTGACTCCGGTCACGATGACACGGGCACCTTCTGCCAGAAACTGCCTGGCGGTCTCCAGGCCGATACCGCTGGTGCCGCCGGTGATGAGGGTGCGTTTGCCTTGCAGACGTGACATGAAATTCTCCTTGGGGTGACGACCAACCGCGGCCGCCTGGGAGTAATGTGCATTCATGTCTTGAAATAAATAAGATATGGGTTTTCAATATATTTCATGCAAAATTGGCATGAGTTGAAGGGAAAACATGGACCGACTGCTCTGGATGAACTGCTTCGCCCGTGCTGTGGAGACAGGCAGCTTCTCTGCTGCGGGGCGCGACCTGGGCCTGGGACAACCCAATGTGAGCCGCTACGTGGCGGCGCTGGAAGAACATCTGCAGACACGGCTGCTGCACCGGTCCACACGCAAGCTCTCTCTGACGCCGGAGGGTGAGCGCTACTACGCCGACGCGCGGCGCATCCTGGATGCCGTGGACGAATCGGAATCCTCGTTCCGGGACAGCGTCGATCCATCAGGGCTCTTGCGCGTGGCCTGTCCCACCTCACTGGCACACACCTTCGTGATGCCCCACGTCCCCGCGTTTCTGGAGCGCTACCCGAGGCTGGCCCTGGATCTGCAAATCAGTGATCGCTACGTGGACCTCGTCAACGAGGGGACTGAACTTGCCATTCGCATTGGACATCTTGAAGACAGTGCGCTGCGAGCTCGGCGCGTCGGCTCCTTCGAGCGGGTGTTCGTTGCCAGCAAGGGCTATCTGGCCAAACGCGGAGAGCCACAGACGCCCGATGAACTGCGTGACCACGACTGTGTGGTCTACACCTTGTTGTCGTCCGGTACGACATGGCGTTTCCGTGACGCCGAAGTTCCGGTTTCAGGCCGGTTGAGGGTCAACTCGCCCGACGCGGTTCGCGAAGCGGTCATCGCCGGTTTGGGGGTTGGACACGGTCCCGCGTGGTTGTTTGAGGGGGGGCTAAAAAGCGGGGCGTTGCAGCGCATCCTGCGGGCACATACCGCCCCGCATGTGCCTGTTCAGATCGTCTACGTCGCAAACCGCTTGCTTCCCACACGGGCCATCGCGTTCATGGACTTCATGAGCGACCTGTTCTCCAAGATTCCCGCACTCTGTGCTTCGGTGTAGTAGATCCGAGGTCGTTGCTTTATGGCCAGCACTCCTTGCACCAGGTGCAGTCATTGTGTTGCATCGACAGGTTGAATTCACGGCTCGAAGCTGACGCCAATGCAGGTCGACGGCAGGCACTCAGAATCTTCATCCAGACGTGAAAACCCGCACGCCCACACGACCGTTCATGGTTAAAGTGCGGCACAGCGCTGTTACCTTATAAATAAGTTAGAAGGTGCGCGCACACTGTAATTTTCAAACCACAAAGGAGCGCATTCATGGCACTTAAACCAGGACCAAAGCCGATAGCAAAATCAACAGGGAAACCGGATCAGCGACGCCGTGATAATAAAACCACTCCTGGAAATACACCGTCCCTAAAACCTAGTAAATCTAGTGCCCCCAAAAAAAGTAAATGACATGGCCTCTCGTTAGTTTTCTCTTCTAACCCGGCAATCGGCCGGACCTGCGCGAAATGTCGTGAATACCGCTCATTTTTACGTTGGATGATGGCTCTTGGACGATGGTTTGACGGGCTGCTCCTGACCGCAACCCGCTCCCCACCAACCGCCAAAACCCTCACCCAAACAATCCCCCCTCATCCAACAACTCAAACGCCACCTCCGGCGTCCTCTCCATCCCCCGCCGAATCGCCGCAGGAATCGCCTGCCGCGTCTTGCTGCACAGCCCGCGCATGGGCAGTACCTCGATCTGGATGCCGCGCACGGTGCGCACTTCGCTGGCTCCGGGCTCGATGCGCACGCGGATGCCGAGCTGCTCATACATGCGCTGCTCCACATGGCGCAGGTCCTGCAGGCTGGTGATCTGTTCGAGCCGCAGCAGCAGGCGTTTTTCCTCTTCCCTGGTGAGTCGCAGGATGCGCTGGTCGGCCATGGAGTCGGCGAGCAGGGCGTCGTGCTCGCAGATGCAGGCGCCCGGAGGGCAGGGGACTCGGATCGGAATCTGAACGGGAAAGCTCATCGATACCCAAGGAAGATCCGCTCCGGCCGGGACGGTGCAGGCCATGCTAGTTCAAGGCTGCGGCGGGGCCAAGGGGAAAGTCCTGGGCGCGCCCGCTGCCTGCGTCTGCTGCCTCTTCCCCCTCCCGTGTGCACGCGCCTGCGTCGTGGGGGGGGGGGGGGGGGG
>NZ_CAJYGK010000020.1 GCF_913773725.1 uncultured Aquabacterium sp. | reverse complement strand
CCCCCCGACAAGGTGCCGGCCAGCTGCTTCATGCGCTCCTTCAGCCGCGGAAAGCGGGTGTAGATCCGCTCGATGTCGGCTTCGATCTCGTCGTCGCTGCGCAGGTAGGTGCCCATGCGCAGGTTCTCGTCGATCGTCATGCGGGTGAAGATGCCGCGGCCTTCGGGCACCATCACCAGCCCCTGGGCGGGCAGGTTCCACGCGCCCTGCCCCTTCAGGCTGCGGCCCTGGTACAGGATGTCGCCCGAGCGAGGCTGCAGCAGGCCGCAGATGGCCTTGAGCGTGGTGGTCTTGCCGGCGCCGTTGGCACCGATCAGGCTGACCAGTTCGCCCTCGTACAACTCCATGTTCAGGCCCTTGACGGCCTGGATGCCGCCATAGGCGACCTGCAGGTCGCGCACGGCAAGCAGCGGCTGGGTGGTGGTCGTCATCGAGACGCTCACGGAAGTGGTGACGGACACAACAGTCGACATGGCGGCCTCAGGCTGGCTGGTGGGACTCGCCCAGATAGGCGGCAATCACCGCGGGATCACGCTGCACCTCGGCCGGCGAGCCGGAGGCAATCAGCTTGCCCTGGTCCAGCACGGTCACGTGGTCGCACAGGCCCATGACGAGCTTGACGTCGTGTTCGATCAGCAGCACCGCACGGCCTTGCGCACGGATCTTCTCGATCAGTTCGCGCAGCTGCACCTTCTCGGTCGCGTTCATGCCGGCGGCCGGTTCGTCCAGCGCCAGCAGCTTGGGCTCGGTCGCCAGCGCGCGGGCGATCTCCAGCCGGCGCTGGTCGCCGTAGCTCAGCGTGCGGGCGGTCTGGTAGGCCTTGCGTTCCAGCCCGACGAAAGCCAGCAGGGCCAGCGCATCGCGGGTGATGGCCGCTTCTTCGGCCACAAAGGACTTGGAGCGGAAAACGGCATGCCACCAGCTCACCTTGGTCCGCACATGACGCCCCACGCGGACGTTGTCCAGCGCGGACATGTCGGCAAACAGGCGGATGTTCTGGAAGGTGCGGGCGATGCCGGCGCGGGCGACCTCGTGCACGGCCGTCGGCTTGTACGGCTTGCCGTCCAGCTCGAATCGGCCGGTGTCCGAGGGGATCAGCCCGGTGATCATGTTGAAGAAGGTGGTCTTGCCGGCGCCGTTCGGCCCGATCAGACCATGCACCTGGCCGGCGGGAATGCTCAGGCCGACCCCATTGAGGGCCTGCACGCCCCCGAAGCGCTTGGAAACGCCTTCGACGTTCAACAGCAGACGGCCGCTCATGCCTGGCCCTCCTTCAAGGCGTCCTCATCGGGAATCAGTCGGTCTTCGTGGGCCGGGGCGGGCCACAGGCCACGCGGACGGGCCAGCATGATGCCGATCATGGCCAGGGCCACCAGCAGCTGCCGCAGGATGGCGGCATCCAGGCGGCCGCCCGTCATGGCCTGCAGCGGGCCGGCCACATGGCGCAGCACCTCGGGCAGCGCGGCCAGCAGGAAGGCGCCCAGGATCACCCCGGGGATGTGGCCCAGGCCACCCAGCACCACCATGGCAACGACCATGATCGATTCCTGCAGGCTGAAGGACTCGGGCGAGACAAAGCCCTGGAAGCTGGCGAACAGCACGCCGGACACGCCGCCGAAGGACGCGCCCAGCCCGAAGGCCAGCAGCTTGAGGTTGCGGGTGTTCAGACCCATGGCCTTGGCCGCCACCTCGTCTTCGCGGATGGCCATCCAGGCGCGGCCCAGCCGGGAGTCATGCAGGCGGGTGCAGATGATCACGGCCAGCACCACGATGCCCAGGAACAGGTAGTAGTGCAGCGTGACCGGCGGCAGCGTGAAGTCGCCGATGTGCCAGTGCTCGCCCAGGTTGATGGGGCCGATGCGGAAGGGCTCGATGCTGTTGATGCCCTTGGGGCCGTTGGTGATGTTGACCGGCGCGTCCAGGTTGTTCATGAACACGCGGATGATCTCGCCGAAGCCCAGGGTGACGATGGCCAGGTAGTCGCCACGCAGTTTCAGGGTGGGCGCGCCCAGCAGCACGCCAGCCAGCGCGGCCAGGCCTGCGCCCAAGGGGATGGCGAGCCAGATCGGTGTGTGCAGACCGGTGGGGAACAGCGCGGCCACGGCCGGCAGGTTTTCAGCCAGGTGCGGCGACGCCAGCAGCGCGAACAGGTAGGCGCCGACCGCGTAGAACGCGATGTAGCCCAGGTCCAGCAGGCCGGCAAAGCCCACCACGATGTTCAGGCCCAGCGCCAGCAGGATGTAGAGCAGCGCGGTGTCGAGGATGCGGACCCAGGCCTCGCCCACGCCCTGCAACAGCAGGGGCAGCACGGCCAGCGCCACGGCGGCGCCCACGAAGGGCAGCAGTCGGTTCTTGTTCATGGCGATGTCCTCAGGGGCGGTCGGCAACACGTTCACCCAGCAGGCCCTGCGGCCGCAGCGTGAGCACGAGGATGAGCACCGTGAAAGCGAAGATGTCCTGGTAGTTGCTGCCCAGCACGCCGCCGGTCAGGTCGCCGATGTAGCCGGCCCCCATGGATTCGATGATGCCCAGCAGGACACCCCCGACCATGGCGCCACCCAGGTTGCCGATGCCGCCGAACACCGCCGCCGTGAAGGCCTTCAGGCCGGGCAGAAAGCCCATGGTGTGCTGCACCGAGCCGTAGTTGGCCGCCCACATCACCCCGGCGAGCGCGGCCAGCCCGGCACCGATGGCGAAGGTCGCGCTGATGACGCGATCGGGCTGCACGCCCATCAGCTGCGCCACGCGTGGGTTCTCGGCGGTGGCGCGCATGGCGCGGCCGAGCTTGGTGCCGTGGATCAGGGCCATCAGGCCGGCCAGCGTCACCGCGGTCACAGCCAGGATCAGGATCTGAACCAGGTTGATCGTGGCCCCGAACACCTCGTAGGGTTCATCGTTCAGGAGGATGGGATACGGCTTGTAGTCCGGCTTCCAGATGATCATCGCCAGGGTCTGCAGCAGCAGCGACATGCCCATGGCGGTGATCAGCGGCGCGAGACGCGGGGCGTTGCGCAGCGGCCGGTAGGCGAGCTTTTCGATCGCCATGTTGAGCAGCATGCAGGCCCCCATGGCAACCAGCAGAGACAGGCTGAGCAAGGCCCACCCCGGCAGCCCGCTGTCGCCCAGCGCAG
This sequence comes from uncultured Aquabacterium sp., assembly GCF_913773725.1. Taxonomy (GTDB): domain Bacteria; phylum Pseudomonadota; class Gammaproteobacteria; order Burkholderiales; family Burkholderiaceae_C; genus Aquabacterium. Next base: position 22,334 of record NZ_CAJYGK010000020.1, on the reverse strand, counting down.
TCACCACTGTCCAGCTCACCAGGGCCCCCACCATGAGCACCTCGCCGTGGGCGAAGTTGATGAGGTTGATGATGCCGTACACCATCGTGTAGCCCAGGGCGACGAGCGCATACATGCTGCCCAGCACCAGGCCGTTGATCAGTTGTTGAATGAAGATGTCCACGGGTCGGAGCAATAGCAAGAAGCCCGCCAGCTTCCCAGACGCAGGGAGCCCGGGGGCGAAGCGGGCTTGGGTGTTCGGATTATCGGATAGCTGTGTGGCGCGGCATCCGGCCGACCGTACAGAACTACCCTGGGGTGACAGGGAGATGGCCGGTGCACACCGGGCAAATCGCCTGCCTCCCGCCGGGCGGCTTGCCCTGGTGGGGGCCGGGGCATCGCGCTGCAATGGCCTGGCCCTTCAGGGCATCCACACCCCACTTGAGAGGAGACCCCTTCATGGCCCACGCGCATTTCGACCCGGACACCATCGACTGGCAGCCCTTTGGCGAGTTCCCGCACTTCACGTTCGCGATCCAGCACCTTGATCGCCAGCAACGCATCGCCGACATCCTCTTTCGCTTCGAGGCCGGCAAGCAGATCGTCCTGCATCGGCATCTGGCGCTCAACCACACCTTCGTGGTGAAGGGCGAGCACTGCATCTACGAATCGGACGGTCGCCTGCGCGAGCGCCGACCCACCGGCTCTTACACCGTGAGCCCCGCCAGCCGCGAGCCGCACCGGGAAGGCGGCGGCGCGACGGACGCAATCGTCCTGTTCAGCATGCGACCGCAGCCGGGCGAGCTGCTGTACGAGATCCTCGATAACCATGAAAACGTGCTGGCCGAGGTCACTTTCGAGATGCTGATGGCGATCGAGGACGCGCGCCTGGCCGTGGCCTGACGCGCGGAAGGCGGCACTGGTCGGGTGGCCGCCCGCTCGACGCTGGGATCAGAACAGCGAGGGCAGGCGCAGGCTGTCGACCGTCCAGCGCACCAGCTTCTGCTTGAAGCCGGTGTAGGGCGGGAAGAAGAGCTTGGCCATCATGATGGGGCCGGACTTGAGCACGGCCCGCTCGTGCGAGAAGGCCTTGAAGCCGAACTCGCCGTGCGCATTGCCGATGCCCGAGTTGTTCACGCCGCCGAACGGCAGGTTGCCATGGGCGTAGTGCAGCACGCAGTGGTTGATGGCCACACCGCCGGAGCTGGTGCGCTCGATCAGCTCGCGGGTGCGGCGCTTGTCCTGGCTGAAAATGTAGAGCGCCAGCGGCTTGGGCTGGGCGTTGATGGTGTGCACCACCTGGTCGAGGTCGGTGTAGGTGATCAGCGGCAGCACGGGGCCGAAGATCTCTTCCTGCATGATCTCGGCCGATTCCGGCACCTGGTCGATCAGCGTCGGGGCGATGTAGCAGGTGCTGACGTCGACCTCGCCCCCCACCAGCACGCGGGCGCCCTTGGTCTGGGCGTCGGACAGCAGGCTGGCGATGCGCTGGGTGTGCCGCTGGTTGATGACGCGCGTCAGATCGGGGCTGTGGCGCACGGCCTCGGGCGTGCGCCCGAAGCGCTGCGCCACCACCTGGCGGCAGGCCTCGACAAACTCTTCCTTCACCGAGGCGTGCACGAAGACGTGGTCGGGCGCCACGCAGATCTGACCGCAGTTGGTGAACTTGCCCCACAGCAGCGTCTCGGCCGAGGCCTTCACATCGGCCGTCTCATCGACGATGACGGGCGACTTGCCGCCCAGCTCCAGCGTCACGCTGGTCAGGTGCTTGGCGGCCGCCGCCATCACCACCTTGCCCACGGCGGGCGACCCCGTGAAGAAGATGTGGTCGAACGGCAGCGCCAGCAGCGTCTGTGACGTGGCCAGCGCGCCCTCGAACAGGGCCACTTCATGCGGCTGGAACACGCTGGCAATCACCTCGGCCATGACGGCGCTCACGGCCGGCGTCATCTCGGAGGGCTTGAGGATGGCCGTGTTGCCCGCCGCCAGCGCCGACACCAGCGGGCCGAAGCACAGGTTCAGCGGGAAGTTCCAGGGTGCGATGATCAGGCAGCGGCCCCGCGGCTGGTACTCGATCCAGGCGCTGGTGAAGGCCGTGGTGACCGTGGGCCACACACGCCGCGGCTGGGCCCACTTCTTCAGGTGGGCGATGGCGTGGCGGATCTCGTCGAGCACCGGCATGAACTCGGTGCCTTCGACCTCGACGATGGGCTTGCGGTAGTCCTTGGCGAAGGCAGCGTAGAAGTCCTCGCGGCGCGCCAGCATGGCCTCGCGCAGGCGCTTGAGACGGGCGATGCGCTCGGCCACGGTCGACTGGCGCCAGGCCAGCGCCGTGGCCTGCTGGGATTCAAAGACCTGACGGATCTGCTCGGGGTCGGATTCGCCGGTGGCGGGATCGACGATGTGCATCATGGGTCGGTTCATCGCAGGGCTCCGTCAGGTCGGGCCGACGTCAATCCGGGTCGGCCGGTGGGGCAGAGAGCGCCGCGTCGAGGAGGGCCGCGGTCAGCTCGGGGAGGGTGCGGTGCTCCGCCTCGGCCCGCTCGCGCAGACGCGCAACCAGGGCTTCGGGCAGCTTCACCGCAAATGGCACCAGGCCGGCAGCCTGGTCAAGCTTGCGTTGTTCGCGGCGGTCGGGCACGGCCTGGGCGGCGGCACCAAAGCGGCTCGGGGAGCCCGCCTGGCGCATCTGACCCATGATCTTCAGGCCCTTGTTCTTTTCAAGGTCGGTCTTTTTCATGGGCGGACTGTACTGCAGGGGAACACACCGCGCGACAATGGACACCGCGCGTCACCCTGGCAGCGCCAATGTGAAAACACGCGAAATCACAATCAGCGCGTATTGTGCCGCGAACCGCACCCGCGCGGGGGACGCCCGCACGACGCCTGACTCCGGATCTTCCCTGCCCCCAAGCCTGTCTCGAGCCCCATGCCCCCCTTGCAACAGATCACCTTCCCTCTGCGCGGCGAGTTCATCACCCTGGACAGCCTGCTCAAGGCCTGCGGGCTGGCCGACAGCGGCGGCCGGGCCAAGACCATGGTGGCCGAGGGCCTGGTGAAGGTCGACGGCCAGGACGAACTGCGAAAGACCGCCAAGATCCGCGCTGGCCAGGTGGTGAGCGTGCACGGGGCGCGCATCCGGGTTGTCCCTGAAGAGGACAGCGGCGGCCTGGGCGACTGACACCGATCCGGCACAGCCGTCACGCTCTGCGACAGCGAGCGGCGCCCGTGTGTCACAGGTTGACACAGGGGGAATCCCGGAGCGCCGAAAAGACCACTGAGGCAGGATGGCGGAAACCCATCAGGAGACGCCGCCATGCCCAACATCTACGAGCAGGACCTGCCCCGCAACCCGGCCAACCACGTGCCGATGTCGCCGCTGTCGTTCATCGAACGCACGGCCCTGGTCTACCCCGACCGCCTGGCCATCGTGCACGGCGCGCTGCGCCAGAGCTGGGGCCAGACCTACACCCGCTGCCGCCGCCTGGCCAGCGCGTTGCGCCAGCACGGCATCGGCACGGGCGACACGGTGGCGGTGATGCTGCCCAACACGCCGCCGATGGTGGAAGCGCACTTCGGCATCCCCATGGCCGGCGCGGTGCTGAACACGCTGAACACCCGGCTGGACGCCGAAGCCCTGGCCTTCATGCTGGACCATGGCGAGGCCAAGGCCATCATCGTGGACCCGGAGTTCTCTGGCGTGGTGGCACAGGCCCTGGCGCTGCGCACCCGCGCCGAGCCCGTGCTGGTGGTGGACGTGGAAGACACGCTCTACACCGGCAAGGTGGAGCGCATCGGCACGCTCACGTATGAACAGCTTCTGGCGGAAGGCCAGCCGGACTACGCCTGGGAGATGCCGACCGACGAGTGGAACGCCATCGCGCTGAACTACACCTCGGGCACGACGGGCAACCCCAAAGGCGTGGTCTACCACCACCGCGGCGCGGCCACGAACGCCGTGTCCAACATCCTCGAGTGGGACATGCCCAAGCACCCGGTCTATCTGTGGACGCTGCCGATGTTCCACTGCAATGGCTGGTGTTTCCCGTGGACCGTGGCCGCGCGCGCAGGCGTGAACGTGTGCCTGCGCCGGGTCGATCCGAAGGCCATCTTCGACGCCTTCCGCCAGCACGGCGTCACCCACTACTGCGGCGCACCCATCGTGCACGCGGCGCTGGTCAACGCCCCGGCCGAGTTGAAGGAAGGCCTGAACCTGCGCCAGGGCCAGGGCGTGAAGGCCATGGTGGCCGGTGCCGCGCCCCCGGCCGCGATGATCGAAGGCATGGAGCAGCTCGGCATCGACCTGACCCACGTGTACGGCCTGACCGAAATCTACGGCCCGGCCGCCGTGTGCGTGAAGCACGACGCCTGGAACGAGCTGCCCGTGGGCGAGCGTGCCCGCCTGAATGCCCGCCAGGGCGTGGCCTATCACCTGCAGCGCGGCATCAGCGTGATGGACCCGATGACCATGCAGCCCGTGCCCGCCGATGGCGAAACCATGGGCGAGATCATGTTCCGCGGCAACATCACGATGAAGGGTTACCTGAAGAACCCGAAGGCCACGCAGGAGGCCTTTGCCGGCGGGTGGTTCCACACCGGTGATCTCGCGGTGATGTACCCCGATGGCTACGTGAAGATCAAGGACCGCAGCAAGGACATCATCATCTCGGGCGGCGAGAACATCTCGTCGATCGAGGTGGAAGACGTGCTGTACCGCCATCCGGCCGTGATGGCCGCGGCGGTGGTGGCCAAGCCCGACGAGAAGTGGGGCGAGACGCCCTGCGCCTTCATCGAGCTCAAGCCTGGCGCCCAGGTGACGGCCGAGGAGATCATCCAGCACTGCCGCGCCCATCTGGCGCACTTCAAGGCGCCGCGCGCCGTGGTGTTCGGCGAACTGCCCAAGACCTCGACCGGCAAGATCCAGAAGTTCGAGCTGCGCAAGCAGGCCGGTTCGGCCACCGCCATCAACGTGTGAGGCCCTGCGCGAGCACCGGCGCGCGGGGCTCGTTGGCCGCGCGCGCCAGGGCCAGCGCGGCCTCGAACACGCGCCGCCGCGTCTCTTCCTTGTCGAGCGACACGCCCATGCGCAGCAGCACCAGCTGCTCGCCGGGCAGGATCACCATGTACTGGCCCATGAGGCCGGTGAAGTAGGCCACATCCCGCGGGGTGGCCGCCGGCATCAGCGCGGTGTCGTACAGCCGCAGCCCGGCCCCATAGCCCGGGTGGGCGGGCGACGGGGCCCGCATGAAGCGCACGAACGCGGCCGGCACCACCGACCGTCCCTGCCACTGGCCCTCCAGGCGCACCAGCTCGCCCAGGCGCAGCCAGTCGCGGGCCCGGAACACGCCCCGCGCCCCGGTGGCCGGCGTGCCCGTGGCGTCCAGCTCGACAAACCCGTCGCGGATGCCCAGCGGGGTCAGCAGGTCCTGCCACAGGCTGTCGACCGTGCGCTGCGGGTTGCCGCCCAGCTTGTGACGGATGCCCGCGCCGATCAGGGCCGAGGTGCCGGTGGAATAGTTGAACCGGGTGCCGGGTGCGGCCTCCAGCGGCATGGCCGCGGCATAGGCAGCGTGGTCGCCGTGCGAGAACATCATGTCCGAGACCGCGCTGAACCCCGAGTGCCCCTCATCCCAGGCGAGCCCGGGCGCCAGATTCAGCGCATGCCGCCACGTGATGGCCGCCTTGTCGGTGCCGCGCCAGGCCGGCAGGCCCAGGGGCTCGTCCAGCTGCAGCACGCCGCGCCCTTGCAGGGCGCCCGCCCACAGCGCCGTGAGCGACTTGGTCATCGACCAGCCCGTCAGCATACTGCGGGCGTCGTAGCCCGGCGCATAGCGCTCGTACACCAGCTGACCGCGGTACAGCACCAGCACAGCCTGGGTGTTCTGGCGCGCACGGGGCTGGTCGGTGGTCTCGGCAAACAGCGCAGCGCTGGCCCGCTCGAGCTCAGCGGGCAAGGCAGTGTGGGCGATGGTGGTCAGGTTCGCCGGACCCTCGCCACGGGGCCACGGCAGCGAGCCGGACGGCGCCGGGGTCCGCCCGTCTGCGGGCGCGCCGTTGACCGATGCGGCACCGGCCGCACCCGCAGGTCGCGAGGACAGCGCAGTTTGCGAGGTGGCCCACGCAGCCCGCGTCTGGCCCGGCGTGACCAGCGTGCACCCCAGGCCCGGGCGGTGTACGGCCAGGCGCCGCCAGCTCGGCACCGGCAGCCAGGTGCGCACCTCGACCTCGTCCGTGCCCCAACGCACGCGCCACAGCCAGGCCAGCGGGTGCACCTTGGGCTCGGTGTAGCGGGTGCGCACGCGGGCCTCGTCGTCGCCTGCGGCCAGCACACGGGTGCACAGGTCCCAGGCGGCATAGCCGAGGCCCACGGGGATGTCGTCCAGCAGGCCGGCCCGCGCACCGCTGCTGGCTGTCCACAACACGAGCGCGGCCAGCACCGCAGGCAGCGCGCGGCGGCGCCTCTCCGTCCGCGCATCGCGCACCCGCCCTCGGCTCGGACGGCAAAGGGCCTCAGGAAGATCGAAATCAAGGCGGAACGACAGCATGGGGTCCAGACTGTAGCCTGCCCGGCACGCTGGCGCGTCCGGATGCCCGATCGATGCGTTACCGTATCGCGTTTGCCGCTTCTGGGGCCCGATCGAACCGGGCCGGACTGCCCATGAACCTGTTCACTGCCCTGCGCGCCGCCTGGCCCGCCACGCTGGACGCGCCCGCCATCCTCACCGACGCCGGGACCTACACCTGGGCCGATCTGGACCGCGCCAGCGCCATGCTGGCGAACCTGCTGGAGAGCCTGCAACTGCACGGCATCGACGGGCGCCCGCCGGTCGTGGCTGCCCACGTGGACAAGTCGGTCGAGTCGCTGCTGCTGTACCTGGCCACGCTGCGCGCCGGCTGCGTATACCTGCCGCTGAACCCGGCTTACCGCGCAGCCGAACTCGAGTACTTCCTGCTGGATGCCCAGCCTGCCGTGCTGGTGTGCCGCCCGGAAGACCAGGAATGGGTGATCCCGCTGGCCGGCCATGCACAGGTGGAGCACCTGTTCACGCTGGGCAGCGACCGCTCAGGCAGCCTGCTCAGCCACGCCAGCCTGTACGGCGACGCGCACGAGCACGCTGCACGCCAGCCAGGCGATCTGGCAGCCATCCTCTACACCTCGGGCACCACCGGCCGCAGCAAGGGGGCCATGCTGACGCACGGCAACCTGCTGAGCAACGCCCGCACCCTGCTGCGGCACTGGGACTGGCGCCATGACGACTGCCTGGTGCATGCCCTGCCCATCTTCCACATCCACGGTCTGTTCGTGGCCTGCCACTGCGCGCTGCTGTCGGGCACGCCGATGCGCTGGCTCAACACCTTCTCTCCGGCGGCCGTGCTCGACCAGATCACGGCGCCCGCCGAACCACGCGCCACGGTGTTCATGGGCGTGCCCACGATGTACGGCCGCCTGCTGGGCCACGAGGGCCTGAACGCCGAGGCGACCGCCGGCATGCGGCTGTTCGTCAGCGGTTCGGCGCCGTTGCTGCCGGCCGCCTTCAGCGCGTTTGCCGAGCGCACGGGCCACACCATCCTCGAGCGCTATGGCATGAGCGAAACCGGCATGCTGTGCTCGAACCCGTGTCGGGCCCGTGAAGGGGCACGGATTCCGGGCTCGGTGGGGCGGCCGCTGCCCGGCGTGGGCGTGCGCATCACCGACGACACGGGCCAACCCCTGCCCCAGGGCGAGACCGGCCACGTCGAGGTGTGCGGCCCCAACGTCTTCATCGGCTACCTGGGCATGCCGGACAAGACGGCCGAGGCCTTCACCGCCGACGGCTGGTTCCGCACCGGCGACGTCGGCCGCATCGACGAACACGGCTACGTGCATCTGGTGGGCCGGGCCAAGGACCTCATCATCACCGGCGGCTTCAACGTGTACCCGGCCGAAGTGGAAAGCCACATCGACCGGCTGCAGGGCGTGGTGGAGTCCGCCGTGATCGGCGTGCCGCATCCGGACTTCGGCGAGGGCGTGGTGGCCGTCATCGTGGCGCAGGCCCACGGCGTGCCGGACGAGGCCACCATCCTCACCACGCTCAAGGCCAGCATCGCCAACTTCAAGGTGCCCAAGCGGGTGCTGGTGGTCGATGAACTCCCCCGCAACGCCATGGGCAAGGTGCAGAAGAACCTGCTGCGCCAGGCACACGGCCACCTCTTTGTCGCGCCCGACGCGTGAGACGACCTCCCCAAGATCCGAGCATGAAACAGTTCAAGATCGTGCTGGCCATGGTGGCCGCCGCCCTGGGCCTGAGCGCCCTCATCGTCTACTTCGGGCAGCGCGGTGACGCGTCGGCCCCGGTGGGGGAGGCCTCGGGCCTGCCCTGGCAAGTCGACGCGCTGCCCGGGGGCGGCAGCCGCGTGTTCGGGCTGACGCTGATGCCCGCCGGGCAGCCCGGCGGCAGCACATTGGGCGACGCACGCCAGCGCTGGGGCGACACCATGCAGATCGCCGTGATTGCCGCGCCGGGCGAGGACGGCACGCTGGAGGCCTATGTGGACCCGGCACCGGCCGGTTTCATCAACGGCAAGCTGGTGATCACGGCCCGCATGGCGCCCGAGGCCATCCGCGGCCTGCGCGAGCGGGCGCTGAAAGCCGAGTTCATGGAAAGCACGACGCGCAAGTACCAGTTGGCGCCGGCCGACCTGCCGCAGGCGCTGGCCGCCCCGATCGCGGCCCTGGGCTTCATCCCCGCCGCCAACCTGGACGAAGCGGCGGTGCAGCAGCGCTTCGGTGCCGCCGCCGAACAGGTGCGCCGCAACGACCACATGGTCCACCACCTGTATCCGGCACGGGGGCTGGACCTGGTGCTGGACACGCAAGGCAAGGAGTTGCTGCAGTACGTGGCACCGGCCGAGTTCGAAACCCGCCTGCGCCAGCCCCTGAAGGCGGCCGTGGCAGCCTCGGCCGCCAGCGCGGCCTCAGCGGCCCGCGCGCAGTGACGAGAGTTCGGCGTCCTTGGCGTCCCACAGCCCGTTGATCCAGGCCTGCAGGCGCTGGCGGTACTGGGCGTCGGTGCCGTCTTCCGCGGCGTGCAGGTCTTCCGGGATGTGAACCTGGCGGATGGTCACGGTCACGTTGTGCACGCGGCCGGCCATGAGGTCGGTGAAGGTGGGCACGCCATCGGGGTAGTCGATGGTGACGTCCACCAGGGTCTCGAGCTTGTCACCCAGCGTTTCCAGCGCCATCGCGATGCCGCCGGTCTTGGGCTTGAGCAGGTGGCGGTAAGGCGACTTCTGCTGGTCGTGCTTGGCCTTCGTGTAGCGTGTGCCTTCCAGGAACGAGATCACCGAGGTGGGCACGACGCGGAACTTCTCGCAGGCCTTGCGGGCCGCCTCGAGGTCCTTGCGGGCCGATGAGCCGCCCTTGCGGCGCATGAAGGGGAAGTCCAGCGCCCACCAGGCCAGGCCGATCAGCGGCACGTAGATCAACTCGTGCTTGATGAAGAACTTCAGCAGCGGAATGCGGCGGTTGAACACCTTCTGCAGCACCAGGATGTCGACCCAGCTCTGGTGGTTGCTGCTGACCAGGTACCAGCCCTTGGGCTTGAAGCCGTCCAGGCCGCTGATGCGCCAGCGCGTGCGGCCCACCAGCGACATCCAGCCGTTGTTGACGCTGATCCAGTTCTCGGCGATCGCGTTGAGCAGCACGTCCGTGACGCTGCGCACGACCCGGAACGGCAGAACGAGTTTCAAAAGGGCCAGCGGCATCATCAGCGAGAAGCCGACCACCGTGTTGACGGCGAGCACCAGGCCGGCAAACGTGGCCTTGATCGGAGCAAGAAGGGACATGGATCGCGTTTCGTAGGTTCAGCCCGCGATTATGTGCACAGATGTGCACCCGGCTGTCCGGACACCGTGCCCCCCGCTGCCGTGGCGTGCATCACGCCTGCGGCAGGAAGCTGCGTTTCTCCTCTGTGCAAGCGCCTTGCGCTGACTTATGGTCATCGCCCATGAGGTGGCCTTCTGCCGCCATGCCACGCGCCTGCCATGCCTGCCACGCCGTCGTTTTCGCTTGCGTCTTTCGTGAACCAGGCCGAGGGGGGCACCCAGCCGCCCAACCTGCCCGTGCAGCAATGGCATGCCTGGGAAGCCCTGTGTCAGGCGCTCGGTCCCTTGTTGATGGCCCCCGCAGACCACGCCGTGAACCTGGCCGACGCCCTGCACCCGCACGCGGCCCAACTGGTGGCCCTGACCCGCGAGGACCCGGATGTCGCCCTCTTCCACATGGTGCATGGCGCGGAACGGGCACTGGACCGCTACAGCGTCCGGCATGCCGTGCACACCGCCATGCTGGTCGCGCTGATCGGGCGCCGCAAGGATTGGGGAGATGGCCGTACCGCGCTGGGCGTGAAGGCCGCCCTGACCATGAACCTGTCGATCATGGCCCTGCAGAACACCCTGGCCCGGCAGACCACCCCGTTGACCGAGGCGCAGCGGCTGGCCATCGAACAGCACCCGGTCGCCTCGCGGCAACTGCTGTCGCAGCTGGGCGTGACAGACACCGACTGGCTGGATGCCGTGAGCGAGCACCACGAGCAATCGGACGGCCGCGGCTACCCGCTGGGGCTGCAAACCGTGCACCCGCTGGCCGACGCGATCCACACCTGCGACGTGTTCAGCGCCAAGCTCAGCCCGCGCGCCAGCCGCGGCCATCTGCCCGGCCCCCAGGCCGCCGCCGAGATCTTCCGGCAACGCAGCGCGGGCTACTTCGGCGCCACCCTGATCCGGGAAGTGGGGCTGTACCCGCCGGGGAGCCTGGTGGACCTGGCCTCGGGTGAGCGGGCGGTGGTGCTGTACCGCACGTCGGACGCGGCGGCACCGGTGGTGGCCGTGGTCACCGACGCGCTGACCAGCCCCCTGCCCCGGCCCCTGTGCTCGGGCACCGCGCGCCAGGGCCCGCATCGCGTGCTGGGCGCCGCGGTGGACCGCCACGGGGCCGACACCTTCCCGCCGGACGTGCTGCTGGGCCTGCGCTGACCCGGCACTGACGCCGCGCTGACCCCGCAGCTTCGCAGGGACATTCACCGCGCTGTCATGAATCCGGCGCACAGTGGGGTGTTGCTGTCATCTCGTGCTTGCCATGCCCTCCGCCCCTCTCGATCCCGACATGCTCCGCCGCCTTCAGGAAGACGTCATCGACAGCTATGACGAGGAACTGGAGATGGAGGTCGATGACCGGATCCTGGACGGCCCGGGCGATCAGACGGCGGAGGCCCGGGAGGCCCGCCGTGTCTACTTCAGGGAGCTGTTCCGCCTGCAGGGCGAGCTGGTCAAGCTGCAGGACTGGGTGGTGCACACCGGCCAGCGCATCGTGGTGCTGTTCGAAGGGCGGGATGCGGCCGGCAAGGGCGGCGCCATCAAGCGCATCACCCAGCGCCTGAACCCGCGGGTGTGCCGCGTGGCCGCCCTGCCCGCCCCCAATGACCGCGAAAAGACCCAGTGGTATTTCCAGCGCTATGTGGCCCACCTGCCGGCCGCGGGTGAAATGGTGCTGTTCGACCGCAGCTGGTACAACCGAGCCGGCGTCGAGCGGGTGATGGGCTTCTGCTCGGACGACGAGTACGAGGAGTTCTTCCGCTCCGTGCCCGAGTTCGAGAAGATGCTGGTGCGCAGCGGCATCCGCGTCATCAAGTACTGGTTCTCCATCTCGGACGAAGAGCAGAGTGCCCGCTTCCTGGCCCGCATCCACGACCCGTTGAAACAGTGGAAGCTCAGCCCGATGGACCTGGAAAGCCGCCGTCGCTGGGAGGACTACACCCGGGCCAAGGAGGTGATGCTGGAGCGCACCCACATCGCCGAGGCGCCGTGGTGGGTGGTGCAGGCCGTGGACAAGAAACGGGCGCGCCTCAACCTCATCCACCATCTGCTCCAGCAGTTCGACTACCACGAGGTCGAACACGAACCGGTGCACCTGCCGCCGCGCGAGCGTCGGCCCGACTACTTGCGCAACCCGGTGCCCGCCTCGATGTACGTGCCCGAGATCTATTGATCCTCGTCAGCCGCCGAGCCCCGTCCGACCGGGTTCATTGCGCTAGCATCCGCGCATGTTCGTTCGCCCGCGTGCCACGGTACGCACCCCCTTCCTGCGCGGTGCCGTCCTGGCGGCCCTGATCTTCGCCGCGCTGGCTCCGGCCGTGTCGGCCTGGCTTGCCAGCCAGGGGCGGGTGTGGGCGTCGGTCTGTACCACGGCGGGCACATCCCGCCTGGTGCTGGTGTCCGATGCCGCCATGGCAAGCGACGACGCCCCGGACCCGGCACCGGGGGCAGGCGCACACGCCGACTGCCCCTACTGCCTGCTCCAACAACACCTCGCCCCGCCACCTGCCCTGGCGGCCGTGCGGGACCACCGCCCCGCGCCAGCGGTGCTGCGCCGCTGGACGGTGCTCGCCCTGCCCTACCAGGCAGTCGCCTGGGCCCATCGGCCCGCGCAGGCGCCGCCTGCCTCGCACGCCTGATCGCTGACCGACCGCATCGGCCCATGCCGATGCGTGCCGGCGTGCTGCTTCCCTCCGTTTGAATCCGTCCGCCCGGGCCGGTCACCACCGCCGGGCTGCCGTCACGCGCCCCCCGCGCTCCCTTGCATAGCCTGCACGGTCCTGTGCAAGCGCAGCCATGCGGAGCGTGCGGCCATCGCCATCCACGTCAAGCACAACCATGAAACTGCATCGCCTGACCTGCGCCGCCAGCGCCGCCTTCACCCTGCTGGGCAGCCACGCTGCCGAGCCCGACACGCTGTCGGCCATCACCGTCTCCGCCCGGCGCCTGAGCGCACCGCTGTCTTCCCCGGTCACCCAGTCCGACCCGGCCACGTGGCTGAGCAGCCTGCCGGGCTTCAGCGTCTGGTCCGCAGGGGGCGTATCCGGCCTGCCGGCGCTGCGGGGTCTGGCCGATGACCGCATCAAGGTTCTCGTCGACGACATCGACCTGGCGTCGGCCTGCGCCAACCACATGAACGCCCCGCTCTCCTATGTCGAGCCCACGGCCGTCCAGAGCTTGACCGTGCATGCCGGCGTGAGCCCGGTCAGCGCCGGCGGCGACAACATCGGTGGCACCCTCGCCCTGCGCACAACCAAGCCCGTCTTCGCGACCGAGGCGGACACGCTGCGCACGGACGGCCAGTTGAGCCTCGCCACCCGCAGCGTGGATCGGGCGTGGTCGGGTGCCGTGCGCTTCGGTGTGGCCTCGGACACCGTGCGCCTGGACTACAGCGGCAGCACCGTCGAGGCCCAGAGCTACCGAGATGGCCATGGCCGGGTGGTGCGCGACACGCTCTACAAGCAGACCCACCACCGCCTGAACCTCGCGGCCCAGCGCGGCGGCGACCTCTGGACCTTCAGCCTGACCGACCAGATGGTGCCCTACCAGGGCTTTCCGAACCAGTACATGGACATGACGCACAACCACGCCAACGCGGCGCGGCTGGGCTATGAGGGCGCCTTCGACTGGGGCCGACTGGAAGCACGGCTGTACGCGCAGAACACGCGCCACGCGATGGGCTTTCCGAGCAGCGAGCGCACCGGGTCCATGCCCATGAACACCGAGGGCCGCGACACCGGCTACAGCCTCAAGGCCGAGCGCGCCGCGTGGGACGGCACGCTGCGCTTCGGGCACGAACTCAACCAGCAGACGCTGGACGACTGGTGGCCACCGGTGCCGGGCTCGATGATGATGTCGCCGCAGACCTACGTGAACATCCAGAACGGCCGCCGTGATCGCGTGGCCTTGTACGGGGAATGGGAAGGCCCGCTGACCGATGGCTGGAGCGGCATCGGCGGCCTGCGCTACGAGGCCGTGCGCACCAGCGCTGGCCCCGTGCAGGGCTATGGCTGCGGGATGATGTGCGCCCCCGACAACGCGGCCGCAGCAGCCTTCAACGCGGCCGACCGCACACGCCGTGACGACAACGTCGACGCCTCGCTGCTGCTGCGCAAGGCCACCTCGGCGCAGCAGTCGGTCGAACTGGGCCTGGCCCGCAAGACCCGCTCGCCCAACCTCTACGAGCGCTACTCGTGGGGCCGCGGCAGCATGGCCATGACGATGATCGGCTGGTTCGGCGATGGCAACGGCTATGTGGGCGACATCGCCCTGCGGCCCGAGGTGGCGCACACCGTGAGCGCCACGGTGGACTGGCACGACGCAGCCCGCGACAGCTGGTCGCTGCAGCTCACGCCTTACGCCAGCTACGTCAAGGACTACATCGACGCCGATCCCATCGGCAGCTTCAACCCCTACCGGCGCACCACCGAGACGCGCAACCTGCTGCGGTTCGCCAACCACGATGCGCGGCTGTTCGGTGCCAACCTGAGCGGCAGCTGGCTGGCGTGGCGCAGCGCCGACTGGGGCCAGTGGACCTGGCAGGGCAAGCTGGACTGGACGCGCGGCCACCGCACCGACGGCGGCGCGCTCTACCGCATGATGCCGTTGAACCTGGCGTTGGCGCTGGAACACCGGTTGGGCCCGTGGCGCAACTTCGTGCAGATGCAAGCCGTGGACCGCAAGCGCCATGTGGACGCGCGGCGCGACGAGGACGTGACGCCCGGCTACACGCTGTTCAACCTCGGCACAGCCTACCAGGCCACGCCCGACCTGACCCTGCTGCTCACCGTGCGCAACCTGTTCGACCGGGCCTATGCGCTGCCGCAGGGTGGCGTGAACCTGGCCGAGTTCAAGATGACCAGCGCCACCACGCTGAGCCCGCTGCAGGGCCCCGGTCGCTCGATCGACCTGGGACTGACCTGGCGCTTCTGAGCCCGACCCGGGTGCGGGGGCGCATGCCCCCGTCATCGTCACAAGCGGCGAGACGCGGTAGGCTCTCGGGTTTGACGCTGACGCGGAGCCCTTCTGTGCTGAGCTGGTTCGAGAACCTCGTCCACCCCTACCCCGACGCCCCACCCAAAGCCCCGCCCCGGGGCTTTCTTGCCTTCATCTGGGCCGCCACGGCCGGCATGCGCCCCTGGCTGCTCGGCATGACGCTGCTGACCGCCGCCATTGCCGCGTTCGAGGCCCTGCTCTTCAACATGCTGGGCAGCATCGTCGACTGGCTGAGTGCCACGCCGCCCGCCGAGCTGTGGTCCGAATCCCGTGGCAAGCTCTTGCTGCTGGCGGCCATCCTGATCGCCAGCCCGCTGGCGGTGTGGCTGCAGACGCTGCTCAAGCACCAGACGCTGGCCGGCAACTTCCCGATGAAGCTGCGCTGGCAGTTTCACCGCCACATGCTCGGCCAGAGCATGGCCTTCTACCAGGACGAATTCGCCGGCCGCGTGGCCACCAAGGTCATGCAGACGGCGCTGGCCGTGCGCGACTGCTGCTTCGTCGTCGGCGACATCCTCGTCTTCACGATGGTGTACTTTCTGACCATGACCGCAGTGGTCGGCGGCTTCGACGCCTGGCTGCTGCTGCCCTTCCTCGGCTGGTTCACGCTCTATGGCCTGGCCGTGTGGTACTTCGTGCCGCGCCTGAGCCGCGTGGCGCGTGCCCAGGCCGATGCCCGTTCGCTGATGACCGGCCGCATCACCGACGCGTACACCAACATCGCCACCGTCAAGCTGTTCTCGCACGGGCAGCGCGAGGCCTCGTACGCCCGCTCGGCCATGCAGGAGTTCATGAAGACCGTGCACGGCCAGATGCGCCTGGTCAGCGGCTTCGAGGTGGTGAACCACTCGCTGAGCATGCTGCTCATCCTGTCGACCTCCGGGCTCGCCCTGTGGCTGTGGACGCAGGGGCAGGTCGGCATCGGCGCGGTGGCGGCGGCCACCGCCATGGCGCTGCGGCTCAACGGCATCTCGCACTGGATGATGTGGGAGATGGCCAGCCTGTTCGAGCACATCGGCACCATCCAGGACGGCATCAACACGCTCGCGCGTGCGCCCACCGTGGTCGACGCACCGGACGCCCGGCCGCTGACCGTGGCCGCTGGCGACATCCGCTTCGAGCAGGTCGGCTTCCACTACGGCGGCGACCGCAAGGTGATCGACCATCTGAACCTGCACATCCGCCCCGGCGAGAAGATCGGCCTGGTCGGCCGCTCGGGCGCAGGCAAGTCCACCATCGTCAACCTGCTGCTGCGCTTCTACGACGTCGAGCACGGCCGCATCCTGATCGATGGCCAGGACATCGCCCACGTGACGCAGGACAGCCTGCGCGAGCACATCGGCATGGTCACGCAGGACACCTCGCTGCTGCACCGCTCGGTGCGCGAGAACATCCTCTATGGCCGCCCGGACGCCACCGACGACGACATGGTCCGCGCCGCGCACAAGGCCGAGGCCCACGACTTCATCGCCACCCTCAGCGACCCGGCCGGCCGCACGGGCTACGACGCCCACGTGGGCGAACGTGGCGTGAAGCTCTCGGGCGGGCAGCGCCAGCGCATTGCCATCGCCCGCGTGATGCTGAAGGACGCGCCCATCCTGCTGCTCGATGAAGCGACCAGCGCGCTCGATTCCGAGGTCGAGGCCGCCATCCAGGCCAGCCTGTACCGCCTGATGGAGGGCAAGACGGTGGTGGCCATCGCCCACCGGCTGTCGACGATCGCGGCCATGGACCGATTGATCGTGCTCGACCAGGGCCGCATCGTCGAAGAAGGCGACCATGCGACGCTGCTGGCCCAGGGGGGTCTGTATGCGCGGCTGTGGGCGCACCAGAGCGGCGGTTTCCTCGGCGAAGACATCGAGGACGGCGACAGCCAGACCGAACCGGCCACCGGAACCTGAGCGCCGCCCCGGCAACACCGCTCACCAGGGCAAGGGCTGCCCCTGCCAGTCCAGAAAGCCGCCGTTGTCGGCCGGCGTCAGCCCGCGCAGAACCGCACACAGGTTCTGCGCGGCCTGTTCGGGGGTGTGCACAGTCAGCCCCGTCTTCGCGAACGAGGCCGACAGACCGGTTTCCACCGTGCCCGGGTGAAGCGCCACGCACACCGCCTGCGGCCGGCCGCGCGCCAACTCGACCGAAGCCGTGCGCACCAGCTGGTTCAACGCCGCTTTCGATGCGCGGTAGCTGTACCACCCGCCCAGCCGGTTGTCCCCGATGCTGCCGACCTTGGCCGACAGGGTGGCGAACACACTACCGCCCTCGCGCGGTAGCAGCGGCAGGAAATGCTTCATCAACAGCGCGGGCCCGATGGCGTTGACGGCAAAGGCATGCGCCATGTGACGCGCATCCAGCTGCCGCCACGATTTTTCAGGCTGCATGCCCTCGCCATGCAAGAACCCGGTGGCATCGACCACCAGCCGGACCGGCTGCTGCAGCATGCCGGCGCGCTCCGCCACATGGGCCGCGGCAGCCTGCACGCTGGCTTCGTCGAGCACGTCCAGGGCCGGCGTGCTGTGGCGGCTGAGGGCGATCACGGCGCTGCCGTCATCCGGCCGGACGGCATCGCCCTGCTGGCCGAGCCCGCCCGCCCACTCGTGCACGAGCCGGCCATGCAGGGCCCGGCCGATCCCACCCGTGGCACCGACCACGACCGCCAGGCCTTGCCCCCACGCTGACCAGGTCACGCTCATGACACGACCGGCTCACGCGCCGGCGAGCCCGACTCGGCAGAGAGCACATCGCCCGAAGCGACCGCACTGGCGCGGACCGGCAAGGACACCCCTTCGGCGCGGGCCACGGTCACCAGGGCCTCCTCCATCAGGGCGCGCGCCTGCCCCGCCACGCGGAACAGGTAGGCATGCAGGGCCACGTCCGCAGGCTGACGGCTTTCGCAGTCGGCGCTGTAAGTCTCGAACTGCCCAAGCAGGGTGATCAGCTGAGCCAGGTGCTGCGGGCACTCGCATGCCACGCGCGGCATGGCCTGGGTCAGGGCGTCCAGGGCATCGGCGTCGAAGCGCGGCGGCGGGGCCAATTGCGCAACCGCCGGGGCCACGGCAGCCAGGCTCTGCCAGCTGCGCGACTCGTCGGCCAGCAGACCCGCCCATTCATCGGGCGTCAGGGGTGCACGCCGCAGCACCGCCGAGCGGACGCGCAGCGACTCCAACACCTGGGTATTGGCAAAGCCGTACACCACGATCTGGTGTCGCGCTCCGACCACCCGGGCCAGCCGCCACAGGCGCTGTGCCGTGTCCATGTGCAAGGCACCGACCTCCACCAGCACGGCATCGGCCTGCAGACCGCGTGCGGCAAGTTCGGTGTCGGCGCCATCCCCCAGGTGCGCCACGATGCGCGCGCCCGGCACGCCCTGCAAGGCCTGGACATGACGCGGCGTGAACCCGCTGCCCAGCAGCAGGACCCGCAGCGCGTCGGGCTGACGGTCTGCCAGGGGCGAGGCGGACAAGGTGGCGGCCACTCCGGCGACCTCATCGACCATGGCCTGCAGCCGCGCGGTGTCCAGGCGTGCCAGCATGCCGATGCCGTTGCCCTGATCCACCAATTGCTTGATCAGCACCAAACGGCGCACGTCCTGACTTGAATACAGTCGATGGCCGGACGGCGCCTGGCTGGGCCCCACCACGCGGTACCTGCGCTCCCACACGCGCAAGGTGGCCACCGGGATGTTCACCATTCGGGCGGCCGCGCTGCTGCGGTAGCGAGGCACGGCCGCGTCGTCCTGCCAGTGAAGGTCGTCGCTCATGCGGATGTCCTGTTGCTGCGTTTCAGATGACCTCATTTTGACAACATGGATCGCCTTTGACGCGCCAACAAAGCGTCATAAGCTCTCAAACGACCCGATAAACATAAGACAAACTGAGGTCAAACCACTTCACCACCCCACCCTGGAGTCAATCGCATGACCACCCGTCGTCAATTCATGTTCACCATCGTGCCGGCTGCTGCCACGCTGGCCGTGACCGCCACCGCTGCCCGGGCAGCAGACCACGTCGATGAAAAAGACCCGGCCGCCGTCGGACTCGGCTACAAGCACGACGCATCCAAGGTCGATGCCAAGAAGTACCCCACCTACAAGGCCGGTGCCGCCTGTGCAAACTGCCAGTTCTACCAGGGCAAGCCGACCGACGCATGGGCCGGTTGCCCGCTGCTGGGCGGCAAGCAGGTGAACGGCAAGGGCTGGTGCTCGGGCTACGCCAAGAAGGCGTGACCCAGCCAGGGCCTGCGCCCTGCCGACACAGCCTGGCCGCGCCCCTGCGCGGCCTTTTTCATGGTGCGGAGACGTCGCCTCGCGCCATCCAGTCGGCCAGCCAGGCCGGCATGGCGTCCGCCGGCATCGGCCGGCCGAACAGATAGCCCTGCGCCTCGTCGCAACCCAGCTGCTGCAGCCGGATCCGGGTCGACTCGTTTTCCACGCCTTCGGCGACGGTCTTCAGTCCCAGGCTGGCAGCAAGCTGGATGATGGCCCGCACGATGGCTTCGTCGTCAGGGTCGCTCACCAGCTCGCTGACGAAACTGCGGTCGATCTTGAGGCGATCAACCGGGAAACGCTTCAGATAGGACAGGCTCGAGTAGCCGGTGCCGAAGTCGTCGACAGCCAGTTTCACCCCCATCTCGTGCAAGGACAGCAGCCGCGCTCGGACCAGCTGGGGCTCGTCCACCAGCGACGACTCGGTCAGCTCGAGTTCGAGTCGTTCGGCTGGCAGCCCCGCCTGGTTCAGTGCATCGGCCAGCACCGACTCCAGATCGCCCCGCTTGAACTGCAGGGCCGAGAGGTTCACGGCCATCGCCAGCGGGGGCAGCCCCGCCCGATCCCAGGCGACGGCCTGGCGGCACGCTTCCTGGATCACCCAGTTGCCGATCGGAACGATGAGGCCGCTTTCTTCGGCCACAGGCACGAAGCGGTTGGGCGGCACGACGCCCCATTCGGGGTGAACCCAGCGCAACAATGCCTCCACCCCCACCACCCGGCCCGACATCAAGTCGATCTGCGGCTGGTAATGCAGTGCAAACTGCTGTGCCTCCAGGGCCGTCCGCAACCCCTGGCGAAGGGTGAGTCGCTCCATCGACTCCCGGTTCATGTTCTCGTCGAAGAAGCGGTAGGCGTTGCGCCCCTCCTCCTTGGCCCGGTACATCGCCGTGTCCGCGCTGCGCAGCAACGAATCGAAGTCATGGCCGTCACTGGGCCAGACCGCGACCCCGGCCGACGCCGAGGTGGACAGACACACGCCATCCACGTCCATGGGCTCGCTCAGCGCCTCCAGCAGCTTGCCGACGATCACCCCCGCCGCCTCGATGTCGGGCAGGTCCTTGAGGATGAGCAGGAACTCGTCGCCGCCCTGACGGGACACCGTGTCGGCCTCGCGGACGTTGGCGGTCAGCTTGCCGGCCACGGCCTGCAGCAGCGCGTCCCCACGGGCGTGACCCAGCGAATCGTTGATTGTCTTGAAGTTGTCCAGGTCGATGAAAACGAGGGCCACCAGGGTCTGATGACGGCGCGCGTCGGCGATGGCCTGCAGCAGGCGGTCCCGTGCGAGGGCTCGGTTGGGCAGCTGGGTGAGAATGTCGTGGTAAGCCAGGAACTCGACCCGACGCTCGGCTTCACGGCGCTCCTGAACTTCGACCCGCAGGCGACGGTACGGATCGCGCACCGAGGTCACGAAGATGGCACGGAAGATGTAGGCGTACGCGATGATCTTGTACAGGTGCCCCAACAGGCTGAAGACCCCGTTGACGTTCGCGTACAGCGTGAAGCACAGCTCCGACAGGATGGTGATCAGGCAGGCGGCACACAGCGCCGCATAGCTGTGTGCCGTTGAGGACCGCACTGCCGCCATGCGCTCGTAGTAGAACCACGCCGCCATGCCGGACAGGACGATCAGACCGTACTCCGCCACGATCTTGAACCCCGTCAGCCCCTGGCCCGACACGAACGTGCGGGGCCAGACTTCGGGATGGAACAGGTTGATCCAGAAGACCAGCCCGGTCACTCCCAGCGCTCCGGCCAGCATCAGATGCCGCACGAACGCGCTCTGGATCGGAGGCCGCTCTCGCATGGCCGCCAGCACCAGCGTCAGGGCAGCCATGTAGCGGGCCGCGAGCCAGAAGTGGATGGCCTTTTCCGGGTCGGCCGGCGTGACGAACACCGGCATGCCCTTGTAGGACAGCGTGTGCCCCAGGTCGATGAGGCCGACGGCCAGAAATCCGCAGCCGATGAGCACCACGTTGCCAGGTTGCCCTTCGCTGCGGGCGAACCAGGCCACCGAGAAAAGCAGCAGCGCCACCACGATGGCGGCGAACTCGGTGACCGTGTGCAGGGCCACGGGAAACAGCGCCTCGATGTGCTGCAGCATCTGCCCGATGGGCCATAGCCACACGGCCAGCAGCACGCTGACCAACACAAGGAGCAACCGATACGGAAGGATCCGCGGCCGCGCCCGAGGCGCCAGGACACCGGACCCGGTCTCGCTCGCAGCCGCGGAGCTGCCAACAGCCGAACGCATCAGAGAAGGCCCTCGCCGGTGTCAAGCGAGGTGTGAAGTTACGTCACTTCCGAATGTAACGTAAGCGCCGGCCGGGTGAGGGGGGTATCAGTCCGAGTGTTGTCGTCGGTCAGACACCCTCCCCCCTCAGTGAGTGGTTTCCAGCGGCGTGATGCCGGCAATGGCCCATTCACGGCTTTCGTCCAGTGGGCGCACCAGATGCCACAGTTCATCGAACGGCTCGGCACCGGCGTTCACATCCTCGCGGATCAGGCCATTGAAGCGCACGCTCACCACCAGCTGACCGTCATCCCGCGCCGTGTCCACCACCTCGGCCTGCAGCTGCATGACGTCCGTCTGCTGCGCGGCCGCGCCACGGTCCTGCAGATCCAGGCGCAGTGAGGCGAACAGTTCGGGCGTGGTGAACTTGCGCAGGTCATCCAGGTTGGCGGCATCGTTCGCAGCCTGCATGCGGATGAAGATCATCTTGGCGATGCGCTCGAACCCCGCCACATCGAAGTCGGCCGGCAAGGCGGACAACGCGGCGGCCGATGCGCCCGAACCGGCAGCCAGGCCCGCAGCTCCGCCGGCGAACGTCGGCGCGGCAGCGCGGGTCGGATCGACCTGACGGGCCATGTTCTGACCACCGAATGGTGCTCCGGCCCCCGCCAATTGCGGCCCCTGGGCCTTGCGCGCGCCGCCAAAGCGACGAACCAGCCAGCCGATGACCACCATGGCGACCACGGCCAGCAGTGCCATCGTCATGAAGTTGGCCAGTTCTTCACCGAAACCGAAGTGGCTGGCCAGGGCGGCAATGCCCAGGCCCGCAGCCAACCCGGCCACCGGACCCATCCACGAACGTCGACCTGCCTGCCCCGCCGCCTGCTGGGCGGCACCGGGTTGCGGCGCAGCGGCGTTCTGCGGCTGGGCACCCTGCTGCTGCGCGGGCTTGCCGGCTTGATCCGGCGTGGCGGCGGGCTGCTTGGGCGGCATCTGCCGCTGCATGCCGGCCGG
>NZ_CAJYGK010000019.1 GCF_913773725.1 uncultured Aquabacterium sp. | reverse complement strand
GTGCGGCGTCCCCCCTCTTACAAAGTTGGAAGGAGCGCCACGTGGCCCTGTTTTCTCAATTCCGTCTGGGAACCCGCCTGATTGCCGGGTTCTTGTCCGTGATCCTGCTCGGCGCTGGCGTGGCGGGCGTCGGCATCCATGGATTGGCCCGGCTCAATGAGCAGAGCCAGACCCTCTATGACAAGGAGCTGCTCGGCATCTCCCACCTCAAGGAAGCGAACATCAACCTGATCTATGTGGGCCGCGCCCGGGCTCGCCTGGCGCTGGCCCAGAACGACCAGGATCGTGCCGCTGCGCGACAGGTGGTGGACAAGGCCCTGCAGGACTTCGACCACTGGTTCGGAGAGGCCCGCATTCGGTTCTACACCGACCGCGGGCGTGCCTTGGTGGCCGAAGTGGCCGACATGGCCACCGCCTGGCGAACGGCCACGATGGCCTACATGGCTGCCGCCACGCCGGCCCGCCTGCAAGAGGCGGACGCGGAACTGGCCGCCTTGGACCGCACTGTGCGGCAGGCCAACCAGGCGCTGGACGAGCGGCTCACCGAGCTGACCCGCATGAAGGAGCAGCAAGGCCAGCAAGCCGCCCGGGACGGGGAATCCATGTACCGGTCGGTGGCCGCCTTGCTGCTCGGGCTCACGACGCTGTCTGCCGTGCTGGGCGTGGGCATCGGCATCGTGCTGACCCGGGGCCTGACCCGGCAGCTGGGCGGGGAGCCTGCCGAGGTGGCTGCGCTGGCTGGTGACATTGCATCGGGCAATCTGGGCACCGACATCGATCTGCGCCAGGCGCGACCGGGCAGCATCGTGATGGCGATGGCCGACATGCAGGCAGCGCTGCGCCGACTGGTCGGACAGGTGCGCACCAGCAGCGACAGCATCGCGACCGCGTCGGGCCAGATCGCCACGGGCAACCTGGATCTGAGCCAGCGCACGGAGGAGCAGGCCAGCAACCTGCAGCAGACAGCCGCGTCGATGGAGCAGCTGACGGGCACCGTGGCGCACAACGCCGACACGGCACAGAAGGCCTCGGCGCTGGCCACGGCCGCCAGCGGGGCTGCGGCTGCCGGGGGCGAGGCGGTGGCGCGTGTCGTGGCCACGATGACGGACATCACGGCCTCGAGCCGCCAGATCGGCGAGATCATCGGTGTGATCGACGGCATCGCCTTCCAGACCAACATCTTGGCGCTGAACGCTGCGGTGGAAGCCGCCCGTGCCGGCGAGCAGGGCCGAGGCTTTGCCGTCGTCGCCGGTGAAGTGCGCAGCCTGGCGCAGCGCAGTGCCCAGGCCGCTCGCGAGATCCGCACGCTGATCCACGACAGCGTCGAGAAGGTGGAAGCCGGTAGCAACCAGGTTGACCAGGCCGGCCGCACGATGAACGATGTCATGGCGCAGGTCCGCCGGGTCAGCGAGCTGATCAACGAAATCAGTTCGGCGACCCAGGAACAGAGCACCGGCATCGGTCAGGTCGGCCAGGCGGTGACGCAACTGGATCAGGTGACGCAGCAGAACGCCGCCCTGGTCGAGGAAAGCGCGGCCGCGGCAGAGAGCCTGAGCCAGCAGGCGCAGCACCTGGTTCAGGCTGTCAGCGTGTTCCGGCTGGCCGCCTGAGGCCGCAGGGCCGCACGCCAGGGCCTCGTGTGGCATACTCTGGTTCCGCGTGGGGGCGTGTGCCCCCGCACCGCAGGCCAGACACGAGGAGCAGGACATGGGCGCAGCAGGCACCGACACCCCGATCACCAACGTACAGCGCGTGGTGGCCACCGAGGCCGCCCAGGCCCTGATCGCCCGCCTGCGCGAAGCGCACGGTGACGTGTTCTTCTACCAGTCGCACGGCTGCTGCGACGGCAGCACCCCGATGTGCTACGGCCCGGGCGAGATGCCGCTGACCAAGGAGGACATCCAGCTGGGCACGGTGGCCGGCGCGCCCTTCTATGCCGGCCGCACGCAGGCCGAATACATGCAGGGCACGCAGCTGATCCTGGATGTGGGACAGGGCAGCCTGGGTACGTTCTCGCTCGAGGATGCGCATGGCCTGCACTTCAAGGCGCAGACCCGCTTGTGGAACGACGAGGAATCGGCCTGGCTGGCCGCCCACCCGCTGTGGTGAGTTGGCCGTTTCGTCAGCCCAGCGAGGCGACGAAGCGCGCCAGCCGTTGCAGGCCTTCCTGAAGATCGGCCCGTGAGGCGGCATACGACAGCCGCACATGCGACGCGGCACTGCAGTGTCCGAAGTCGTGGCCGGGCGTCAGGGCCACATGGGCTTCCTGCAGCGCGCGTTGGCAGAAGGCCATGGCGTCGAGCCCGGTGCGGCTGACGTCGATGTAGACATAGAAGGCGCCATCGGGCTGCACCGGCACATGCAGGCCGGCCGCGGCCAGCCCCGCCAGCACCAGGGCGCGCCGCGCGGCGAACTCGGTGCGCCGTTCCTCGCACACCGCGATGGATTCGGGTGTGAAGCAGGCCAGCGCCGCCAGCTGGGACGGCGTCGACGGGCAGATGTAGTAGTTCTGCGCCAGGCGCTCCATCACCGGCACCATGGCCTCGGGCACGATGGCCCAGCCCAG
Source organism: uncultured Aquabacterium sp. (assembly GCF_913773725.1). Classification (GTDB taxonomy): domain Bacteria; phylum Pseudomonadota; class Gammaproteobacteria; order Burkholderiales; family Burkholderiaceae_C; genus Aquabacterium. The sequence goes on along the minus strand of NZ_CAJYGK010000019.1, from coordinate 56,313 downwards.
CCGCCAGCCGGTCATTCCGAAGTACTTCGAGAAGCTGTTGATCACGACCGCATCCGGGTCGCAGGCCAGCACGGTCTGGGCGGGTCGGCCCTGGGCGTCGGCATCGCTCAGGTTGAGGTAGATCTCGTCGACGATGCGCCAGGCTCCGCGGGCGCGTGCCCAGTCGCAGATGGCGGCCAGTTCCTCGGCGGGCACGGACGTGCCGGTCGGGTTGGACGGCGTGGCGATCATCAGCCCGCGCGTGCGCGCGCTCCAGTGCCGCTGGACGGCGGCCAGGTCCAGCTGGAAGCGGGCCGCAGCGTCGGTGGGCACCAGCCGCACATCGGCCCCGAAACCGCTGAGGAACTGGCGGTTGCAGGGGTAGGACGGATCGCCGACCAGCACCTCGTCACCCGGATCGACCAGCGCTGCCGTGACCAGCAGCAAGGCCGCCGAGGCCCCGGCCGTCACGACCACGCGGTGCGCCGGCACCTCGATGCCGTGCGCCCGACGGTAGAAGCCGGCAATGGCCTCGCGCAGGGCCGGCAGCCCCAGGGCGCCGGTGTAGGGCAGGGCGGTGTCACGCGCGATTCGGGCCAGCTCGGCCAGCACGGCAGGCGGCGCGCCGAAATCGGGCTCGCCCAGGTTGAGCTTGATCACACGGTGGCCGGCCGCCTCGAGTTCGGCGGCGTGTTTGCCGAACTCCATGGCCAGAAAGGGGCGGATGGCGTTGGCGCGATGAGAAAAACGCATGGCGGAGAGCACGGCTGAGCCCGAGGCTCAGGTGAAACGGGACGAAACCGATATTGTCCCTGGCGTCAGCGGACGCGCGCCACGAACTGCGTCAAGGTGGGCGGCAGGACCACATCACGGCACAGGGTGATCAGGTGAAGTCCTTCCTCGGGTGGCAGGGCCGCTGCGCCGCGCACGGCCGCCCCCACGATGCCGGTCACCAGGCGCCCCATTGCCAGGGCCTCGTCGGCGTCGACCTGGGGCAGAGCCCGGCTCACGGCGCGCGCGATGGTGCGGGCGTGGGCCTCCACCTCATCGCGGTCCAGGGCCTGCAGGCGCGGATCCGCCTGGGTGGCCTGCCAGATGGCCCGTGCGCCCGGCACGTGGTCGAAGACGCCCTGGTAACCCAGCAACATGGCTTGCGCGGCGGGCACCAGGTCGTCGGGCGACCGCACGGTGTCGAACCCCGCTTCGACGCAGGCCCGGCTGTGCGCGCTGTGGCGCTCGGCCAGCGTGGCGATGATGGCGATCTTGTCGGGAAAGTAGCGGTAGATGGAGGCCGGCGTCACGCCCGAGCGGGCTGCGATGTCGCTGATGGCGACGGCGTCCACGCCGTGCGCTTCGATGAGGGCGGTGGTGGCGTCCAGCACACGCTCGACGCGGGCGCGGCTGCGGGCCTGAACAGGCAGGGGGCGTGCGGGAGCACAAGTGAACGACTCGACCATGGCTTGACTTTCGCACAAAGCTGACGGAGAGTCACGTTCGTAAACGTGATGGGTTGTCACGTATTGGGGTCGAGCATGGCACGGCGTGTGTTTGTCTGGGCTGCCCATCCGCGGGCGGGATCTCTGTGTGAGGGGCTGGCGCAGGCGTATGCCGACGGCGCACGCGACGAGGGGGCAGACGTCCGCCTGCTCAAGCTGTCCGAAATGGCCTTCGATGTGGGAGGCTTTGCAGGCTACGGGGCGCCGAACCCGCCGCTGGAGCCTTCCCTGCAGGCGTGGCAGGAGGCCACTACCTGGTGCGAGCACATGCTGTGGGTGCACCCCTACTGGTGGGGCGCCATGCCGGCGCAGGCCAAGGCCGTGCTCGACCGCGCGCTGGTGCCCGGCTTCGGTTTCAAGTACCGCGACAAGGGGCTGCTGTGGGACAAGCTGCTGACGGGGCGGAGCGCCGACGTCATCATCACCTCGGACACCCCGCCGCTGTGGGACACGCTGGTCTACGGCCGACCCGGCCGCCGCGTGGTGCGCAACCAGGTGCTGTCGTTCTGCGGCGTGCGCTGCCAGCAGGTCCGCCAATGGGGCCCGGTGAAGACGGCCACGCCTGAACAACGGGCAGCGTGGGTGGCCGAAGCCCACCGCATGGGGCGGGCTGCCGCAGGGGGGTGAGCCCGCGCGCCGCCTGCCGTCGCGTCACTGGTTGCTCGGGAAGGTGAACACCGCCTTCTCTCGGATGCCGGAGGAGGGCCAGCGTTGGGTGATGGTCTTGCGGCGGGTGTAGAAGCGCACACCATCGGGGCCGTAGGCGCTCAGGTCGCCGAAGAGCGAGCGCTTCCAGCCGCCGAAGCTGTGGAAGGACACCGGCACCGGCAGGGGCACGTTCACGCCCACCATGCCGACCTTGATGCGGTCGGTGAAGTAGCGGGCGGCCTCGCCGTCGCGCGTGAACAGGCAGGTGCCGTTGCCGTACTCGTGGGCGTCGATCAGGGCCATGGCCTCGTCCAGCGAGCCCACGCGCACGATGCTCAGCACGGGGCCGAAGATCTCGTCGCGGTAGATCGTCATGCCGGGCTTGACGTGGTCGAACAGGCAGCCGCCCAGGAAAAAGCCTTCCGGTGCGCTGGCGATGCGGGTCTGGCGCCCATCGACCACCAGCGTGGCGCCTTCGGCCACGCCCGCGTCGACGTAGCCCTTGACCTTCTCGAAGTGGGCCTGCGTGACGAGCGGGCCCATGTCGTTGCCTGGCTCGGTGCCGGGGCCGACCTTCATCTGCTTCAACGCCGCGGTCAGGCGTTCGGCCAGGGCATCGCCCACCGCATCGCCCACGGCCACGACCACGGGGATGGCCATGCATCGCTCACCGCATGAGCCAAAGGCCGCGCCCATCAGCGCCGACACGGCGTTGTCCAGGTCGGCATCCGGCATGACCACGGCGTGGTTCTTGGCGCCGCCCAGGGCCTGCACGCGCTTGCCGGTGGCGCAACCGCGGGTGTAGATGGACTCGGCGATCGGCGTGGAGCCCACGAAGCTGATGGCCTGCACCACGGGGCTGTCGATCAGGGCATCGACCGCTTCCTTGTCGCCGTTGACGATGTTGAGCACGCCATCGGGCAGGCCGGCTTCCTTGGCCAGTTCGGCCAGGAACAGCGTCGACGAGGGCGTCTTCTCGGACGGCTTGAGCACGAAGGTGTTGCCGCACACAACGGCCAGCGGCCACATCCACAGCGGCACCATGGCGGGGAAGTTGAACGGCGTGATGCCGGCCACCACGCCCAGCGGCTGGAACTCGCTCCACGAGTCGATGGCCGGGCCCACGTTCTTGCTGTGCTCGCCCTTGAGCAGTTCGGGCGCATAGCAGGCGAACTCGACGTTCTCGATGCCGCGCTGCAGCTCGCCCAGCGCGTCGCTCAGCACCTTGCCGTGCTCGGCGGTGATCAGCGCACACAGTTGGTCGGCCCGTTCTTCGAGCAGCTGCTTGAAGCGGAACATGATGCGCGCGCGCTTGGACGGCGGCGTTTCGCGCCAGGCCGGGAACGCGGCTTCGGCCGCGGCGATGGCCGATTGCACGGTGGCGGTCGAGGCGAGCGCGACCTGCCGGGTGGGGGCGCCCAGGGCCGGGTCGTAGACGGGCTGGGTGCAGGCCGTGTCGGCGACGTGCTGGCCGTTGATGAAGTGTCCGATGGTCTGCATGGTGCGGCGGTGGCGAGGTGAAAACACGGGAGGTCAGGCGGTGGCGTCCAGGGCCTCGCCCAGGGCCGCCACCAGGTCGTCGATCTGGGCCGGCGTGCTGATGAAGGGGGGCGCCAGCTGGATTGTGTCGCCGCCGAAGCGCACGTAGAAGCCCTGGCGCCAGCAGTGCATGGCGATCTCGAACGGGCGGCGTGTCGGGTCGCCATCGCGGGGGGCGATCGTGAAGCCGGCGGCCAGCCCAATGTTGCGGATGTCCTTGATGTGCGGGCGGCCCTTCAAGCTGTGCACGGCCTGTTCGAAGTGGGGCGCCAGGGCCCGCACGCGGCCGGGGCCGTCTTCCCGCTCCAGCACGTCCAGTGTGGCGAGCGCTGCGGCGCAGGCCACCGGGTGGGCCGAGTAGGTGTAGCCATGCGGGAACTCGATGGCGTGCTCGACGCCACCGGCGACCATGAAGGTGTCGTACACCTCGCTGCGCGCGGCCACCCCGCCCATCGGCACGGCGCCGTTGGTCACCTGCTTGGCAAAGTTCAGGATGTCGGGTGTCACGCCAAAGGCCTCGGCGCCCGTCCAGGCACCCGCGCGGCCAAAGCCGGTGATCACCTCGTCGAAGATCAGCAGGATGTTGTGCTGCGTGCAGATCTCGCGCAGGCGCTGCAGGTAGCCTTTGGGCGGCACGATGACGCCGGCCGAGCCCGAGAAGGGTTCGACGATGACGGCGGCGATGTTCGACGCATCATGCAGGCCGATCAACTCCAGCAGCTCGTCGGCCAGATGGGCACCTTCGTCGGGCATGCCGCGGCTGAACGCATTGCCCGGCAGCAGGGTGTGGGGCAGGTGGTCGCACTGCAGGCCTTCACCATAGAGCTTGCGGTTGCCGCCGATGCCGCCGACGCTGATGCCGCCAAAGTTCACGCCGTGGTAGCCCTTGAGGCGGCCGATGAAGCGGGTTTTGCTGGGCTGGCCCTTCATGCGCCAGTACGCCCGCGCCATCTTCAGCGACGTGTCGGCCGCTTCCGAGCCCGAGCCGACGAAGAACACATGGTTCAGCCCGTCGGGCAGCAGGCCCACCACGCGCTCGGCCAACTGGAACGACAGCGGGTGACCGAACTGGAAGGCGGGTGCGTAGTCCAACGTGGCGATCTGTCGGGCCACGGCCTCGCTGATCTCGGCGCGGGCGTGGCCCAGGCCGCAGGTCCACAGGCCCGAAAGGCCGTCGAACACCTGGCGGCCGTCGGCATCGGTGTAGTGGCAGCCCTGGGCGGCCACCAGCAGCCGCGGGTCCTGCTTGAACTGGCGGTTGGCCGTGTAGGGCATCCAGTGCGCGCGCAACTGGGCCTCGGTCGGGTGGTGAGGGCGCGAGGCGGGCTGGGTGGCAGAAGGCAGGTCGCTGAGGTCCATGGCGGGCTTCCGAAGGCTGGGCAGACAGAGGGGACGGGCTGGCGGGCAGGGTGGCCCGGTGCACGTGCCTGGATGAAACCGATTCTGGTCAGCCCTTCTGTTCTAATAAATAGACATCTTTCGATGTTCAGGTTCAATGGATTGAAACTTTCATGGTCAAGAAAGCCTTGCTGGGGCAGGTGGGCGATGCCGAGTTGCGCCTGTTGCGGATCTTCCGGGCCGTGGTGGCCTGTGGGGGGCTCGCGGCGGCCGAGCTCGAGCTCAACATCGGCCGCTCGACCATCAGCCGCCATCTGAAGGACCTGGAGACCCGCCTGGGGTTGGTGCTGTGCCGCCGGGGACGTGCGGGGTTTGCGCTCACGGCCGATGGCCAGCGGGTGTACGACGGGGCGCAGCGCCTCCTGGGGGCGATGGACGCATTTCGCGAAGACGTGCGCGACATGCATGCCGAACTGGTTGGCCAGCTGCACATCGCGTTGTTCGACAAGACCGTGACCAACCCACAGGCCCGCATCGGCCAGGCCATCCGGGCGTTCCGGCGCCAGGCGCCGGCCGTGTCGCTGGAGCTGACGGTGGCCACGCTGGGTGAGATCGAGGCGGCGGTGATGGACGGCCGCGTGCACGTCGGGGTGGCGCCGGACCACCATCGCTCCGACAGCCTGCGTTACGCGCCGCTGTTCGACGAACAGATGTACCTGTACTGCGGCCGCCAGCATCCGCTGTTCGGCGCCGACCACGGCGCGCTCGACTGGCAGGAACTGCAGGATTACGACTATGCGGGCCTGGCGTTCCACTCACCCAATATGGATGCCACGCACCGCTTCCAGCTGCGGCGGCGGGCCGTGGCCAGCGACCAGGAGGGCATCGCGACGCTGATCCTGTCAGGGTGCTACCTGGGTTTCCTGCCCGACCATTACGCCGCCCCGTTCGAGCAGCAGGGCCTGGTGCAGCGGATCGATCATCCGGAGTGCCGCTATGAGGTGCGCTTCGTGGCCATCCAGAGGCGGGCCGCGCACCCCTCGCGCGTGACGGAGGCCTTCATGACCGCGCTGGCCGAGGCGCACGGGGTGGCGTCGGCCGCGGTCTGAGATGCAGGGTGGCCCCCCGGGAAGGGGGCTTCAGGCCCACCACGCGGCGTAGGCATTGCCCCAGCTGGGGTGCGGGCCGAAGCGATGGGCGTCGAGTTGGTGCTCGAATGTGTCTTGCAGTTCGGCGACGATGGCCGCATGCTGCCCCTCGTCGATCGGGCGGCCCAGCGGGGCGCCAAGAGGCTGCTCTTCGGCCTGGTGGCTCCAGTCGGGCAACGTGACGACCAGGATGGGCGCCGACGCCGAGCGCCCGAACTTCCACCCTCGGACCCGGCCACGAAAGCGCTCCGTGCCGCCGGCCACGTTCACCCCGGAAAAGGCGTTGTAGCGCGGCACGATGGACAACACCGCCTGGACTTCGGTGGTGGTGAGCTCCTGCGTGAGGAAATCGGCGGAGTAAAAGGGCGCGTTCTCGTCGACATGTTCGCCAAAGCCGAAGCGGACGAACTGCTGTGCGACCTGAATACGCCGCGCGGAAGTGACCGGCATGGCATCAAGGGTTGCTGCAATGCAGCATTGATACCACAACTCGGCTGGATGCGTGCTGATCCCGCCGGCATCCCCGGCTCTGAACGGGGTCCGCGGAGGGCCGTTCACCCCCCTTCCTGGTCGGCTGCCATCCCCCCGGTAAGGTAGTCCTTGATGCGGTCCACCCGCGGCCCCACCGCCATCACGGCGCCTTCCAGGGCCTCGTTCGTCAGTCCCAGGGCTTCCGCCCAGTGGGCGATCGAGGCGGCGTCGCTCATGTCCACCCGGGCATGGGAGTAGGGGTCGTCTGCGGCTTGCTGTGCGGGATCGGGCATGGCGTCCTCCTGTATGGCAGTGGGTCCGTACCGGATGGGCAACCCGCGTGCCGGTCTCGCCTGTGGGTGGGCGCGGGGGCCAGGTAAAGGGACGTAAATGCAAGCGACCGATTGCGCCCGATGGCAACAGGGTGTGGGAGATTTCCTCGCACGCGGTCGCAACGGGCGCGCTATCCTCGTTGTCATGGTGGCGGTGTTCGCCGCCGTCCGTTTTCTCTGCCGATGTCGCTCCTGTCACGCTATCTGCCCACACCTGAAGCCCTTCAGGGCCACCGTTGGTTGCGGTGGCTCGGCCCTGCTCTGACGCAGCCACAGTTGTGGCGCCTGAGCCGGCGGGGTCTGTCCCTCGGCATGGCGCTGGGCATCTTCTTCGGTCTGCTGATCCCGGTGGCGCAGATCCCGGTGAGCGCGGCGGCCGCCGTGCTGTTGCGCGCCAATCTGCCCGCTGCCGTGGGCAGCACGCTCGTCACCAATCCCGTCACGTTCGGGCCTGTGTACTACGGGGCGTGGCGACTGGGCAAGGCGATGCTGGGGGAAGAGGTCGATGCCGAGGAGGCGCCGCCTGCCGTGCCGACCGGCACAGCGCCGGACACTGCGGATGAAGACCTCGGCTGGTGGGCGCGGACCCGGGCTCAGCTGGCCGGCGTCGGCAAGCCGTTGGTGCTGGGCCTGGCTGTACTGGCCTGCGGTGTCGGTCTGCTGACTTACCTGCTGGTGTCGTGGGGATGGTGGTTGCGCGTTCGCTTGCGTCGGCGCCGTCGACTGAAGGCCGCGGCGCAGCGTGTCAGTCCCATGTGATCCCTGCCGGTTGACGGGTCAGAACAGATTCAGCGTCGCCCACGCGGACACCGCCCCGATGAGCGCGCCGATGAGGACGTCGCTCGGGTAATGCAGGCCCAGCACCACGCGAGACAAGGCCACGAGCCCGGCGAAGACGCCCAACGGCCAGGTCAGCACAGGGTAGTAGGTCGATAGCATCACCGCGAAGGCCACGGCGTGCAGCGTGTGCCCGCTGGGAAAGCTGAACTCGTCCAGCGCACGCGCACACACGCGGATGCCCGGGCAGCTGCGAAAGGGGCGGGGGCGTCCGGTGCCTTGCTTGAGCGCCTTGTAGACGATCAGGTTGACCCCGCTCATGCCAGCCAGACGCAGCATGCAGTGCAGGCCACTTGGACCGCCCCACAGCCACAGCGCCGGGAAGGTCAGGTACCAGATGAGCCCGTCCGAAAGGCGACTGATCAGCTGCATCACGATCAGCACCGACGGTCTCACCGTGGCCCGGTGCAGCCATAGGGCGCAGGCACGTTCCCATTCCTGGCACGTGACACCGCCACGGCACAGCCACGGCCACAGCAGGCGGGCTGTGAGCCAGGGCGTCCACTCAGGCGGCGCGGGCTTGTCGGGCTCGGGGGGCATCATGGCCATGGGCGACCTCCAGCAGGCTGTGTTCGAACCGGCTCAGAACCTGATCCCACCGTGCGTTCAGTGCGAGCGCGCGGGCGCGCTCGCGCTGCAGGCCAGCATGACGGTGTTGCCAGGCCAGGGCGCAGGTGGCAGTGATGAACTGTTCGGGTTGCCCGTTGGGAATCACCCGCCCGGCGCCCGAACCTTGCACCAGCTCGCCAGCAGCGCCCAGGTCGAAGGCAACGACCGGCACCCCGCTGGCCAGCGCTTCGAGCACGACGTTGCCGAAGGTGTCGCTCAGCGAGGGAAAGAGAAAGAGGTCGGCCGCCGCGTAGTAGCGTGAAAGGGCTTCGCCAGTCTGCATGCCGACAAAGCGGACCTGCGGATAGCGGGCCTGCAGGCTGCGCCGCATCGGGCCGTCGCCGACCACCACCATGCCGGCGCGTGGCATCCCGGCGCGGACCACGTCGTAGGCCTGGAGGGCCAGTTCGACGTTCTTTTCTGCCGCCAGTCGGCCCACATACAGCAGCAAGGGGGCATCGGGGGGGGCCAGCTGTTCGCGCAGCCAGTCGCAGCGGTGGCGCGGGTGGAAGCGTTCGGTGTCCACCCCCCGGCCGATCACCTCCATCTGCGAAAAACCGGCCCGGGCCAACTCCCGCCGAGCCAGGTGCGTGGGCACATAGTTGCGCTGCGCACGGCCGTGAAACGCCCGCAGCACACGCAGCACCACGGGGGACAGCCAAGACAGCCCGTAGTGGGCGCTGTACAGGTGGAAGTTCGTGCGGAACTCGGCCGTGACGGGGATGTCCAGTGCCCGTGCGGCATGCAAGGCCGCCCAAGCGAGCGGCCCGGGGGTGGCCAGGTGGACCAGTTCCGGGCGCCATTGCAGGAGACGTTCGCGCCACTGACCGGGCCATGCCAGACCGAAGCGAAGATCGGGGTACATGGGCAGGGGCAGGCCGGCCGTGCGCCATTCATGCCGGGAGTCCAGCGGGCCCTCGTCCCGTTGCTGCGGGCGTACCAGGGTCAGATCATGTCCTTGCCGCCGAAGGTGGCTGACAGCGCGCTGCACGGTCAGCGCCACGCCGTTGATTTCCGGCGGGTAGGTTTCGGTGACGTAGACAAGGCGCACGGTGGGAGTCCTCCGGTCGGCAGCGAGGGGCCCGAAACGGGCAAGGCGCGTGCCCGCGGCGCGCCTTGTTGTGATTGCCTCGATTGCCGACGGCCCGGGTACGCCGGCTGGGCACGGTGCTTGCCGCGGCGGGCCACCCCATCCCATCGCGAAGGTCGCCATGTCCACCTCTCTTCCTCGCAAGCCCGCCTGCCGGCGCGTGGCGATGATCGACATTCCCGAGCCGGGTGAGGGGGGCGCGCACGGCTTCCGTCACGAGGAGGGTCACGAGGCGGTGCTGCCCCTGGCGGCCGCGCTCGCCCGACAGGGGCATGCTGTCGACATCTACCGGGTCCGGACGTCGGCCGCCCAAGCCTCTTGCGAAGACGTTCAGGCGGGTGTGCGCATTCACCGTGTGGCCTTGCCCGGGCCCTGGCCGCTCGACCACCACGGTCGACTCAGTCAGACCGTGATGGCGTTTGCCGACGCCATCAAGCGCGCCGCGTTGCAGGTGTGGCCTTGTGATGTGGTCCACGCCTGGGGCGCCCTGGCGGGGCTGGCTGGCCTGCGCCTGACGGCGGGGCGCGTGTTGCCGTTGGTCTGGTCTCCGGGGGCGGGTGTCTGCCAGGGGGCGCTGGCCGGGATTGCTTCCGTGCTGGCGCGGCGGGCCGATGCCGTGCTGTGCCGCAGCGAGGCGCAGCGGGAGCGACTTGTCCAGCGTTTCGGGGCCTTGCAAGGCCGCACACGTGTGGTGTCGCACGGCTGTGACACCACCCAGTTCAGACCCCGTGCGCGGGGTGCCCTGCGGCTGTCGCTGGGTCTTCCCCCCGATGGCCTGCTCGTGCTGTGGGGGCAGGGGGCTTCGGACGTCTGGGCGACATCCGGGCGTGAGGCGCCGCCGGCTTACCTGCCCTTTTTGCGCGCCCTGCACAAATTGCCGGCGCACACGGTGACCCTTGGCGATCCCGCCCGTTCGCATGGAGCACCGTTGTCTGCCGTCGGCGTACATTGCCTTCCGGAAGGGTGGCGTGGCCTGCGCGGAGCGGCTCTGCGCAGTGCAGTGTGTGCCGCGGCCGATGTCACCGTCATGCCGGCTGCGCACTGGGATCCGGACCATCTGTGCCCACGGGAGTCCATGGCTTGCGGCACGCCTGTGCTGGTGCTGCCCGCGGTGGGCGACGAGGAACTGCGCTCGCTGGTGGCCGATGGCGCGGCGGGTCGGATGCTGCGGCACGCCCATCCGGACGCCTTGCGGGACGCGCTGCGGGACTGGCCACAGCACCCCCGTGCGGCGGCCACGCTCGACATGGGCTGTCTGCTGCGCGCCCGCACGTTCTTCACCTGGGCGAAGGCTGCGGAGCACACGTTCGCAGCCTACGAGGCCGCGAGGCGGCCCGCTGCCACGCGCGATGATTGCCGTCCCTTGACGTTGGTTCGCTGCCTGCCCCGTCCATTGGGAGCCCAGCCGGCCGGGGTGAACGCATGAACGCAATTCAGGCAGCGTGGCGCCATGTGCTGGTCGTTCGTCTTGACAACATGGGCGATGTGCTGATGTGCACGCCGGCCATGCGGGCGCTGCGCGAGGCGGCCCCCGAAGCCCGTGTGACTTTGCTCACCTCGCCGGCCGGCGCCCGCCTGGCACCCCACCTCGACATGGCGGATGCCGTCACGGTGTTCCGGGCGCCGTGGGTCAAGCCGGCGCCGGGCGGGGAGGTCGACGACGAACAGGATCTTGTGAACTGGCTTCGCAATGAAGCGATCGACGTGGCGGTGATCATGACGTCCGCCACGCAGAGCCCGCTGCCCATGGCGCTGCTGTGCCGAATGGCAGGCATCCCCGTCCGCGCGGCGCACGCGCGTGAGAACCCGTATGCCCTGCTGTCCCACTGGGTGCGCGACCACGACGCCCTGGGCCCCGGGATGCGGCACGAGGTGCTCCGGCAGATCGACCTGGTGCGCAGCCTGGGTGTGCCAGGGCCGAGCTCCATGAGGCTGGGACTGGGGGTCCGGGACACCGATCGCATGGCCGCCCGCAATGCCCTGCTGGCTGCGGGCGTCGTGCCGGGTGGGCCCTACATCGTCGTGCACCCCGGGGCCACCGCGGCGTCCCGACGCTACCCGGCGGCCATGATGGGAGAAGCCATGCGGGGGCTGGTGGCCGAAGGGTGGACGTGCGTCTTCTGTGGCAGTGCCGACGAGCGGGCCGCTGTGCAGTTGGCGCGCGAGGCCATTGCCGGGCCCACAGTCGATCTGAGCGGCCGGTTGACGCTGGGTGAGCTGGCTGCGCTGATCGAGGGGGCCTCCCTGCTGGTGTGCAACAACAGCGGACCGGCCCACATGGCGGCGGCATTGGGCACCCCGGTCGTGTGCCTCTATGCACTGACCAATCCGCAGCACACGCCATGGCTGGTGCCCAGGCGCTTGCTGAGCCGGGAGGTGCCGTGTCGGGACTGCCTGCAAAGCGTCTGTCCCGAGCCGGGTCACCCGTGTCTGACCGGGGTGCCTCCCCGAGATGTGGCCATGGCCGCGCGCGCCTTGCTGGCGCAACCGGGTACCGTAGATGACAACATCGATGCGCATGCCGCGTGCTGACCACTGCGCCCTGGTGGACGCTGCGCTGGGCCCCGTGCGGCGTGTTGCCGTGCTGCGGGCGTTGATGCTCGGAGACATGTTGTGTGCCGTGCCGGCGCTGACGTCGTTGCGCCAGCGTTTTCCCCACGCGCACATCGCCCTGGTCGGGCTGCCCTGGGCACGCGAATGGGTCGAACGCCTGTCCTGTGTGGACGAGTTCATTGCCTTTCCCGGGCACCCGGGGCTGCCGGAGCAAGGGCCGCCTGACGAGCTCGCGCAGTCTGCATTCTTGGCCATGATGCGAGGTCGATGCTGGGACCTCGCCATTCAGTTGCATGGCTCCGGTCGGCTGACGAACGAGCTGGTGAGCCGATGGGGCGCGCGGCATGTGGCTGCCTTTCACGAGCCCGCGCTTCAGCCACCCGAGCCCTTGCTGGCGGTGCCCTGGCCCACGCAGGGCACCGAGGCAGCGCGGCTCGCGAGCTTGTTGAGCGTGTTCGGCGAAGCGGTGGCGGAGACCGTGCCGGGCGATGCGGTCTTTCCCTTGCGCCCCTCGGACCGCGAGGCCGCGCGGGCGCTCCTGCGCGAACATGGCGCTGAGCCAGGGCGCCCGTGGATCTGCCTGCATGCCGGCGCGCAGTGGCCATCGCGACGCTGGCCGCCCGCCCGCTTTGCCCAGGTGGGCCGGGCTCTGGCGGCCGCGCACGATGTCACGCTCGTGCTCACAGGCGTGGCGTCCGAGGCCCAGGTGGTCTCAGGGGTGGAGGCGGCGCTGCAGGGACTCGGGCCGTCGCGCTGCGTCAACCTCGTCGGTCAGACGCCGCTGTGGACCGTGGGTGCGCTCATTGAAGGCGCCAGCCTGCTGGTCAGCAACGACACGGGGGTATCCCACATTGCCGCGGCGCTCGGTACGCCCAGCGTGGTCGTCAGTTGCGGCGCCGAGGTGGCGCGATGGGCGCCGGGGCGACCGGACCTGCATCGCGTGCTGTGGGCCGATGTGCCGTGCCGTCCTTGTATGCACGCACGCTGCCCTACAGCCCACGAGTGTGCGATGGCCGTCTGGCCGATGGACGTGGTGGATCACGCATTGAGCCTGCTGGATGAGACGAGCCGCCCCGAGGGCCCACATCCCGCGTCCCAGCCCCGCTTGCGCCCTCATTCCCCTCACGAACAGGAGCCTGCATGGCCACGCCTTCCATCCGATCCATTCTTGTGACTGGCGGCGCCGGCTTCCTCGGCACCGCGCTGTGCGAGCGCCTGCTGGAAGCGGGTCACGAGGTGCTGTGCGTGGACAATTTCTTCACGGGGCGGCGCGGCCAGGTCGCCCACCTGCTCGATCATCCTCGATTCGAGTTGATGCGGCACGACGTCACCTTTCCCCTGTATGTCGAGGTCGACGAGATCTACAACCTGGCCTGCCCGGCTTCGCCCGTGCATTACCAGCATGACCCGGTCAGCACCACCAAGACCAGTGTCCACGGCGCGATCAACATGCTGGGCCTGGCCAAGCGGCTGCGGGCCCGTATCTTCCAGGCCTCCACCAGCGAGGTGTATGGCGATCCGACCATGCACCCCCAGCCCGAGCATTACCGCGGCCACGTCAGCCCGATCGGACCGCGGGCCTGCTACGACGAGGGCAAGCGCTGCGCCGAGACGCTGTTCTTCGACTACCACCGCCAGCATGGCGTGAAGATCAAGGTGGCCCGAATCTTCAACACCTACGGGCCTGGCATGCATCCGCACGACGGGCGGGTCGTGTCCAACTTCATCGTGCAGGCGCTCAAGGGGCAGCCCATCACCGTGCAAGGCGATGGCAACCAGACCCGCTCGTTCTGCTACCGCGATGACCTCATCGAGGGATGCATGCGGCTGATGGACACGCCGGACGAGATCACGGGGCCGATGAACCTTGGCAACCCGTGCGAGTCGACCATCGGCGAACTGGCCGAACTCGTCGTGCGCCTGACCGGCTCGGCCTCCCCGATCGTCGTGCGCCCCTTGCCGGTGGACGACCCGATGCAGCGCTGCCCCGACATCACGTTGGCCCGCGAGACGCTGGGCTGGGCCCCGAAAGTGGCCCTCGAGGAGGGGCTGCGCCGTACCATCGCTTACTTCGATGCGCTGCTGTCGGCAGGGCCAGACAGTACGACCGGCGCCGGTCGGTCTGCCAGCCCGTTGCTCAGGTCGGCGATAGGCGGTGCGCGCCCGGGAAGGGATCCGATCCCGTCAGCGGTGGGCAGTCCAGCCACTGCAACGCAAACCAGCCGCGGGCATCCAGCCACACCGGCCCAGGCTGAAGACCGACCGACTCCGACAGCGACCGAAAGCCGGCCAGGGTGAACTTGTGCGAGCACTCCGTGTGCAACGACTCACCTTCGGCCAGCGTGAATGCCTCGCCATCCAGGTGCACGGTCTGCCGAGTGGTGCTCACCAGGTGCATCTCCACCCGCTGCAGGGCGGGCACGTAGCAGGCGTGGTGATAGAAGCGCTCGGGCTCGAAGTCGGTGTGAAGCTCCCGGTTGGCTCTGGCGAGCAGGTTGCGGTTGAAGGCGGCGGTCACGCCGGCCGCATCGTTGTAGGCAGCATGCAGCACCGCCGGATCCTTGACGAGGTCGATCCCCACCAGCAGGCCGCCGCCGGCCAAGGCGCGTCCGGCCATTGCCAGAAAGGCCCTTGCCTCGTCCGCATCGAAGTTGCCGAGTGACGAGCCGAGGCACAGCCCCACGCGCTGTGCGGAGGGGGCTCTGCCGGGCGGCATCCGAAAGGGCTGCATGAAGTCGGCCACCACAGGGCGCACGTCTAGCATGGGATGATCCCGACGGAGGGCCGCCGCTTCAATTTGCAGGTGCGCGCCCGAGACGTCGATGGGCACGTATCGCCGCGGGGCCCGCAGGGCCTGCAGCAGGGTGCAGAACTTGATGCTCGACCCCGCCCCGAATTCGATCACTTCGGCGTCAGGCCCGATCCGGTCCGCGATCGCCTGGGCGTGCTCCTGCAGCACACCCATTTCCACCCGAGTGACGTAGTACTCGGGCTGCTGGCAGATGGTCTCGAACAGCCGGGATCCGTGCTCGTCATAGAAGAACACCGGCGCGATCGTGTGAGGCCGCCGGCTCAGCGCCAGGCGCATGGCCTGGCGAAATCCGTCCGATCCGGACTGTGGCGTGGGCATCCGCACGGCGGTGGGAACGGGCAGGGTAGAGCGGTTGGGGAGCACGGAAGAGGGCATGGGCATGTGCGGCCTGGCGGCCGCGATTCAGAGGTCGCGGGCCAACCGGACACCGGTGAACTGCCACCGGGCGGTTGGAGGGAAGAAGTTCCGGTAACTGGGGCGGGTCTCCCAGGAGGGGGTGGCATGGCTGGCGCCGCGCAGAACCTGCTGTCCGACCATGAACTTGGCGTTGTATTCAGCCAAGGCGCCCGGCCAGGGCCGGTATCCTGGGTATGGCTCATAGGCTGAGCGGGTCCACTCCCACACCCGACCCAGGCCGTGGGGCAAGGGACGGGTGCACCAGTCCTCAGGCCCGGCCTGCCTCGCCCAGACCTCCCATTCCATTTCGGTGGGCAGGCGTGCGCCGGCCCAGGCGGCCACGGCGAGCGCCTCGTGGAAGCTCAGGTGTGCCACAGGCTCGTTCGGATCGACCTGCTGCCGGCCCTGCAAACCGAGTGTGGTCCATTGACCGTCCCGCTCCGCCCAGTACAGCGGTGCTTGCCAGTCCTGCGCCTGAGCCAGCGCCCATCCGTCGGAAGCCCACCATTGAGGGTCCTGATAGCCGCCATCCTCGATGAAGTGAATCAGGTCACCTCCGTTGACGGGACGACTCGCCATGGCGAATCCCGGCACCATCACATCATGAGCCGGTCCCTCGTTGTCAAAGGCGAGACCAGCGCCGTCGTGCCCGATGCGATACAGGCCCGGCGACATGGTGTGCCAGCCGAGTTCAGGGCTGACACCACCCTGACCCAGGGCCGAATCGGGCGCAGCCTCGAGGCGCACTGCGGGTTCCTGAGGGTGCCGGGCGAACAGCGCCAGGATGTCGGTGAGGATCAGTTCCTGATGCTGCGCCTCGTGGGCCATTCCAATGCGTGCGAGCAGCTCGACCTCGGGCCACGCGCGGCCGTCTACGCCATCGATCAGCTGTTGCATCGCCCGGTCGACGTCCTGTCGCCAGGCAAGGATGTCTGCCAGCGGCGGCCGGGTCAGCAGGCCTCTTTCGGGGCGGGGATGACGGGGGCCCATGCTTTCGTAGTAGGAGTTGAACAGCACATGCCAGCCCGGTCGGACGGTGTCATGAAAGCCGTTCGGCATCAGCACGACGGCCTCGAAGAACCAGGTCGTGTGCGCCAGATGCCACTTGGTCGGGCTTGCATCTGGCATGGCCTGTGCACACTGATCTTCGACAGTCAGGCCCCGCGTGCGCGACAGCGTCTCGCGACGGACGGTGTCGTAATGCCGTCGAAGGGCTGCTCGGGAAGCCACTTCGTCCGGCAGGCGAGCGGGCATGGCGGCGGTGAGGTCGTGGGCAGGAAAGGACATGGCGACGGGCACGAGGTCGGTACGGAAGGCGCCGCCCCCGGCGGCAAGCCCCATGCCTGCCGACCCGCACGACACCAGTGGCCCGTGCGCCTCTCGGGATCGTGGCTTGCTGCCCAGAACACAGGCGCCCCGTTCGGCGACCGCTGTCTCAACCCACGAAGGAGATCCCATGTTTGCCCACAACAAGCGCTTGCAGTACACCGTACGCGTACAGGAAACGAATCCCGGCCTCGCCCAGTTGCTGCTCGAGCAGTTCGGTGGGCCACAAGGGGAACTGGCCGCTGCCTGCCGCTACTTCACCCAGGCGCTGTCCGAGGAAGACGCCGGCCGCAAGGACATGCTGATGGACATCGCCACCGAGGAGCTCAGCCACCTGGAGGTGATCGGCACCATGGTGGCCATGCTCAACCGGGGTGCGAAGGGCCGCGTGGCGGAAGGTGTCGATCAGGAGGCTGATCTGTACCGCGCCATCAACGGCCCAGGCAACGACTCCCATGTCACTCAGGTGCTCTACGGTGGTGGAACGCCTCTGATCAACTCGGGGGCGGTGCCCTGGACAGCGGCCTATGTCGACACCATTGGTGACCCGACCGCGGACCTTCGTTCCAACATCGCTGCCGAGGCCCGCGCCAAGATCATCTACGAGCGTCTCATCAATGCAACCGACGATCCGGGCGTGAAAGAAGCCCTCGGCTTTCTGATGACGCGCGAGGTTGCGCACCAGCAGCAGTTCGAGAAGGCCCTGTATGCGATCCAGCCCAACTTCCCACCGGGCAAGCTCCAGGGGGACCCGCGGTTCACGCGGGCCTACTTCAACACCTCCCAGGGAGCCGGCGATTGCCGCGGCCCGTGGAACAGCGAGGAGAACTTCGACTACATCCACAGCCGTGATGAACACCTTGCCGTGGACGGTGGAACCGGCATGGCGGAGGTGGGCATGACGTCCCAGGAACTGGACCTGGTGGACCGGTTGGCGGCCCGCACCAGCTCCGACCGGGCGGCGAACCCCACGACGGGTGCAGACCTGGGATCGGGCTTCAACGGACAGGGCAATGGCGCGCAGGGCGGCGCCAGCGCGCCCCTCTGACGCCATGGCCTGGCCTCGACGCACGGTGTGGGACGGCGAACCGGGCGGGACGATGCGGCTGCGCTCGGGCGCACCGTGGCGGCGCAGCATCGGACTGCTCATCCTGCTGGGCGGGCTGATGGCGTCGGCCTCGACGCTGTGGTCCGCCTTGCCTCCCGCCGCGCAGCATGCGGGGCTGGCCGGCCTGGTGGCCGCTGCGGCCACGGCCCTCGGCACGCTGCCGGTGTGGCTGGCCCAGACGACCTCGGAACGCGCCCGAGACACCATGATGGGCTTCGGTGCGGGTGTCATGCTGGCCGCCACGGCGTTCTCGCTGGTGGTGCCGGCCCTGGAGGCTGCGCGCGCCCAGGGGCAAGGTCCCTGGGGAGCCGGCTGTGTGGTCGGCGCCGCCATCCTGTTCGGTGCGGCCTGCCTGGTCACGCTCGACCGCTGGCTGCCACACGAGCATTTCATCAAGGGCCCGGAGGGCGCGCAGGGGGCGTTGTCACAGCGCCTGCGGCGTGTCTGGCTCTTCGTCTTCGCGGTGGCCTTGCACAACGTGCCGGAAGGTCTGGCCATGGGGGTGGCCTGGGGCGGGACCGATGCCCGGGCGGCTTCCGCGCTGGGTGCGGGCATCGCCATCCAGGACGTGCCCGAGGGGCTGGTGATCGCGGTGGCCCTGCGAGGCGCCGGCTATGGCCGGATCGCCTCGGCGGGCATTGGCGCGCTGTCGGGACTGGTCGAGCCGGTCGCGGCCGTGGCGGCGGCGCTCGTGGTCACTTGGTCGGCCGTGCTGCTACCGTGGGGCTTGGCCTTCGCAGCGGGCGCCATGCTGTACGTCATCAGCCACGAGGTCATTCCCGAATCGCACCGGCAGGGGCACGAGCGCCTGGCCACAGCCGGGCTGATGCTCGGCTTCGTGCTCATGATGCTGTTCGATACGGCGCTGGCGGCGGGCTGATGACGGTGGTCGGTGGGTACAGGTCCTGGCGGGTCAAGGGCAGGGGCGACAGCCCCTGGGTTCGCCGCGATGCCAGGATCTGGTACACGCCGATGTCGCCTTCTTCGAACTCCAGCGCGCTGGCGGCCATGTACAGCCGCCAGATGCGGTAGGTGACCTCGCTGACGTGCTGCAGCGCTTCCTGGTGGCGCGCTTCCAGGCGTCGAACCCAATGCCGCAGGGTCAGGGCGTAATGCGGGCGCAAACCCTCGACGTCCCAGATTTCGAAGCCCTGTGCCTCCATGTGCCCCATGACGCGGCTCACGCGGTCGAGCTGCCCGTCCGGGAAGACATAGCGGTTGATGAAGCGCGTGGAGACGGTCTCGCCCCAGCCGTCTTCCTCGTGCGTGATGCCGTGATTCAGCATCAGGCCGCCTGGGACCAGCAACCGCTGCGCCGTGGCGAAGTAGCCAGGCAGGTTGCGCAGGCCGACGTGCTCGAACATCCCGACGCTGGCAATCTTGTCCCAGCATGCCTCCCCGGGCAGATCCCGGTAGTCCATCAGCTCGACCGTGACACGGCCTTGCAGGCCGGCTTCGGCAATGCGCTGCCTGGCGAGTTCAAGCTGGCGATGGCTCAGCGTGATGCCATGGGCCCGCACACCATGCTCACGGGCCGCGTGGATCAGCAAGGCGCCCCAGCCGCAGCCGATGTCCAGGAAACGTTCACCGGACTGCAGGCGCAGTTTGCGGCAAATGTGTTCAAGCTTGGCCGTCTGCGCGCGGTCCAGCGTGTCTTCAGGAGACTGGAAGTACGCGCAGGAATAGACCATCTGGCGGTCCAGCCACAATCTGTAGAACGCGTTGGAGACGTCGTAGTGATAGGCGATCGCCCGGCGGCGGCGATCTCGATCCTGAAGGGCGATCGGGCGTGCAGAGTCCCGGACGACGGGGCCACCATCTGTGTCGGCCGGCACGCGCCACCGCAGGGCCAGGGCCTTGGCCACGAGCTGAAGTCGCTCCGACCACGAACGAGGGCCGCCGATCTGGCTTTTCAGGCTGAGCGCCGCGTACAGGTCGCCCGCCACGTCAAGATCGCCGCGGAAGTAAGCGTCGGCCAGTGCGAGTGGGCCTCCTCCCAGAACCGACCGCCACAAGGCGCCGGGATGGTGGAGCGCCAGCCCGAACCGCGGCGTGCCGCGACCGAAACGAAGAACCTCGCCATTCCACAGATGCACCGTCAGTGCTTGTTGGGGATCGCGGAGAAGAAGCATCAGGATGTCTCGGGCCAGGCGCACGTCGCGCTCTGCGCTGCCAGAGATCATCGAATGGTCGGTCTGCATGGAAGGGAAACCTCGTAACGGAGCGCACGCAGGGTTGCGCATGCCCTCGCGCGGGCAATCGGCGTGCCGGGGTGTCCGCTCAACGGGTCACCGCGTGCAGAAGCCGCTGCCAGTCGGTCACGAAGCGATCGATGTGAAAGCGATCATGGGCAGCCTGCCGGGCGCGCTCACCCATGCGCCGTGCCTCCTGGGGGTGCGCCAGCAGGTGCGCCATGCCCTCGTACAGGCGCTCGGGGCGGGTGTCGATGAAGCCGTGGTAGCCATCGCGGATGACCGTGACCAGCTCCGTGGTCGCCAGGCCGACGATCGGCATGCCGACCATCATCGCCTCGATCACCGCCAGCCCCAGACTCGTGTAGCGAATGGGGTTGAAGAAGAAGCGGTGTGCCGCCATCACTTCCGGCAATTGCCGATGAGGCACTTCACCTGTGCCGCCGAGGCGGTCTGCACCCATGCCCACCAGGGTCAAGGGCACCCGCGCGGCCGCTTCCTGGTACAGGTCTGCACCCAGTCGGCGCCCTCGGCGATCCAGGTTGTTGACGACGACCAGGCCTGCCGCCGCTTCGCCATGGTGAACGGCATGGGTCAGCAGCTTGACGCCATGCTCCACCACCGCCGTGGGCTGCTCGCCCGCATCCCACATCAGCGCGTTGAACGGCGTGCAGTGAACCAGCAGGGTTTCACCGTCCTGCACCCAATGGCGCGTGTTGGTGGGATGCTGCTGGGGCGGATCGTGCTCCAGGTAGATGCGGGGCAGACGGCGTTGGGCTTCGCTGAGCAGGGTGTGCTGCTCCTGCTCATAGGCCTCGCGTGACTGGAACAGCACGACGTCGAACGCCATGTCGCGCAAGCGCTCCACCGGGGCATCGTGAACGTTGTCGCCCCATGGCAGCGTTCCGCAGCGGCCGCCGTGATGCGGGGTGCGGTCTGCGTCGGCCACCAGGTAGAACTCGTGCGGTACCTGGCTGAGGTAATACATGTAGTTGCCGTGGACATGCCAGGTGAGGATGCGCAGCGGTCGACTCATCAACGGGCCTTCAGAAGAAGAGGACGCGGAAGTGCAGGGCCCCGCGTACACGCCAGTAAAGAGACAAAAAGGGGATAGCCACCGAGGTGACCAGCATCTCGGCCACATGCGATGGCTCGAGTGATGCGCCCCTCAGCCGGGCGGCAATGAAGCGCAGCAAGGCCGCGGCGACCGCGAGGCCGGCTCCCGCAGCCGTCGCGTACCAGCCCTCCCACAGGCTGAGGAGGGCCAGCAGCGTGCCGAACACGATCAAGTGGTAATGCCAGGGCGGGGTGGACCGGATCTTGAGCCGGTAAAGGTGGGGGTGCTTCTTGAACAGCAGCGCGTCGAAGAAGACGTTGGCCTGCTGGCGCAGCGACACGCCCCAGCGCTCGGGCCGGACGGGGTGCACGACCGTGGCTTTGGGTGCCCAGCCGACGTGGCCGAGCTGCAGCAGCGAGAAATGCAGGTCCGAGTCCTCCCGCCAGGCGCGCTGGAAGCGCTCGTCGAATCCCCCGACGGACACCAGCGCGTGCCGCCACACGAAGGCGTTCGCCGTTGCGAACTCCGCCCGCTCCAGGCCCTGCGTCATGCGTTCATGGTCGGTAGGCCGCGGCCGGGTGGGCACCACGACGCGCCCACCCACGGCCACGGCGCAGCGCGTCATGGCCTTGCAGCCCTCCATCAGCCAGTCTTCGTCGGGCTCGGTGTCGTCGTCGGTGAAGGCGATGAGGGGCGCAGAGCTGGCTCGCCAACCCCGGTTGCGGGCCGCGGCCGGCCCGCGTGTACCGCGGGGTTGAAGGTATCGGAAGGCCGGTGCACCCTGACACCGTCGATGGAAATCCTCGACCACCTGACGGGTGGCTTCGGTACACCCGTCGTCCACCACGATCACCTCATAGCTCTGCCCGGACAGTGACTGCCGGGTCAGTGCCTCGAGACAGCGTGCCAGCAGCTGAGGTCGCCTGTAGGTCGGGATGATGACTGCCACCGAGAGCGTCATGCGCGTTCCCCTTTCTCGATCAGCCACGATCCCATCACCAGGGCATCGAGCGGCGTGCTGAAGAACGCATGCAACGCGTCCTGCGGTGAGCACACGACCGGCTCACCCCGCACATTGAAGGAGGTGTTGATCAGCACGGGCACCCCCGTGAGGGCACCAAAGGCTGTGAGCAGCCGATGAAATCGCGGCTGCCGGCTGGCATCCACAGTCTGGACGCGGGCGGTGCGGTCGGTGTGGCAGGCCGCCGGAATGCGAGAGGCCTGTTCGGGGTGCACGTCGTAGATGAACAGCATGAACGGAGACTCCCCCTGATTGGCCTCGGCCGGGCTGAACCAGTCTGCGAGGTGCTCCTGGGGCACCACCGGCGCCACCGGACGGAAATCCTCCCGGTCTTTCAACTCATTGAGACGTGTCTGCATGGCGGCGTCAATGGGCGAGGCCAGGATCGAGCGGGCACCCAGAGCCCGGGGGCCGAACTCCATGCGTCCTTGGAACCAGCCGATGACCTTGCCTTGCGCCAGCAGCCCGGCGGTGGCTTCCTCGACGTTGTCCAGCTTGCGGGCGGGCAGCTTGGCCCACTTCAGCACAGCCCCGATCGCCTCGTCATCGAACTCCGGGCCGAGCAGCGCGTCCTGCATCCGCCATGCACGGGGCGCCAGCGGCGTGACACCGGTCGGCGCGGGCGTTGCATCTGCTTCGCTGCTCAGGCGCTGGCGGGCGTCGACCCACAGGGCGGCGCCCAGTGCGGTGCCTGCATCCCCCGCGGCCGGCTGCACCCAGACGGCGTCGAACAGGCCGCTGTCCCGCAGTCGGGCATTCATCACGCAGTTCAGTGCCACGCCACCCGCCATGGCGAGGTTCGACTCGCCAGATTTCCGCTGCAGCCATGCGGCCAGCTGCCGGACCGTTTCCTCCAGCACCTGCTGCAGCGATGCGGCCAGGTCCAGATGCCGGGATTCAAGTGCGGCTCCCCGCTCGCGCGGAGGGCCGAAGTGAGTCACCAGATCGAGCGGCTCGATGGTGTACTGACCGTCGTCGCCCACGTGCACATGGGCCTGCAGGACATCGGCAAACCGGGGCTGGCCCAGGGCGGCCAGTGCCATCACCTTGTACTCGTCGGACGAGTGGAGAAAGCCCAGGTGCGTGGTGATGCGCTCATACAGCAGACCCAGCGAGTGGGGCATGCAGACCTCTCCCAGCGGGGTATAGCCACCTTCGCGGTAGACCCCGTAGGTTGTGGTGGCGTCTTCACCGCGTCCGTCGAGCGTCATGACCGCACACCGATCGAACGGGGCCGCGAGGAAGGCACTCGCCTGGTGGCTCAGATGATGAGACACGAAATGAAATCGGTACGGCCCGTCGTGCCGCACACTCCGGAAGCGCGCCTCCAAATGGTGAGGGGCAGCGCTGGCCAGCTGACGCGGCGCATTGACGATGTAGGACGCGAACAAGGGGTCCCACACATTGTCCCAGCCCCCCGGCGGGTGGGCGGACGGCGACAGCGGCAGGGTGATCAACTCGCCGATGTGCCGATCCCGGATGAACTGTGCGGGATCGTAGCTGTAGGCGACGTGGTCCACCTCCGCCAGCGTGATACCGGCCTGCGCCAGGCAGAAGTCCATGGCGTGAAAGGGCAGCTCCCAGGCGGTGAAGGGCAGGGGGCGCTTGGCATGCTTGATCCGCGTGAAACGCTCTTCCTCGGCGGCCGCAAGGACCTTGCCGTCCACGACGAGCGCGGCGGCAGAATCATGGAAGGCCGCATTGATGCCCAGGGTGATCATGGCTTCTCCGTTTGAGGGGATGGAACGGTGCTGCCTTCAAGTGCCTCCTCGTGTGTCAGGATGGCGCGCGCCGCTTCCAGAAGATCGGGAGCGCGCACATCCGGTGTACGGATCGGCGTCAATCGCCATTCGGTTTCGTTGCCCACATCCATCAACACCGTCCGGCAGCCTGCTCGGCGACCGGCTTCCACGTCGTTGAGGATGTCGCCCACCATCCACGAGCGTCGAAGATCGATCTGATGCACCGCAGCAGCCTGCAGCAGCAGGCCGGGTGCGGGCTTGCGACACAGGCAGCCGGGGGCCAGCGCACTGGCTGCCGGAGCGTGCGGGCACACGAACACGTCCAGAATGTTCACCCCACCTGCCGCCAGCATGGCGCGCAGCGCAGCCAGCGCCTGGTTGAGTTGCAGGCGGTCGAACAACCGCCGTGCCAGACCGGACTGGTTGGTCACGATGACCAGGAGAAAGCCGCGAGCCTGCAAGAGGCGCAGGCCTTCGATGGCCGAGGGCGTGAGTTTGAGCAGGGCCGGGTCGACGTTGTACGGCACGTTCTCGATGATGGTGCCATCCTTGTCGAGGAAGATGGCACGCCGGCGCGGAGCGGGCGGTGCGGACGACGGCTCGGGCTCGGTCGGTCGGGCCGTGGTGCGCATCACGGCCATGACGTCTCTTGCGGCGGCACGATGGTCAGTTCGGCCACGATGGCGTCGCGCGGCATGCCCAGCATGAAGCACACCGCGTCGGCCACCCGGCCGGGGTCCTGCAGCTTGGCCGGATCCAGATCAGGGAACCGGTCCAGCAGGAACGGGGTGCGCATGCCTCCTGTCACCAGGGCGCTGACGCGCACGCCGCTGCTGCGAAGCTCTGCATGCAGCGCCCGCGACAGGCCCAGCAGGCCCCACTTGCTGGCGTGGTAGGCACTGGCGTTCGGCCAGGCCCGCACCGCGGCCGTCGAGGTGATGTTGACCACCTGACCGCCTTGACCACCGTCGCTGTCCTTCAAGGCCGGCAGGGCCAGCTTGGTCAACAGGAAGGGGCCGAGGAGATTGGTGTGGAGCACGTGCGTCCAGGCTTCCACACCCACCTCGTCCAGCGGCGCGGTGACGTCGGTTCCGGCGTTGTTCACCAGGATGTCGAGCCCGCCGAACCGCTGGAGGCACAGGCTCATGGCGTGAGCGGCACCTTGCTCGCTGGAGACGTCCAGACGGATGGGGAGGGTGCGCTCCCCGCCTGGATCAAGCGCATCGGCCAACATCTTGGCCTTGTCTCCAGCCAGGTCAGCCAGCACGACACGGGCGCCGCCTTCGATCAGCCGGCGGCTGATGGCGGCACCCAGGCCGCTGGCGGCACCGGTGACGAATGCGACCTTGTCATTGAGGTCGACCGTTTGGGGCATGAAGGTCCTCCCTTTCTTTATGATGATGAATGGATGGCGTCAGCGGATGGCAATGAAGTCCTTGAGCGTGGGGCGCTCCTGCGTGGTGATGTGCAGGGCCAGCTCAGCCCGCCGACGGCTTTGAAGGGTGTCGTCATAGACGTCCAGCAGCATCTTTGTGACCCGCTCCCATGTAAAGAGGGATCGGACACGCCGCATGCCGGCTCGCCCCATGGCGAGTGCCAACCGCGGGTTGGCATGGAGATGGCTCAAAGACTGAGCCAGTGATGCCGGATCGCGCGGGGGAACCAGGTAGCCGGTCACCCCGTCGGTGACGGTGTACTGAAGGCCCCCCACGGCGCTGGCCACGACCGGGATGCCGCACGCCATGGCTTCCAGGGGCGTGATGCCGAAGGGCTCGTACCAGGGCGTGGTCACGAAGACATTGGCCGCAGCGTAGTGGCGGCGCAGGCTCTGCCGCGGGCGGTGTCCCAGGAAGTGCACCTTGTCGGCCACCCCGGCTTCCAGTGCGACCTGCCGCAGGCGCCCGATTTCGGGTGTTCGTTTCGCGTCGGGGTCCGGACCGTCGCCCCCCACCACCAGCAGCCGGGCTGGTACGCGTTCGGACAGAAAGGCCAGCGACCTGATCACGTTGTCGATGCCCTTGCGGGGCACCAGCCGCCCCAACTGCAGGATGACGAAGTCGTCGGCGCCCAGATCCAGTCCCAGCTCCGACCTGGCTCGCAATCGGTGCAGGGGGCCGAACTCCCCGGCGTCGAAGCCGCAGGGGACCATCCGGATGCGCTCTGCATCGGCCTGGTAGAGGCGGATCAGATCCCGCTCGTCCTGAGGGCACTCGGCGATCAGCGCGTCCGCGTCTTTCACCAGGCTGCGTTCGATGTCGATCCGGAGCGCTGGAAAGCCATCTGCTTCCCCCTGGTGCTCGCGGCGGACCAGACCGAGTGCATGGAACGTGATCACGTAAGGGATGCCCAGGGCCTTTTTCAGCTGCTGCGCGACCATTCCGGACATGAAGAAGTTCGCATGCACGATGTCATGTCGCGGCCCATGGCGCAGCAGTTGTTCGGCAGCGCGCGCAAAGGCCGGCATCACCGGCAGCAGCTTTTCCTTGGGGATGAAGGTGGCCGGCCCGGCAGGAATGTGAAAGACCCGCACGCCGGGCCGCATGACCGTCATCGGGGGCTGGTCAGGATGATCCCGGCGCGTGAGCACGTCCACCTGGTGTCCTGCCATCGCGAGACAGCGAGCCACCTGCGCCACGTAGACGTTCTGCCCGCCGGCATCGACGCCGCCGCCGGCTGCCAGGGGCGAGGCGTGTTCGCTGATCAGCGCGATGCGCAACGTGGGGTTCATGGAGGATCCTGTTGTTCAGCGGCCTTTGGGCAATCGTCGTGCCTGGCGGTCTCTCAATGCATAGGCGCGCGCCGTGACGGCGGCACTGAGCATCAGGATCAGGGCGGTCCCCCACGCAAGTCGGCGATGGCTCATCCTTCGTCCCGCGTCAGCAGACTGGACACGGCGCGCGCTGCGGTGAGCTGCCAGCGGCTCCATGTTTCCAGGCAGTGCGGCAGCAAAGGGCGTCGATCACCCTGCGGCCCCACCATGTCTGGCGCGGCCTCGGTATCGTGGGCCGATACCAGCAAAGCCATGCCCATGAGGGGCGGGGTGGACGGGACGGGGCTGTCCGGGCGGTAAGCGTCGTGTCGCGTCATGATGGTGTGCCGGGTAGAAGGTTCATCCACAAGAACGGGTCCCTGCAAGGGCCGCCGGCGCAAGAAGGGCAACCGCCATGCCCGCGCAGTCACATCAAAGGCGTACTGTCGTCCGACAACCCGCCCTCTTGCGACGGGTCGACGGGCTGGTTGGGGTCCGGGTCGTTGACCGGGGCAGCTGGCGTGTCATCGGGCAACTCGACTGGAGGAGGGTCCGGGAAAAGCCGTGGCAAGGGCTCGGGTGCCGGCGGCATGCCGCTTTGTTCGATGGGCTGGTCGGGCGGGCGGTCCTCGGGCGTGGTCAGTCCTCGGACGTCGCTCGGACCATCGCTGGTGCCGCTGGGGCCGAAGAGATCCTGGTCGTCGTCGGCCGGCGTGGGGGCGGTGGTGGGGCGGGCGGGCTGTGGCATGGTGAAAGCTCCTGTTGTGGCAGACGAGTCGGTCTGCCCTGCCTGCATGCGGCAAGCGGTGGGCCTCAAGCGGGGCGGACGTAGCGCGGCAGAAAGCACCGGTCCGGCCCGCGGGCGAAGCTCACCGTGATGCCGACGTCGTCGATCCCGATGACGCGGCCCCGACCGTAACGGGGCACGCGGACGGCGTCGCCCATGCGTACCGCGCGCCCCGGGGGAGGCGATTCCGCTGCGCCAGCCGGCGTTTCCGTACCGGCCCGATCGGCCTCGGCCTGTGCCGCTTGCATGCGCTCGCAGTTGTCACAGTGCCCACAGGGCGCATGTGCCACTTCGGGGTCGAAATGTTGCAGCAACATTTGCCACCGGCAGCGCCCGGACTGGCAGTAGGCCACCAGTTCTTCAAGCTGCGCCCGGTCGTGGGCCTTGCGGGCCGCGTGCTCTTCCAGCAGCGGGGCCAGAGCCTCGTCGTCGATGCGCGGCGCGCGCTGACGGAGAACGCCGCTGCGGTCCCGGGCAAGCAGGCCATGGCGCCGCAACAGCACCACCGCCCGCTGTACGCGCTGCCGCGGCCGGCCCAGCGCACGTTCCAACTCCTCCAGGCGCCAGCCAGGCGAATCTGCCGGGGGCTGGCCAATCAGCTCATGCACGGCCTTGAGCTCGTCCACCGAGGGCAGCTGGCTGGCCAGGAAGAACTGCTGAATCCGGCGGTCCTGCGCCAGATACAGCAAGGTGCACTGCGCGCCCTGGCCGTCGCGGCCCGCCCGTCCTGCACTCTGGTAATAGCTGGCCAGGCTCGCAGGCATCTGATGCTGAATGACGAAGCGGATGTCGGGCTTGTCGATGCCCAGCCCGAAGGCGGGCGTCGCCACCATGAGCCGCGCATGACCCTGCATGAACTCATCCTGCGCAGCGTGGCGGCGCCCCCGGGGCAGATGGCCATGGTAGAGCGCCGCGCTCTCGCCGTTTTCGACCAGTCTGGCATGGATGGCCTCCGCTGCCTTCACCGTGCTGGTGTAGACGATGCCCTGCCCCTGCAAGGCGTTTGCCAGTGTGAGCAGTCGGGCCTGCTGGGCGGCCTCGCTGTCGATGTGGTCGACCGCATGGCGCAGGTTGGGGCGGTACAGCCCGGCGTGGACAACCTGCATGTCGGTCAGGTCGAGCTGGCGCATCACATCGGCCACGTCGTCGGGCGTGGCGGTCGCGGTGAGGGCCAGAACGACCGGGCGGCCGAGGCGTCGCAAGGCTGTGCCGATCTCCAGAAAGGCCGGCCGAAAGTCGTGGCCCCATTCCGCGATGCAATGGGCCTCGTCCACCACCAACAGGCTCACCGGATGAGCGCAGAGATCCTGCAGGAAGCCGGGTGTGGTCAGGCGCTCCGGGGTGGTGAACACAATGCGCGCAGAACCGTCCTGAATGGCCTGGCTGGCGCGTTCGGCTTCGGCTGCAAGCTGGCTGCTGTGCCGCTGGGCGACCGGGATGCCGAGCGCCCGCAGCTTGTCGTGCTGATCCTTCATCAGGGCGACCAGCGGCGACACCACCAGGGTCCGACCTTCGAGCAGCAAGGCCGGCAACTGATAGCACAGCGACTTGCCTGCCCCTGTGGCCATCAGCGCCAAGGTATCGTGCCCCGCCATCACATGGCGGATCACCTCTTCCTGACTGGGACGGAGATGGTCATGGCCGAAGCGTCGCCTCAGGAGCGTCTGGAGCTTGGACGCCCAGTGCGGTGGGGCCGCCACGTGTTTCACGTCCGGGGCGGCCCGCGCCGCTCAGGGCTGCATGGCATGATGAGGATGGGTCGGTGCGGCGTGTGGCTGCCCCTCGGCCTTGTGACGGCGTTCGGTGATGAGTCGCAGCGCCACGGGCCACAGCAGCGGCAGCACGGCACCCAGCAGGCCGCTGCCGCGCGCCGCCTCATCGGCCGTGCCGACGGCCGACCGCCGTGGCAGAGGCAGCAGCGGGCCCACCACCGGGAGGTTGCGCAGCAGGAACAAGACCGTCGGGTAGCGGTTCAGCCCTCGCCAGGCCCGTGTGAGGCGTGCGCGCCGGCGGTAGAGCAGCACGGTGGCCAGCGCGGCGCCCCCGCCTGCGAAGACGAGTGTCCGCCGGCCGGGCATGAGGCGTTCGCGCACCGTGCGCCGGGCCTCCTGGCGCCACACCCTCAGGCGGGCATCGCTCGCCGCGATGGCTGCTTCGGTGGCGCGAATCTGTTCGCTCAGGGACATGGGGACTCCAGGGCCGTCAGGGGGGCGGTGTACGTCGCGCAGCCGTGTCCGTCCCAGGAGGAAAGGGCACGGCGGGATGGGGCATCGGTCCCGTCGCGGGCGCCACCACCCCCGTCGGGGCCGGTGGATCCTGCGGACCAGGGTGAGGCTGACCCAGATGCTGCAGCATGCGCAGCGTCGCCGGAAAGCCGAGGCGGGAGCCGATCCGGTAGGCGGTGCTCCAGATGGCATAGGCCGCCCCGATGTTCACGAGCAGCACCACCAGCAAGGCAACGCCCCATGGCATGCCGTGGGCCGTGCATGCCAGGTAGATGGCGACCAGCACCGTGGCCCACGCCGCGCAGGCCATCAAGGCAGCCAGCACGGCCAGCATGATCATCTGGGTGACCTGCAGCCCGATCTGGCGCCCCTCCAGGACGATCAGGTGCAGCCGCTCCTGAATCGCGTGAGACAGCTCCTGCGACAGGGCACTGATCAGGGCGCCCACCGGCAGCGACGCCGGTGGCTCACCGGATGATGCAGCCGGTCCGGCGGCGGCCTGCCCCGCAGCGTCGGGCGTGTTCATCCGCGATCGCTGCCGATGCGGCTGATGAGCACACCCACGGCGACCGCGACCAGCACGGAAGCCAGCGGATTGCGTCGAACGCAATCGCGTGCCGATTCGACCCAGGCCTCCTCCATTTCGCCCAGAGCAGCGGCTTTCTCGCGCAGGGCCTGGGCTGCATTGGCGGCGGCAGACTGCAGTTGTTCGATGGCCGGGGCCGCCTTCGCCGCCATGCGGTCGATCGCCTCATGAGCGGACTGGGTGGCCTTGTCGACGTTCTCCCGCGTGCGGGTGGCGTCGCCGGTGGTGCTCGTGGTGGTGTCGGTGACCATGGTGTCTCTCCTTGCGTTGATGATGAAATGGCAGGTGCCTGGCCCCATCAGGGCAAGCAACGTGCCGCGTCCGGCCGGTGCCCCGCGTAGCAGGTGCAGGCGGCGCGCAACGTCAAAGTGACCGAAAGACCGGTCAGAACGACATCAGCCATTGACGACCTCGCCGCCGTTCGGATGCAGCACCTGCCCGCTCATGAAGCTGGCGTCCGCGCTGGCCAGGAAGACATAGGCCGGGGCGATCTCGTCGGGCTGTCCGGGCCGTTTCATGGGCACCTTGCTGCCGAAGTGCGAGACCTCTTCTTCCGTGAAGGTGGACGGAATCAGTGGTGTCCATACCGGCCCAGGCGCGACGGCGTTCACCCGGATGCCCTTGTCGGCCAGCTGAAGCGACAGCGAGCGCGTGAACGCGACGATGGCGCCTTTGGTGGCCGAGTAGTCGACGAGGCCCGGGCTGCCGCGGTAAGCAGTGACGGACGTGGTGTTGATGATGCAACTGCCGCGCTTCATGTGGGGCAGGGCCACGCGCGTGAGTTCGAACATTGCGAACACGTTGGTTCGGAACGTGCGCTCGACCTGCTCCAGGTGCAGCTCGGAGAAGTCCTTGACGGGGTGCTGCTCTGCGGCGTTGTTCACCAGGATGTCGATGCCACCGAAGCGTTGGACGACCGCCTCGACCGCCTTCGCCACAATGTGCGGATCCCCGAGGTCGCCGGCGAAGGTCAGGCACTGAACGCCCTCGGCTTCCACCAGGGCGCGAGTGGCTTCCGCGTCCTCGTGCTCTTCGAGATACAGGATGGCCACGTGCGCTCCTTCCTGGGCGAAGCACGCGGCCACCGCGCGGCCGATGCCGCTGTCGCCGCCAGTGATGACGGCCACCTTGCCGGCCAGCCGGTTGCTGGCGCGATAGGCCTCGGCCGAGGAGGACGGGGCCGGGTTCATGTCGCCTTCGCGCCCGGGCTGGCTATCCTGATGCTGGGGCGGAAGTGTGGTGGGTTGATCGGCTTGGGGGCTCATCGGGGTTCCTTTCAGAGGGCCGGCCCGCGGCCGGCGTTCCCCCCTCAGGCGGCAAGCACCATGCCCCGCACGGGCGGACGATCTCCACCCGCGCCGCCGGCCCCTGAGGGACCGGCCACCGGATCACCCGCGACGGCGACGGGCCACCAGGCCGGCTGCCATCAGGCCGCTGAGCGCCAGGGACCAGGTCCGAGGCTCGGGCACCGGCAGCGTCGTGGAGCTCAGGGAGTAGAAGCCACCGCTCGAGCCCGTGGCCAGGCCCGTGATCAGGTAGTAGTAGTTGCCGGCGCCGGTGGTCGGCGTGAAGGTCACGGGGCGGCTGCCGGTGGTGCCATCGAAGTCGTAGCTGCCGATCAGCGTGTCCGGCCCGGCCTTGTCGAAGTACAGGCTGAGTTTGGCGTTCGTGATGCCGAGCAGCGACAGCAGGTTGTTGGTGACGGCGGTGGCAGCCAGGTGGGTGTCGTCAGGCAGCGTGAACAGGATGGTGTCCGAGAAGGACCCCGGCTCCACGGTCGACGCGACGAATTCCAGCGTGCCGTGCTCGCCCCAGTCGACGTCGGAGGCGAACGCGCCGTGAGCGGCCAGGGCGGCTCCCAGGGCGATGGCGAGGTGTTTCATGTGCATGGTGACTCCTGAAAGTTGGTACGAACCCGAAGTGGATCCGCGCCCTTTCGGCAACGTTTGTGCCCTGCAGCAATCGTCCGCCCCCCGATCCGGTGGCCCGGCGACACGGTTTGTCGAGAGACCGGGTACGCCACCTGCTGATCGCTCCCTTCGACCCTTGCGTGGAATCGCCCCTGAAGCGCCTTCCGCGCCTTTCCACCTGACATGTCGCGCCGTGCCGATTTCACATCGTGCGATGTGCCCGAGCTTGCCGCTCGGATGTACGAGCGAGTGTGTAAAAAGGCGAAACAGAACGCTTCAGCGGGTTGGTGTCCGAAATGCCGGGAGATCCGCTCAAAACCCGCTTCGTCTCCCCGATATGAGGGGAGATATCGCGGCGCGGTACCGGGAAGATCCTGTAAATCTTGCCTGACTTGGCCCGTGCCTCACCCGGTTCTGACCGGAACTCCGGGTTGGACTCTCCCTTGTTGGTGCGCTTTCGACCCTGACGGCATCAGGGGTGCACGCAAATCAGCGCAGGTCAACTGTAAGCATGGTGACTCCTGCCGGTCACATCGACCGATGTGGCACCGCACAATGCCTCTCCCTACAGCAAAGGAGCGCGATCCATGCCCCACGCACTCGTGGTTGATGACGAGGCCGATGCCGCCGAAATGATGGCCGCCATGATCGCCACGGAAGGTTTCACCGTGGCGACCGCCGGGTCCCTACGGGACGCAAGACGGCAACTGGCGCTGCAGGAGCCTGATGTGGTCCTGCTCGACCTGATGCTGCCGGATGGCAGTGGCATGCAGTTGTTCGAAGACGCGAAGGCGCTGGCCAACACCGAGGTGGTGCTCATCACCGGTCATGCCAGCCTGGACACCTCCATCCAGGCCTTGCGCATGGGCGCTGCCGACTACCTCGTCAAGCCTGTCAACATGAAGCAGCTCAGCGGCATCCTGTCGCGGCTCATCAAGCCCGCCACACTGCAGGCCGAGGCCTCCACGCTGCTGGATGGCCTGGAGCGCGAGGGTCACTTCGGCCAGCTCTGGGGGCGATCGCCGGCCATGCGCAGGATTTACGAGCAGATCCTGCGTGTGTCCGGCACAGCGGTCACGGTGTTCATCACGGGCGAGAGCGGCTGCGGCAAGGAAGTCGTGGCCAGCACCGTGCACGACCTGAGCCGCCGCCGCAATCGGCCCTTCCTGGCCGTGAACTGCGGTGCCATTTCTCCGCACCTGATCGAAAGCGAGATCTTCGGTCACGAAAAGGGCAGCTTCACCGGCGCGGACCGCCAGCACCAGGGCTTCTTCGAGCGGGCCAGCGGCGGCACGCTGTTTCTGGACGAAAT
This sequence comes from uncultured Aquabacterium sp., assembly GCF_913773725.1. GTDB lineage: Bacteria > Pseudomonadota > Gammaproteobacteria > Burkholderiales > Burkholderiaceae_C > Aquabacterium. The sequence continues at coordinate 23,050 of NZ_CAJYGK010000019.1, read as the reverse complement.
CACCGAAATGCCGCTGGATCTTCAGGTCAAGCTGCTTCGGGTGTTGGAGACCGGCACCTTCATGCGGGTGGGGTCGACCCAGCTGATCGACACCGACGTGCGGATCATTGCCGCCACCAACCGTTCCCCCGAGCAGGCCGTGCGCAGCGGCAAGCTGCGGGAAGACCTGCTCTATCGCCTGAACGTGTTCCCCATTCACCTGCCGCCGCTGCGTGACCGGGCCGAGGACGTTCCCTTGCTGGCCGAGCACTTTCTGGAGGAGATCTCCCGGCGAGAGGGACAGCCCCGGCGCTGGTCGCAGCAGGCGCTCGCGCGCCTGCAGGCCTATCGCTGGCCCGGCAACGTGCGCGAGCTGCGCAACATCGTCCAGCGCGCCTATGTGATGGCCACCGAGCCGGTCATCGTCGACGATTGCCTGCCGACCGCCGAGGCCCCGCTGCCCGTGATGTCGGGTGCGCCTGTCCTGCAGATCCGGGTGGGCACGCCGCTGGCGGAGGTGGAGCGCCAAGTCACGCTGAGCACGCTGGAATACCTGGGGCGACACAAGGAGCGCACGGCTGCCACGCTGGGTGTGAGCCTGAAGACGCTGTACAACCGTCTGAAGGAGTACGCGACGGTGCCGATGAAGGATTCGGAGTCCGACAGCGAGACGACCACCTCGCCTTGAGGTGAGAAGGGGCGTTCAGGCGCGTTTGCGGACCTGAACGTCCACCGTCATGCCGAGGTAGTCGGCGGGGGCACCGGTCCATGTGCCGCTCAACGGGGACGCGAGGCTCGCGTGCCGCGCGACGCCGACGCGGATCAGGTCATGTCCACCGATGAGGTTGTTGGTGGGATCGAAGGGAATCCAGCCCGCGCCCGGCAGGTACACCTGCAGCCAGGCGTGGGTGGCCCCGGCCGAATCTGCCTGTTCCAGCTCCGCGCCATACACGTAGCCGCTGACGAAGCGGGCGGCATAGCCCAGCGCGCGGGCCGCTTCGATCATCAGGGTGGCGAAATCACGGCAGGTGCCGGACGCCTTGTCCAATGTCTCGCACGGCGTCTGCACGCCCTCTTCATTCCGGACCTGGTAGGTCATGCTGTCGCGGATCGCCTTGTTCATCCGGACCAGCACCTCACGGCTGTCGGTCGGGCCCTCCGCGTTCAGGAACGTCTGCGCCCACTGGCGCAGGCGAGGTTGCTCTTTCAGGTAGTACGGGCGCAGGTAATGGGCAAGGGCCACACGGTCTTCCCGGCTGTACCGAAAGGGGTGGTGTCGGGCATAGGCGTCGATGGGCAGATCCAGCGCCCGTGAGCCGGTGTGCTCCACCGTGAAGGTGCAGACGAAGGTCAGCTCCTGAGCCTCGTGCACAGGTTGCACGATGGCCACCGAGTTCGAGTACACGTCCTGGATCAGCCGGATGTCCTGCGCGCCGGGTGTCACCTGAAGGTCGGTGGCCAGCACGCGCAGATCGTGGCTGTCACGGGGGCGGAACATCACGCGGTGTTCACCCAGTTTCACCGGCCGTGCGTACCGATAGGTGGTCGTGTGCGTGATGTCGAAGACGAAGCTCACCATGGTGGGGTCGCCGTCTGCCGGCTGTGTCAGGCCGGCACGGCCACGGCAGCGCGCTGCTGGACATGGTGCGTGTACAGCTGATCCAGCCGTGCCAGGACCTGCCGGATGTTCAGTGGCTTGGGCCATGTCTCGAGGAAGGTCGAGCGCGTGAGATCGGGCGCGTCCTCGGCTGTCACCGCGATGGCCGGCGTGTGGCCCAGCGCGGGCAGGGCGCGCAACTGGGCGAGCAGGCCGGTGCCGTGGCAATCGGGAAGTCGCAGATCGAGCAGAAGGAGGTCCGGCGTGTGGCGCGACGCCGCGTTCAGACCGCTTGCACCGTCGATGGCGACATCCAGAATCAGATGGGGGCGCAATCCAAAAATCGCGCGCATGACTTCAATGTTGACCGGGTGGTCTTCAACATACAGAACCCGCATGGCTGCCTCGTTGACGGTGTGGATCCTTGCCGGCCTTGTGGGCTGGCGCTCGTCCCGATCAGGGGCAAACCGCATGCCCGCTCCCTGCTCGGTCTTCGAAGGGTGACAACGGGCATCGGGCTTGCCGGATTTGTGCGAGACCGGCGCGCGGTGCTGCCGGTGTGGCGAAAGGAGCGAAGGATGAATTCAGCAATGACAAGCCCGTCCCTCAGCACGGAGGCCGTCAACGGCAGCCCGATGGGCGCGAATCCGAGTGGGCCGGGGCCTCGACTGATGACTGCCAGCACGCTCGAGGGAGACCCCGTGCTCAATCTGGCCGGCGAGACGCTTGGCAAGATCGACGAAATCATGCTCGACGTGCCGACCGGCCGGATCGCCTACGCGGTGATGTCCAGCGGCGGCTTCCTCGGGATGGGGGACAAGCTGTTTGCCATTCCGTGGCGCGCCTTGACCCTGGATCCCACCCGAAAGTGCTTCGTGCTCGATGCGGACAAGAGCCGCTTCGAAGAGGCGCCCGGCTTTGACAAGGACCAGTGGCCCAGCCTGGAAGAGGTCGACGGGATGGGGCTGCAGGTGCAGTCCTATTGGGGCAAGGCCATCTACTGGGAATGAAAAGGACACCACCATGCGCAAGAAAACGCTGTTCATGATGTCGGCTCTGGCCGTGGGCCAGTACGCCTTGCTGAGAAAGTGGGCCGGGCCCGGTCGCCGCGGTGCGGAATCGGGGGGCGTGCCTGCAGGGCCCGCGGCATTGCAGACCTGGGAAGATGAGGGGGGTGGTCTGCCGCTGACCGGCGCTCAGTTGTCGACCGAGATTCCGGTGCGCCCGCAGACCACCCTGGGGCAGGACGGCTGACGGCCGCGGCACCGGGCCAAGCGGCCCGGTGCAACTCCGTCAGGGACGCGCGGTCCGGCCGTCGTCCTGAGAGAACACCAGTTCCACGCGGCGGTTCTGCTGACGTCCCGCCGCGGTCTTGTTGGTGGCCACCGGCCGGGCCTCGCCGAAGCCCTTGGTCTCGATGCGATCGGCGCCGACCCCCATGCCGACCAGGGCCTGTTTGACGGATTCGGCGCGCCGCTCCGAAAGGGCCTGGTTCAGGGCGTCGCTGCCCGTGCTGTCGGTGTACCCCTCCACCACGACACGGCGCTCGGGAAACTGGCTCAGGACCTGAGCGAGTCGCTGCAGGCGAACCTTGCCTCCTTCTCGCAGATCGGCCTTGCCCACGTCGAACAGGACGTCTTGCAGCACCATCACCATGCCGCGATCGGTCTGCCGGGCGGCCAGATCCTGCAACGCCTGCTCGAGCATCCGGGCGCGCTCTGCCTGGGATTGGGCGGAGGCGCCGGCCGATCGAGCCTGGGCTTCGGCCAGGCGCGCGCGCTGGCTTTGCGCAGCCGCTTCGGCCTGGGCCCGCTCGGCGCCGGCCCCGGCGACGACGCGGTCGGCGGCGTGCTGAGCGCCCACGTTGATGGCGACCTGGGCACGTTGCGCGGCGATGTAGGCCATGTGACGGGTTTCGCGCTCATCGCGCTGGTCGGCCCAGGCGCGCTCGGCTTCCTGCAGGCTGCGCCGTGCGCGCTCCAGTTCAAGCGGGGCACCCGCCGTGACGTCGGGGCTGGTGCTGGCGGTCTGCAGCAGCTGCCGCGCGCGCTCCAGTTCCGCGTGGCGCGGGGGTGTGCTCTGGCAGGCACTCAGGGTGAGCAGCGCGGCCCCGGCCAGCGCAACAAGGGCGCGGGACGAGGGGGGCGCGATGGAGAGAGGATGACGACGGTCTCTGTTGTTCATGGCGTTTCCTTGCTGTTCGGTCCATGCGGAACGGGTGGGTGCAGCCTGTCTAGGGCGCATCAGCGGGGCGTGACACCGGATCCGGTGTTGAGCTGTTGCTGCAAGGTTTTCAGCCCGGCCCGTACCTCATCGGCTGCGCGACGCGAGCGCTCCGCCTGTGCCTTGGTTCGCGCAACCTGCGCGTCCACATCGGCTTCTTCCGCCAGCTTGCGCGCCACCACGAACTGCCGCTCCTTGGCTGCAGCCACGGCCATGGCGTACTTCTCCTGCGCACGCTGCAGTTCCACGGGGGCCATCTCTGTGGCGCCCGCGGTCTGCGCGGCCTGTATGGCGGCCTGACTCACGGCCAGTTGCTCACGCGGTACGGGGGCTGATCCACAGCCGGCCAGCACGGCCGCAGCACAGGCCCCGGCCAGCAGAGGCCAGGACGATCGCTTGTCTGCTTGCATCGGTTCACCTCTTCATTGGGTTGTTCCAGGTGCGCATGAAAGGGCAAGCAGCGTGCCTGCACCGGGAACGCCTGTCTCCGAGGCGCTAGCGGGTGTTCTGGGGAGTTGCGTGCCGGGGTGCGTGTGCCAGGATGTCGAGCAATTGCGCCACGTCTACCGGCTTGGTGAGATGGTGTGCAATGCCGCAGGCGCGGCTGCGCTCCCGGTCGCTGTCCTGGTTCCATCCGGTGATGGCCACCAGCAGGGTGTGTTGCGTGCGTGGGTCCTGGCGCAAGGCCTGAGCCACCTCGTGCCCGTTCAGGCCAGGCATGCCGATGTCCAGGATCATGACGTCCGGTGCCTCTTGGCGTGCCGCATGGAGCGCCTGCTGCCCGTCGTGCACGACCCGTGTGCGATGTCCCAGGCCGCCCAGGATCTGCGCCAGGCTGGTCACGAAGTCCATGTTGTCGTCAGCGAGCAGGATGTGCAGTCCGGATGCATCGGAGGCCTGCTCGGCAAGCGCCTCGCCAGCCTGGGGGCGACGCACGTCGGGGACGGTGATCTCCCGGCTCAGGGGCAGGGTCACGCAGAACTCCGAGCCATGCTGCCCGTCGCTGTGGACGGCGATGCGGCCGCCATGAAGGCTGGTGAGTTGCTTGGCCAGTGTCAGGCCGACGCCCAGCCCGGCCCGGCCTCGATCCAGAGACTGGTCGACCTGGACGAACATGTCGAAGACGGCGTTCTGCATCTCCGAGGGGATGCCGATGCCGTTGTCCTGCACGCTCACCGTGACCTCGTCCGGACCGACGCGCACCGCCATGCGGATCAGACCGCCTTCGGGGGCGTACTTCGCGGCATTGTTCAGCAGGTTGGCGAAGACCTGCGCCAGCCGGGTGGGGTCGGCCTCCACGTGCACGGGATGGCGCGGCAGGCTCTGTTCGAGCTGATGGTGGCGGGATTCCATCATGGGGGTGACGGTCTCCACCGCGTCCCTCAGGATGCCAAGCAGGTCGACGCGTTCTCGCCTTAGCAGCAGCTTGCCGGTCGTGATGCGCGACACGTCGAGCAGGTCGTCGATCAGGCGCACCATCTGGCGCAGTTGGCGGCCCATGATGTCGAGTGCGCGTTGGCGCAGCGCGGCATCCTTGTCGCCCGAGCGGCGCAGGATTTCGGCGGCGTTGCTGATCGGGGCCAGGGGGTTGCGCAGCTCGTGCGCGAGGGTGGCCAGGAACTCGTCCTTCTTGCGTGCTGCGGTGCGCAGGGCCTCTTCGGCCTTGCGGCGCTCCGCCATCTCCACCGAGAGGTGATGGTTGCTCTCTTCCAGCGCCCGGGTGCGCGCGCCCACTTCGGTCAGCATGTCGTTGAAGGCATCGACCAGCTGTCCCACCTCGTCGGACGTGGTGCGCGGCGCACGCAGCGAGAAGTCTCGCTGCAGCATCACGTTGCGCGCCACCTGGGCCACCTGCAGGATGGGTTCGGTGACGGCACGTTGCAGCCTGGCCGTCAGAAGGGCCGCGGCCGCCGTGCTGGCGGCCATCACGGCCAGGAGGATGATCAGATAGTCGCCAAGCCGGCCAGCGAGGTCGTTGTCCGTGCGCAGGTACAACATGCCGAGCACTTCTTCGTTCTGCCGGATCGGATGGAAGAGCTCGAGCTTGTCGCCGCTGACGATGAAGCCTGCCTCGCGGGCTTCCAGCGGGATGTCGTTCACGCTCTGTGGCGGGCGGACATAGCTTGCGAACAGTTCCCCCTTGGCCAGGTACACCGCGGCCGCGGTGATTTGGGGGCGCAACCTCAGCATGTGGAGGTTCTCCGAGGCGGCGCGCGCGTCCTTGAACGACAGTGCGGCGGCCGTGGCCTGTGCCACGATGTCGGCTTGCGTCTGCAGATCCGCTTGCCGCGAGTGCTTGTACGCGCGCACCTCATAGAACAGCAGGGCTGCGGCGCTCAGCAGCAAGGCCAGCGTCGTCGTGGTCAGGACGACGATCATCACCTTGCCGCGCAGCGACGGGCCCTGCAACCCTTCGGCCAGGGCTGCGCGCTGGCGCCCGTTCGCCACCCGCTCCACCATGTTCATCCACCAGCGGGACAGACCGGCCGCCATGCTCACCGACCTCCCACAACCCGATCGGCCAGGGCCAGCAGTCGTGAGCTCACGACCAGACCGGCGCGGTCCGCCGCGGCGAGCGAGGCTTCGAAGCGCAGCTGATCTCGCACGAACACGAAATTGAAGACTGCACCGGATGCCAGTCCTTCCGGGTGTTCGCACACGAGCAGGACCGGCAGCGACCGGGCCGCCCGGGCGAGCGGGTGGTTGGGCACGTCGATGCGGCGACCGAGATAGAGGAGGTGAACCCTCGTCAGGGCGTCTCCGTCGCTGATCAGGCGCCGGGTCAGGGGGCGGCTGTGCAGCGTACGGCCGGCCAGCATGGCGCCCAAGGCCTGAAAAACCTCCTCGGCCCCTGCGACCCCGATGACATACGGTTCACCGGGGGGTGGCACGGACGTGCCTGGGAAGTTGACATAGTTGAGGAATCGGATGAGGTGGTCCGCCCGCACCGCATCGAGTTGCGCGTCTCCCGCATCGCCCGCGGCTGAGGGCGGGTCGGAGGGCGACGCCTGCGCAAGCAGCGCAAGGGGCGAGGAGAGAGGGGAGGGCACGTCGGCGGGACCGGCCCAGACCGAGATCGGCGCGACAAGGGCCAGCAGGCGCAGTGGCTTCACGAAGGTGTCCCGTCAGGCGCGGGCGTGGAAGTGGCGGAATGCCGTCTCACCAAGCACGGACCGTACCGGGCCGTGGATACCCTGATGCCGCCGGGGAGAAAGCAGCCCGCGGCATCCGGAGTGTGCTTTTCAGCCGACGAAGTTACCGGGATGGCGGTAAGGCTTACCGCGTGGCGGGCCGGGCGGCACACGGCTTGCCCAGGGCTGCTTCCCCCGGCTTCTTGCCTTGCTCGCTCACCATGAACCTTGGCCCTCCCCCCCTTGACCGCGATACCGGTGTTCCCGCTGAAGCGCGGGCGTTTGACGCGCCGCCTGCACAGCCCCCCCGAGGGCATCGCCGTGTCGCCCCCTGGATGGGCGTGGCCGTGCTGGCGTTGATTGCGGGGCTGGGCGTGCTCGAGTGGCAAGGGTGGCCCATGCTGCGAGCGCCGCTGGCTCGGGCCTTGAGCGAGCAGCTGCAACGCCCCGTCACCCTGGATGGCGACTTTGCCGTGCGCTTTCTCGGCCGCATCCACCTGCGGGCCGGTCACCTGGTTGTGCCTCAGCCTGCTTGGCTGGCCAATGCCGGGTCCGTGCTCGATGCCAGGGACATCGAGCTGATCGTGCCTTACCGCACTGTGTGGCGGCTCTGGCGCGGGAGCCGTGAGGCCGCACCGGAGATCACGCGGCTGACCGCATCGAAGCTGGATGCCAGGCTGCTGCGCCAGGCGGACGGTCGGGCCAACTGGCATCTCACGCCGGATGGGCAGCCTGCGGCGCGGCAGGATGACAGCGCCGCGACGCGGATGCCGCGCGTGGATCACCTGTCGGTGGCACAGGGGCGCGTCCAGGTGGACGATGGCGTGCAGAAACTGCAGCTTGATGCGCGGGTCTCGACCGAGGAGGGTGCGCAGCAGGGACAGAACCGGACTGGCGCCCGCGGGCTTTCGGTGACCGGAGGAGGGCGCTATCGGGGGCAGCCCTTCGAGGTGGGCTTGCAGTCGAGCGGGCTGCTGCCACTGCTGTCGGAAGGGCATGAAACCGTGGCGGTGCCGGTGCGCATCCGCGCCGACACGGGCGGGGCTGCGATGACGTTCGAAGGGGTCAGTCACGACGTGCTGAGCCTCCGCCAGCTGGATGGCCAGCTCATGCTCAAGGGGCGCTCGCTCGCGGCGGTGGGGGATGCCGTCGGCGTGACCTTGCCGACCACGGCCCGCTTCGAGTTGACCGGTCGGTTGCGCAAGGATGGCGAGCTCTGGGCGCTGGACGTGGGGCGGCTCCATGTAGGCCGCAGCGAACTGACCGGACAGTTCCGCTTTGATCGACGCCAACGGGTGCCGCGGCTGGATGGCCAGTTGGGTGGCAAGCTGCTGGCACTGGCGGATCTGGCCCCTGCCATCGGTCTGCCGGCGGAAGCCCCGCCTCGCCGACGTGCGCGGGGCGACACCGTGCTGCCCCAGCGCGCATTCGACGTGCCGTCCTTGCGCGCCATGAACGCCCGGGTGCGCATCGACATCAAGGAAGCGCGGCTCGGTGCCTTGTTTGCCGAGCCGTTGGCGCCCCTCAAGGGTGAGCTGATCCTGGAAGGGGGCGTGCTGCAGATCAGGGATGTCGTTGCACAGGCCGCGGGTGGCCGTGTGGCCGGCGACGTCAAGCTGGACGGACGACAGAACGCCTTGTTGTGGGACGCGGACCTGACATGGTCGGGGATCGATCTGGCGCGCTGGCTCAACCAGCCCGACCCTCGAGCCCCCGTGTCCTCCGGTGGGCAGAAGGCAAAGGATGGGCAGGGTCTGCTGGCGACACCGGCGTTGCGGGGGCGGCTGGCCGGGCGCGCCAAGGTGCATGGAGAGGGGCGCTCCACCGCCGCCTTGCTGGGATCGTTGTCGGGTCAGGGATCGACCTGGATCGAGGAGGGGCGAATCTCTCGTTTGCTGGTCGAGGCCATGAGCCTGCACGTCGCCGAGGCGCTGGGGCTCGTGTTCACAGGGGACCAGGTGCTGCCCATGCACTGTGCCGCCATGCAGTTCACGGCGCGTGACGGCATCCTCCGGCCTGATGTGGCCCTGGTGGACACGCCGGCCGCCACCATCCTGGCCAGTGGCGCCGTCTCACTGGCCACCGAGCGATTGGCCTTGCGGATCGACAGCCGACCGCGGAAATTCAGCCTGGTGTCGTTGCGCACGCCGGTGGACATCGGCGGAACGTTTGCCGATCCGAACGTCGGGCTCCACCCTGATCCGCTGGGCTGGAAGGTGGTGGCCGCTGCGGCACTGAGTGCGGTCGCGCCACTCGCGGCCTTGATTCCGCTGATCGACCCGGCGCAACCCGCCCATGACGGCTGCCAGCAGGCCTTGCGTCAGCTGGGGGCGCGCACGCGTTGAGAAAGAGAAAGCCGTGTGCTCACGGGGGGCAGCCCATGCTGGCTCCCCCGGCACGGGAATGGCGGTTGCCGGACCGGGTTCAGGCCGCGCGCCACCTGAGCCCCGGCCTGACAACCATCGCATGGAAAGGAAGCATCATGAGCCAGAACGCCTACCAGCCGGGGCAGAACGGACCCGGCAGCCCGGAACAACACGGACAGCAGCCCGGCGCGTCCGGCCCCTGGGGCGGCGGGCAGCATGTCGCCCGCGACACGAGCCAGAACCAGATGGGCGGATCGTCGTCCAGCAGCCAGCATGGCGCTCAGCACGACGGCAGCGGGACCTATGGCTTCCCGGGGCCCTCGCAGGCGGGGCAGGGAAGTGGTCAGGGTTTTCACTCCGCGGGCGGCAGTAGCGGCTTTGGCGGCAGCAGCGGCATCGGGGGGGGCAGCCCGCACGTCTACACCGGCATCGGCCGGGATCACAGCAGCTTTGCGGGGCAAGGGCATGGCGGCGCCACGCATACGATGGGCAACCCCTGGGGCGGCGCCTCTCAGCAAGGCCACCAGGGCCACCAGGGCGATGACCTGTTCGATCCCGATTACCACCAGTGGCGGATGGAGCAGCTTCGCGCGTTCGACGAGGATTACCGCCAGTGGCGTCAGGACCGCTTCCGCCGTTTTTCGGACGAATTCAACCAGTGGCGCCAAGGGCGGCAGCAGCCTGGGCGTGACGCCACGAGCGGACTGGGACAGGAGACCGGTGCCCATGCAAGCGAGGGCCGCAGCACCGTGCCGGGGGGGCAGACGTCTTCGGCCACCGGCGGCAGCACGAGTCAGGGCGAGCAGTCGGGCGTCGGGGCGGGATTCGGTGGCGGTGGCTCACTCTCTGATCCTGGATCCGGGGCTGGGAAGGCACGGTAAGTTCGGCCGTGGCGCCTCCCGACCGGGCGGCCTTGTGCCGCCCGGCGTGCCCCCGCTGGGCGGGCTCAGGTGTGCCTGCGTCGCTGCTCCACAGCCGGCAGCTTGAGAAGCTGCCGGTACTTGGTCACGGTGCGGCGCGCCACAGTCAGCCCCTGACGAGCCAGCTGGCGTGCGATCTCCGCATCGGACAGCGGGTTGCTGCCATCTTCCCCTTCGATCATGTCCCGGATCAGGCCGCGAATGGCCGTGGCCGAGCAGGTGCCGCCGCTCTGTGTGGGCATCGAGCGCGAGAAGAAGTACTTGAGCTCGAACACCCCCGCCGGTGTGGCCATGTACTTGTTGTTGGTGACCCGTGAGACGGTCGATTCATGCAGCCCGACCTCTTCGGCAATCTCCCGCAGCCCGAGTGGCTTCATGGCCATCGGGCCGTACTCGAGGAACTGATGCTGCCGCCGCAGGATGGCCTCCGCGACGGACAGAATGGTGGCGAAGCGCTGTTCGACGTTGCGCACCGTCCAGCGGGCTTCCTGCAGGTGAGCCGCCAACTCGGAGTGCTGGCCGTCCCGGTGGCGCCGGAACAGGTCCGCATACACCTGATTCAAGCGCACGCGCGGTACAACGGCGGGGTTGAGAACGGCGCTCCAGCGCCCTTTGATCTTGCGGGCGATGACGTCCGGGGTGACGTACTGGATGTCGGCCGACCCATGGCGCCAGCCCGGCCGCGGGTCCATGTGGCGGATGCGGTTGCAGGCCGCTTCGACCTCGTGCACGGGCCGATCCAGCACCCGCGCGAGGTTCATGCTGTCCCGGTGTGCCAGGCGTTCCAGGTGGTGGTCGATGATCTCTGCGGCGATCTCGCGGGTTACCGGGCATTCGATCAGATGAAGCTGCAGTCGCAGGCACTCTGCCACCGTGCGCGCGCCCACGCCGGCCGGGTCGAGTCGCTGCACGAAGGCCAGGGCCTGGTCCAGTTCGGCCGGCGAGACGGCGGGCTCCAGTTCAGCCAGACACTCCAGGTCGTGAAGATCGGTGCGGAGGTAGCCGTCGTCGTCCAGGCACTCGATCACGCAGTTCACGAGCAGGCGTTCACGGGGTTCCAGGTGCCGAAGGTTGGTCTGCGCGTGCAAATGCTGGCGCAGGCCCACATCGGCGGGAACCATGTCCATCACGCTGGCTTCGCCGTCGCTGCTGCCGTTCCGGGTGTTGCCAGCCTGTTGCCAGCTGTCACGCTCCCAGCCGGCTTCGGGCTCGGCGTCGCCACCCGGTGCGGCGCCATCCTGAGGGGTGTCCACAGAAGGCGCATCCGTCACCGGCAGAGCGGCCTCTTCGCCCACAGCGGCTGCGGCCTCCTCGGAACCCGGCTCGGTGTCTTCAGGCTCCAGAAACGGGTTCTTGCCCATGGCATCCCGGATCTCCTGGGCAAAGTCCAGCGACGACAGTTGGAGCAGGCGCACAGCCTGCTGCAGGCGGGGCGTCAGCGTCTGATGCTGACGATGCTCCACGCGCATCATCGGTGTGTTCATGGGTCCTCTCGTCGGATCGGTTGAGATGCCGCTGAAACCGCAACATCCATGCCTTTGACGAGTGGTGCGCGCCGCCCCCCGGGCGGGCGTCCTGTCATCTTGACCACTCCCGGCCTGTCAGATCTGCCGGTCTGCCCGGCCACCCCAGACACCGTGTCCGGACACCCCACGGCGACGCAGATGTGAACCGGTCAATTTCACCTGATGGTGTTACGCCTTGTTGCCCGGCCCGGCGTTTGCTGGGAAGGGAGCACGGTGCCCATGGCAGGGCCTGAGCGGGCGGTTTTTACAGGTCAGGGTCGTGTCTTGCCGTAAACAGTGCGAGACCGGGTGTCAGGACTTGTCGGTACCGCGATGCAGATCCGTGGACTGCCGACGTGCCGCGCGCTCGGACGGGACCGTGTGATCGTGCCGACCCCGACCGCTCTGGTCATCGCCGTCGCGAAAGCCGCGCTGGTAAACCTCGTCCATCGCATCGGCCTTGCTCGTGTCCTGAAGTCCCGCTTCCAGGTCCTTGGCTGCCTGCTCGATCACGTCCTGAGATTCCGCTTGGTGTTGGCTTGTGCTTGACTCGTCTCGCTCATGCGGGAGCTTCGGCGCGCGGCTGCCTCCCTGGACCGAGAAGGTCTCGCCGGGACGTGTGCCTTCTGACTGGCCGGGTTGCGGTCGGGGTTGAACGCGGGGTGTGCTGTCTGTGCTCATGGTGCTTCTCCTCGCCTTTCTTCGGCAAGCGCCGTTCCTTCGTTCAGGGGGGGTGGTATGCCGCTTGCCCAAGCGTGCCGGACGTCCGGCATGCCGCCGGTCGCGTTCAGCTCAGGAGCCACCACATGACCGCCCACATGCCATCGACAGCAACCCGTTCGCGCAGCGCCAGCCGCACCGGCACCCAGGCGCGGCACGAGGTGCTCGACATGCTGAAGGAGGACCATCGGCTGGCCAACACCGCGTTCCGCGAGTTCGAGAAGCGCTGGGCTGCCGAGGACGTCGAGTACTGCGCGCGCATCGTCGAGCAGACATGCATGCAGCTCGAACTGCACACGCGCCTGGAGGAAGAGGTGTTCTATCCCGCTGTCCGCGAGCTGCTGCCCGAGCTGGCGTTGGTGGACGAGGCCGAGGTCGAGCACGACAGTGCCCGCGTCCTGATCCAGCAACTCCGGCGCATGCGGCCAGGTGATGACAAGTACGCCGCCACCTTCCATGTGCTGGCCGAGTACGTGCGTCATCACATGAAGGAAGAGGAAAGCCGTCTCTTCCGCAAGCTGACCCGCTCCGCGATGGACTGGCCGCAGCTGCTGGACGACATGCTGACTCGCCGGCGTCAGCTCATGGACGAGCTTGGCCCGGGCGGGGATGCGATGCACGATGATCGCGTGCTGCGATTGAACTACCGCAGCGAGATCCGACAGTGAGGGGCCCGCTGCCCGCGGTACAGAATCCCCAGGGCTCATCCGGTGCGCCAGTGATGCAGATCGGAGCGGGCAGTGAACCGGAGCAGGGCATGGATGAGCCCTTCCGTAGCTTCTGGATGGGCGGCATCGAGGGCGCAGACCACATCAACAGCCAGCAGGTGCCGCTCGACATGACGGCGGCCTGTGGTCATCGCCAGCACCTGGATGAGGACTTCCGCCAGCTGGCCGCATGGGGCATTCGCTCCGTGCGCGAAAGCGTGGGCTGGCGGCTGAGCGAGTGCAATGGGCACATGGACCTCCGCGGCGCCATCGACATCGCCCGCGCGGCCCGGGCGCACGGCATTCAGGTCCTGTGGACCTTGATGCATTATGGAACGCCGGACGACGTCAGCCTGCTGGACGAGCATTTCCCCGATCGCTTTGCTCGCTTTGCGGCCCGCGCTGCGATCGAACTGGGTGAATGGACGGAGGGGCCCCCTGTCTACACGCCCGTGAACGAAATCAGCTTTCTGTCCTGGGCGGTGTCCGAGACGCGCATGCTGCACCCCTATGGTCCGGCCACGGCACAGGGCGATGCGATGGCGGGGAGCACCATGGCCGACGGCTTTGCCGTCAAGCGACGCCTGGTCCGGGCAGTGCTGCAGGGCATCGATGCGATCCGGTCCGTCGACTCCCGCGCGCGCTTTCTGCATGTCGAGCCCGTTGTGCACGTGGTCCCGCCAGCGGACCAGCCTGAACTGCAGTCGTTGGCCGATCAGGTATCCAGCTACCAATGGCAGGCCTGGGACATGATTGCCGGTCGGCTCGAGCCGGATCTGGGTGGCTCACCGGATGCGCTGGACCTGATCGGCGTGAATCATTACCACAACGGACAGTGGGAAGTGGTCACGGAAAAGCGCCTTCACTGGCACCTGGCCGACCCACGTCGTCGGGCTTTGTCTCATCTGCTGAGCGACGTGTGGCGACGCTACCGGCGGCCCATCATTCTGTCGGAGACCAGCCACATCGGGGAAGGCCGCGCGGCCTGGATTGACGAGGTGGCCCGGGAGGTGCAGCAGGCTCTTGACGGCGGCGTGCCGGTGCACGGCATTTGCCTGTATCCGATCTTCGACCGGCCGGACTGGGAGCGTGCCGACCACTGGCATCACAGCGGGCTGTGGGATCACTGCCCCATGGCGCTGCAGGCACGGCAATGGCCACGCAGGCTCGACCTGTCCTACGCCAGCACCCTGGGTCGCTGGCAGGCCAGGCTCACCGGCTCATCCCGAACCCCCAACAGGACTGGCACATGGATACCCTGATCGTCTTCTCGCATCTGCGCTGGCATTTCGTCTACCAGCGGCCCCAGCACCTCCTGACGAGGCTGGCGCGCGACCGCCGTGTGGTCTACATCGAGGAGCCCGTGGTGGGCGAAGGTCCGGCCCGGCTCGAAACCCTGCGCATCAGCGATCACATCGAGGTGTGGCGGCCACACAGCCCGGTGGACGCACCGGGCTTTCACGACGACCAGTTGCCCGTGCTGCGCCCACTGCTGGAGCCCGCGCTGCGTGCGATTGGTGGCGAGGCGCCCACGCTGTGGTTCTATACGCCCATGGCGCTGCCACTCGCCAGCGGCCTGAGGCCGCGCACCGTGGTGTACGACTGCATGGACGAACTCTCGGCCTTTCTGGGGGCACCGCGGCAGATGCAGCAGCGTGAGGCAGCATTGATGAAGTGCGCCGACCTCGTTCTCACGGGGGGGCCCAGTCTGTATGCGGCTCGGCGCCACCACCACCCGCGGGTGCTGTGCCTGCCCAGCGCCGTCGATGCGCGCCACTATGCCCCCGCGTATGCCCTGGCCCACGAGGACCGGGTGGCACGTGCCGAAGCGCTGCTGCAGGATGTGCCTCATCCTCGCCTCGGCTTCATCGGCGTCATCGACGAACGCCTGCACACGGCCTTGCTCAGGGCTTTGGCCGAGTCCCGTCCCGACTGGCATGTCGTGATGGTCGGCCCGGTCGTGAAAATCGATCCTGCCAGCCTGCCCCAGGCGCCGAACATCCATTGGATGGGCCCTCAGCCTTACGATCTGCTGCCTCAGATCGTGGCGCAGTGGGATGTCTGCCTGCTGCCCTTCGCGTTGAACGAGGCCACACGGTTCATCAGTCCCACGAAGACGCTGGAGTACCTGGCCGCCGACAAGCCGGTGGTCAGCACGCCCGTGCCCGATGTGGTGTCGATGTACGGGGATGTCGTCGAGGTGGCCAGCGACACCGCGGCCTTTGTCGAGGCGTGCGAGCGGCTGCTGAGCGAGGGGCCGATCCAGCAGGCGCAGCGCCAGGCAGACCGGTTGGCCACGGTGTCGCGCTTTTCGTGGGATCAGGCGGCAGAGACGATCGAGCAGGCGCTTGCCGACCTGCCGCCACGCGGGCAGGACGTCTCTTCTTTCGTCCAGCCGGACGAGGCTTCCGTGCGGCATGTCGGCACGGCGACGGCCTCGACCGGTACGGCGCCCCGTGCGGTGCGGCATGTGGTGATCGGGGCCGGGCCGACCGGGTTGTCTGCGGCCTACCATCTTGGCCGGGATGCGCGTGGATCGGACACGCTGCTCATCGAGCGCGAGGGCACGGTGGGCGGGTGGTGTCGCTCCATCGAGGATCATGGCTTCACCTTCGATTACGCCGGCCACATCATGTTCTCGACCGATCCGGAGGTTCTGGCGCTGTACGACAAGCTGCTGGGGGACAACCTGCACTGGCAGCAGCGGGAAGCGTGGATCTACAGCAAGGGCGTTCACACCCGCTATCCCTTCCAGGGCTCGCTGTACGGCTTGCCGGCCGACGTGCTGAAGGAGTGTCTCGTGGGAGCCATCGAGGCGCGATTCGGTCCCTTGAAGGGCGAGGGTGCACCGCCGCTGCGAACCCCGCCGCGGGACTTCAAGGCCTTCATCCATCAGGTATGGGGCGCTGGCATTGCCCGGCACTTTGCCGTGCCTTACAACGAGAAGCTCTGGGCCGTTCCGTTGGAGGAGATGGAAACATCCTGGCTGGGCGGGCGCGTGCCGTTGCCCGACCTCGAACAGATGATCGAGGGTGCCCTGGAGCCCATGCCGACCCCGATGGGGCCGAACGCCCGCTTCGGCTACCCGCTGCGTGGTGGCTTTCAGGCCTTGATGAACGCCTTCTTGCCGCATCTGGGTGAGACGGAACTGGCCTTGAACACGGGGGTGGTGCACCTGTCTCCGCGTGAGAAGACGGTGCGGCTGGATGACGGCCGCACGGTCCGCTTCGATACCTTGATCAGCACGATGCCGCTGCCCCAGTTGGTGGCCGCCTGCGGCGAGGAGGCCCCGGAGTCGGTGCGGGCTGCGGCCCGGGCCTTGCGCCATGTATCGGTGCGTTGCGTGAACCTCGGGGTGGCGCGGGAGGCCCTGACCGACAAGCACTGGATCTACTACCCGGAAGACACGGTGTTCCACCGCATCTTCGTGCAGGGCAATGCCAGCCCGCACTGCAATCCTCCGGGCGGCTTCGGCCTCACGTGCGAGATCACCTATGGTCCTGGCAAGCCCCTGCCTTGCGACGGCCAGGCCCTGATCGACCGCGTCGTGGCCGATTGCCGCCGTGTGGGCATGCTGCGTGAGGACGACACCCTGATCACGGCCAACCAGGTGGACATGCCGTGCGCGTACGTGGTGTACGACCACGCCCGTGCAGCCCATGTCGAGTGCATCCGGAGCTGGCTTGCTTCGGCAGGCATCATCCTGGCCGGGCGTTACAGCGAGTGGGCCTACTACAACTCGGACCATGCCTTCGTGGCCGGCCGTCGCGCTGCGGAGCAGGCCTTGGCCGCGACGCCTCCGGCCCTCGCGAAGGCGGTGTGATGATCATCGACGCGCACATTCACTGCACCGGCGATGAAGACGCCGACGGCGTGGTTCAGGCGCTCGACGAGGCGGGCATCGATGTGGGCGTGCTGCTCGCGCCGTTTCTCAGCCCCGGCTACAGCCTGGACGATCCGGCCTCGCTTCGGCGCGGCCATGCCCATCTCGGGCGCCTTGTCAGGGCGCATCCCGATCGGTTGGTCGGGCTGGCGGTGGTGGACCCGAGGTCGCCCGATGCCGCACAGGATCTGCGCCGGGCCCGTGAGGTGGAGGGTCTCGCCGGCGTCAAGCTTGTTCCCACCGGATGGTATCCGTATGACGAGGCCGTTCAGCCTGTGTTCGCCACCGCGTGCGAGCTCGACATGCCGGTGCTGTGTCACAGTGGCATCTTCATCGACGGTCGGTCGGGGCGCTACTGCCGGCCCGCCTTTTTCGAAGCGCTGCGTGCCCATCCCGGGCTGCGTGTGACGCTCGCGCACCTGGGATGGCCGTGGACGGACGAGGCCATTGCCGTCGGACTCATCGACCTGATCAATGGCGTGCCGCCAGACCAGGTGGCCTTCCGCTTCGACATCTCGTTCGGGCCGCCCCCGCCTTATCGCCTCGAGGTGCTGCGCAGGGCCATCGACGTGCTCGGCCCGGGGCTGCTGCAATTCGGCAGTGATTGCTTTCTGCCTTGTTCGGGAGGCCATCTGGCCGAGCGACGGCAGTGGGTGGTGGACCTGATGTCTGCGCTCCAACTGGACGAGCCTGCCAGGGAACGCATCTGGTCGGGCACGGCGGCGGCCTGGCTTGGCCGGCACTGCCCGACGCCGCGGGGGCCGAACGGGCAGTCGCGCACGCGAGCAACCTCCTCGGTGCGGCTGACGGGCTGGCCCGAGATCGATCGGCTTGATGACCCGGACGGGCCGCATCTGGCCTCGGTCGGTCGGCCTTTGCGCCTCGTGCCGCGGTGCTGCTGAGCGCCCCCCTTTCACCCCAACCGGATCCAACATGGCCAGCGTGCAGTCTCCATCCCAACGCATTCAGGTCCTCGAAGTGCTGGGCAATGCGATCGTCGGCGGCATGGAAACATGCGTGGCCCGCCTCATTGCCAGGTTGCCGCCGGATCAGTTTGGTGTCACCGTGCTCTGCCCCTGCGAGAACGAGCTGTCCGAGCAGCTTCGGTCGCTGGGCGTCGAGGTGTACGTCACCGCGATGCCGGACAACCCACCATGGAGCGCGATCCAGACGGTGTGTGCGCTGGTCAAGGCCCAAGCCGTGGACGTGTTGCATGCCCATCTGCCGAATGCACACCTGTTGGCGGGCCTGGTGGGCAAGCTCTGCGGCAAGCCGGTGCTGACCACGATCCACGGCAGGCAACTCAGCACGCTGGATCTGGAGGTCCACCGCGCTGCCGCCACGCACTTCAGCGTGGTGTGCAGACAGACTTACCTGCACGCCTTGGGGCTGGGTGTGCCGCCATCCCAGGTCAACCTGATTCCCAATGGCGCCGACACGACCCTGTTCACCCCGCACCGTGAGCGGCGGGGCCTGTTGCGACAGCGCCTTGGCATCCCGGAGGATGCCGTGCTGGTGGGACAGGTCGGACGTCTTTCGCCCGAGAAGGGGCCGGACGTCTTCCTGCGCGCAGCCCTGGCCGTGCACGCCACGGCGCCGGATGTGCATTTCGTGCTGGTGGGCGAAGGGCCTTTGCGGGCCGAGCTGCAGCAGCAGATCGCTCGCTTCGGGCTCGAGCAACGGGTCCATTTCGCGGGGCTTTGTCAAGACATGGTGGCGGTGTACGCAGAGCTGGACTTCGTCGTGTCGGCCTCCCGTTCCGAAGCGATGCCACTGGCCTTGCTGGAAGCGATGTCGTGCGGCCTGCCCGTGATTGCGACGCGTGTGGGTGGGGTGCCCGACCTGGTCCAGCAGGGGATGAGTGGCTGGCTTATCGGGGACGGCGATCACGATGCGATGGCCGCTCAACTGGTGAGCCTGTTGCATCAGCCGCAGGTGGCTCAGCGAACTGGCCAGATGGCGCGAGATCGCATCGTGAGCCAGTTCTCCCTGGATCAAGGGGTGACCCTCACGGCGCAACTGCTGCGCAAGCTGGCTCAGCGAGGTGGCGATGCCAGACGGGTCAGTGCCGTGATGGCCGGCGACACCGGAAAAGCCGCAGCAGGCTAGGCGATGGCCCGCGAGACCCCCCGCTTTTCAGGGGGGTAGGCCTGCTGTTTGCCCTGTTCTGGTCGCTGGCGTCGAGCTGAACCCATCAGACCGTGGACGCCACGTCTTTCTCAATCAACAAGGAGCTCACCATGAACAAGTTGCTTGCTGCCTCGGCCCTGGCCATGGCTTCCGTTTTTTCGCTTGGCGCCTGCGCCGTGACCAGCGGTCAGAGCACCGTGGGTCAGTATGTCGACGACGCGACCATCACCGCCCGCGTGAAGGCCAAGTTTGCGGAAGACAAGCAGGTCAGCGCCATGCGCATCAGCGTCGAAACCCTGAAGGGCGAAGTGCAGCTCTCCGGCTTTGCATCGAACGCGGATGAGAAGGCCCGTGCCGGCCAGATCGCGCTCAACACGCCCGACGTGAAGAGCGTGCGCAACAACATCGTGATCCGGTCCGCGACGGACAAGTGATGCCCCGGCCCGGCTGCTTCATGCCTCTGGTGAGGCAGGGGCCGCCGGGCCTTTGACTTCGCTGCAGTCGGCCGTCACGGCGGCACCGAAGAGCAGGATCTGCCCGGTGTAGTACACCCAGAGCATGACAACGACGAAAGAGCCCGCCGCACCATAGCTGGAGGCGACGCTGGCCCGAGACAGATACAAACCGATCAGGTACTTGCCCAGGCTGAACATCAGCGCGCAACTGATCGAACCCGCCCACACCGCCCCCCAGCGCGGCGGCTTGTCGGGCACCCACCTCAGCAGGGCGCCGAAGGCCAGGCCCAGCACGCCGGTGGACACCACGAACTCCAGCAGGCGCAGCAGCACTCCGAGGGACGCCATGGGCACCATCGCACTGAAGGCCTGCAGCGCCGCACTCAGCAGCAGTGACACGATCGACAGAAAGCCGAATCCCAGTACCAGTGCCAGGCCTGTGATACGGGCCTTGACCAGGGCGCCGAGGGCCGAGGGATCTGGCGTGACATGCATGATGCGGTTCAGGGCCCTGCGTAATTCGGTGAACACGCCGGTGGCTCCGAGCAGAAGCGTCAACACCCCCACGCCCGCGGCGCGGAGGCCGTCGGGATGCCGCCAGGCCGACTCGATCATGGCCTCGATGCTGCGCGCCGCGTCCTGACCGACGACCCCCTGGATTTCCTGGACAATCTGGCCGCGCGCCGCTTCGACCCCGAACACCGCGCCCGCCACCGAGATGGCGATGAGCAGCAAGGGGGCCATGGCAAACATCGTGTAGAAGGCGATGGCAGCGCCCAGTTGGGGGGCCCCGTCGTCGACCCACCGGATGCCCGCACGGACCAGTAAGGCGAGCGGAGGCTGCAAGGGTGCGGGCAGCAGGCGCAGGGCGCGCTGAACGGCGGTAGGAAGGGGAGGGCCTGATGTCATGCGGTGCTCCGGATCAAAGGGCACGCGCTTGCGGCAAGTGGTGCGCCCGCCATGGGCACGGCGCTTGCCTTCCCGGGGCATGGATCCGCAGACGCCTTCGCCCCATCCGGATCGGCCCACGGGCCGCATGGCATCGGTCATCGCCCTGGCCCGGCCACCACGTGACGCCGCCGCCACGGTGGGCAGCGCAGGGGTGACGCGGTTGCTCGGGCTCCTGCTTGCACTCGTGCTGTTGCGTGAGGCGGCCGCCATCCTCGTGCCGATCGTGGTGGCCGTGGCTCTGATGTTCGTGCTCAGCGGGCCGGTAGACCGACTGGCTCGATGGGGGATACGTCCCGCATGGGGCGCTGGCATCGTGGTTACGGTGTTGCTGGCCGGTGTGGTGGCCCTCGGCAGCACGCTCGCCAGCCCTGCGGCGCAGTGGGCAGAGCGGGCCCCGACCACCGTGCAGCAGATGCTCGAGACCATCGAGCGCCTGCGAGCCGCCCTGCTGACACCTGTTCGCGGGGCGTCGGCAATTCCGCCTGCGGTCCCGTCGGGGGTCGAGCCCGTGGCGTCCTCCTCGGGGGCGGACTCGATCCGGGACAAGCTGGCCTCGGAAGGGCTGCTCTTCACCCGCATCATCGTGGGTCAGGCTGTGCACCTGGCGCTGTCGGCCTCGGCCACCGTCATCCTGCTGTACTTTCTGCTGGCCTCGCAATCCTGGCTGCTGTCCCGGACGGTCGAGGTGGTTCGCCGGCCCCGATCCCGCGCCTTGCTGTTGTCCGGCATCCGTCAGGCCCGTCACGAGATCGGGCTCTTTCTGGGCACCATGGGGCTTATCAACCTTGGACTGGGCATCGTCACCGGCGCCGCGCTGGCCCTGATTGGCATGCCCAATCCGGTGTTGTGGGCGACGATCGTGGCGGTGCTCAACTTCATCCCTTACCTGGGGCCGGCGCTGGTGACGGGCCTGCTGCTGCTCGCTGGCAGCATGAGCTTCGGAACGGGATGGGCGATGCTGATGCCCGCAGCGATCTTTCTGGCTGCGCATGCCGTAGAGGCCAATGTGGTGTCTCCGGTGGTCATGGGCCATCGGCTGAGGCTGAGTCCCCTGTCCGTCTTCCTGTCGGTGATGTTGTGGGGCTGGGTCTGGGGCTTTGCCGGTACGCTGGTGGCCGTGCCGTTGCTGCTGGGATTCCGGTGCCTGTGCCAGCGCCGGCGGTCCTTGCGGCACGTCTGCCATTACCTGGAAGGCGGGCGTACGGAAGCGCCGAGCCTTCATGTGCTGCTGGCCGCGCGGGAACGGCGGGTGGCCCGCGCCGGCGCCGGAGTACCCCGCCGGGGTGGGATGCGCTGAGTTGCGACCCTGCCGCAAGGGGGCAGCGGGCACGCGATCTGCCGACAAGGCCTCAACGAGGCACCGGTCGCTGCAGCAGGCGCAGCCAGGCTCGAGGTGCATCCGTCAGCAAGCGTGAGGTGGCGAGCATGAAAATGAGGGCGGTATGGCCAGGTCGTGCATGGCCCGTGGCGCTGGTGGCTCTGGGTGGGCTGGCAGCCTGTGACCGTGAACGGGCACAGCCCCGGCCGGTGGCGGACGCCATGCCGGTCCATGCGGAACCCGCTGCCCCTCCGAATCCACCGTCTCCGCTGTCCGGTTCGGGTGCGGGCAGCACGCCCTACGGGGCTGCGGCCCCGATGGCCCCCGGGACCGATCTCGGCAGGCCGTTGACGGGCCAGGTCGATCCTGCACCGATGGCCAGTGTCGCCCCCGATGCGGTGGTCGCGGGGGCGCCACCCGGGGCCGGTGTGCCAGCGGGTGGACAGGCGAGCCCCGCGTCGGCGCTCACAGCCACCGAGCTGGCCTTCGTCACGCAGGCCATCGAGGCAGGCCTGTTCGACATCCGGGTCGGGCAACTCGGCGTGGACCGTGCTGGCAACTCCGTGGTGCGTTCTTACGCGGCCCTGCTGGTGTCCGACCAGACTGCGATGAACCGTCAGCTGCAGCAACTGGCCCGACAACTGGGTGTACCGGTTCCCACGACGCTGTCCGAGCCCCGTCAACGCATCGTCGATGAGCTGGCACGCACGGCCGATGGTGAGTTCGACCGGCAGTTTGTGCTCGTTGCCGGCACACGGGTTCAACAGGACACAGTGGCCCTGTTCGAGCGGACCGGGCGAGAGACACGCGACGCGCAGGTGCGCAGCTTCGTGCTGGCCGCGCTGCCCACCTTGCGGGCCCACCTCAGTGCCGCGGAGCGACTTCCCGTCCGCGGTTGACGCCGCCGGCGTTCAGGCGGTGGCCCGAGAGGCCGCCGAAGCCGCCTCCCTGCGGTATGTCGATGACCACGATCCCGGCATCCGCCGCATGCGCAAGGGCAAGGGCTTTGCCTATCGGGCGCCCGACGGGCATTGGTTGTCGGACAAAAGGCAGGAAGACCGCGCGACCCTGGCGCGGATCCGCTCACTGGCCATTCCGCCCGCTTACACCGAGGTGTGGATCTGTCCCAGCGCGGACGGACATATCCAGGCCACGGCCCGGGATG
>NZ_CAJYGK010000018.1 GCF_913773725.1 uncultured Aquabacterium sp. | reverse complement strand
ATGACGCTTGGCTCCAGCTCGCCAGCATCTACACCCAGGTCGTGCCCAACAGCCGCTCGGAAGTTGCATCGGTCGACCAGATGCCGGCCGCGCGCCGCACGATCTTGCTCGCCGAGGCGCCGCGCCGCGTAGAGGTCGGCATCACACCTCATACCCAACGCTACAAAATCCAGGAAGAGAACGCGGGCCTCACTTTCGTGTGGCAGTGCACGCCGCTGCCCGAGCCCGGCACGATCTTCATCGACTATTGGGCGCTGGGGCAGAGGTACACGTTGACCGATGACGGTGCCGGCAAGCTTGTGGGCGCGGGCGGTGGCGCGGTCAACTACCTGACCGGCAGCATCAGCGCCACGCTCAAATCCATCCCCGACATCGGCAGCTCGATCGCACTCACGCATGGTGCCCGTGTGTCGTATACGAACAGGGCAAACCAGGGCGCGGCCATCCGCCCTCCAGAGTACTGCTGGGTCGTGGGCGGCCAGGACGAGGCCACCAAGTACGACCGCATCGTGCCCGGCACTCTGGTCGTCAAGTACACCAGCGCCGGCGTGGTGCGCACGGTCACTGAGGCCGGCACGGGCAAGCTCGCGGGCGATGGCACTGGCATCGTGGATTACCACAGCCGCACCGTGCTGCTACGTCCGACGTATATGCCCGACCCGGGCGCAGAACTGCAGGTCGACTGCAAGTGGGAAACCCTGGTGACTGAGTTCATCAACACAGGCCCGGACGCGGCAGGCTTCGCGGCATTCACTCTTGCGCAGCA
This sequence comes from uncultured Aquabacterium sp., assembly GCF_913773725.1. GTDB lineage: Bacteria > Pseudomonadota > Gammaproteobacteria > Burkholderiales > Burkholderiaceae_C > Aquabacterium. Next base: position 2,240 of record NZ_CAJYGK010000018.1, on the reverse strand, counting down.
GCCCGCAGCTGGCACGCTGCAAATTGAGTGGTGCGTTGCTCGTGCAGTCAGCCAGACCGCCGGCGGCAATCTGACAACGACCACTTCGGTGAAGACAACCAATGTCAATCACATCGTGCAGTGGTCGCCTGTATGGCGCGAGCCGGCATCGCCGGGACAAAACGTCGTGCTCCGTGCCGCATACATATAAGGACCCCTATGCCCTACGACATGGTTTCCCAAGTCGTGTCAATCACGACAACAAGCAATATCAGCGGTGCATCACTGTCCGAGCAGAGCGGCACGACTGCCGACAATCGTTTAGTTTCGATTAAAACTGTGACCGATGATGGCAACGGCCACTTTGCGGCAGGACTCGGCACTGTCGACTACGCCGGCAAACAGGTCTCGCTCAAGATGATCGAGTTCGACCGCCGAACTGAGGCATATCGCAGCGACTACGAGGACTCAAAGCAGTTTTCCGTGGCGACTGGAGATGGGACTGGTGTTTGGCAGGACAACGGAAAAAAGGGAGGCAGCTACGGCACGGCCAGTGTGGGCGAAGAGATGCTCGGAGGTTCCAGCATCGTCGCCCGGTACCGCGTCGGGGCCGGCGTGCCGCGCAGCCACAGCGAGACCTACAAGCCCGCCGAAGTCACGATGGACCTGTGCCCGTACACGTCCCAGCGCATCGTCGAGGGCAGCGTGCAGTTCCGGTGGATGGGGCAGACCTATGTCGACAGCGAGGGCGTGATCTATCGCGGCCGCACGGACACGGACCCGGGCATTGCCAGCGGCAAGATCGACTACGAGGCCGGCATCGTTGGCATGTATGACTATGTCGTAGGCGGGTCTGGAGCAACGGACTTTCAGCTGCAGAGCCTGTGGACGCAAGCCGGGCAATGGTCCACGGCGAGCGTGTTCTTCAACACCGACGCCGCGCCGTTGCGGGCCGGCGCAGGTGGCTTCGTGCTGACCGTGGTCGACACGCGTGGCAACACGTTGACGGCCAATGTCGATGCGCAGGGCAACATCACGGGCTCGCACATGTGGGGCCGCGTTGATTTCAGCCGGGGCGGCGTGCAGCTGATGTTCGGCGACTTCGTGCTCGACTCCGGGCTGACGGCAGAGGACAAGGCCGAGTGGTGGTACAGCGCGACCGATGTCGGTGCTGTGCAGCCTGGCAGGATCTGGCGGCCCTGGCCAGTCGATCCGACCACGCTGCGCTACAGCGCGGTGAGCTATATCTATCTGCCGGTCGACGTGACGCTGATCGGCATCGACCCTGCAGCGCTGCCATCGGACGGCCGCGTCGCGTTTGCCCGGCCGGGCGACACGTGTGTCATCGGCATCACGCATGGCGGCGTCCAGTTTGTGCCCGAAGTGGGCCAGACATTCAACCTGGGCCATCAGCGTTTGTCGTTCGTCCAGGTGCTGGACGCGGCCACGGGCGCAGAGATCCTCACCGGCTACACCGCCGACCTGGACGCCGGCACCGTCAAATTCACCGACCTGGCTGGCTACCCCGCCTCCATCAAAGTCATCGGCCGCACCGAGGTCTACCGGCAGATCGCAGAGGTTCGCATCGACGGCAAGGTCAAGCTCACGCAGCCCGTGGGCTATGCCTTTCCTGCTGGGGCCGTGTTCTCGACCGCCCTGCGCTTCGGTGACCGCTTCGCCCGCGTCTCGCGCGTGTACGACCAGGCGTCTTGGAACGGCACGACCTGGTATGACGGCCTGGACCCGTCCAAGGGCGAGGCCACGGCTACCTACCGGCACAACGATTTTCCTATCGAGGTCTCCAACCTCGGCGCCATCACCGAGCGATGGGCGCTGCGCATCCGGCAAGACGGCAGCACGTTCGACTTGATTGGCCAGCACCTGGGCCAGATCGCCAGTGGCAGCCTCAACGTGGACTTCGCGCCCATGAACAGCGCGGCCGGTGCGCCCTACATGCGTGTGCGTGCCGAGGGCTGGGGCGCCGGCTGGGTCGCGGGCAACGTGGTGTTCATCGACACGATCGGCGCCGAGGCTGCGATCGACATGGTCCGCTGCACACAGCCGTCGAGCCCGGCAGGCATTGATGACCGCTGTTGGATCGTGCAGCGCGGTGACGTGGGCCGCGCGCCCGAGGCTTCGTTTTAAAAATCCATAGAGAGCACATACATGGCATCCCCTGTTGATACCTCCGTCAAGCACTTCCTGAGCACCATGAGCGGCGCCCCCGCACTGAGCGGCACCGTGGGCTCGATGATTGCGCT
>NZ_CAJYGK010000017.1 GCF_913773725.1 uncultured Aquabacterium sp. | reverse complement strand
ATGTGCTCACGTTGATCACTCCTGCACCCCACTGCTGCAAAAAACAGCAGGGTAGGTGGATAACGTGGCTCAAAATTGGGCGTGACGGATGCCCTTTAGTGGCTCAGTTTTGCTCGTGATTCAACACTCGTACCCCAACGTGATGGTCCCACCCAGGCGCGTGTTGCGTGTGACGCTGGGAATGTTGCGCTCCTGCAGGCGCGACTGGTCGTACTTGTAGTTCTCGAGGTCGGTGCGGAGGCCCTGGATGTCGGCTTTGGAGGCTGCCGTCCGCGCGTCGACACTTTCCTGCGACTCGCCTTCTGCTGGGGCGGCAGAGGACACCGACTGCTGCCGGACCAGCCCGCGCAGTTCCTCCACCTGGCGCTGCAGTTCTTCGACCGTGTTTTTCAGCGATTGGACCTCGCTGGTCTGCGCGTGGACGGCGGTGCCTGACAGCGCTAGCAAGGCTGCGAAGGCCACCTGAGACTTTTTCTGAAAGGACACTAAATGGCTCCTGCTTCAAGGGATTCCGAATATTGGGAGCCGACCTTTACGCAGGGTTTGTGCCAACCCCTTTCCCTGGTTTTTGAAGGTATTAAAGTCCCCTTGTGTTGATTTTTGTGAAGCACCCTGTTGATTTTTGCGCACGGTGGTGTTGAGGAATCACCTGGGGTGGCCGTGACAGCGAGGAGTCCTCCACTTCCTTGTTGTTTTGATATGGATATAAGTTCGATAAATATCCATAAAAATCAAGTACTTGAGCTCGATGTCTCGGTTGGTGATGTGGATGGGTTGGCTGGCGCGCAAGTTGCTCTATGCCCCATCGATCGCTGCGTGGGACTTCTCTCGCGGGGCCGGGTGAACAAACCTATTTCAGTTATTCCGTTGCGGGCGGATATGCCCAATGAAAGCAAGCAAATGAATTTTCTGCGTATTGCAAATGGAGGCTTTGGAAATGAATAACAGATGGCTTGTCTCTGCCGCGATGGGGCTGGTAGCTGTTTCTTTGCAGGCGGCCGAGCCCGCGCCTTCGACGGCGTCGAAACAAGTGCCCACCAAAGCCGTGGCATCGGCCGCGGCCAGCGGTCGGTGGAGCCCCTATCAACCACTCAAGGCCCCGGCTGTGCCCGGCGTGCAGAACACGCGGTGGGTGCGCTCGCCCATCGATGCCTTCGTGTTGGCCCAGCAGGAAACCGCCGGGCTCAAGCCTTCGACTGAAGCCGATCGGGCCACCTTCATCCGTCGCGCCACGCTGGATGCATGGGGCCTGCTCCCGACGCCGGAGGAGGTCAAGGCCTTCGTCAACGACAAGTCGCCTCAGGCTTACGAGAAGCTGGTGGACCGTCTGTTGGCCTCTCATCACTTCGGGGAACGTCAGGCCCGTCGTTGGCTGGACCTGGCCCGCTACGCGGACAGCACCGGCTTTCAGAACGACAACACGCGACCCAACAATTGGCGCTATCGCGACTACGTGATCAACGCCTTCAACAGCGACAAGCCCTACAACCGCTTCATCCAGGAGCAACTGGCCGGTGACGAACTGTGGCCGGAAGACCAGCAGGCCCGCATTGCAACGGGCTTTCTGGCGGGCTACCCCGACAACTACAACTCGCGTGACCTCATTCAGCGGAAGTACCAGATTGAGACCGACATGACGGATCTGGTCGGTGAGGTCTTCCTGGCGCAGACCATTGGTTGCGCCCGCTGCCACAACCACAAGTCGGATCGTGTCAGTCAAAAGGAGTACTTCCAGCTGCAGGCCTTCTTCGCCAACACGGCTTTCAACGAGAAGGCACCGCTGGCGAAGGGCTCCGAGACCGAGTTCGACCATGTCTATCAGAAGCAGCTTGCCGCGTACAACGAAGCCACGAAGGACATCCGCGCCCGCCAGAAAGCCATTCTCGATCGAGTGCGCGAGGCTGGTCGCAAGTACTACAACGAGCGCTACCTCGATGACAGCCGTGCCGCCATCTTCAAGCCCGAAGCCGAGTGGACGCCACTCGACAAGTGGGTGAACTGGCGCAAGCAGGCTGTGGCGTCCGACAACGAGATCGTCAGCTACCTGCGTGACACCGCGGAAGAGAAGACCCGCGCAGACTACAACGAAGACCACGTTGCCTTGTGGAAGGAGTACAAGGGCCTTCAGGAACAGCTCAAACAGTTCGACAAGCTCAAGCCGGCCAAGGGCAGTGCCACCCTGACGACCGCGCTGGAACTGACCAGCAAGGAGGTGCCGCCCACCCACGTGCGCTTCACCGGCATCCACGAGAAGCCACTGGAGGCCGTGAACCCCGGCATCCCGGCGCTGTGGGGCGGCAAGGGCGAAGTGCCCATCACGCCGCTGGCCCATTCTTCCGGTCGTCGCGCGGTTCTGGCTCAATGGTTGAGCGCCGACAGCAACCCGCTGACGGCACGGGTCTACGTGAACCGGGTCTGGGCGCAGTACTTCGACAAGGGCATCGTGCCCACGGTGGCCGACTTCGGTCGTGCCGGCCAGAAGCCGACCCATCCCGAGTTGCTGGACCACCTGGCCTCGAAGTTTGTTGGCGACGGCTGGAGCATCAAGAAGCTGCACCGCGAGATCCTGTTGTCGTCCACCTACCGCCAGTCGTCTGACGAGCGCAAGGATGTCGCGAAGCTCGACCCCGAGAACAAGCTCTTGGCTGTCTATCCGCGCAAGCGCCTGGAAGCCGAAGAGATCCGCGACTCGTTGCTGTACGCGTCGGGCCTGCTGGTCGACAAGGTGGGAGGACCGTCCGTGTTCCCGCCGGTGCTCAAGCGTGGCAACGACGTCGGCAAGTCGCAGGATTTCGCGGGCAACCGTGCATGGACCGTGTCCGATGACCAGGAGGACTGGCACCGCCGCAGCCTCTATGTGTTCACGCGTCGCAGCTTCCCATACCCGATCACGCAGAACTTCGATCCGGCCAACCCCAACAACCCGCATCACAAGCGGGATGTGACGACCACGCCGCTGCAGGCCCTGACCCTGTTCAACAGCGAGATTGTCTTTGACTGGAGCCAGGCGCTGGCGGGCCGCGTGATCAACGAGGCCGGGGCGAACGAGGATGCCCAGCTCAATCGGGTCTACCAGATCCTGTTTGCCCGGGAGCCCAACAAGACCGAGCGCGCTGCGCTCAAGCAGTTCCTCGCCGATCAGCAGATTGCCATCCGTCAGAAGGTCGCCGAGGGCAAGTTCGAGGTGGCAGTGCCGTGGGGCCTGAAGAACACCAAGGGCTATGACCCCATCAAGTCAGCGGCCTTCGTGGACCTCGTGCACACCGTCGCGAACTCCAACGACTTTGCCTATCGCTTCTGACCGGACCCATCCGGCTGACGAACCCTCATCCAGACAAGGAATCAGAGCATGAACAACGAACAACGTCGCGCCTTCCTGCGCCAGGCCGGCCTGGGCCTCGGTGGTGCAGCCCTCGGCGGCTTTCTTCCCGGGATCGGCTACATCGGTGCCGCCACCGCAGCCGAACTGGCCGACCCGCTGGCACTGAAGTCGCCGCACTTTCCCGGCAAGATCAAGTCGGTGATCTGGCTGCATCAGAACGGCGCGCCCTCGACGCTCGACCTGTACGACTACAAGCCGGAATTGCAGCGCCTGGCTGGCGAGCCGGTGCCGGCTTCCTTCCTCAAGGGCATCAAGACCAGCACGCAAGGCGGCGTGGGCAAGCTCTTCGTGTCGAAGGAGCGCACCTGGAAGCAATATGGGGAGAGCGGCGCCTGGTTCTCGAACCTGCTGCCGAACCTGGCCCAGCACGCCGACAAGCTCACCTTCATCAAGTCGAGCACGACCGTGGGCGCCACGCACGACATCTCGATCCTGAAGCTCAACACGGGTGACCTCAACCCGGGGCGGCCGTCGCTGGGTGCCTGGATCACGTATGCACTGGGCTCGGCCAACCCGGATCTGCCGCCGTACGTGGTGCTCTACAACGGCGACCGCGAGCCGTCGGCCGGCTCGGTGAACTGGGCCTCTGGCTTCCTGCCGGCGGTGTACCAGGGCACGGCCTTCCGCCCGGGCGAGAACCCCATCCTCTACCTGAACCGACCCGACCTGCGCAGCCCGGCGCAGCAGCGCGCTTCGCTGGACCTGCTCAAGCGTCTGAACAACATCGGCGCCGATCGGTACCCCAGCGACACCGAGCTGCGGGCCCGCCTGCAGTCATACGAGCTGGCCGACCGCATGCAGACGGCCGCCCCGAAGGCCGTGGACATCAGCAAGGAAACGGCTGCCACCAAGGAGCTGTATGGCCTGAATGACAAGACCAGCCAAAGTTATGGCGAGGTGCTGTTGCGGGCCCGCCGTCTGGTGGAGAACGGCGTGCGCTTCGTGCAGGTGGTCTCCGGCTTCCCTGAAGGCGCGGACATCGACCGCCAGAGCTGGGACGCACACAGCGAGCTGGACCAGAACCACGCCGTGATGGCGCGCATGGTCGACAAGCCGATTGCCGGCCTGCTGCACGACCTGAAGGAGCGCGGTCTGCTGGACACCACGCTGGTGGTGTGGACCTCAGAGTTCGCGCGTACCTCGTGGGGTGAAAGCGGCAGTGGCCGGGATCACAACCCCTGGGGTTACACCCAGTGGCTGGCCGGGGGCGGGCTGAAGGCCGGCTTCACCTACGGGGAGACCGATGACATCGGTCTGCAGGTGGCGGACAAGGACAAGTCCGTCGACACCTATGACCTGCATGCCACCGTGCTGCACCTGATGGGGCTCGACCACCTGAAGACGACCTTCATTCACAACGGCCGGTCCGAGCGCCCCACCGTCGTGTACGGCAAAGTTATCAAGGACATTCTGGCCTGATGCGCAAGCCGTCTGCTTTGATCTCGCTGAGTGTGCTGAGCTTGGCCATCGGTCTGGTCCACGCCGCCGACGCTGCGCTGGACATGGACTTGATGCAGAACGTGGAGGACGTCAACAAGAGCCTGGCATCGAACATCGCCCTGCGTGATGCCGGCGCTTCGGCCAAGGACGCCGAGGAACTGCACACCCTGTTCCAGACAGTGGAGAAGCACTACCTGGCCAAGCCGGAAGCACCGGACGGCCTGGCGCTCTCGCGCAAAAGCCTGCAGCTGACCGAGAAGATCCAGCAGCAGGTGGGTGCACAGGACTTTGGCGGTGCCTCGGGCTCGGCCACAGAGCTGTCGCGCACCTGCCGTGCCTGCCATACGTTCTACAAGCAGTCCTGATGAGGCAGGGGAAGTCGGTGAAGAGCGCCCTGTCCAGTGTGCTGCTGTGTCTGATGGCCGCCCTCCCATTGTGGGCGCTGGCGGCCGGCACGCCTGTTCGAAGAGGGGCGACTCTTCAGGCTGCGACTGCCATGCCGAGACCCGGTGATGCGGCGCTCGGCCAGCACAAGGCCGATGCCGAACGCTGCATTGAATGCCACGGTGCAGACGGGCAAGGCCATGGGCACAGCAACGGGCCCGAAGGCAAGTTCGCGCGGCTGGCCGGGCAGCAGGCCGCCTACATCGTCAAGCAGATTCAGGACTTCCGTTCGGGTGCGCGCAAGCACGACCAGATGGCCATCATGGCTCGCAGTATCACCGACGAAGACGCGGCCGACATTGCTGCGTACTTCGCGTCGCTGCCGTCCATGCGGGGGGACGCCCGCGACGTCAGCGAGCTCGGACGCCGGCTGTACGAACAGGGCGATTCCGTTCGGGGCGTACCTGCCTGCGCAGCGTGCCACGGCCCACGAGGCGAGGGGCTGCGAGCTCAGCCGCTGTCGCCCGTCCTTGGCGGGCAGGAGTGGCGCTATCTCGATCAGCAGTTACGCAACTGGCGCAGCGGGGATCGCCGTAACAGTCCGGGCGGCGTGATGAGCGATGCAATCCGCCCTCTGACTGATACCGAGATCGAGGCCCTGGCCTCTCACCTGTCGGGGCTGTCCGCCCATTCCGATCAACGAGGAAACACCACACCATGAACAAATCTGTCGCCGGCGCCGTGCTGGCCCTTTCTGCCGCCTGGCTCGCGTGGCCCGCCCACGCCGCGCTCAAGGAGGGTGACATCGCCCCCGACTTCCGCCTTCAGGCATCACAAGCGGGAAAGCCCTTTCATTACGCGCTCAAGGACGCGTTGCGCAAAGGACCGGTGGTCGTCTATTTCTATCCTTCAGCCTTCACCAATGGCTGCAACGTGCAGGCTCACCTGTTTGCGCAGAACGTCGAGAAGTTCGCCGCGGCGGGTGCGTCGATCGTCGGCGTGTCGCTCGACAGCATCGCGCGCCTGAACGATTTCTCGGCCGATCCGCAGTTCTGTGCTGGAAAGATTCCGGTGGCGTCGGATGCGGATGGCCAGGTTGCCCGTGCATTCGATCTGCCGGTCACCGAAGTGCCCGCCGGGCGCAAGGACACCCGCGGCATCGAGATCGACCATGCGCGCACCGAACGCACGACCTTCGTCGTCACGCCGGATGGGCGCGTGGCTGCCACGGTCGGCGGCGTGTCGCCTGACCAGAACGTGCGCAAGGCGCTGGAGATCGTCCAGCAACTGGCTGCCACCAAGGGGCGCAGGTCCTGATCCTCCCTTTGATTCCATCTCCAACCCACCACAAGGAAGACCATGAAGAACCGCAAGCGCTTTGTCGCCGTTCTGGGCGCCACGGCATCCACCGTGCTGGCTGCCCTGCTGGCCACCCCGGCCGCACAAGCACAGCAGGCCCCCAAACCCGAGCAGCTCATCAAGTGGCGTCAGTCTGCCTATCAGGTGATCGCCTGGAACACCGGCCGCGTGAAGGCCAACGTGGACGGCACGTACAACAAGGACGACGTGATCAAGGCGGCCAACGCGATAGCCGCCCTGGCCAACTCCGGACTGGGCGCGCTCTATGCACCGGGCACGGAAACCGGCAAGGGGTGGAAGGAGACGGCCGCCAAGCCCGAGTTGTTCACGGACAAGAAGGCTGGCGAGGTGGCCGCATCGTTCAACAAGGAAGCCAATGAGCTGGCCCGTGTGGCGGCCGCAGGCGACGTGAGTCAGGTGAAGGCCCAACTGGCGAAGCTGCAAGGCACCTGCAAGGCCTGCCACGACGACTACCGCAAGAAGGACTGATCACCATGAAGCACACCATTCAATCGATCGCCGCCGCGTCGCTCGTGGGCCTGCTCATGCTGACGAGCGCCGCCGTGCAATCCCAGACTGCCGCAGCGCCGGCCGCTGCCCCGCAGCCGGCCAACCGGGAGGTCGGGCCCTTCAGCTTCTTCGTCACCAGCGTCGGCTCCGGCAAGGGCGCGGATCTGGGCGGCCTCGCTGGCGCGGACGCCCACTGCCAGAAGCTTGCGGCCGCGGTCGGTGCCGGTAACCGCACCTGGCGGGCCTACCTGAGCACCCAGTCGTGGGACGGCAAGCCGGCCGTCCACGCGCGTGACCGCATCGGCACCGGCCCCTGGTTCAACGTGAAGGGCGCACTGATCGCCCGCGACGTGGCTCACCTGCACGGTGACAACCTGGAGGACGCGCGCATCGGCAACGCCATCAACTGGTCGACGGCACTGACGGAGCAGGGGCTGCCCGTGAAGCGGGCTGGCGACACGCCGAACGAGCACGACATCCTGACCGGCTCGCAGCCGGACGGGCGGGCCTTTGTCAACGACACCTCGGACCGCACCTGCAAGAACTACACGAGCAGTGCGGAGGACGGGGCTGTCCAGGTCGGGCACTTCGACCGCACAGGGGGCGTGCACACGGCGCTGTCCTGGAACTCAGCCCATGCGAGCCGCGGTTGCAGTCAGGCGAAGCTGGTGAGCACCGGCGGTGCCGGCTACTTCTACTGCTTCGCCGCCAAGTGAGCACAGCGGGTGGGTGTCTGCGGACACCCGCCGCCTGACCACACGCTCTCTTTCACTGCGTTATCGACGCTTACCTTCGCCCGCCCCATGTGGATCGTCCGACTCGCGCTGCGTCGCCCCTACACCTTCCTCGTGGGGGCATTGCTCATCCTGCTGGCCGCACCGCTGCTGTTGCGCAAGGCGCCCGTCGATGTCTTTCCCAAGATCGACGTGCCCGTCGTGGCCATTCTGATGAGCTACAACGGACTCAACGCGAAGGAGATGACCGACCGCATCATCACGCCGATCGAGCGCAACCTGGCCAACTCGGTCAGCGACATGGAGCACACCGAGTCGCAGACCATGGCCGGTCTCGGTGTCATCAAGGTGTTCTTCCAGCCGCAGGTCGACCAGGCCACAGCCATCGCGCAGGTGGTGTCCAGCACGCAGGCTGCCTTGCGCTCCCTCCCGGCGGGGGCCACGCCGCCGACCATCATCAAGTACAGCGCGACCGACCTGCCGATCCTGCAGCTCGGCATCAGCAGCCCCGTTCGCAGCGAACAGGAGCTCAACGAGCAGGCCTTCAACGTCCTGCGAACCAAGCTCATCACCGTGCCCGGCGTGGCCGTGACCGCACCGTATGGCGGGCGCTTCCGCCAGGTTTCGATCGACCTCAATGGGCCGGCCCTGGTGGCGCGCGGGCTGACGGCGGTGGACGTGGTCAACGCACTGAGCGTGCAGAACCTGACCCTGCCTTCCGGCTCGGCGCGGATCGGCAGCCAGGAGGTAGCCGTCCAGCTCAATGGATCGCCATCGAGCATGCAGGCGCTGGGCGACATCCCGATCACCACCGTCAATGGCAACACGGTGTTCGTGCGCGACGTGGCCCAGGTCAAGGATGGCTTCCAGCCGCAGACGAACGTGGTGCGCCGCGATGGCGAGCGCGGCCTGCTCATGACGGTGCTGAAGAACGGATCGGCCTCGACGCTGGACATCATTCGCCAGATTCGGGAGGAGTTGCCACGCTACCTGCAGAGCCTGCCCGAGGACATCACGGTGACACCGCTCGCTGACCAGTCGGTGTTCGTGGACGCGGCCATCCAGTCGGTGCTGCACGAGGCGCTCATCGCCGGCTGCCTCACGGCCGCCCTGCTGTTGCTCTTTCTCGGCAACTGGCGCAGCACCGCCATCATTGCGGTGTCCATCCCGCTGTCCATCCTCGTGTCGCTGATCGTGCTGCACCTGATTGGCGAAACCATCAACATCATGACGCTCGGCGGCCTCGCGCTGGCGGTCGGCATCCTGGTGGATGACGCCACCGTGGAGATCGAGAACGTCGAGCGGCACCTGCACATGGGCAAGGCCCCGCAGGCGGCCATCCTCGATGGCGCGGCCGAGATTGCCGGGCCGGCGCTGGTGGCGACACTGTGCATCTGCATCGTCTTCGTGCCGATGCTCTTCCTGCCTGGCGTGACGGGGCAACTGTTCAAGCCGTTGGCGCTGGCGGTGGTGTTCGCCATGCTGGCTTCCTATGTGCTGTCGCGCACGCTGGTGCCCACCCTGGTGATGTACCTGATGCGCCACCGGGAGCGTGCCCGGCCGCCTGGCCGTCTTGGCACGGTCTTGCTGTCGGTTCACCATGGCTTTGAAGCCGCGTTCGAGCGGGCGCGGCGCGCCTATGCGGCTCAACTGGCGGGACTGCTGCACCACCGCCTTCGGTACGGTGCGGCCTTCCTCACCCTGGCCGTGGCCTCTTGCGGCCTGTTTGCCGTGCTCGGCCGCGACTTCTTTCCGGTCGTCGATGCGTCTCAGATCCGGTTGCACGTGCGGGCGCCGCTCGGCACGCGCATCGAAGAAATGCCGGCTTTCATCGACCAGGTCGAGGCCCACATCCGGCAGGTGATCCCCCGCGAGGAGCTGCAGGACTTGGTCGACATCGTCGGCGGGCCCTATTCACCTTTCAACACGCTCTACAGCAACAACGGCACGTTCGACAGCAGCGACACCGAGATCCTCGTGAGCCTGAAGCCCGGGCTGCGCAAGACCGCCGGCTACATCCGGGAGTTGCGGCGCACGCTGCCCCAGCGGTTCCCCGGCAACGAGTTCTACTTCCAGCCGGCCGACATGGTGAGCCAGACGCTCAACTTCGGGCTGAGCGCGCCCATCGATATCCAGATCCAGGGCAACAAGACCGAAGAGAACCTCGCCGTGGCCACCGCGCTGATCAACCGGATCCGCAAGGTGCCGGGCGCTGTCGATGTCACCTTGCATCAGCGCTTCAACCGGCGTGCGCTGGCACTCGAAATGGACCGTGCTGCCCTGGCCCAGACGGGCCTGGTGGCGAGAGATGTGGCGCAGAACGTCATGGTGTCCATGAGTTCGAGCTTTCAAACCGCGCCCACTTACTGGCTCAACCCAGTCAATGGCACCGTGTACAACGTGGCTGTGCAGGTGCCGCAACAGCAGGTGGACAGTCTGGGGGCCATGCTCAGTCTGCCGATCAACGGGTCGGGTGGAGGGGACGCGCGCGAGCCGCAATTGTTGGGCAGCGTGGTGCAGGTGAGGCCGACCAGCCTGCAAGGCAACGTCTCGCACTACAACATTGCCAACGTGCTCGACATCCATGTCAGCGTCGATGGCCGTGATCTGGGCAGCACCTATGCCGAGATTGCCGCGCTGATCGATGAGGTGCGTGACCAGTTGCCGCGGGGGGCGGAGATCACGGTGCGGGGCCAGGTCGAGACCCTGAAGACCGCTTACAACGCGCTGGCTGCGGGCCTGATCGTGGCCGTGCTGCTGGTGTACCTGCTGCTGGTGGTGCACTTCCAGTCGTGGCTCGATCCAGCGGTCATCCTCAGTGGCCTTCCGGCGGCGCTGGCGGGTATCGCCTGGATGCTCTACCTGACGGGAACCCCTCTCTCGGTGCCTGCGCTGACCGGCGCGATCATGACCGTGGGCGTCGCCACGGCGAACAGCATCCTCGTTGTGTCCTTTGCGCGTGAGCGGCTGGCCGAGGGCGCAGATGCCGTTGCCGCGGCCAGGGAAGCCGGCGCCACGCGCCTGCGTCCTGTGCTGATGACCGCGCTTGCCATGGTGATCGGCATGGTGCCGATGGCCTTGGGACTGGGTGAGGGCGGCGAGCAGAACGCACCACTGGGGCGCGCCGTGATCGGCGGGCTTGTGGCCGCCACCTTGTCCACCCTGGTCTTTGTTCCGCTGGTGTTCGCCAGCATCCACGCATGGCGACGCGCCCGTGCCCACCGCCGTGGTGGCCTGGTCGTCGCCTCATCGATCCCGCTGTCATGAATGCACAACTGAACCCGGAGGGCTTTCCGGTCGACGAGCCCACGCTTGCCTCGCCCGTCGAAGTATGTCCGGCCACCTCTCTCCGTCTGGCGCCCTGGGGGTGGGGGCTGCTTGCCGTGCTGCTTCTGGCGGGCGGAGCTCGCACCTGGGTGAATGCCAAGCAGGCGAGTGCGGTTCGGACCGACATGGCGGACACAGCGGTAAGGTCGGTGTTGTTCGTCCGACCCGAGGTGGCACGGGGGCAGCGGATGCTGTCCTTGCCTGCGACGCTGAGGGGGAAGCAGGAGGCGGCGATCCACGCACGCACCAATGGCTATGTGAAGGCCTGGAAGAAGGACATCGGAGACCGGGTGAAGCAGGGCGAAGTGCTGGCGTTGCTCGACACACCGGAGGTGGATCAAGATCTGGCCCAGGCCCGTGCGAATCTGCAGCAGATTCAGGCTCGACTTGAACTGACCAGAACCTCGCTGGCGCGATGGGAGGGTCTGAGGGGCAGCAATGCGGTGTCTCAGCAGGAGCTCGATGAGCGCCAGTCTGCCTTCCAGGCTGCTCAGGCAGATCTGGCCGCGGCACGCGCCAGTGTCCAGCGGCTCGAGGCCCTGCAGCAGTTCGGTCGCATTGTTGCGCCCTTCGATGGCGTGGTGGTTCGCCGCCAAGTCGAAGTCGGGGTCTTGGTGACAGCCGGCAGCGCGTCTGCCAGCCGCGAGCTTTACTACCTGGCGCAAGACGACATGCTGCGCCTGACCGTGGCAGTGCCGCAGAGTCACCTCGACGGCGTGAAGGTGGGGCAAGCGGTTTCCTTGCGCTTGCTCGAGCGTCCCCAGTTGAAGCTCGGCGGATCGGTGCGCCGCGTGGCCGGAGGCATCGACCCGGCCACACGATCGGCACAGGTGGAGGTGGAGGTCCCGAATGCGGATGGCAAGCTCAAGCCGGGGGGGTACGTCGAGGTCGGGCTGGAAATCGAAGGGGCTCGTCCTGCGCTTCTCGTGCCACCAACGGCGTTGCAATACCGCCAGGACGGTCCCCGGGTCGCGGTGCTGAATGAGGATCAGTCATTGAGCCTGAGGCCCGTGAAACTGGGGCGTGACCTGGGCCGATCAGTCGAGGTTGTCGAGGGTCTCTCAAAGGGGGAGGCCGTGGTGCTGAATCCGCCCGACACGGTCCAGGATGGCGAGCGTGTGCGCGCCAAGGAGGCGCCCAGGGAGTCGCCGAGGGACGGGGCCAAACCTGCGCCCAAGGGGTGAGGTCTTCCCGGCATAAGCAAGCGCTTTTTCCTTCGTTGGGTTGTCGCACCGGTGTCGATAAAGTGCCTCCCATGTTGTTGCCCCCGGATTCCACCGACCACCATGCAGCCCTGCTCAGCGCCTCCGATCTGGCGGGCGGCCCCGGCGGGCGGCCGCTGTTTTCCGGACTGAACCTGCATCTGGCCGCGGGAGAGGCACTCTTCATTGCCGGGCCCAACGGCGCCGGAAAGACGACGTTGCTGCGCATCCTGGCCGGTCTGTCCGATCCGATTCAAGGTCAGGTGGACAGGCAGGCTCGTTCTGTGATCTACATCGGTCACGCCCCTGCGCTGAAGGACGATCTGAGCGCAACAGAAAATCTGAGGGCGGCCGCGAGCATGGCTGGTCTGTGTGTATCCGATGACAGCTTGCGGCGCGCGCTGAATCGCTTCGGGCTGAGGGCACGCGCTCATCTTCCGGCTAGGGCCCTTTCACAGGGCCAGCGCCGGCGTGCGGTGCTGGCGCGGCTCGCCCTCACCTTGAGCCCTGGCGTACTGTTGCTCGACGAGCCCTTCAACGCGCTGGATGAAGCGTCGAGTGATGCACTGGCCGAGGTGCTGGCCGAACGTCTGGCGCACGGGGCGGTGTTGGCTTACACCACACACCAGCCGCGCAGGCTGGCGGCCCGTCGCCACCACACGATCCGGCTCGGGGTGCCGGCGATGCGGGGGACGGTCTGATGGGGCGGGTCTTTCTGACCGTGCTCCACCGGGATCTGCTGCTCGCCTTCCGACGCCAATCCGATGTGTGGACCACGTTGAGCTTCTTTCTGGTGGTGGCCTGTCTTTTTCCGCTTGCGGTCAGTCCCGAGCGCGACACGCTGCGCGGCATGGCCCCGGGCATCCTGTGGGTGGCCGCGCTCCTCTCGTCCACGCTGTCGCTGGGGCGCCTGTTTGCGCTCGACCATGCTGACGGCACGCTCGAGCAGTTGCTGCTGTCCCCTGAGCCGCTGAGCCTGATCGTGCTGGCCAAGGTCGCGGCGCACTGGCTCGTCAGCGGCCTGCCGCTGGTGTTGTTGTCGCCTCTGCTCGCATTGCAGTACGACCTGCCGCCGCCGGCCATCGCGGTGCTGACCGGCAGCCTCGCACTCGGCACCCCCGTTCTGAGCCTGGTGGGTGCCATCGGGGCGGCCCTCACGCTGGGCCTGCAGGGGGGGGGGCGTGCTGGTCAACCTGCTGGTGTTGCCGCTGCTCGTGCCGGTGCTGATCTTCGGGGCCGGTTCCGTGGTGGCCCATGGCAGTGGCCAGGGCCTGGCTGCTCATTTCTATCTTCTGGCCGCCTTGCTGGCCTTCACGCTGGTTGTCGCGCCCTGGGCTGCGGCGCACAGCCTGAAGGTGTCTGTGGGATGAGGCGGACTCCGTGATCGTCAAGGAACTGCAATGAGTACGACCACCACCTGGTTGCGGCATCGGCAACCCGACGGGGGCGCGGCAGCCCGAGGCTTCTGGCGCTTTGCATCGCCCCCGGCTGCCTTTCGCCTGGCCGGACAGCTTCGCCCGTGGGCGCTCGCGCTGGCTGCTGTCACCGCGGTCATCGGCCTGTATGTCGGGCTGCTGGTGGCGCCCACCGACCACCAGCAGGGCGAGGCGTATCGCATCATCTTCGTGCACGTGCCGGCGGCCTGGCTGTCGATGGTGCTGTACGTGGCCATGGCGTTCTGGGCCGGGCTTGGATGGGTGTTCCAGACCCGGGTGTCGTCGCTGATGGCGCGGGCGATTGCCCCGACCGGCGCACTGTTCACCTTTCTGGCCTTGTGGACCGGGGCCTTGTGGGGCAAGCCCACCTGGGGAACCTGGTGGGTCTGGGATGCCCGCCTGACCTCCGAACTCATCCTTCTGTTCCTTTACCTCGGCGTGATGGCGCTGCAGTCGGCCATCGATGATCCGCGCCGGGGCGACCGGGCGGGCGCCTTGCTGACCCTGGTCGGCGTGGTCAATGTCCCGGTGATCTATTTCTCCGTGCAGTGGTGGAACACCTTGCACCAGGGCGCTTCGGTGAGCCTCGGGTCGGCGCCCACGATGGCTGCTCCGATGCTCGCGGGCATGCTGCTGTGCACCGTGGCGCTGTGGGCCTGGGCCGCGGCGGTGGTGTTGCATCGTCTTCGCATGCTCATCCTGCAGCGCGAGGCCGATGCTACCTGGGTTCGGTCGCTGCTGGCGTCCCACCAGCCCGGAGTGGTGCGATGAACTGGACGAGCTGGCACGCCTTCGTCGACATGGGCGGCTACGGGCTGTATGTGTGGGGATCGTTCGGCGTGGTGGCGCTGGCCCTGGGCATCGAGGCCGCGCTGTTGCGCCGCGCCGATCGTCGCTTGCGCAATGCCCTGCGGGTGAGCTGGGTGGATGAGGCCGCCGAAGGGTTGGCGCACGAAGAGGCTGCGCCATGAAGCCGCGACACCAGCGTCTCGCTCTGGCGGTCGCCGGCATGGCCCTGCTCGGCTTGGCGGTCTTCTTCGTCCTGCAGGCGTTTCAACAGAATCTGGTGTTTTTCTTCACGCCCTCGCAGGTCAGCCGGGGTGAGGCGCCCCAGGGCCGCAGCTTCCGCATCGGCGGCATGGTGGAGGCTGGCAGCCATCGCCGGGCGGCCGATGGCCTGGGCCATCGCTTTGTGGTGACCGACACGGTGCAACGGGTGGAAGTGCAATACGCCGGGCTGTTGCCCGATCTCTTCAAGGAGGGCAAGGGCGTGGTCGCGCAGGGCCGCTTGCAGCCCGATGGCCGGTTTGCGGCGGACGAGGTGCTGGCCAAGCACGATGAGAACTACATGCCGCCCGAAGCGGCCAGGGCGCTCGAGCAGGCCCGGGCGCCGCTGAGGGCACAGGAAAGGTGAGCCAATGACGGCCGAGTTGGGACAGTGGGCGCTCATTCTGGCGCTGGGCGTGGCTTTGCTGTTGGGCAGCGTGCCCCTATGGGGGGCTCACACCGGGCGTGCACATTGGATGGCGCTTGCCCGGCCTCTGGCCGTGGCGCAGTTCGTGCTGGTGGGCGCGGCGTTCGGGCTGCTGGTGGCCGCGTTCGTGCAGATGGACTGGTCCGTGGCCTATGTCAGCCAGCACGCCAACGGCCTGCTGCCCTGGCCCTTGCGGGTGGCCGCGACCTGGGGCGGCCACGAGGGCTCGTTGTTGTTGTGGCAACTCATGCTGTCCGGCTGGACGCTCGCGGTGGCCGCCTTCAGCCGGCGTCTCTCCCCTGACATGCTCGCCCGCGTGCTCGCCGTGCTCGGCCTCGTCAGCATCGGCTTCCTCAGCTTCACGCTGTTCACGTCCAACCCGTTCGACCGTGCGCTGCCCGCGCCGCCGGATGGGCAGGATCTGAACCCGCTGCTGCAGGACCCGGGCATGATTTTTCACCCGCCACTGCTCTACATGGGCTATGTCGGGCTCTCGGTGGCATTTGCGTTCGCGATCGCGGCACTCCTCAGCGGCCGACTGGACGCCGAATGGGCCCGCTGGTCGCGCCCGTGGACCCTCGCTGCCTGGAGCTTTCTGACGCTGGGCATCCTGCTGGGCAGCTTCTGGGCTTATTACGAGCTGGGATGGGGCGGCTGGTGGTTCTGGGATGCTGTCGAGAACGCCTCCTTCATGCCCTGGCTGGTGGCCACGGCCCTGCTGCACTCGCTCGCGGTGAGCGAGCAGCGCGGCAGCTTCAAGAGCTGGACGGTGCTGCTGGCCATCCTCGCGTTCTCGCTGTCGCTGCTGGGCACCTTTCTGGTCCGCTCGGGCGTGCTGACCTCGGTGCATGCCTTTGCGAGCGACCCCCGGCGGGGCCTCTACATCCTCGCCTTCCTGGTCGTTGTCATTGGCGGCTCCCTGGCGCTGTATGCGTGGCGCGCACCCCGCATCGGGTTGGGCGGGCGATTCGACCTGCTCTCGCGCGAGACGGGGTTGCTGCTCAACAATGTCTTTCTGCTGGTCAGCGCTGCCACCATCCTTTTGGGCACGCTGTATCCGCTGGCCCTCGATGCGATCACCGGGGCGCGCATCTCCGTGGGGCCACCGTATTTCGAGGCCGTTTTTGTGCCCTTGATGCTGCCTCTGCTCGGGCTGTTGGCGTTGGGGCCGTTCGTGAACTGGAAACGCGACACATGGGACGCGCTGTGGACCCGCCTGCGCGGGGCCTGGCCGGTGTGGCTGGCTGCCGCGGCAGTGACCCTGCTGGCCGCCGGTATCTGGGCACGCCTGTCGGCCGGGGTGGCCGGCGGACTCTTGCTGGCCGTGTGGATTGGTGTGGGCACGGTGCATCTGGTTGCGCGCCGTGTGCAGGGCGTGGCAGCGCGAAGCTGGCCCCGTGCCGTGGCGCGCATCCCGGCCGCCTGGTGGGGCATGGTGGTGGCGCATCTGGGTGTCGGTGTGTTCGTGGCCGGCGTGACGCTGGCACGCGGGCTGGATCACGTCCAGGACGCGAGCCTGCAGGTCGGGCAGGCCGTGCAAGTGGGCGATTACCGCTTTGCTTTCCAGGAACTTCAGCGCGCGCAAGGTCCGAACTATGTCGCTGCACGGGCAACCTTCGAGGTGTCGCGGGACGGGCAGCGGCTGGCGACCCTGTACCCCGAGAAGCGCCTGTACGTGGTGCAGCGCATGCCCATGACGGAGGCCGCGATCGACCGCGGCTGGACCCGCGACCTGTATGTGTCGTTGGCCGACACCGGGCCCGACAGCGCCTGGGGGGTGCGCGTGCAAGTCAAGCCTTTCATGAGCTGGGTCTGGGCCGGGGTGCTGGTCATTGCCATCGGGGGGCTGGTGTCTGCTTGTGATGCCCGGTACCGACGAAACCGGTCTCGCTCATTCAGTGAGCGCCAAGGTGCGTCAGAGCCACTTCCACAGGCCGGCCTCAGGGCTCCATCGCCCCTGGTCGGGCATCTGAAGGGAGGGCGAGTATGAGCCGCTTTGTTCTGCCATTGGCCCTGTTCGCGGCGATCGCTGCCACCCTGGCTCTCGGTCTCCGTCACCAGGCCGATGGCGGTGATCCGGCCGTGTTGCCGTCTCCGCTGGTCGGCCGCGATGTGCCGGCCTTCACCGCCCCCATCCTGACGTCGGCACGCGCTGACGTCGGCACCTTTCGGCCTGCAGACCTCCGGGGGCAGGTCTGGTTGCTCAATGTGTGGGCGTCCTGGTGCACCAGCTGCCTGCGCGAGCATCCTGTTCTGTTGGATCGAGCGAAGGCCGGCGGGGTGCCTCTGGTCGGCCTGAACTACCAGGACGAAGCGGACCGTGCTCGCGCCTGGCTTTCCAGGCATGGCAACCCCTATCTCGTAACGGTGTCCGACGCCGACGGCCGCGTGGGGATCGAGTTCGGCGTGGTCGCCGTGCCGGAAACCTTCGTGATCGACAAGCGCGGGCGCATCCGCCACAAGTTCACCGGTCCGTTGAGCGAGGCCGACTGGCAGCAGACCTTGCTGCCCCTGATCCGGGAGTTGCAGCGTGCGTGACCATCTCGTCTGTATCGGCCTTTTGGCCCTGGCTCTGGCCCTGGGCGGCATGCCCGGTGCGCACGCGGTCGAGTCGACGGCTGGAGCCGTACCGAATGTGGCCATGACCGACGCCGTGCTGGAAGACAGGGTGCACGCGCTGGCGGCCGAGTTGCGTTGCCTGGTCTGCCAGAACCAGAGCGTGGCGGATTCGCATGCGCCGCTGGCAGTGCAGTTGCGCGAGGTCGTACGCAGCCAGTTGGTGGCCGGCGCGAGCGACCAGCAGGTGCGTGATTTCATGGTCCAGCGTTACGGCGCCTTTGTGCTGTACCGCCCTCCTGTGCAAGCCGCCACCCTCGCGCTCTGGATCGGGCCGGTGGCGATGCTGCTGCTGGCCCTGGCAGGGCTGGCCTTGGCCATGCGTTCCCGAAGGCTGCGAGATGAGGACCTTGTCGATGTGCCCCCCTCGGTGCCATCGTACTTCGAGGACGAGGCGCTCTCATTGCGCCCCCGCCATGGGAGGCCAGCATGACCCCGTCCGATACCGTGTTTGTGTCCGGTGCACTGGCCTTGTCGGCTGTGCCGGTGATTGCCGTGCTCCGCCCGTGGTGGCGTGTTGCACGGGGTGCAGGCATGGCTGTGTCAGGTGCCCTTCTGGCGGGGGCTGTGGTGGGGTACCTGGCAGTGGGACAGCCTGGCATGTGGTCTGCTCGCGTGCCGCATCAGCAGGCGGTTGTCGCTCCATCCGGTGAGGGCGGGGCGATCGAGGTCGAGGCCATGGTTCAGCGCCTGGCGAGCCGCCTGCAGAAGCAGCCGGACGATGTGGACGGCTGGCGCAAGCTGATCCGCTCGTACGAGACGCTGCAGCGCTTCGACGACGCCGTGGTCGCATGGCGGCGGCTGTTGCAGCTTGTCCCGCCCGATGCGGATCAGCTCACCGAGTACGCGGTGACGCTGGGCATGGCGCGCGGACAGCGGCTCAGCGGTGAACCCGAGCAGGTGCTGGAGCAGGCGCTGAAGCTCGACCCTGACCACGTGCAGGCGCTGGCCCTGCTGGGCAGCGCAGCGTTCGAGCGTGGGAATCATGCCCTGGCGATCGCGCGCTGGCAGGCCCTGCTCGCGCGCGCGCCGGCCGATACGGAGGTTCGCGCTCGCATTCAAGCGCAGATTGACAAGGCCCGCGCGCTGGCAGGGAGCGATGCCGGAGCAGGGGCAGCCAGATGAGGGCGACTCGTGCCGCCTGGCATGCGATCCTGGCGGCTGCATTCCTGTCGATGGGTTGTGCAAAGCCAGCATGGTCTGCCTGTCTGTCCTCGTTGCAGGCTGTTCCCCCTGACCTTGTGACCCGAGCACACGCTGGGCAGGTGTGGGTTCCCACAGGGTGGACCCAGTTGGGCTCCCGAAAGGGATATCCCGACGAGCAGTCCGCAACCGGCCTGACCAGGGTCCGCGGCTTCTGGATGGATCGGACCGAGGTGACCAACGCGCAGTTTGCCGCTTTCGTGAAGGATTCAGGCTATGTCACCGAGGCCGAGCGCCAAGGGGGCGGTGCCGTGTTCGAGGCGCCCACGCCAGCTTCCCACTTGTCTCGTGGTCTGGCGTGGTGGCGCTTTGTGCCGGGTGCGAACTGGCGGCATCCGGGAGGGCCGGGTAGCGACCTGCGGGGACGCGAGGCATTCCCGGTTGTGCTTGTCACGCTGGCCGATGCCCTCGCCTACGCGCGGTGGCTGGGTCGTGACCTGCCCACCGAAGCGGAATGGGAGCATGCAGCCAAGGCGGGGCGTCTGGACCCGGGCTTGGACGCTGCGCCTCGCGACGCCCGTGGGCGCCCGACGGCAAACTATTGGCAAGGCAGCTTCCCTTTGCTGGATCTGGCCGAGGACGGGCACGCCGGTTTGGCACCTGCTGGGTGCTATCCCGCCAATCGGTGGGGCCTGCACGACATGATCGGCAATGCCTGGGAGCTGACGCTCGATGCCTATACGGGTGCCCGTCAGCCACACGCGAACGGAGACCCGGCCGTGCTGCGAGCGCGAACCGAGGGGCAGGGCCGACGCGTTGTCATCAAGGGCGGCTCGTTTCTTTGCGCGCCGGACTACTGCGTGCGCTATCGCGCATCGGCTCGCGAAGCACATGAGGCGGACCTTGCCACCTCGCATGTCGGGTTCAGGACCATCACCCGCTCGGGCCCTCGCCCACCTCTCTCTTCACCACGACCAACACAGCCATGAAGCCCCTTCGTCCCGTGTCGAACTCGTCCGCGTCGCCCGGCGGGTCCTTTCGCTTTCTTTTCAGCCAGGCCAGAACGACCCTGGCGGTCTCGGTGCTTGTGGCGCTGAGCGTGGGCCACGCCCAGTCTGCGGAGGGATCAGCAAAGGGCAGGCCGAACATACTGGTCATCCTGGCAGACGACCTGGGCTTCTCCGACATTGGCGCGTTTGGAGGGGAGATCGACACGCCCAACCTGGACGGCATCGCCCGGGAAGGCGTGCGCCTGACCGATTTCCACTCGGGTGCCACGTGTTCGCCCACGCGCTCCATGCTTCTGTCGGGGGTGGACCATCATGTGGCCGGCATTGGCAGCATGGCAGAGCTGACGGTCGAGGAGCAGCGAGGCAAACCCGGGTATGAGGGCTACCTCAATGACCGTGTCGTGGCTTTTCCTCAGCTCCTGCAACAGGCGGGCTACCGTACGTACATGTCCGGTAAGTGGCACTTGGGATTGACCGAGGAGCGCAGCCCGAAGGCGAGGGGCTTCGATCGTTCGTTCGCGTTGCTTCGTGGTGCGGACGACCACTACGCGCAGCCGTGGAACTCGCGCATCAACCCGGCCGAGCCGTACTACCGCGAGGACGGCAAGTTGACGACGGTCCCGTCCGACTTTTACTCGAGTGATTTCTACGCCGACAAGCTGGTGTCCTACCTGAAGGAGGCGCAAGACGATCGACGGCCCTTCTTCGCTTACCTGACATTCACCGCGCCACACTGGCCGCTCCAGGCGCCCGAATCGGTGATCCAGAAGTACGTGGCGCGCTATCAGGCCGGATACGAGCCGGTTCGCCAGGCGCGTCTGGAGAAGCAGAAGGCGCTTGGTCTCCTACCCAAAGACTTTCGTCCCGCCCGGATGCTGTCGCTCTTTCCCGCATGGCAGAGACTGACAGCGCAGCAACAAGCGCAGGAAGCGCGCCGGATGGCGGTGTATGCCGCCATGGTCGACATCATGGACCGCAACATCGGCAAGGTCATCTCGCAGCTCAAGGCGTCCGGGCAGTACGACAACACGGTCATCCTGTTCATGTCAGACAACGGAGCCGAGGGGGCGAACGTCTCGGACCGCGCCAGTGCCATTCCTCGCGATAACAGGGTATCGAACATCGGGCGTGCGAGCTCGTACGCCTCCTACGGGCCGAACTGGGCCCAGGTCAGCGCGTTGCCTTTCAATCTCTACAAGGGATACAGCCACGAAGGTGGCACGACGGTTCCGGCCATCGTCCGATGGCCGGGTGGGCGTCATGCGGGGCAGGTCGTGGCGGTGCCGGGTCACGTGACCGATGTGGCGCCCACCTTGCTGCAACTGGCTGGTGTGTCTCATCCGGAGCAGTTGGGTGGCCGACCCGTCGCCCCGCTTCAGGGGCGTTCCCTGGTGAGCCTGTTCGAGGGCGGTGTGCCCTCAGCGGGCCGCTTTGAGCAAGGATGGGAACTGTTCGGCCGCAAGGCCTATCGGCAGGGCGATTGGAAGATCGTTCTGGACGCACCGCCTACCGGTACAGGCGATTGGCAGCTGTTCAACTTGCGCACAGACCGCGCTGAACAGATCGATCTGGCTGCGCAGCACGCAGAAAAGCTGGCCGAGTTGAAAGCCGGGTATGAGGCTTACGCCCAACGCAACGGCGTGATCGATGTGCCCCATCTCGCCCAGCGTGTGTCGGAGCGCTACAGCAGTCGCGCCTACTTCGAAGCCTTGGAGCAGGCAGACGCAGCGGAACGTTGAAAGATGAACTGCCGCCGTCCAATTCACATCCAACAGGAGAGAGCATGTCCCGTCTGACAGCCAGAGACTTTGCACCCGAAGTGCTTCGTTTGTTTGACCAGTATGTCCATGGTCAGCTGGACCGTCGTGGCTTCCTGCAAGGGGCAGGCAAGTACACAACGGCGGCCGTCTCTGCCGAGATGCTGCTGGCTCAACTGGCTCCGAACTTTGCGCAGGCCCAGCAAGTGTCGCCTGAAGACCCAAGGCTGGTGACCGCGTATGTCGAGATCCCGTCGCCGCAGGGGCACGGGACGGTGCAAGGCTATGTGGTCAAACCTGCTCGAGCCAGCGGCAAGTTGCCTACCGTGCTCGTCGCACACGAGAACCGTGGGCTGAATCCCCACATCGCGGATGTTGCGCGCCGGCTCGCGCTGGAGGACTTCATCGTTGTGGCGCCGGACGCCTTGTCCTCACTGGGGGGGTACCCGGGGGACGAGGACAAGGCGCGCGCGCTGTTTCAGACGCTCGATCCGGCGCGCGCGCGTGCGGATTTCGTGGCCGCCGCTCGCTGGCTGAAGGCGCACCCCGAGGGTAACGGCAAGACGGGTGTGGTGGGCTTCTGTTATGGCGGCAGCGTGGCCAACCATCTGGCCGTGCAACTGACCGAACTCGATGCCGCCGTGCCCTTCTATGGTGGTCAACCGCCGGCCGAGGAGGTGGGGCGCATCAGGGCGCCGCTGCTGATCCATTACGCCGAGCATGACGAGCGCATCAACGCGGGTTGGCCGAAGTATGAGGAGGCCTTGAAGCAGGCCCGCGTTCGGCATGAGGTCCATTTCTACCCCGGCACGCAGCACGGCTTTCACAATGACACCACACCGCGATTCGACCAGACGGCCGCCACCTTGGCCTGGCAACGGACGCTGGCCTTTTTCAATCGACATCTGCGGGCATGAGGGCGCGGCCGTGCATGAGCGCATATGGCATGAGCAGCTGACGATTTCTCCAATCACGGCCAACCCCGTATAGGTAGAGTGAGACCTCGTTTCAAACGAAGCCCCGCACGTCGGGGCTTCATCGTCTCAGGAGTGTCTCTTCATGTCTCTGCGCCCTTTGCAAGACCGTCTTATCGTGCGCCGCAGCGAGCCCGAACTCAGGACAGCCGGCGGCATCGTGTTACCAGGCTCGGCTGGTGAGAAGCCGGAGCAGGGCGAAATCGTGGCCGTCGGTCCCGGCAAGCGTGGCAGCGATGGCGGTCTTGTTGTTCCCCAAGTTCGACCGGGCGACCGCATTCTGTTTGGTCAGTACGCCGGGCAGACGGTCAAGGTCGACGGCCACGAGCTGCTCGTCATCCGCGAGGACGATGTCCTGGCTGTGATCGAAGACTGATCCTTCTTCGCCTTCTTCTCTTCTCTGGAGCTTTCATGCCTGCCAAACAAGTCGTGTTCAGCGACGACGCCCGTGCCAAGATTGTTCGTGGCGTCGACATCCTGGCCAATGCCGTCAAGGTCACCCTCGGTCCCAAGGGCCGCAACGTCGTGCTCGAGCGGTCCTTCGGATCACCCACCGTGACCAAGGACGGCGTGTCCGTCGCCAAGGAAATCGAACTCCGGGATCCGTACGAGAACATCGGTGCCCAGCTCGTCAAGGAAGTCGCATCCAAGACCTCTGACAACGCCGGTGACGGCACCACCACGGCCACTGTGCTGGCGCAGGCCATCGTGCGCGAGGGCTTCAAGTACGTCGCGGCCGGACTGAATCCGACCGATCTGAAGCGTGGCATCGACAAGGCCGTGGTGGCCCTGGTTGCCGAAGTCAAGGAGCTGGCCAAGCCGACCACCACCTCCAAGGAGATCGCCCAGGTCGGCGCCATCTCGGCCAACTCCGACTGGGACATCGGTCAGATCATCGCCGACGCCATCGACAAGGTCGGCAAGGAGGGCGTCATCACGGTCGAGGATGGAAAGTCGCTCCACAACGAACTGGATGTGGTCGAAGGCCTGCAGTTCGACCGCGGGTACCTCTCGCCCTACTTTGTCAACAACCCCGACCGCCAGCTGGCTGTGCTCGACAACCCGTTCGTGTTGCTGTTCGACAAGAAGATCAGCAACATACGTGACCTGCTGCCCACGCTGGAGCAGGTTGCCAAGGCGAATCGCCCGTTGCTGATCATTGCAGAGGAGGTGGAAGGCGAGGCCCTGGCTACCCTGGTGGTCAACACCATCCGGGGCATCCTGAAGGTCGTGGCTGTGAAGGCGCCTGGCTTCGGCGACCGCCGCAAGGCCATCCTTGAAGACATCGCCACGTTGACCGGCGGCAAGGTCATCGCTGAAGAGGTGGGTCTGACGCTGGACAAGGTGACGCTGGCCGAGTTGGGCCAGGCGGTACGCGTGGAGGTGGGCAAGGAACACACCACGCTGATCGATGGTGCCGGTGATGCCGCCGACATCGAAGCCCGTGTCAAGCAGATCCGGGCTCAGATCGCCGAGGCGAGCTCTGACTACGACCGCGAGAAGCTGCAGGAACGCGTGGCCAAGCTGGCCGGCGGGGTGGCCGTCATCAAGGTGGGTGCCGCGACCGAGGTCGAGCTGAAAGAAAAGAAGGCCCGTGTGGAGGATGCCCTGCATGCTACCCGCGCTGCCGTGGAAGAGGGCATCGTGCCCGGTGGCGGGGTGGCCCTGCTGCGTGCCAAGAAAGCGGTGGGCCGGATTCAGGGCGACAACGCCGATCAGGACGCCGGCATCGAACTGGTGCTGCGCGCGATCGAGGCCCCGCTGCGCCAGATCGTGGCCAACGCCGGTGGGGAGGCTTCGGTGGTCGTCAACAAGGTTCTGGAAGGCTCGGGCAACTTCGGCTACAACGCGGCCAATGACACCTACGGTGATCTGGTGGAGCAGGGCGTGCTGGATCCGGCCAAGGTGACACGCACGGCGCTGCAGAACGCCGCGTCGGTGGCTTCGCTGATTCTCACCACGGAGGCCATCGTCTCGACTCTCCCCGAGCCGAAGGCACCGGCGACGCCTCATCATGACGAAGGCGGTTTTGGCGGACCGCAGTTCTGACCCTTCCGAGCCCTGTTGGCAGCGGGGATGCCGGCGATATCCCCGCTGTCTGGTTTTGTGCATGTGCTCATGCAAATCGGTCAGTTCACAGTGCTTAGCGGGTTGATCAAACTTTGTGTGGCGATCTGACGGTACACGACAGTGCCAGTTCGCCGCCGATCAACCGCAACCGAGGCCCTCATGAAGACATACAAGAAGCTCCTCCTGGCTGCTGCCTGGCTGGTCACCCTGCCGGCTCTCGCCAACAACACTTCACCCTACCTTGTCAGCACCGACTGGCTCGACAAGAACCTCAATGACCCGAAGGTCAAGGTGATCGAGGTGAGCGTGGTGCCCGGCGTGTACGAGCGAGGGCACATTCCGGGTGCAGTGAACTTCGAGTGGCACACCGATCTGGTCGACCCTGTGCGGCGGGACATCGTTTCACAGAAAGATCTGGAGAAGAAGCTGCGTGCGGCTGGCGTCAACCAGGACAGCACGGTCATTCTTTACGGTGACAACAACAACTGGTTTGCGGCCTGGGGCGCCTGGGTGCTGGACGTCTACAGCGTCAAGAACGTGAAGCTGCTGGATGGCGGGCGAAAGAAGTGGGAGGCTGAGGGCCGTGCGCTTTCGCCCATCGCGGCCACGCCCGCTGCGGGCAACGTGCAGGTCTCTGCCGCAAACCTGCAGTTGCGAGCGCGCCTGAGTGACGTGGTTGCCGTGGCCGAGAGGAAGAGCAACGCGGCCCTGGTGGACATTCGCTCTGCGGACGAATTCAATGGCAAGGTCTTTGCTCCCGCCGGTGTGCAGGAGCTCGCCGTGCGCGCCGGCCATGTCCCCGGCGCGGTGAACGTACCCTGGGCGCAGGCAGTGGCCGCTGACGGCACATTCAAGCCCGTCGAGGAGCTGCGCAAGCTCTACGCAGGGGTGGGTGTCGACGGCAAGCGGCCCGTGATCACTTACTGCCGCATCGGTGAGCGTTCGAGCCATACGTGGTTTGCGCTCAAAAAGCTGCTGGGCTATGACGTGCGCAATTACGACGGCTCGTGGACCGAGTATGGCAATGCCGTCGGCGTGCCGGTCAACAACCCCGCGGGGACCGTGTGGGGCGGCCGTTGATGAGCATGGCGTTGTCAGAGCCTGTGGTGGGCAGGATGCAGCCCTCTGTGGTCGCGCTCCTGTCGACCGGGGCCGTGCTGAGCACGGCCTTTTTGCTTCATCGCCATCTGGCTGACCAGCCGGGTGGGCGAGCCCTCGCGCTGTCTCTGTTCCTGGGGGTGTTGTTCGGGATCTTCCTGCAGCGCTCGCGCTTCTGCTTCTACTGTGTGAGCCGGGACTTTCTCGAGCAGCGCGATGCCAGGGGGCTTTTGGGCATCCTTGCTGCACTGGCTGTCGGGACGCTGGGCTACCACGCGGTGTTCGGCGCATTCCTTCCCGATCCTGCGCCGGGGCGTCTTCCTCCGGGGGCCCACATCGGCCCTGTGAGCGCTGTGCTGGCGGGGGCTGCGTTGCTGTTCGGCGTGGGCATGGCGTTGGCTGGCTCATGTGTCAGTGCGCAGCTCTACCGCCTCGGTGAAGGTGTGCTGACCGCACCGGCAGCCCTGCTGGGCAATCTCCTCGGATTCATCCTGGGTCTGAGGGTCTGGAACCCGCTCTACCTGGGCTACATCCAGGAGGCACCGGTCCTGTGGCTGCCCCATCTGGTGGGCTACGAGGGGTCGCTTGCGCTTCAGCTGTTGAGTCTGGGGGGGCTGGCCGTCTTGCTGTCCTTGTGGCACCGATGCCCCCCCGCCACCTCGTCGTCCACGCCTGCTTGGTGGCAGCGTCGCTGGCCCGCCCATGTTGGCGGACTGCTCATCGGCGGACTCGCCGTGGTGGCCTTTCTGCGTGTGCAGCCACTGGGCGTCACGTCCGAACTCGGCAGTCTGGCCCGCACGCTGGCCGATCGACAGGCCTGGCTGCCGGAGCGTCTGGAAGGGCTGGACTCGTTTCGAGGCTGTGCCACCGCCGTGAAGGAGACGCTGTGGTCTCACAACGGCGCCTTTGTGGTCGGGCTGGTTCTGGGGGCGCTCGCGGCTGCGGTGCTGGCCGGCGACTTCCGGCTGCAGCGCCCCTCGTTGTCGGCGCTCTTGCGCAATCTGCTCGGAGGGGCCTTGATGGGAATGGGGGCCATGCTGGCGTTGGGATGCACGGTGGGCACGCTGCTGTCCGGCATCATGGCCGGCGCGGTGTCCGGGTGGGTGTTCCTGCTCTTTGCCGGCGTGGGCTTGGTGATGGGCTGGCGCGTGCGGCGGCACACAGGCTGGCAGTAGCATGCTGCAATGAGCAAGGAATCCGTCGACGCCAACTATCGCTTCATTGCGGCATACCAGGAGGTCAATGCCCGCATCACCCAACGCCAACAGGCATTGGCCCTTTACGTGACGCTGGTGGTAAGCCTGCTGGCGGCCCTGGTGGCCTTGCGCGGACAGCGCGGGCAAGGGCTGCCAGTCGAATGGCTCGTGCTGGGCTTCCCGGTTTCGGCTGCTTGCCTTGCCCTCCTCAACCACAAGAGCGAGCGGGCCATCACCAATCTCCGGCGCTTCCTGTCGGAGTTGGAGCAGCTGGACGATGCGCACCTCCGTTGGCCCAGCTACAACACCGATGCGCGCTGGGCCGAGCAGGCCAATCAGGCTCGGCGCTTTCATGACCTGGCCTGCGCCGTGCTGGTTGCCGGGGGC
>NZ_CAJYGK010000016.1 GCF_913773725.1 uncultured Aquabacterium sp. | reverse complement strand
GCGCTGACGGTGACCGCCCAGGACGCCAGCCGCACCTACAACGGCCTGGCCTTCGAGGGTGGCAACGGCGTGAGCTACAGCGGCTTCGTCAATGGCGAAACCGCGGCCGTGCTCGGCGGCACGGTGGCCTACGGCGGCAGCGCCCAGGGCGCCGTGAACGCAGGCACCTACGGCATCATCGCCAGTGGCCTGACCGCCAAGAACTACGACCTGACGTACGCCAGCGGCACGCTGACCATCGACCCGGCGGCCCTGATCATCCGCGCCAACGACCTCACCAAGGTGCAGGACAACGTGCCGTTCTTCGGCGGCAACGGCGTGACCGCCACGGGTCTCGCTTCGACCGACACGCTGGCATCGCTGACAGGCACGCTGGTTTACGGTGGCACGTCGCAGGGCGCGGTGCTGCCCGGCTCGACCACGATCGTGGCGTCCGGTCTGGCGTCGTCGAACTACGCGATCACGTACGAAGCCGGACAGCTGACCATCCTGCCGGTCAACATCCTGCCGCCGGACACCAATCCGCCGACCGCCATCGACCCGCTGGCCGGCCTGGAGCCGACGGCCGCCGGTGAGCAGGAGGACGACAAGAAGATCCGCGCGCGCGTCCGCAAGGACAACAGCCCGATCCGTGATGAGAACGGCGCTGTCCGCCTGCCGCCGACCCTGCAGTGAGGCCTGAGCCTGCTGCCCTGTTGCAAGACGCTGAGAAGACCCACGCACTGTGATGCACAACCCGTTGCCGGCCCGCTGGGCCACGCCCTTTGCCCTGCTGTCCCTGAGCCTGGCCGTGTCGCAGGCGCTCGCTCAGGTCACGCCTTCGAACGCACCCTCGGCCGGTGATGTGGAGCGACTCGTGTCGCCCCCGCTGCAGGCCCCCACGCGGCCCGCCGACGAGCGTGCGGTCCAGCAGCGCGAGCAGCCCAAGCCAGGGGCGCAGAACGAAGGCCCCCGCATCGACGTGGCCCGACTGGTGATCACGGGCAACACCGTGTTCCGTACCGAAGAGCTCGATGCGCTCGTGGCCGAGGTGCCGGGCAAGACGTGGTCGCTGGCCGATCTGCAGGACGCGGTCTACCGCATCACGGCCTACTACCAGAACGCCGGCTACGGTGCGGCGCGCGCCATCTTGCCCGCGCAAGAGATCCGTGACGGCGTGGTGCAGGTGCTGGTCGTGGAAGGGCGCATCGGCAAGGTCAACATCGACAATCGCTCGCTGATCCGCGATGCGCAGGTCGCCGCTCTGGCTGGCCGCATGCCCGCTGGCAGCGTGGTGTTCGAGCCCACGCTGGAACGCCGCCTGCTGCTGCTGGGCGAAACCCCGGGCGCCAGCCGTGCCACGGTGCTGCTCAAGCCCGGTGCACAGACCGGCGAGACCGACCTGGATGTCACCGTCGAGCCGGGCTCCCGCGTGACCGGGCTCATCGAAGCCGACACGCATGGCAACCGCTACACCGGCTACAACCGCCTGGGCGCCACGGTCAACGTCAACAGCCCGGCCGGGCTGGGTGACCAGGTGCAGCTGCGCCTGCTGGCCACCGACGAGAATCTGCGCCAGGCCCGTCTGGGCTACCGCGTGCCGGTCGGCGGCTCGGGCTGGGTCGTGGGGGCGTCGTGGTCCGACCTGCATTACAAGCTGGGCCGTGAGTACGAACCGCTGAAGGCCTCCGGCTGGGCGCGTGTGGGCACGGTGCAGGCCACCTACCCGCTGTGGCGCTCTGTCGAGCACAGCGCCTTCCTGACGACCAGTTTCGAGCGCAAGAACTACGAAGACCGCTTCGCCTCGTTCGAGCCGGAGATCGTGAACCGCAAGCACAGCCGGGTGGCTGGCATCGGCCTGAACGGCTATGGCCTGGTGGGCAATGCCACCTACAGCTTTGCGGCGCTGTCCACGCACGGCCAGCTGGTGCTGGAAAACGAAGCCAACCGCGCAGCCGATGCCCAGGGCCTCAAGACCCACGGTGGCTTCAGCAAGTTCGTGCTGACGAGCAACATCACGGCCCCCGTGAGCGGCAACTGGAGCCTGTATGGCTCGGCGTACACGCAGTTGGCGTCGCAGAACCTGGATTCGTCCGAGCGCCTGTCGCTGGGCGGCATGCAGGGCGTGCGCGCCTATCCGCAGGGCGAGGCCACGGGTGACGAGGGTTACATCGCATCGGGTGAAGTGCGCTACACGCTGCCGCTGCAGGCCGTGCAGCTGGCTGGCTTCGTGGATTTCGGCCAGATCTGGCTGAACCGCCACCCGCTGCCCGACACCGAGAACCGGCGCATCCTGCGCGGCACGGGCCTGTCGCTGTTGTGGTCACCCCAGCCCACCACGGTCGTTCGCGTGACCGTGGCCACCCGCCTGGGTGACGAGCGGATCGTGTCCGAGCCCAGCAACGCCCGCACGCGCTGGTGGTTGCAGGGCGTCTGGCGCTACTGAGCGCCAGCGGGCACGCTACGATAGCGGGTTGCGCACCCGCTCATGACCGAACTCAAGAATCTCGAAGTCGAACTCAGCCGCTTCAGGCTTCGCCTGTGGGCGGCTGTGGCGTTCGTGCTGTTCTGTTTCGGCCTGCTCGTCTTCCGCCTCGTGACGCTGCAGGTGGTTCGCCATGAGCAGCTGGCCACCCAGGCCGAGAGCAACCGCATCGCGGTGGTGCCCATCGTGCCCAACCGCGGGCTCATCGTCGACCGCCATGGCATGGTGCTGGCCAACAACTACTCGGCCTACACCCTCGAGATCACGCCATCGAAGGTGAAGGACGTCGAGGCCACCATCGACGCCCTGACCGAGATTGTCGACATCCAGCCCCGTGACCGGCGCCGTTTCAAGCGCCTGCGGGAAGAATCCAAGAGCTTCGAGTCCATTCCCATCCGCACCCGCCTCAGCGACGAGGAGGTGGCCCGGTTCACGGCCCAGCGTTACCGCTTTCCCGGTGTGGACATCCAGGCCCGCCTGTTCCGCCACTACCCTTATGGCGAGCTGGCCAGCCACGTGCTGGGCTACATCGGCCGCATCAACCAGCGCGAAGCCAAGGCCATGGAAGACTGGCCGGAAGAGGACCAGGCCAACTACCGGGGCACCGAGCACATCGGCAAGTTGGGCATCGAGCAGAGCTACGAGCGCGAACTGCACGGCATCACCGGCGTCGAGGAGGTCGAGACCAGCGCGGGCGGGCGGGCCGTGCGCCGGCTGCGCTCCACGCCAGCCACGCCGGGCAACACGGTGCACCTGTCGATCGACATCAAGCTGCAGGGCCTCATCGAGCGCCTGTACGGCAACCGCCGGGGCGCCCTGGTGGCCATCGACCCGCGCAACGGCGAGGTGCTGGCCTTTGTCTCCAAACCCACGTTCGATCCGAACTTGTTCGTCGACGGCATCGACACCGAAAACTGGAAAGAGCTCAACGAGAGCGCCGACAAGCCGCTGCTCAACCGGGCGCTACGTGGCACCTACCCGCCGGGCTCGACCTACAAGCCCTTCATGGCGCTGGCCGCCCTGAACACCGGCAAGCGCAGCCCCAGCACCATCATCATGGACAACGGCGTCTTCCTGTTCGGGGGGCACCGCTTCCGCAGCCCGGAAAACGAGCGCGGCGGTGCGATGGACATGCGCCGCGCCATCGTTGAATCGAGCAACGTCTATTTCTATTCGCTGGCCAATGAGATGGGCGTGGACCTGATCCACGACCAGATGGCCCCGCTGGGCTTTGGCCGCCAGACTGGCATCGACCTCAAGGGCGAGGTCTCGGGCATCCTGCCGTCCACCGAATGGAAGCGCAAGACCTACCGTCGCCCCGAGCAGAAGAAGTGGTACGCGGGCGAGACCATCTCGCTGGGAATCGGCCAGGGCTACAACAACTTCACCATGCTGCAGATCGCGTCGGCGCTCGGCACGGTGGTGAGCGACGGGCAGCGCTACCAGCCTCGCATCGTGCGGGAGATCGAGAACGTCGTGACCCGCGAGCGGCGCATTCCGGAGCGCGAGGCCCTCTCGCCGATCAAGTTCCAGGCCGGCCACACCGGGCTCATCCGCGAGGCCATGTACGGCGTGACCCAGCAGGGCACGTCGACGCGTGTCTTCATGGGGGCGGGCTACACCAGCGGGGGCAAGACGGGCACCGCCCAGGCTGTCGGACTACGCCAGAACGAGAAGTACGTGGCCTCCCGGTTGGAGGAGTACCGTCGCGACCATTCGCTCTATGAGGCTTTCGCCCCGGTGGACGCTCCCCGGGTGGCGCTGGCCGTGATCGTCGAGAACGCCGGCTTCGGCGCTGCCGCCGCGGCCCCCATTGCCCGTCGCGTGCTGGACTACCTGCTGCTGGGGCTCTACCCCAGCGAGGAGGACATCGCGCTGGTCCAGCAAGGCAAAGGCGTGGCGCCGATCGGTACACCGCGGCGAGTCGAAGACGTCCCGCTGCCGCGGCGGATGGACGCCTTCGGGGCCGATGTGCCTCTGACCGTCGTAGGCGCCGCCAGCAGCGCGGCCGCCCGGCCCACCCCCGCCGCATCCCGGGAGCAGCCATGAGCATCGCGTTTGACAAACCCTCGCTGTGGCAGCGCGTGCGCCCGGTGTTCCAGGGCTTCGACCTGCCCTTGCTGCTCATTGTCCTGGCGCTGTGCACAACCGGGCTGGTGACCATGTATTCCGCCGGGTTCGACAACGGCTCCCGTTTCGGGGACCAGTCGCGCAACATGCTGCTGGCCGCGCTCGTGATGTTCACCGTAGCCCAGGTGCCACCTCAGCGGCTGATGAGCCTCGCGGTGCCGCTGTACATCCTGGGCATCGTCCTGCTGATTGCCACCGAGCTGTTCGGCATCACCAAAAAGGGCTCGACGCGCTGGCTGAACGTGGGCTTGGTCATCCAACCGTCCGAGATCCTGAAGATCGCTGCGCCGTTGATGCTGGCCTGGTGGTTCCAGCGACGGGAAGGGCAGTTGCGAGGGCCGGACTTTGCCATCGCAGGCGCGCTGCTGATGGCGCCCGTGGCCCTCATCCTCAAGCAGCCCGACCTGGGGACGGCCATGCTGGTGATGTCGTCCGGCCTGTACGTGATCTTCTTTGCCGGCCTGAGCTGGCGGCTGATCGTGCCCGTGCTGGCCGCCGGCGTGATCGGCATCAGCCTCATCGTCTGGTACGAGCCCCAACTGTGCCAGCCCGGTGTGAAGTGGCTGGGTCTGCACGAATACCAGAAGACGCGGGTGTGCACCCTGCTCGACCCGACGGTGGACCCGCTCGGCAAGGGTTTTCACATCATCCAGGGCATGATCGCCATCGGGTCCGGCGGCATGACGGGCAAGGGCTTCATGCAGGGCACGCAGACCCACCTCGAGTTCATCCCCGAGCGCACGACCGACTTCATCTTCGCCGCCTATGCCGAGGAGTTCGGGCTGGCGGGCTGCCTTGGTCTGATGGTCGGTTTCCTCGCCCTGATCTTCCGGGGGCTCTACATCGCGTCGCAGGCCCCGGTGCTGTTCTCCCGCCTGCTCGCAGGCGCCGTGTCGCTCAGTTTCTTCACCTACGCCTTCGTCAACATGGGCATGGTGAGCGGCATCCTGCCGGTGGTGGGGGTGCCCTTGCCCTTCATCAGCTACGGAGGCACGGCCATGGTCACCCTGGGGCTGGCGCTCGGCATCCTCATGTCGATCGCCAAGAGCCGCGGGTTGATGCAGCGCTGATCCGCTGCGCCCTGACGTCGGCCTGACCCGGGATCCGGTGGCCGTCGCACCACAACGGCCCGTCCTGCGCCACGGGCTTTGAGTACGATCAGGGCTCTGCCGCGCCAACCTGTCACCATCGGCGACCATGCACACCGCTCACGCCCCCGCCCGCTCCGCCGTCCAGCACGATGGCCTCGACCGCCTCCTGATCTCGCTGGATGCGGCGGTCCGCACGGTGTTTGCCGAGCACACGGCGGCGCGCCCGTGTCCGCAGCCTCCGGTCGAAGGCGCGGTGCTGACCGAGGAGCAGAAGCGCCTGTCGGCGGCCCTGATGCGGGTGAACCACGTGGGCGAGGTGTGCGCACAGGCGCTGTACGCCTCCCAGGCCTGGGGCACGAAGGACCCCGCGCTGAAGGCCCAGTTCGATGCGGCCGCGCGCGAGGAAACCGATCACCTGGCCTGGACCGAGCAGCGCCTCAAGGAGCTGGGCGGGCGCACCAGTCTGCTCAACCCGCTGTGGTACGCCGGCGCGTTCGGCATCGGCCTGCTGGCGGCACGCGCGGGCGACGCCGTCAGTCTGGGCTTCGTGGTCGAGACCGAGCGTCAGGTGGAGGCCCACCTCAACAGCCACCTCGACCGCCTTCCGCCGGGCGACGAAGCCTCGCGGGCCATCGTGCGGCAGATGCGCGACGACGAGGTCGAGCACGCCGATGCCGCGCTGGCGGCCGGGGGCGCGCCCCTGCCGCTGCCGGTACGGGGGCTGATGCGGCTGGCGGCCAAGGTGATGACCTTCACGGCCCACCGCATCTGAGCCCGTTCAGGCGGCCACGACCTCGTGGCTGGTCGTGATCTCGGCGGTCTTGCCGATCATGATCGACGCCGAGCAGTACTTCTCGTGGGACATCTGGATGGCGCGGGCCACGGCCGCCTCCGGCAGGTTCACGCCGGTGACGATGAAGTGCATGTTGATCTTGGTAAAGACCTTGGGGTCGGTCTCGGCGCGCTCGGCCGTGATCTTGACCTGGCAGCCGCGCACGTCGTGGCGGCCGCGCTTGAGGATCAGCACGACATCGTAGGCGGTGCAGCCGCCGGTGCCGGCCAACACCGTTTCCATCGGCCGGGGAGCCAGGTTGCGCCCCCCGCCCTCGGGGGCGCCGTCCATGTTGATGATGTGGCCGCTGCCGGTTTCAGCCATGAAGGCCATGCCGGAGGCGGGCTGCCAGTTGATCGTGCATTCCATGGTGCGTGTCCTGATGACGCCAGAAGGTCGGGTGGGAGCGCATTTTGCACGGGCCGAGGCGATACCCCGGGCGTTCGTCACGCGGATTGCCCTGTTTTCGGTGCGGCATCAGTGAAAACCCTTGTGAACAATCCGGGCCGTCTGTACAATTGCCTGTATCGCGATGGAACTTTTCGTGTTGAAACCGAGTCGTTCCACTGCTTGTTTCGTTTGTCTCCTCCACCCATCTCCTTTGGTGGATTTCAAACCCGAGTTCCCTGGAACTCGGGTTTTTTTTCGCCCTGTGCGGGGCCGCCGAAGCCCGTCAGGGCTGAGATCGGGCGGCCGCCGCGCTGGCCTTGGCCCGCGCCGCCATCTCTTCCC
This sequence comes from uncultured Aquabacterium sp., assembly GCF_913773725.1. Taxonomy (GTDB): domain Bacteria; phylum Pseudomonadota; class Gammaproteobacteria; order Burkholderiales; family Burkholderiaceae_C; genus Aquabacterium. The sequence goes on along the minus strand of NZ_CAJYGK010000016.1, from coordinate 208,188 downwards.
GCAGGCGTTTGAGCTTTTCGCGGGGGTCTTCCTTGGGCCCGCCGCCTTCGCCCAGTTTCATCTCGGCGATGAAGCGGCTGGGCGTGGCCTGCACGTACTCGCGGCCCTTCTTGCGGCGCTTGAGCACGCTCACGCCCAGCGTCAGCCGCGCGCGCGTGATGCCCACGTACATCAGCCGGCGTTCTTCCTCGATCTGCTGCCCGCTGATCTCGACGTCCTCGCGCGAGAAGGGCAGCAGCCCCTCGTTGACGCCGGCCAGCACCACGTGCGGCCACTCCAGGCCCTTCGAGGCGTGCAGCGTGGTCAGCGTCACCTGCTTCTGGTCGCTCTCGCGCTCGGCCAGGCTGGTGATCAGCGAGATCAGCTGCGCCACCTCCAGCACGTTCTTGCGCTCGCTCTCGACCGTCATGCCGCCGTCGTTCTCGATCTCACCGCCGCAGCGCTTGGCCACCCAGTCGACGAAATCCAGCACGTTGGCCCAGCGCGCGGCCGCGACCTTCTCGTTTTCTTCGTTGTCGTAGAGGTGCTGCTCGTAGCCGATCTCTTTCAGCCACTCCAGCAGCAGTTCCTTGGCAGCCTCGGCGCCCACGGTCTGGCGGGCGCGGTACTCCAGGTCGTTCACGTAGCGGCCGAATTCGTGCAGGCCATCAAGGGCCCGCCGGTTCAGCGCCGTGGCCAGCGACTCCGAGAACAGCGCCTCGAACAGGCTGACCTTCCACTTGCCCGCGAACTCGCCCAGGGCGCCCAGGGTCTGGTGGCCGATGCCGCGCTTGGGCGTGGTCACCGCGCGCAGGAAGGCCGGGTCGTCGTCGTTGTTGATCAGCAGGCGCAGCCAGGCGCACAGGTCCTTGATCTCGGCCTTGTCGAAAAAGCTCTGGCCGCCCGACACCTTGTACGGGATGTTGGCCTTGCGCAGCGCCTGCTCGAAGGGCCGCGCCTGGTGGTTGGCGCGGTACAGGATGGCGAAGTTGCTCCAGTCGGCCTTGTCGCTGCCTGGGTGGTCGTGCAGCAGGCGGTTACGCAGCAACTGGAAGTGCGCCACGGTGCGCTCGGCCTCGTGCTCTTCGTTGTCGCACTCCATCAGCTTGATGGGCTCGCCTTCGCCCAGGTCCGACCACAGCGTCTTCTGGAACAGCTTGGGGTTGAGCTGGATGACGTGGTTGGCCGCCCGGAGGATGGCGCTGGTCGAGCGGTAGTTCTGCTCCAGCGGAATGACCTTGAGGTTGGGGAAGTCCTGTGGCAGGCGCTTGAGGTTGTCCAGCGTGGCGCCGCGCCAGCCGTAGATGGACTGGTCGTCGTCGCCCACGGCGGTGAAGATGCCGTCCGGCCCCACCAGCAGCTTGAGCAGCTCGTACTGCGTGGCGTTGGTGTCCTGGTATTCGTCGACCAGCACGTGGCGCAGCTGGCGCTGCCACTTCTGACGCACGGCCTCGTGCTCCTGCAGCAGCTTCAGTGGCAGGCCGATCAGGTCGTCGAAGTCGACCGCCTGGTAGGCCAGCAGACGCTCTTCGTACAGCTTCATCACCCGGGCGGCCACCACCTCGTCGTCGGTCTTGCACTGGCTCAGGGCGGCGTTCGAGTCCAGCCCCTGGTTCTTCCACAGGCTGATCGTCCACTGCCAGCTGCGCGCCAGCTTGGCGTCCGTGGTGGCCCCGCAGTCGCGCAGGATGCTGGTGACGTCGTCGCTGTCGAGGATGGAAAAGCCCTGTTTCAGCCCGAGCGCGGTGCCGTCCTCGCGCAGCAGCTTGACGCCCAGCGAGTGGAAGGTGCTGACCATCAGCTTGGCGGCGGCCCGGGGGCCGATCAGGTGCTTGACGCGCTCGCGCATTTCCGCGGCGGCCTTGTTCGTGAAGGTGATGGCGCCGATCTGCGACGGGGCCAGGTCAGCGCCGTAGCCGGGCTGCATCAGCCGCGCGATCTTGTGCGTGATCACCCGCGTCTTGCCCGAGCCGGCGCCCGCCAGCACCAGGCAGGGAGAGTCCAGGTGCTGGACGGCCGCCATCTGGGCCGGGTTCATCATCGGTGGGGTGGAAGCGGACATCGGGCGGGCAGGGGGCAGCGGGCGTCGGCCAGCCGAGGCCCACGCGGGTCGCCAAGGATAGGCCAAGCGCGGGCCGGGCGGCGCAGCGCGGGCCCGCGCGCGTGGCGGCCGTCACAGGCTGGCGACGAATTCGCTCAGCAGTTCGGCGAACGCCTGGGGTTGTTCGACGGCGCTCAGGTGGGCACAGCCCTCGAGCAGGGCCAGTTGCGCCCCGGGGATGCCGCGCGCCAGCGTCTGTGCCGCCTCGATGGGCGTGGTCTGGTCGGCCGTGCCGGCCACCACCAGCGTCGGCACGCGGATCTGGCCCAGGCGGTAGCCGTAGTCGGCGTCGCAGAGGGCCGCGGCACACGCGGTGTAACCGTCCGGGTCGGTGGCCTCCAGCAGGCGCTGGTGGCGCGCCACAGCGGCGGCCTGGTTGCGCCGGAAGTCTTCGCTGAAGAACCGCGCCATCGTCGTCGTGCTGATCGCGCCCAGGCCGTGCGACTCAACCGTGGCAATGCGCTGGCCGATGGCCTCGCGGCCGACCTCGTCGTAGCCCGACGTGGTGTTGGCCAGCACCAGGGCCTTGACCTTGTCGGGGTGGCGCAGCGCCAGCTCCTGGCCGATCAGGCCGCCCATTGACAAACCCACCCACACCACCGGCCCACCGGCCAGCTCGTCGATCAGGCGGGCGGCGTCGGCAGCCAGTTCGGTCAGCGTCAGGGGCTCGGCGGGTGTCTGCGAGCGGCCGTGGCCGCGGGTGTCCGGGCAGATGACGCGGTGGCCGGCCGCCAGTTCATTGGCCACCAGGTCCCACATGCTGCCGTCCTGGCCCAGGGCGTGGCTGAACACGAGGGTGTGGGCCGGCGCCTTGTTGCGGGCCTCGCGCACCGTGGCGTGCAGCTTGGGGCGGGTGTGGGTGAACACCGAGCGGCCCACGCCGGTGTGCCAGGCCTGGTCGGCCGGGTGGGGCTGCGGCTCCATGCCGAGTTCGCGCAGGATCTGCACCGCCTTGGCAAAGCCGGTGTTGGCCGCCGGCACGCCGGCGTAGATGGCGATCTGGATCAGTGCCTCGCGCACCTCGTCCGGTGTCAGGGTGTGGGCATTGCCGGGCGTCAGCGCGCCGCGCAGGTGGATCTCGAACTCGTCCCAGCGGCCCAGGGCGCTGGTCACCGCCAGCACGAGCACCCGGCGCGTCTTCCAGTCCAGCCCCGGGCGGCCCCAGGCACCGTGCCAGGCGTACTCGGTGATGAAGTGTTGGAACTCGGCGTTGAAGGTGTTGGCCTTGGCGATCGATTTGTCCACCCAGGCATCGCCCAGGGCGGCGCGGCGGTTGCGCATGCCGCGCTCGAAATCGTGCTGGAAAACGGGGTCCTCTGGTCGTGACATGGCGGGCTGGCTGTGCGTCGGGCGGGGCAGGGGGCCGTGAAAAGGCCGTCGAAGTGTGAATTGTGCCGCGCCCAACCCCGTCTCAGGCACATCGGGCGGTAAGCCATGCATGCAGCGGTGTCCCTCCTCAGGGCAGGTCGGGGCGCCCGATCCGGCGGCGGACCGGGGTCGCCGAGCCGGATGGTTTGCGGTATGGTGCGCGCATGCAAGGCCCTGTCCTGTCCCCTGCGTGGCCGAAACGGCTGGCGCGCCGCTCGTTGCTGGGTGGCGCGTTCGTGCTGCTCGCGTGGCTGGCGGGCTGCGCCAGTCGGCCGGCGTCCTCGGATCCGTCCGGTGCAACGGCCAGGCCCCCCGCGGGCGTGCCCGCCGTCGTCTCGCGCCACCCGGACCGCGACGGACCGCCCGTCAACCCCTCGCGCGACCTGTTGGGTGCGCCGGCCCCCGAGCCGCGCGTCGAGCCCATCCGTGTGGGAGGGCCGAACAAGCCGTACACCGTGCTGGGACAAAGCTACACCCCGGAGCGCGAGGACCTGCCCTTCACCGAGCGGGGCCTGGCATCGTGGTACGGCACCCGCTTTCACGGCCGCCGCACGGCCAGCGGCGAGCTCTACAGCGTCTACGGGCTCACGGCCGCGCACCGCACGCTGCCCATTCCCAGCTATGCCCGCGTCCGGCATGTGGCGTCGGGCCGAGAGGTCATCGTGCGCATCAATGACCGCGGGCCGTTCCACCGTGAGCGGGTGATCGACCTCAGCTATGCCGCGGCAGACCGGCTGGGCATCACCGGCGGCGTGAGCGAGGTCGAGGTGGAGCGCATCACCTTCGAAGACATCCGTTCGGGCGCCTGGCGGCGCGGCACCGTGATGGACCCCGCGGCCCCTTCGATGCCTGGTGGGACCGATCCCGGTGTGCTCGCCGGTGCCATGCCGGATGTGGCGCCCGTCGCCCCCCAGCCCATCCCGGCGGCGACCGAACCCGTGGCGGCCGAGGCCACCCCGGCACGTGCCTACACGACGGCGGCCAAGGGCTTCTGGGTGCAGCTGGCCGCGCTGGCCCGGCGAGACGGGGTCGAGCGGCTGCAGCAGCGCATCGCGTCCGATCTGCAGCCCCTGCAACCGCTGCTCGCGGTCTTCCAGGAAGCCTCGCTGTTCAAGCTGCAGCTGGGCCCCTATGGCTCGCGTGAACAGGCCCACGCGGCCGCCCGCCACGCGCAGTCGGTGTTGCAGGTCCGGCCGGTGGTCATCGAGCGCCGCTGAGCGACGCGCGATTCCCCGATCCGATCAGGCCGCGTGCAGCGCGCGGCTGTGGGCGTGCACGGTGTCCACCAGCACCGAGACGTTCTCGGGCGGGGTGAACTGGCTGATGCCATGGCCCAGGTTGAACACGTGACCGGATTGCGCCGTGTGCTGGCCGAACGCGTCCAGCGTGCGCTTGACCTCGGCCTGCACCTGCTCGGGGTTGGCGAACAGCACGTTCGGGTCGAGGTTGCCCTGCAGGGCCACGCGGTCGCCGGTCAGGGCCCGGGCCTTGTCCAGCCCCATGGTCCAGTCGAGGCCCACCACATCGGCGCCGCTGTCGGCAATCTCGTTCAACCAGATGCCGCCACCCTTGGTGAACACGATGTGCGGGATGCGGAAGCCGTTGTGTTCCTTCTTCAGTTGGCTCAGCACGCGCTTTGTGTACGCCAGGCTGAACTGCTGGAAGGCACCGTCGGCCAGCACGCCCCCCCACGAGTCGAACACCATCACGGCCTGCGCGCCGGCTTCGATCTGCGTGTTCAGGTAGAGGGCCACGGCGTCGGCGTTGACGCTCAGGATGCGGTGCATCAGGTCCGGTCGCTGGTACATCAGCGTCTTGACGGCGCGGTAGTCGTCCGAGCCGCCGCCTTCGACCATGTAACAGGCCAGGGTCCACGGGCTGCCCGAGAAACCGATCAGCGGCACCTTGCCCACGCCGTTGGCGTCGGACAGTTCACGGCGGATGGTCCGCACGGCGTCGAACACATAGCGCAGCTTGTCCATGTCCGGCACGGCCAGGGCGGCCACGGCCGCTTCGTCGCGCACGACCTTGGCGAACTTCGGGCCTTCTCCAGCAGCGAAGCTCAGGCCCAGGCCCATGGCGTCGGGCACGGTCAGGATGTCGCTGAACAGAATGGCCGCGTCCAGGTCGTAGCGGCGCAGCGGCTGCATCGTCACCTCGCAGGCCAGCTCCGGGTTGGTGGCCAGGCCCATGAAGCTGCCGGCCTGGTCGCGCGTGGCGCGGTACTCCGGCAGGTAGCGTCCGGCCTGGCGCATCAGCCACACGGGCGTGCAGTCGGTGGGCAGGCGCAGGCAGGCGCGCAGAAAGCGGTCATTGGCCAGAGGCGGCAGCGAGGGGGATGAGGTGGCGACGGTCATCCGCGCATTGTAGGCAGTCCCCCTCAGCGCATTCAGGGGGGAGGGCGCGCAAGTCCTGAGCCAGATCACATCCGGCTCTGCCAGCATGCGTTGCATGTCACACGTTTTGCCTGACGAGCCGTCCCGGACGGTGCCCATGAACCGCACCGAGCATGGCTATGCCGCCATCGAAGGGCTGGCCGGGACCATGATCCAGCCCTATCTGGTGCGCCTGGGCTCGCCGGTGACCGAGGCCGACCTGCGCCGCGTGCTGCGCGCTCTGGTGGCCGCCGCCCCCAAGCTGCGCACGGTGGTCGAGCCGGGGCCGCACCGCTGCCACTTCCGCGTGCTTCCCGAAGGCCCCCTGATCGACCAGCTGTTCGAGCGCGTGCTGTGTGTCGAGCCCCATGTCGACCTGGACGACCCGGAGGCGCTGCTGGCCTGGCACCGCGACGCCCTGCACGAGGTCGTGCCGCTGGAACGCGGGCTGGGCGTGCGCGTGCGCTTCGTGCCCCACCCGCATCGGCCGGCCTTCATCTTCGGCGTGCCGCACATCTTTGCCGATGGCATGACCATGGTGCACCTGGTGTCGCAACTGCTGCGCGGGCTAGAGGGCTGGCCCATCGAGCCCATGCCGCTGGAGGCTCCGTCGATGCTGGGCGCGATCGCGCCGGCGCGCTGGTGGCAGTGGCCGCGGCAGATCTGGCGCTCGCGTGCCCACCGGGTGGCCGAATCCCGGCGCCTGGCCCGCCTGCACATCCAGCAACTCCCCACGACGACGCAGCCGCACTACACCACCACCGGGCTGTGCCACCACACCGTGCCGGTGGGCACGCTGCGCCTGCGTGCGGCGGCCCGGGCGCTCGGTGTGTCACTCAACACCTTCGTGGTCGCCGGGTTGGCCCAGACCTTTCTGGACCAGGCACCCGACGACCCGCAGGCCGCCGCCGTCATCCGCATCTCCGTCAACCTGCGGCGCTACTACCCAGAGGCGGCCGGCCACGGGCCGCTGTGGGGCAACCACGTCGGGGCTTTCCTGGTGATCGAGCAGGACGCCCACAAGCCGCTGGCCGAGCGGGTGCGCAGCATCGAGGCGGCCATCCGCGAGGGACAGGCCCGCTACGCGCGCCGCGAAATGGCGTGGACCTATCTGTGGGAGGAGCTCATGCCCTGGCTGGGGCGCACACTGATCGGCCACATCGCCGTGAAGATGATGCGGGCCGGGCGCTTCCCGAAAATCAGCTGCCACGCCACCAGCCTGGGCGATGTGGGTGGCATTCAGCCTCCGGCCGGGCGCTTGCGGGTCGAGCAGATGGTCGGTGTGGTCAACAGCATCTCGCCGCTGCCCGTGCTGACCGAGCTCGATGGCGTGCTCACCATCCCGATGACCTGGCAGCGCGCCGAAACCGACGAGGCCGCCGTGCATGCGTTCCTGCGCCGGGTGGACGCCGTCCTGGCGCGCATGGCCGACGAAGCGTTGGCAGCGACGGATGCCGCGCCGGACGCGCCGCCCGCCCCTCCGGCGACCCGCGCCGCAGCCTGAACGCCGCCCCCGGTGCCATCGCCGAGGGGCGGTGGGGCGGGCCTCAGAGCCGCCCCAACTCCACGTACAACGGCCGGCTGTCGATGCCGGGCCGCGGGTCGTCACCGTAGCTCAGCCAGAAGTTGCTGGAAAACAGCTTCTGCCGCTTGTAGCCGCGCGGCGTCTCGACCAGCGGGTCTCCGTGGGTGAAGGCCGTGGCGATGGCATCGTACTTCTGGCCCTGATGGGCCATCAGCCAGTCGAGCAGTGCGCGGTGCACTGCGGTGTCGTCGTCGGTCACCAGCGTGTTGTAGACCGTCAGGTAGTTCAGCGCGCCGCCCACGGCGGGCAGTTTGAAGCCTCCGGCCAGTCCCACATACAGGTTGTACAGCGGCCGCAGCACCTTCACGATGGGCTTGAAGCCGACGATGCGCGTCTGCTTGTAGGCCTTCTGGTCCCAGCCGGCCAGCATCCCGACGATCTCGCCGTTCCGCTCGGCCAGCACGTAGTGCTCGATGCGCAGGCCGGTGTAATACGGGTCGCCCGCGAGCAGCTTGCCGAAGTCGTACACCGGGTAGCCGTTGCGGCGCGGCGCCTCCCGGTCGAAATAGGCCTGCATGCGCGGTGCGTCGGCCCGCGTGGCCTGGCGCAGCGTCACGCCCTGCGGCACCCGTGGCTGCTGCTTGCGCACATAGATGAAGCTCGTCTCGATCGTGTGGCTGACCCAGAAGCGGAACAGCACCCCATCCGCCGCGTTGGCCGCGGCCTCCAGCGGGGCCGTGTTGTCCTTGAGCACGATGCCTTGCAGCAGCTCCTGCTCGGTGCGGTGCTTCTTCTGCTCCAGGAACAGCGACGAGGCAATCCCCCGCCGCCTGTAGTACGGGTCCACGCGCGTGTCGCCCGAGTAATACACACGCCGCTTCTGTCCGCTGATGAACAGGTCGCGCCCCGAAATCACCGTGAGCCCGGCCAGCACGTCGGGGCGTTCGTCGTCCTCGGCCACCGCCACGATGAACTCGTCGCCGATCACATGGGCGCCGGTGAAGAAGTCGGGCGCACGCTGGAAACACATCTGCGCCAGGCCCGGCATGGTGATCTTGGTGATCAGGTCCTGGATGCGCGGGTTGTCGGCCGGGCTGCCGATGCGGATGGAAATGGCCATGGGAACTGCTTGCTGAATGAGAGGCGAGGGGAGTCAGGCAGCGGACAGCGCGCAGCCGTCCAGGGCGTCACGCAGCACGCTCGGGGCCGGGCCCGTCCAGTGCCGCAGCGGCTCGATCTTGATGTTGCCCTCGATCATTCCGCGCTCACGGCACTGATCGAGGTACAGGGCACGCATGTCGGGCAGGGCAACGCAGGCGGCGGGCTGCAATTGCCCCAGCTCGCGGGCCAGCTTGTAATGGAAGTTCGTCTGCAAGGCGGCTTCCACCTGCCGGGCCAGATCCCGCTCCAGCGGGCCGCGGGCGCGTGTGGTATCGCACTCGACCAGCAGCACATAGCCCGGCTGGCGGCGTGCCGCTTCATCCAGCGCCAACAGCGTCACCGGCAGCGCACCCTCCAGACGCAACCCGTCCTGCACGGCCTGCGCTGTCTGGGCGCTGGTCTTTTCGCCGACCAGGTCCACGCCGTCGTTGCGGCCCAGAAAGGTGAAGCAGGGCACCTCGCCGAGCGGAGCCTCCACGCGCAGCACGTCGCTCATGCGGTAGCGCGCAAAGCCGCTGCCCGTCGTCAGCAGCGGGATCACCTCCTGGCCTTCACGCAGTTGCCACGGCGCATGGATGCGGCCGTCGTGCGCGTCTTCGAATTCATAGGCGTGGCTCAGGTAGGCCAGCGGATAGCGGCCTTCGAACGGGAAAGTCACCACCCCTTCGGTGGCCCACAGCCCCTTGCCCTGGAAAGCCGCGTGGGGCAGCATCGCCCGCAACCGGCGGGCCCATGGCGCTGCCGCGGCCGTGTCCCACGCGCTGAGCACCGCCAGCCGAGGCCAGAGGGCGCGGAAGAAAGCCCCGTCCGGGCGACCATCCCAGTTCGACAGCAGGTCCGCCGCATGCGGCGCCCGCGGGCAGGGCACGCCGGCCATGCGGGGCGTGCGCGCTCCCCAATCGCCGCGCCTCAGCACCTCGGCCAGTTCCATCCGCCACGCCCCCATCTGCTCCAGCAGTCCGATGCCGAACGTGGGGCTCCACACCGACAGAAAGCCCAGCGAGGCATCCGACGTGAGCCAGGCCGCGGTCGCGAACAGCGAATCGTCCGAGGTCTCGGCCAGCGCGATCTCCTGCGGTGCCGCTTGCGTCATGTAAGCCAGCAGGCGCTTGCCCCACGACAGCATCTTCATGTCGTCGTTGATGTCGCCGGCGGTCTGGCCGCGCAGGCTCGTCGGAATCCAGGACAACGACCAATAGTGCGTGCCCCGGCCCTGATGCGGAAACTGACGGTAAAGATCACCGACCCACGCTGTGATCACCTGATCCAGCTCGTCCAGAAACAGCTTGGTGTATGGGATCCACTTCACCGCCGAGGTCGAGCCGCTGGTCGGCTGGTGGCGCATCACCGGGGAGTCGATCAGCCTCGCCTGCCGTTGCTGGCGCTGCAGGCTCAGGGCCTCGGCATAGTGCGTGTAGTCGGTCACCGGCATCTGCCGCGCGAACTCCTCCCACGACCAGTCTGCGCGGATGCCCTGGCGCTGTCCTTCGGGCGACCGCGCGGCCGCGGCCAGCCAGCGCGCGAGCCGAGCCCGCTGCACCGATTCCAGCTCATCCAGGTGCCGGGCGAAGCGCGCGCGACCGGGTTCGACCAGCCGCTTCAGAAGATGGTGCCCCAGTCGGGTGCCGCGCGCCATGCTCACGAAACGCGGCCCTCGCCCATGCCCTCCGCATCGGCGTCCTGCCACACCACGCTCCGGTTGGGCCGGTCGGCCACGTCCAGCCCGGCAGGCCGGTGCGTGCCCAGCAGGTGCTTGCGGATCCACTTCCACGGCACATCGACGATCGAGCGGAACAGGCTCTCGTAATCGCAGGCACCGATGCACGGCACCTCGGTGCCGCGCCGCCACGTCGGGTTCACCTTCTCGAAGAATGCGATGTGCGGATTCGCGGCCTTCAACTCCGGCGTGATGTCGGCCACGTCGCCCTTCAGCCGCACGTAATCGTCGCCGAAGTCCAGCAGCATCTTCTTGCGGTCGAAGTACTGCGGGAACAGTTGCTCGCAATAGGCCTCGGTGATGCGGCGGTACTTCTCGTCGCGGCCGCGCACATTTGGGTAGTAGTTGTAGAAGTTGTTGGTGAGCAGCAGGTAGGTCTTGTAGCCCTTGGAGATCAGGAACCAGTAGAAGGGCACGAAGGGGTGCTTGATGCGCTCGATCACCAGCCGTCGGTAGAAGGTGTTGGCCAGCGCGTTGTTGCCCCAGTAGGCCGGATCGACGATCGTGTCGCCGCTGAAGATGCCCCGCACGCGCTTGCCATCCACGCGGATGTCGAAGAAGGTCTGCGTTGAAAAGCCCACGACCCGGTCGTCGGCCTTGCGCGTCACCAGGATCACCCCGGACTTCTTGCTGAGGTCCTGAAGAAACACATCCAGCGACGTGTTCTCGTAGAAGCCGGCGTACAGGTCGTACATCTGACGGATGTGCGTGACCGTGATGGCCGAAATCGGCCTGAAAAACGTGCTGACCTTGTCTCGGGCGGCTGGAGAAGACATTCGCGAACTCCCGGCGAAAACCTTGGGCCCGTGCGGATGCGGGCCGGCGGCAACTGCTGAAGGCGGGTGCTCGAGACCCGTTAAACAAAGGATGCCGATCGCTCATCGTGCACGTCACCGGGCTTGCCCTTGGGTGCCCCCGACATGCGGGGGCATGTGATGATCGGCGTCGCGCACCGTCCCGGGGCGTCCACACCGACTGGCCCGCGGCTGAGGGATGTGTCAACTCAGTACAGTGCTGGGGCTTGGTCTGGCTTCGGGTAACCGCGTATAATCTTTTGGTTTTGCCGACGCCAGGGTCGGTGTTGAGCACCACTGTCGCCGTTGTCGCGCGTGGCCTGCGTGTCCTGTCAGATCCAGGATGCCGGCCGGGCAGTCAGCGGGTTGAATGCGCCGAGCGAGTCGTCATGCAGCCACCTCAGAGTCACAAGCCGGGAGGTCAGCATGCACCGCAACAGGACTTCGACGATTCCGACTGGTCCAAGGACACCGATCCCCCCGTCCGGCCGCTGACGCGAGAAGAGGCGCAAGCCCTTGTCGCCAAGCACCCGTCCTTGTCCGTCTGGCAGATTCTTGCCTGGCAGACAGTTGTGGCGGTGCTGGTCGCGCTGGTCTGGGGTGTCCTCGCGCAAAGTCCGGCTTCTGCCGTGTCTGCCCTGTATGGCGGCGCGGTGGTCGTGATACCCAACGCCCTGATGGCGCGGGGGGTCTTCGGGCGGGGTGCGGGACGCAGTGTGGGAGCGCTCCTCGTGTGGGAGTTGCTCAAGCTCGGGTTGAGTGGCGCGATGCTCGCGCTGTCGCCTGTGCTGCTCCGCCCGATCGACTGGGCGGCCATGCTGGTGACCCTGGTGGTGTGCCTGAAAGTGATTGGAGTGATCCTGCTCATGGGGCGGGGTCGCGCGAAGAAATCTGTTTAACGAGAACTGCCGATGTCCGCCGAAGCTCACGCCGCTGAACACGCGCTCACCGCACCCGAGTACATCGGGCACCACCTCCGTCACCTGCAGAACAAGTCCGAGGTCCAGGCCATCGTCGACTGGTCCTACATCAACCTCGACTCGGTTTTCTGGTCGGTGGTGATGGGTGCCCTGGGTGTCTTCCTGCTGTGGAAGGCTGCCCGCAAGGCCACGTCCGGCGTGCCGGGTCGCTTCCAGGCTGCCGTCGAACTGCTGGTCGAGCTGGTCGACACGCAGGCCAAGGGCATCGTGCACAACGCCACCTCGCGCAAGGCCGTGGCCCCCGCTGCCCTGACCGTGTTCGTGTGGATCTTCTTCATGAACGCAATGGACCTGCTGCCGGTTGACCTGCTGCCCCGCATCTGGGAAGGCGTCTACGCTGCGGCCGGCCACGATCCGCACCACGCCTACATGCGCGTCGTGCCGACCGCTGACCTGTCCATCACGCTGGGCATGTCGATTTCCGTGCTGCTGATCTGCCTGTACTACAACATGAAGATCAAGGGCGTCGGCGGCTGGATCAAGGAGCTGTTCACGGCCCCGTTCCACGCGCACGGCCCCGTCGGCACCATCCTGTTGCTGATCCCGAACTTCTTCCTGAACCTCGTCGAGTTCGGCGCCAAGACCATCTCCCACGGCATGCGGCTGTGGGGCAACATGTACGCAGGTGAACTGGTGTTCATGCTGATCGCCCTGCTGGGCGCCGCGGTGGGCACGACCCTCTCCGCGGGCGGTGCGGGCCTCTGGCTGCTGCACATCCTGGCCGGTTCGGCTTGGGCCATCTTCCACATCCTGATCATTGCGCTGCAAGCGTTCATCTTCATGATGTTGACCCTGGTGTACATCGGTCAGGCCCACGAAGGTCACTGATCAGGTTTCACAAATCGTCCCTCCCTTTTTCTCTAAACCAACCTTACTTTCTTTAGGAGCAATCATGGAACTGGTGTTGGCAAACGTCGCTCTGGCTTGTGGTCTGATCATCGCCCTGGGCGCTATCGGTGCCTGTATCGGTATCGCTCTGATGGGCGGCAAGTACTTCGAAGCCACCGCTCGTCAGCCCGAACTGATGAACGAACTGCAGACCAAGATGTTCCTGCTGGCCGGTCTGATCGACGCCGCCTTCCTGATCGGTGTCGGTATCGCCATGCTGTTCGCCTTCGCGAACCCGTTCATCGCCGCTCTGGCCAAGTAATCGGTCCCTTCTCGACTGAACATTCCATTTAACCGAGAAAGGTCCGAGCCGTGAATCTGAACGCAACGTTGTTCGCGCAGATCGTGGTCTTCGGGATCCTCTGGTGGTTCACGATGAAGTTCGTGTGGCCGCCGATCACGAAGGCGCTCGATGAGCGCGCAAGCAAGATCGCCGACGGTCTGGCTGCTGCCGACAAGGCCAAGCTGGAGCTGGCGAACGCCAACAAGAGCGTCCAGGAACAGCTCGCCCAATCCCGCGACGAAATCGCTCAACGACTGGCTGACGCTGAAAAGCGTGCCGCAGCCATCGTTGAGGAAGCCAAGCAGCGCGCTTCGCAAGAAGCCGCCAAGATCGTGGCCGACGCCAAGTCGGAAGCCGATCAGCTGGCTGTGCAAGCCCGTGAGGCCCTGCGTGAGCAGGTCGCCGGTCTGGCCGTCAAGGGTGCCGAGCAGATTCTGCGTCGTGAGGTGTCAGCCGAGGTCCATGCCGACCTGCTGAGCCGCCTGAAGTCGGAGCTGTGATCATGGCCGAGCTTGCCACCATCGCCCGTCCTTACGCCGAAGCGCTGTTCAAGGCCACACCCGAAGCGGAGCAATCCGCCTGGGTGGCGCAAGTTGCTGCCCTGGGTCAGGTCGCCAGCGACGCTGCCCTGCAGAGCTTCGCCGACAACCCCCGTGTCACGCAGGACCATGTGTTCGGCGTGATCACCGAGGCTGCCAAGGTGGCTCTCGCGCCGGTCGTGGCCAACTTCCTGCGTACCGTTCTGGAGAACGGTCGTCTGGCGGCCCTGCCGCTGATGGCCGAGCAGTTCCAAGCCCTCGTGCAAGCCCGCCAGGGCGTGTCCGAAGCCCGCATCGTCAGCGCCTTCCCCATCACGGACGCCCAGGTGTCCGAGATCGTGGTGCCGCTCGAGAAGCGCTTCGGCCGCAAACTGGAAGCCAAGGTGCAGGTCGACCCCGACCTCATCGGTGGTGTGCGCGTCGTGGTCGGCGACGAGGTGCTCGACACCTCCGTCAAGGCCCGTCTGGAACGCATGAAGTCGGCCCTCCTGGCGTGATCCGGAGCCCGGCCTCAACCAAGAATAGTCGCTCAACCCTGCCGGTGGTTGTCCCTTCGGGATGGCTGCCGGTTGTCGTCAACGAGGTTTGCCAAGGTGCAGCCCTTGACCAGACTGGGAGCTAAGCAATGCAATTGAATCCCGCAGAAATTTCCGAACTGATCAAGAGCCGCATCGAAGGTCTCGGCGCGGCTGCCGACATTCGCAACCAGGGTACCGTCATCTCCGTGACCGACGGCATCGTGCGCATCCACGGCCTGTCCGATGCGATGCAAGGCGAAATGCTCGAGTTCCCCGCCAACGCCGCTGGCGTGCCCACCTTCGGTCTCGCGCTGAACCTGGAGCGTGACTCCGTCGGCGCCGTGATCCTGGGCGAGTACGAGCACATTTCCGAAGGTGACACCGTCAAGTGCACGGGCCGCATTCTGGAAGTGCCCGTCGGCCCCGAGCTGGTCGGCCGTGTGGTGAACGCCCTGGGTCAGCCCATCGACGGCAAGGGCCCGATCAACGCCAAGCTGTCTTCTCCCATCGAGAAGATCGCCCCCGGCGTGATCGCCCGTCAATCGGTGGACCAGCCGCTGCAGACCGGCATCAAGTCGATCGACTCGATGGTGCCCATCGGCCGTGGCCAGCGCGAGCTGATCATCGGTGACCGTCAGACCGGCAAGACCGCCGTCGCCATCGACGCGATCATCAACCAGAAGGGCCAGGGCGTCACCTGTATCTACGTCGCCATCGGTCAGAAGGCTTCGTCGGTCAAGAACGTCGTGCGCGCTCTGGAGCAGTCCGGCGCCATGGAATACACCATCGTGGTCGCCGCCACCGCTTCCGACTCGGCTGCCATGCAGTTCGTGTCGGCCTACGCCGGCTGCGCGATGGGCGAATACTTCCGCGACCGCGGTCAAGACGCCCTGATCGTGTACGACGACCTGTCCAAGCAGGCCGTGGCCTACCGTCAAGTGTCGCTGCTGCTGCGCCGCCCGCCGGGCCGCGAAGCTTTCCCTGGCGACGTGTTCTACATTCACTCGCGCCTGCTGGAGCGTGCCGCCCGCGTGAACGCCGACTACGTCGAAGCCTTCACCAACGGCGAAGTGAAGGGCAAGACCGGTTCCCTGACCGCCCTGCCCATCATCGAAACGCAAGCCGGTGACGTGTCCGCCTTCGTTCCGACCAACGTGATCTCGATCACCGACGGTCAGATCTTCCTGGAAACCAACCTGTTCAACGCAGGCATCCGCCCCGCCATCAACGCCGGTATCTCGGTGTCGCGCGTGGGTGGTGCGGCCCAGACCAAGGTCATCAAGAGCCTGTCCGGCGGTATCCGTACCGACCTGGCCCAGTACCGTGAACTGGCTGCCTTCGCGCAGTTCGCTTCCGATCTGGACGCCGCCACCCGCAAGCAGCTGGACCGCGGTGCCCGCGTGACCGAACTGCTGAAGCAGGCTCAGTACCAGCCGCTGTCGATCTCGCTGATGGGCGCCACCCTGTTCGCCGTGAACAAGGGCTATATGGACGACATCGACGTGAAGAAGGTTCTGGCTTTTGAAGCTGGTCTGCACC
The DNA here is from genome assembly GCF_913773725.1 of uncultured Aquabacterium sp. Lineage (GTDB taxonomy): Bacteria > Pseudomonadota > Gammaproteobacteria > Burkholderiales > Burkholderiaceae_C > Aquabacterium. The sequence continues at coordinate 192,421 of NZ_CAJYGK010000016.1, read as the reverse complement.
AGTTCCTGAAGACGAGCCACGGCGCGCTGCTGGCCAAGATCGAAGAGAAGAAGGCCTTGGACAAGGACGCCGAAGCCGAGCTGCAAGCAGCCATCGTCGCGTTCAAGAAGACCTTTGCCTAAAGGAGCACGCCATGGCGGCAGGCAAGGAAATACGCAACAAGATCAAGAGCGTCGAGAACACCAAGAAGATCACCAAGGCCATGGAAATGGTCGCGGCTTCGAAGATGCGCAAGGCGCAGGATCGCATGCGTGCGGCCCGACCCTACGCTGAAAAGGTGCGCAACATCACGGCGAACCTGGCCTTGGCCAACCCCGAGTACGTCCACCCCTTCATGCAGCAAGGCGCTGGCAAGAAGGTGGGCTTCATCGTGGTGAGCACGGACAAGGGTCTGTGCGGTGGTCTGAACACGAACGTGCTGCGCGCCGTGACCAACAAGCTCCGTGAGCTGGACGGTCAGGGCGTCAAGGCCGACGTGGTCGCCATCGGCAACAAGGCCACCGGCTTCTTCAACCGCATCGGCGCCAATGTGGTCGCCCAGGTGGTGGGGATGGGGGACACCCCCCATCTCGAGAAGCTGATCGGCCCCGTCAAGGTGCTGCTCGACGCGTACACCGCGGGCGAGCTCAGCGCCGTCTACCTGTGCTTCACGCGCTTCATCAACACGATGAAGCAGGAGCCGGTGGTCGAGCAGCTGCTGCCCTTGAAGGCCAACGAGTTCGAAGGCGAGAAGACTCATTCGTGGGAATACCTGTATGAGCCGGACGCCAAGGTCGTCATCGATGACCTGATGGTGCGTTACGTCGAAGCGCTGGTGTACCAGGCTGTGGCCGAGAACATGGCTTCGGAGCAGTCGGCCCGCATGGTGGCCATGAAGGCCGCCACCGACAACGCAGGCAACGTGATCAAGGAACTGAAGCTGGTCTACAACAAGACCCGTCAGGCTGCGATCACCAAGGAACTCTCCGAGATCGTTGCCGGCGCGGCCGCGGTCTGATCTGAATATTGAATTGAAGGAACGAAGATGGCTGACACACAAGTGGCACAAGCTGTAGGCAAGATCGTTCAGTGCATCGGCGCCGTGGTGGACGTGGAGTTCCCGCGCGATCAGATGCCGAAGGTGTACGACGCCCTGAAGATGGACGGCTCGGCCCTGACCCTGGAAGTGCAACAGCTTCTGGGCGACGGCGTGGTCCGTACCATTGCGCTGGGTTCGTCCGACGGTCTGCGTCGCGGCATGGTGGTCTACAACACCAACGCCCCGATCACCGTCCCCGTCGGTCCGGCCACGCTGGGCCGCATCATGGACGTGCTGGGCAACCCGATCGACGAGCGCGGTCCGGTCGACCAGACGCAAACCGCCTCCATCCACCGCAAGGCCCCGGCCTACGACGAACTGTCGCCGTCGACCGAGCTGCTGGAAACCGGCATCAAGGTGATCGACCTGGTGTGCCCGTTCGCCAAGGGCGGCAAGGTGGGTCTGTTCGGTGGCGCCGGTGTGGGCAAGACCGTGAACATGATGGAACTCATCAACAACATCGCCAAGGCTCACTCGGGTCTGTCGGTGTTCGCTGGTGTGGGCGAGCGTACCCGTGAGGGCAACGACTTCTATCACGAAATGTCCGATGCGGGCGTCGTGAAGCAGGACAACCTGGCCGAATCGAAGGTGGCCATGGTCTACGGTCAGATGAACGAGCCGCCGGGCAACCGTCTGCGCGTGGCCCTGACCGGCCTGACGATGGCCGAGTCGTTCCGCGACGAAGGCCGTGACGTGCTGTTCTTCGTGGACAACATCTACCGTTACACCCTGGCCGGTACCGAAGTGTCCGCGCTGCTGGGCCGTATGCCTTCCGCCGTGGGTTACCAGCCCACCCTGGCCGAAGAAATGGGCCGCCTGCAAGAGCGCATCACCTCGACCAAGGTCGGCTCGATCACCTCGATCCAGGCCGTGTACGTCCCTGCGGACGACCTGACCGACCCGTCGCCTGCCACGACCTTCGCCCACCTGGACTCCACCGTGGTGCTGTCGCGTGACATCGCTTCGCTGGGTATCTACCCCGCTGTGGACCCGCTCGACTCGACCTCGCGTCAGCTGGACCCGCACGTGGTCGGCGAAGAGCACTACACCGTGGCCCGCGCCGTGCAGAACACCCTGCAGCGCTACAAGGAACTGCGCGACATCATCGCCATTCTGGGCATGGACGAACTGGCTCCGGAAGACAAGCTGCTTGTCGCCCGCGCCCGTAAGATCCAGCGTTTCCTGTCGCAGCCGTTCCACGTGGCCGAAGTTTTCACGGGCGCGCCTGGCAAGTACGTGCCGCTGAAGGAAACCATCCGCGGCTTCAAGATGATCGTCAACGGCGAGTGCGACAGCCTGCCGGAACAGGCCTTCTACATGGTGGGCACGATCGACGAAGCCTTCGAAAAGGCGAAGACGATGCAATAAGCGGCGCGCTCGGTCCGGGCGCGGCGTTGCCGTGCTCGCCGGACTCTGAGTCCGGCTGTGCGCGGCGCCTTGATCCCGAACCGATCGCTTGCTTCTTGCAGCGCCTTCCCGCGCGAAAGCCGTTGAGGCGTTGCGAGAGTCGTTCATCAATTTTTTGAAAGCTCGATATGTCCACCATTCACGTTGACGTCGTTTCGGCAGAAGAGTCGATCTTCGCGGGCGAGGCCACGCTGGTGTCCCTGCCGGGTGAATCGGGCGAACTGGGCATCCTGCCGCGCCACACCCCGCTGATCACCCGCATCAAGCCGGGCGCCGTGCGCATCCAGCGTGCCGACAACGGTCAGGAAGAGTTCGTCTTCGTGGCCGGCGGCATCCTGGAAGTGCAGCCGCACTGCGTGACCGTTCTGGCCGACACCGCCATCCGCGGCAAGGACCTGGACGAAGCGAAGGCGCTGGAAGCCAAGCGTCTGGCCGAGGAAGCCATCCAGTCCGCCAAGGGCGAGCTGGATCTGGCCCGCGCTCAGAGCGAACTGGCCGAGCTGGTCGCCCAGCTGGCTGCGATCCGCCGTCTGCGCAAGAAGTGATCTGCCGGTGACCCGCCTGCGTGTGGGTCGCCCGACCAAGCCCGTGGCTCATCCCACGGGCTTTTTCTTTTTCTGCGGCAGGTAGACTGTCAGGTTTCCGCCTCACGGCCTGTCGTTTTTTCCGGAGTGTCCTGATGTCTGCCGCGCGTCCTGTTGCCAAGCCCTCACGCCGATCGTCGGCAGCGCCCATCGCCCGCAAGACGGCTGGCGCGATCCGGGGCAAGGCCGCTGCCGCGACGAGGACCGCAGCGGCACCCGCCACCGCACCGCTGGGGTTGCAGGACTACCTGCGCAAGGTGCTGACCAGCAAGGTCTACGACGTGGCGATGGAGACCCCGCTGGAGCACGCGCAGGCGCTGTCGCGCCGCCTGGGGCACCACGTCTTCCTGAAGCGGGAAGACAAGCAGCCGGTGTTCAGCTTCAAGCTGCGCGGCGCGTACAACAAGATGGCGCAGCTGTCGGCCAAGGCGCTGGCCAAGGGCGTGATCTGCGCCTCGGCCGGCAACCACGCGCAGGGCGTGGCGCTGGGCGCGCGGCGCATGGGGTGCCAGGCGACCATCGTGATGCCCACGACGACCCCGCAGGTCAAGATCGACGCCGTGCGCCATTTCGGCGGCGACAACGTGCAGATCGTGCTGCACGGGGAGAGCTACTCCGACGCGGCGGCCCACGCCAAGGCGCTTGAGAAGAAGAAGGGCATGACCTTCGTGCATCCCTTCGACGATCCGGATGTGATCGCAGGCCAGGGCACGGTGGCGATGGAGATCCTGCGCCAGCACGCCGGCCCGATCGACGCGGTGTTCGTCGCGATCGGGGGCGGCGGCCTGATCAGCGGGGTGGCGGCCTACATCAAGGCCGTGCGGCCGGAGATCAAGGTGATCGGCGTGCAGATGAACGACTCGGACGCCATGGTGCGTTCGGTCAAGGCCAAGGAGCGCGTGACGCTGGCAGATGTCGGCCTGTTCTCGGACGGCACGGCGGTCAAGCTGGTCGGAGAGGAGACGATGCGCCTGACGAGCCTCTACGTCGACGACTTCGTGGTGGTGAACACCGACGCCGTGTGTGCGGCGATCAAGGACATCTACCAGGACACGCGCTCGATCGTGGAGCCGGCCGGTGCGCTCGGTGTGGCGGCGATCAAGCAGTATGCCGAGCGGCACGGTGGCCAGGGCAAGACCTACATCGCCGTGAACTGCGGTGCCAACATGAACTTCGACCGGCTGCGCTTCGTGGCCGAGCGGGCAGAAGTGGGCGAGGAGCGCGAGGCGCTGCTGGCCGTGACCATTCCTGAGGAGCGCGGTTCGTTCAAGCGCTTCTGCGAGACCATCGGCCCGCGCAGCGTCACCGAGTTCAACTACCGAATCTCCGATGAGAAGCAGGCCCACGTGTTCGTGGGGCTGACGACGCGCGAAAAGGGCGAGTCGAAGAAGATCGCCAAGGCGTTCGAGCAGCAGGGCTTCGCCACGGTGGACCTGACGCACGACGAGCTGGCCAAGACGCACATCCGCCACATGGTGGGCGGGCGGTCATCGCTGGCGGAAGGCGAGCGGCTCTACAGCTTCGTCTTCCCGGAGCGGCCCGGTGCGTTGATGAACTTCCTGACCAGCCTGCCACCCGGGTGGAACATCAGCCTGTTCCACTACCGCAACCAGGGCGCCGACTACGGTCGCATCCTGGTGGGCCTGCAGGTGCCCAAGGCCGAGATCAAGGGGATCGATGCCCTGCTGTCGCGCCTGGGCTATCCCTACGTGGACGAGACGCGCAACCCGGTCTACCGGCTGTTCCTGCGCTGATCGCCGCGCCGCCCCGTGGAGGGTGGCGTCGTGCGGTGCATTCAGTCCGGCCCGCGTTGTCCCGGGTTCACCGGGCTCGGGGGCGCGGGCACCCCGCCTGCGCCGGGGGGCGGAGCCTGTTCGGGGGACGTCAGGCTGCCGCGCGCCGCGGGCGCGGCCTGCACAGGCCCATCGATCGGCACGCGAGGCGCGCTGTTGCGCTCGAAGCCGCTGATGGGTGGCAGGCTGCCGGCAGCCGGTGGGGGCATCAAGGGCAGATCGAGGGTCACCACCCCCTCGCCCGCGGCCGGACCGATGTCAGCGCCGCGCTGCGTCAGGCCTTTGAGAACGAAGTCGCCGTCCACGCGGTCGCCCAGGCGGAGGGCGCGGGGCGGCTTGCCGTCCACCGACACCAGCGCCACCCCCTGGCCACCCGGCGTTCGCGGCGCAACCACGCCCAGCAGCTTGATGCGGGCGAGCAGCTCGGCCGAGGCACTGACCGGGGCTGCGGCCTCGACCGTGCGCGCCGGCCCGCTCAGCAATCGGCGCAGGTCGCCCCGCGCAGCCGTGTCGGGCGACACCAGGGTGGCGTTGGTCGGCACGGCCGAAGGGGGCGCGAGCCAGCGCAGACCCCAGTAAGCCAGGCTCGCCGCGACGGCGGCCCAGGTCAGGAGGGCGAAGAAGCGAGATGCCATATCGCCCCATTATGATGGTTGCCGATGTGGTGGCGTGACGGAAACTGCGGGGGCAACCCCGGGTACATCCGGCGCCGGAGGCGGCCCGGGCTGCGGCATGCTGGTGTGGCTTGTGGTGCCGGACGGTCCGGAGGGCGCCAGCGTCTTATTCGGAAAGCAAGATGAGCAAGTTTCAGATGATGTCCCGGGCCCGTCAGCGTGCGGGCCAACTGGTGCAGCGTGGTTTCACGCTGATCGAACTGATGGTGGTGCTGGTGATCATCGGCCTGCTGGCGGCGCTGATCGTGCCGAACGTGCTGGACCGTGCGGATGACGCCCGGGTCACCGCAGCGCGCACGGACGTCGGCAACCTGATGCAGGCGCTCAAGCTGTACCGGTTGGACAACCAGCGCTACCCGACAGCCGAGCAGGGGCTCAAGGCCCTGGTGGCCAAGCCCACCACCGGTCCCATTCCGCCGAACTGGAAGCCGTATCTGGAAAAGCTGCCCACCGATCCGTGGGGCAATGCCTACCAGTATGTGAACCCGGGCGTGAAGGGCCAGGTCGACGTCTTCAGCTTCGGGGCCGATGGCCAGAGCGGCGGCGAAGGCCGTGATGCGGACGTCGGTTCCTGGCAGTGAGCTTCGGCGCCGGTCGCGTGGTTTCACGCTGCTGGAGTTGATGGTCGTGATCGCGATGATCGGCCTGACCACGGCCGTGATTTCGCTGGCGATTCCGGATCCGGCCGCCACACGTCTGGACCGGGAGGCCGCGCGCCTCGTGGCCGTGCTCGAGTCGGCGCGCACGCAGGCACGGGCCGGTGCCCTGACCGTGCTGTGGGTACCGCAGCCCAACGGACCGGATGCCGATTACCAGTTCCTCGGTCTGCCGCCCGCCTTCATGCCGCCGCTGCAGTGGCAGGCGCGCGAGGTGCGAGCCGAAGTGATCGGGGCGCGCAGCATCGTGCTGGGTCCCGAGCCGGTCATCGGCCCGCAGAGCGTCGTGCTGAGCCTGGAAGACCGCCGCCTGGTGATCGCCACGGACGGGCTGTCGCCCTTCGATGTGGTGACCGACGATGCCAGTGCACAAGGGGGGAGCGCGAATGGCGGTCGCTGACCCGCGCGGCGTGCGGCAGCGGCCTGCTCCTGCGCCGGGCATGACGCTGATCGAGGTGCTGGTGGCGCTCGCCATCGTGGCGGTCACGCTGTCGGCGGGCATCAAGGCGGCCGGCGGGCTGGGGATCAACGCCCAGCGCATGGCCGATCTGACCCTGGCGCAGATGTGCGCCGAAAACCAGTTGACGTCGATGAAGCTCTCGCGGCTGTTCCCGGCTGTGGGCGACAGCGACTTCAGTTGCCAGGAAATGGGCCGCACCCTGCCCGGGCGGCTGGTGGTGCGCCCCACGCCCAACCTCAACTTCCGGCGGGTCGATGCACAGGTGATGGATGAGGCGAACCAGCCCATCGTCAAGCTGTCGACCATCCTGCCGCGGTTCTGACATGTCCGCCATGCCGCGCAGCCCTTCGTTCCTGGCCTCGTCCAGGGTGCTCCCCGCCCGCCGGGTGAGCGGGTTCACGCTGGTCGAGGTGCTGGTCGCCTTGATGATCCTGTCCGTGCTGGCGGCCACCGCATGGAAAGGGCTGGATGCCATCAGCAGCGCCCGTGCTGTGGCGGACGACAACCTGCGTCGCACGCTGCGCCTGCAGTCGGTCATGGTGCAGTGGGAGGCCGACATGGCCCAGGTGCTGGACACCCAGGTGGTGCCGGGACTGGAGTACGACGGTGGGGCGATGCGGTTCACGCGGCGGGATCCTGCCGGTGTGCGCGTGGTGGCGTGGGTGGTGCGGGGTGGCCGCTGGGTGCGGTGGGCCAGCCCGGCGGTGACGCGGGTGGGTGAGCTCAAGCAGGCCTGGCGCACGACCTACCAGCTGCAAGGAACCGAGCCGGGGGCCTTGACGGCCTTGTCGGGCGTCGAGCAGTGGCAGGTCTACTGCTTTCGCAATGGCTCGTTGACCAACTGCCAGTCCACCGGCAATGTCGCGCCAGCCGCGCCTTCGGCGTCCGGCGTGCCCGCGGCGGCGCGCCAGCAGCTGCCCGAGGCGGTGCGGCTGCAGCTCGTGTTTGCCGAGGGCAGTGGGCTGAATGGCCGGCTGCAGCGCGACGTGATGCTGTCGCCTCAGCCGAACTGAGGAGCCATGCCAGTGCCGTGGATGCCTCGTTCTGCCAGCCGTTCGCGCCGCAACCAGCGGGGCGCGGCCTTGCTGATGGCCATGGTGATTGTGACGCTGGTGGCCACGTTTGCCGCCTCGATGGTGTGGCAGCAGTGGCGCGCCGTGCAGGTGGAGGGCGCGGAGCGGGTGCGCAGCCAGGCCATGTGGGTGCTCAGTGGGGCACTGGACTGGGCTCGGCTGATCCTCCGTGAGGACGCGCGCAACGGCGGGCCTGACCACCTGGGTGAGGCATGGGCCACCCCGCTGGCCGAGGCCCGGCTGTCGACCTTTCTGGCTGCCGATGCGAGCAACACCGACGACGCCCCGGAGGCCTTTCTCTCCGGGCGGGTCGAGGACGCGACCGCGCGCTACAACCTGCGCAACGTGGTCGACGGCGCCGGTGAACTGGACGTGCGCGAGGTCGCGGTGCTGCGTCGCCTGTGCGAGATGCTGGGGCTGTCGCCGTCTCTGGGCGACGGGCTGGCGGCGAGCTTCCGGCGCGCCTGGCTGGCTCAGCAGACCGGCGATGGCACGATGCTGGCCAAGCTGGGCGGGGAGTCGGAGCAGGCGCAGGCGCCGCTGATGCCGCAGCATGTGGACCAGCTCGTGTGGCTGGGCTTCGACGCCGCCACGGTAGAGCGGCTCCGACCTTATCTGACACTGCTGCCGGACTCGACGGGCGTGAACGTCAACACCGCCCCCAAGGAGGTGATCGCGGCCGTCGTCGAGCGGCTCGACCTGGCCACCGCAGAGCGGTTGGTGCAGGCGCGCCAGCGCAGCGCCTTCAAGGATGTGGCCGAGTTGTCCCGTGTGCTGGATGCGCGCACGCTCGACCTGTCGCGGCTGCGCGTGAACTCGGACTTCTTCGAGGTGCGCGGGCGGCTGCGCCTCGAGGACAACGTGATCGAGCAGCGGCACCTGGTGCAGCGCGTGGGCATGGACGTGCTCGTGCGGCACCAGACCCGCTTCTCCGGACTGGAGCCCACGGCCGGCTCCGGGCAGACCCGGCCTTGACTCGTGGGGGGATGGGACGACCGGCCGTCATCCGCGTATCAATCCGTAAAGGGGTGCTATTTCGGCGCTCCTACAATGCGCAAGCACCTATGCTGGTGCAACCTTCGTACCCGACCCAGCCTGACCCCCGCATTACGGCATGAGCACCCTGATCATCCAACTGCCCGCGCGTGTCCGCCTTCGTGCCGACGCGGAGCAGGACGCTGCCGGCACCCTGCCCGGGGCGACGGCCCGGGAGTTTGCCTACGTGCTCAGCGGCGATGGCGTGAGCGTGACCCGTCAGGGGCGGTGCGTGGCCCCCATGCTGCCCCGCGCCGACAACGTGGTCGCGGTCATGCCGCCTCAGGACCTGAGCTGGCACCGCCTGACGCTGCCCCGTGCGCCCGCCGGCCGCCTGCGGGCGGCGCTGGCGAGCCTGCTCGAAGAGGCCTTGCTGGACGAGCCCGACGACGTGCACCTCGCCGTTGCCCCGGCTGCCAGACCTGGTCAGCCGACCTGGGTGGCGGTGTGCGACCACACCTGGCTCACAGGTCAGATCATGGCGCTGGAGAAGGCCAAGGTGCGGGTGGACCGGGTCGTCCCCGCTGTCTGGCCGGACGAGCCGGCGTCGGCCTACTTTCATCAGCTGGATGGCGACCCGGACGGCGGCGAGAGCAGCGACACGGTGATCACCTGGTCGTCCGCCGAGGGGGTGGCCACGTGGCCGGCGGACGGTTCACTGGCCCGCGCGCTGCTGCCGGATCCCGCGCCTGACGACGCTCGCTGGTTTGCGACCCCGGCCGTGGCTGCGCCGGCCGAGCGCTGGCTGGGGCGGCCTGTCATCGTGCAGACACCTGCCGAGCACATGCTGCAGGCCGCGCGTTCGCTGTGGAACCTGCTGCAGTTCGAGCTGACGCCGCGCAGCAAGGGGCTGCATGCCCTGCGCGATCAGTGGCGCCGCCTGATGAGCCCGCAATGGCGACCGGTGCGAGCCGGCCTCGCCGCGCTGGTGGCGGTGCAGGTCCTGGGCCTCAACCTGTGGGCCTGGCATGAAAAGCGGGATGTGCAGCGTCAGCGTTCCGAGATGGTGCAGCTGCTGAGGCAGGCCCATCCGCAGGTGCAGGTCGTGCTGGACGCGCCCGTTCAGATGCAGAAGGAAACCGAACTGCTGCGTGCCGCTGCCGGCGAGCCGGGGGACAACGACCTGGAGTCGCTGATGGGTGCGGTGGCGGCGGCCTGGCCGGCCGAGCAGGCCTCCCCCTCCTTGCAGTACGACGGCAACAGCCTGACGCTGGGCGCGCCGGCGGGCTGGGGTGCCCCCGAGATCGAGGCGCTGCGCGAGCGACTCCTAGCAGCCGGTGTCGAGCTCGAGGTCGACCCGGCCGGGGGGCGTTTCACCGTGCGCCGGGTGCCGCGCGCCTGATCCCGTTTGATCCTGCAGGACCCCCACGATGGCTTCGATCGATGCATCCACCTCTCTCCAGGGCTTCCGCGAGGCCTTCCACGCGCGCTGGGCGACGATGGCGGCACGCGAGCGTCGCCTGGTGACGGTGGCCCTGTGGCTGGCCGCCTTGGCCGTGCTGGTGCTGGTGGGCATCCGCCCGGCCTGGCGCACCCTGCAGCAGGTGCCCGCGCAACAGCGTGAACTTGGCGTGCAACTCGACCAGATGCGCCGGCTGGCCGACGAGGCCCAGGCGCTGCGGGGGCGCCCACCGGTGCCGCCGGCCCAGGCCGAGGCGGCGCTGCGCGCGGCCAGTGAGCGCCTGGGCGGACGCGCCCGCCTGATGATGCAGGGGGACCGCGCCACGTTGATGCTCGACGGCGTGTCGGGTGACGCGCTGGCCACCTGGCTTGAGGAGGCCCGTGCCGGTGCCCGGGTGCGCCCGCTGGAGGCCACCCTGACGCAGACCTCGCCAGGCACGTACGCGGGCAATGTGGTGGTGGGCCTGGCGCCCGGCCCGACCGCACGCTGAGGATCGCCCCATGGCCTGGCTGTCATCCGCGCGTCGCCCGCCCTCCCGTTTCAAGGGCACAAGTGCGCTCACGACGCGCTGGATGGAGTCCACATTGGAGGTGGCGCGTTGGGAAAAGATGCGCAAGGCGGGGCGCCTGTGGGGCTGGTGGGGCGGTGCGCTCGGCATGCTGCTGGGACTGTCCGTGTTTGCTCCGGCCCCGTGGCTGGCTCAGCTTGTGAGCGGGGCCACCGACGGGCGGCTGTTGCTGGCCGATGCCCGTGGCACGGTGTGGCGCGGCGAGGCCGTGGCCGTGCTGACCGGCGGGGCGGGCAGCCGGGATGCGCGGGCCTTGCCCGGCCGATTGAACTGGACCTTGCGTCCCACGTGGACGGGGTTGCAGCTGCGATTGCAGCAGGGGTGCTGCATGCCTACGCCGGTGCTGGTGCAGATCCGTCCGGGGTGGGGGCGCGTGCAGGCGCGCGTGCTGATGGACGAGGGCGGCACGGCTCCGCCGCGTGACGCCGGCTCCGTGGGGCACTGGCCTGCGGCCTGGCTGAGCGGCCTGGGTACCCCGTGGAATACGCTGGCGCTGGGCGGCGTGCTCCGCCTGGAATCGCGCGGGCTGACGCTGGAGTGGGTGCAGGGGCGCGCGCGCATCGACGGCTCGGCCGCGGTGTCGCTGGACAACGTGTCGTCGCGCGTGACAACGCTCACCCGCCTGGGGTCGTACCGGCTGGACGTGGTCGGTGACGCGCAAGGGCAGTTGCAGATGCGGCTCACGACCCTGGATGGCGCCCTGCTGCTGTCCGGCGAGGGCAGCAGTGGTCCGGGCGGTGTGCGCTTTCGGGGCGAGGCGCGGGCGACGCCCGCCGAGCAGGGCGCACTGGACAACTTGTTGAACATCATCGGTCGGCGCGAAGGCGACCGGTCTGTCATTTCGATCGGATAAGGCATGAAGAAACCCCACCTGCTGAATCGTCCCCGCGCGACGGCGCTGGTCACGGCGCTCGCCGTCGGCCTGGGCCCCGGCGGTCTGATCCCGATCGGATATGCGCACGCCGCCACCCCGTCGACCGTGAAGAAGGCGGCGCCGTCGGTCACGCTCAACTTCGTCAATGCCGAGATCGAAGGGGTGGCCCGTGCCATGGCGGCCATCACCGAGCGCCAGATCATGGTCGACCCCCGGGTCAAGGGCACGATCACGCTCTACAGCGAGCAGCCGCTGACCCCGCGTGAGGCCTATCTGAATTTCCTGGCGGCGCTGCGCGGGCAGGGCTTTGCCGTGGTCGAGGTGCAGGGGCTGCTCAAGGTGGTGCCCGAGGCCGAGGCCAAGCTGCAGACCGGGACGGTGGATGTCGGCACCGTCAAGCGTCAGGGCGACCAGGTGCTGACCCAGATCTTCCGCATCCAGTACGAGAACGCCAACAACCTGGTTGCCGTGCTGCGGCCGCTGATCAGCCCGAACAACACCATCAACGCCAACCCGGGTTCGAACACCCTGGTCATCACCGATTACGCCGACAACCTCAAGCGGTTCGGACAGATGATTGCCGCGCTGGACGTGCCGCAGGCCACAGACATGGAGGCGATTCCGCTGCAGTACGCGATCGCCTCCGACCTCGCTCCGGTGGTGCAGAAGCTGGCCGACAACAGTGCGGGCGGGGGGGCGGTGGCGGGCGGCGGTGCAGGGGGTCAAAGCACCCTGGTCATGGCCGATGTCCGCACCAACACCCTGATGGTGCGGGCGCCGAATGCGGCGCGGATGGCGCTCGTGCGCAACCTGATACAGCGTCTGGACCGACCGGGCACGAGCGGCCTGGGCGGCAGCGGCATCCATGTGGTCTACCTGCGCAATGCGGATGCGGTGAAGCTCGCCCAGGTGCTGCGCGCATCCTTCCCCGGCGGAGGTGGTGCGGCCAGTGGCAGCGCAGGCACCAGCGGCAACCCGACTCCGGGCGGCACGCCGGTGACCGGCGCCACGGGCATGCAGACCGGCCTCGGTTCGCTGGGCAACAGCAGTGGCACCAGCGGGGCTTCTGCCCAGTCCACGGCCCCGGTGGCCGCCTCGGCCCAACCGTCCACGGGTGGCTTCATCCAGGCCGACCCGAGCACCAATTCGCTGATCATCACCGCCACCGATGCGCTGTATCGCCAGCTGCGTGCGGTGATCGACCAGCTCGATGGCCGGCGTGCCCAGATCTACATCGAGGCGATGATCGTCGAGGTCAACGAGAACAAGCTGGCCGAAGCCGGCTTCCAGTGGGCCGCGGCCACCGGCACGAACAACATCGTGGCCGCGGGCACCAGCCTGGCCTCCGGCGGGGTGCCGGGCCTGTTCTCGTTGGCCGGGGCCTCGCGCTCGGCGGTGGCCAGCCTGAGCGGCTTCAACGTCGGCTACCTGCACAAGATGTCGGACGGCACCTACAATCTGGGTGCGCTGGCCACCTTCCTGGAGACCAAGGCCGACGCCAACATCCTCTCCAAGCCCAACATGGTGGCGCTGGACAACGAAGAGGCCAAGATCGTCGTGGGCCGCAACGTGCCCTTCGTGACGGGCTCCTACACCAACGCGACGACCAACAGCTCCGGCTCGGTCAACCCCTTCACCACCATCGAACGCCGCGATGTAGGCCTGACGCTGCGGGTGAAGCCGCAGGTGGGCGAGGGCGGCACCGTGCGCATGACGGTGTTCCAGGAAAAATCCGATGTCGAGTCCGTCAGCTCCACGCAGGGGCCGACCACGACCAAGAGCTCGATCGAGACGACCGTGGTCGTGGACGACGGTCAGACGCTGATCCTGGGCGGCCTGCTCAAGGACCAGTATGGCAACGACGAGTCGCAGGTGCCGTTGCTGGCCGACATCCCGGTGCTCGGCAACCTGTTCAAGAGCCGCTCGCGGGCGCGCAGCAAGACCAACCTGATGGTGTTCCTGCGGCCGGTGGTGTTGCGTTCGCAGGATGCGAGCAACGAGGTGACCCTGAATCGCTACGACTACATGCGCCAGCGCCAGGCCGAGGTAGGGCCGCCGCCGAATGCGGTGCTGCAGGTGCGTGACGCGCCCGTGATGGACCCGCTGAAGTTCAGCAGCGAGCTGACCATGCCCTCGGTGCGCCAGCCGCTGGACGACCCGAACGCCCCGACCCCGACGGTGGTTGTCCCGCCCGATTCGCGCTTTGCGCCGAAGCTGGCGCCCCAGCCGTCCGCCCCGGCGGGTGGCGCGCAGTGAGCGGAGGTCGATGACATGGGCGCCCGCCACCCCCTTCCTTACGCGTTTGCCAAGGCCCACGGCGTCCTGCTGGAGGCGGGCGAGTCGCGTACCACACTGTGGGCCAGCCCGGGCGTGTCGCCTTCGGCGCTGTCCGAGGTGATGCGTCGCTACGTCGTGCATGCGATCGAGCAGGAGCCCGCCGAGACGCTGGGGCAGCGCATTGCCGCGGCCTATGCCGCGGGCGAGGGCAGCGCGGCCGCGGTGGTCGGCGAGGTGGAAAGCGCGGTCGACCTGTCGCGCATGATGCAGGACCTGCCCGCGGTCGAAGACCTGCTGGAGTCCAGCAACGATGCGCCCATCATCCGCATGCTCAACGCCTTGCTGACGCAGGCGGCCAAGGACGGCGCGTCCGACATCCACATCGAGCCGTACGAGCGCTCGTCGGCCGTGCGCTTCCGGGTGGACGGCACGCTGCGCGAGGTGGTGCAACCCAACAAGGCGCTGCACGCGGCACTGATCTCGCGCCTGAAGATCATGGCCGAGCTCGACATCTCCGAGAAACGCCTGCCGCAGGACGGCCGCATCAGCCTGCGCATCGGCGGCCGCGCGGTGGACGTGCGGGTGTCGACCCTGCCGTCCGCCCATGGCGAACGCGCGGTGCTGCGGATCCTGGACAAGGGCGACACCAGCAAGTTCACGCTCGAGTCACTGGGCATGAGCGGCGAGTCGCTGGCGCAGTTCAAGCGCCTGCTGCGCCAGCCGCACGGCATCGTGCTGGTGACGGGCCCCACCGGTTCCGGCAAGACGACGACGCTGTACGCGGGCCTGAGCACGGTCGATGCCGCGACCACCAACGTGCTGACCGTGGAAGACCCGGTCGAATACGAGCTGCCCGGCATCGGCCAGACCCAGGTCAACGCCAAGATCGAGCTGACGTTCGCCAAGGCCCTGCGCGCCATCCTGCGCCAGGACCCGGACGTCATCATGATCGGTGAAATCCGCGACTTCGAAACCGCGCAGATCGCTGTGCAGGCGTCCCTCACGGGCCACCTGGTGCTGGCCACGCTGCACACCAACGACGCACCCAGCGCCGTCACGCGCCTGACCGACATGGGCATCGAGCCCTTCCTGCTGTCGAGCTCGCTGCTGGGTGTGCTGGGCCAGCGCCTGGTGCGCAAGCTGTGCGTGCACTGCAAGCGCGAGGACGAGCAGGGCCGCTGGCACCCGGTCGGCTGCCCCGAATGCGGCATGAGCGGCTACAAGGGCCGAACCGGTGTGTATGAGCTGATGGTGGCCGACGACGAGTTGCGCGCGCTCATCCATGCACAGGCGGCGGAGGCCACGCTGTTCGAGCACGCCCAGCGCCACGGCATGAAGACCATGCGCGACGACGGCGACCGCCTGGTCGCCGAAGGCGTGACCTCGCTGGAAGAAGTCCTGCGGGTGACCCGCGAGTAAGCGCCCCACGGAACGACCACCATGCCCGCCTACCGTTTCGAAGCGCTGGATGCCGCCGGCAAGACCGTCAACGGCCTGGTCGATGCCGACAACCCCAAGTCTGCCCGCAGCCAGCTGCGCGGACAGGCGCTGGTGCCGCTCAAGGTCGAGCCGGTGGTCCATGCCGACAAGGCCGGTGGCGAAGGCGGTGGCCGGGCCTTGTTCAGCCGCCGGGTGTTCAACGCCTCGGCGCTGGCGATCTGGACGCGCCAGCTCTCGGGCCTGGTCGTGGCCGGCCTGCCGCTGGAGCGCGCGCTCACCGCGCTGGCCGACGAGGCCGAAGACCCGCGCCAGCGCGAGCTGGTGTCGCACCTGCGTGCCGAGGTCAACGCGGGTGCCCCCTTTGCGCAGGCGTTGTCGGGTTCTCCGCGTGAATTCGACGACGTCTACCGCGGTGTGGTGGCCGCCGGCGAGCAGAGCGGCCAGCTCGGTGCGGTGCTGGACAAGCTGGCCACCGACCTTGAAGAACAGCAGGCCCTGAAGGCCCGGCTGGTGGGGGCCACGCTGTACCCGGCCATCGTGTCGCTGTTTGCGGTGGTGATCGTGGTGGCGCTGCTGGTGTTCGTGGTGCCGCAGGTGGCCCAGGTGTTTTCCAGCAGCAAACGGGCGCTGCCCATGCTGACCCAGTTCATGCTGGGCCTGAGTGCTTTCATGCGCCAGTGGGGCTGGTTGCTGGCGCTGGTGCTGGGCGCAGGACTGGGGGGCATCCTGGCCGGGCGTCGCAACGAGGGCTTCCGGCTCAAGTTCGATGCCTTCTGGCTGGGCCTGCCCATCCTGGGCCGGCTGGCCCGTGGCTACAACGCCGCCCGCTTTGCCGGCACGCTGGCCATGCTGGCGGGTTCCGGGGTGCCCATCCTCAAGGCGCTGCAGGCCGCGGCCGAAACGCTGTCGAACCGGGCGATGCGGGCCGATGCCATGGACGCGCTGGTGCAGGTGCGCGAGGGCGCACCGCTGGCCTCCGCGCTGGCGGCCAAGAAGCGCTTTCCCGGCTTGCTGGCCATGTTCGCGCGTCTGGGAGAGCAGACCGGTCAGTTGCCCCTGATGCTGCAGCGGGCGGCCAACCAGCTCGGGGCCGAAGTGCAGCGCCGGGCGCTCGCCATCGCGACCGTGCTCGAGCCCTTGCTCATTGTCGCCATGGGGCTGATCGTGATGCTGATCGTGATGTCGGTGATGTTGCCGATCATGCAAATGAACACGTGGGTGAAGTGAGTCCTCTTCGCTTTCTCCGTTAGCATCGCGGCAAATGTAATTTTTTGTCTCGCCTGTGCCGGCATGAAACTCCTGTTGATCGACGACCATCCGCTTTTCCGTGACGGGCTGAGCATGCTGATTACCCATCGCCTCAGCCTGCCGGGCGGGGCCTTGCAGGTGCTGCAGGCGGGGGACCTGCAGCAGGCTGCGCGTGTCCTGGACGAGCACCCGGACGTGGGGCTGGCCCTGCTCGACCTGAGCCTGCCGCCAGACTGCCACGGGGTGCGCACGCTGGAGCGTTGGCGTGGCATGGCGCCCGGCATTCCGGTCGTGGTGCTCTCTGCCGATGACAGGCCGGACACCATCATCTCGGCCATCGATGCCGGGGCGTCGGGCTTCATCCCCAAGACGGTGCAGGCCAGCGTGATGCAGGAGGCACTGTCGCGCGTGGTGGCGGGCGGTGTTTACCTGCCCCCCTTGCCGGGCAGCTATGGCATTGGCGTGGGCCACAACGACTGGGACGACGACCTCAGCGAGGACGGGCCGCTCAATGCGATGGGGCTGTCGAGCCGCCAGATCGACGTGCTGCGCCTGCTGGTCGAGGGCAAGGCCAACAAGGAGATCTGCCGGCAGCTGAGCCTGTCGGAGTCCACAGTCAAGACCCACCTGGCAGCCATCTTCCGCAAGCTGAAGGTGAACTCACGTACCCAGGCGGTGGTGGCAGTGGCCAAGGCGGGGTTGAGCCTCAAGACCTGATTTCATTGGCATCGGCCGAATGGCGGATGGTGGGCGGCGCCGCCCGACGTTACTCTGGAAGCTGTTTCGGACGCTGTCATCACGTCACACGCGGGCCATGGTCTCCTGGATCATGGCCCGCATTTTTATGGCGCTGAAGGGTTTGTGCAGCACGGGTAGGCCGGAGCGCGCCAACTCGGTCAGCCGCTCGGGCGCCGTGTCGCCGGTGATGACGATCAGCGGCGTCTGCGGTTGTCGCGCCCTCAACCAGCCCGCCAGCTCCCGGGCAGTGCCATCGGGCAGGCGGTGGTCGCTGATGGCGAGATCCCAGGGGCGGGCCAGCAGCGGGCGTGTTTCGTCCAGGCTGGCGGTCGCCTGAACCTGCAGTCCCCAGCCTGACAGCAAATGCGTCAGGCTCGCGCGTATCTCGGCTTCGTCTTCCACCAGCAGCACGCGCCAGGGAGGCAGTGCGCTGCGCTCCGGGGCTGTGGCGTCGCGGGCCGGGTGCAGGGACGGCTGCGCTGCCAGGTCGGCCGCTTCGGGCACGGTCAGCGTGAAGCAGGTGCCCCGGCCTGGCACGGACACCAGGCTCAGCTCGTGCCCCAGCAGTTGCACGGCACGGCGGACGATGGCCAGGCCCAACCCCAGCCCCTGGTGGCGGTCGCGGGCCGGGTTGCCCAATTGCACGAATTCCTCGAACACCCGGGCCTGATCGGCGGCCGGGATGCCGGGGCCGGTGTCGCGCACCTGGATCTGCAAACGTCCGCGCCGGCGTCGGACGGAAACCAGGACGCTGCCTCGTTCGGTGTGTCTCACCGCATTGCCCACCAGGTTGCGCAGGACCTGCTCCAGCAGCACCGGGTCACTCCAGGCACGCTGCCCCCCGACCCGCACGCGCAACGACAGTCCCTTGTGCTGCGCGGCGTCGGCCTCGTGGCTCGCGATGCTGCTGATCAGCTCGGCCAGGCGGACCGCGCGGGGTTGGACTTCGACCGTGCCGGCGTCCAGCCGGGACAGGTCCAGCAGGCCCTTGAGCAGGCTTTCCATCGACACCACCGCGTGGGTGAGCCGGTCGCTGAGGTCGCGGGCCTGTGGGTCGGTCAGCCGGTCTCGCAGCAGGTCGTTCAGCAGGCCGATGGCGGCAACCGGCTGGCGCAGGTCGTGGCTGGCGGCGGCCAGGAATCGGCTCTTGGCGGCGTTGGCCTCGGCGAGTTCCCGGGTGCGTTCGGCCACCTTCTGCTCCAGCGTGGCGTTGTTCGCTTCGATGGTGTTGAAGGCGTGAACCACCCGACCGACGACGACCAGGGTGAAGGGGGCGAGCGCCAGCGGGATGGCCCAAGCCAGCCAGTTGACGGCTTCGACATGCCCCATCTGTCGGATGGCAAGGTAGTCATGCAGCCCGGCGCCCAGCACGCAGGCCAGGCCCAGGGCGAGGTAGCGCTGCGGAACGGCCTGCTCGGGGGCCCCGGTCCGCAGCAGCAGGGGCAGCGAAGGCAGGGCCATGGCGATCAGCAGCGGCTGCAGGACGCGGCGGGTGGTGTCGAGCATCGGGTCCCAGGGCAGCGTCAGCAGGCCCAGGAGCGGAATGACGGGCACGGCCAGGTACAGCAGCAGCCCGTACCAGCGCTGACGCCGACGGGTGAAGGTCATGGCAAACCACCCCATCAGCCAGACGCTGAAGGCGTGGGCCGTGAGATGCAGCCATGAGTTCACCTGGGGCGAGACCAGATCCAACTCGACGAAATAGCTGATGTTGCGGCCGGCGGTGATCATGTACAGCAGCCCGAACAGACCGATGGCCCGCTCTTCCCGCCGCTGCCACCACAGCGCAATCAGGAACACGGAAAAGGCCACGCAGGCGACATTCAGGCCCACCGGCACCCAGCGTTGCAGCGCCTGAAGGCGGGCAAAGTCGGGAGCAAGCAGGGCGCGAGGCCCGATGGCTGGCGCCAGCATGCCCCCTTGCGTCTTGCACCCGACGTCCACCACCAGCGTGTTCTCGCCAGTGCGCAGCAGGGCGGCCGGGACGGCGATCAGGTAGCCCGACGGAAAGGACAGGGCCCCCGTCTCGTTCATCGTGACGTGCAGGTGTTCGCCGTTGAGCCGGATGATGTGCGACTGACACAGCCGGTCGAGTCGCAGCGACCAGGGGCGCACGCGCGCATCCGCAAGCTGCGCCGGCGTCACCAGGAAGCGCGAGGCATAGCGGGCCCTGCCCGTCGTGGGCAGGCCGTCCTGCCGCCAGACGTGCGGCAGGGTCACATTGCGCTGTACAGGCAGGCCATCCGGCGGGGCGGCCGTCAGTTCGTGTGACAGCCACGGTACCGATCCCTGCGTGTCGCGGTGGCCGGGCCAGGCCGCCATGGCCCACAGCACCGCAATGCCCAGCATCACCCACCACCACCATCGCCCCAGCCGGTCCAGCATCCGCGTGGCGGCATACGGCTGGGCCGCCACGGTCTCGGTCTTTGTCACTGTGTTGTTGCTCCCTGACGGGCTGTGCGGTTGCGCACGGCCCACCCTCCATTGTGCGTACAGCAGCGCGGCAGCTTCGGGCCAACCCGGTGGATCGGCCGTCAGTCTGGTGATATGACGGGAATCAGGCCCCCAAGTCGACATGACAGCATGGCGCAGCGCTTGCTTCAATGTCGACGTGAGCACCTGGTTGTCTGGAGGACTGGCATGAGCCATTGCACCGAACTGGTTCCCATCGCGAACGAGGCATCCCCCCGGGGGCGCATCCCGATCGCCCACATGCGGCCGGTCTACCGGCTCGACGAGGTGGAGCGCAGGCTGGGCAAATTGCCCCCGCGCGACCACGAAAGCCTGCGCGCCACCTACGAGCGCATGCTGGAAAAAGGCGCCGAACGCTTCCAGGTCAAGCCCTCCGGGCTGCCGGCGATGTCCCACCTGTATGACGAGCTGCCCAACTTCCACGAGGTGCTCGACGACCTGCGGCGCCAGCTGGCGCTGTGCAGCGACAGCCGGGACGCCCTCGAGATCACGCCCATGCTGCTGCTCGGGCCGCCCGGCGTGGGCAAGACCCATTTCGCCCGCGAGGTGGCCCAGCTGCTGGGCACCGGCCTTGGCTTTGTCTCCATGAGCTCGATGACGGCTGGCTGGGTGCTGTCCGGGGCGTCGAGCCAGTGGAAGGGCGCGCGCCCGGGCAAGGTTTTCGAAACCCTGGTCGATGGGCAGTACGCCAACCCCGTCATGGTGGTCGACGAGATCGACAAGGCCGGTGGCGAGCACGCCTACGACCCGCTGGGCTCGCTCTACAGCCTGCTGGAGCACGACACCGCCGGCAGCTTCACCGACGAGTTCGCCGAGGTGCCGGTCGATGCCAGCCAGGTGATCTGGGTGGCCACCGCCAACGACGCGCGCCAGATCCCGGACCCCATCCTCAACCGGATGAACGTGTTCGAGGTGGCCATGCCGGACGAGGACGCGGCCCGCAAGATCGCTGCGCGCCTGTACCGCAGCATCCGCGACCACCACGATTGGGGTTCGCGCTTCGCCTCCGAGCCCGGCGAGGTCGTGCTGGAGGCCCTGGGCCGGCTGGCGCCGCGTGAGATGCGGCGCGCGCTGATGACCGCCTTCGGCAACGCCAAGCTCGACGGGCGCGATGCCATCGAGCCGCGCGACCTGCCGGAGCAGGGCGGCAAGCGCAGTCCGATCGGCTTCATGCACTGAGGCGTTTGCGTCGCCCCTGGCTCGTCTGTTGAGCGACCAGGGGGCTATCATGGGGTCATGCCTGCCTCTCTGGACGGCCAGCTGGTCGTCGCCATCTCATCGCGTGCGCTGTTCGATTTCGAAGAGGAGAACCGCCTCTTTGAAGGCAGTGACGACCGCGCCTACATGCGCCTCCAGCAGCAACGGCTCGACGAGCCTGCGCGGCCGGGCGTGGCGTTCTCGCTCGTGCGCAAGCTGCTGGCCTTCAATGCACCCGGCCGGCCGCGGGTCGAGGTCGTGATCCTCTCGCGCAACGACCCGGTCTCGGGCATGCGCGTGTTCCGATCGGCCCGCCATTACGGTCTGCCGATCGAGCGTGGCGTGTTCACCCGCGGTGAGGCCCCCTGGCGCTATCTGCGTCCCCTGCACGCCAACCTGTTCCTGTCGGCCAACGAGGCCGATGTGCGTCAGGCCCTGGGCGCGGGCGTGCCGGCCGCGCGGGTGCTGCCGCACGCCGCCCGCGCGGGCGAGGCCCACCCGAACGAAGTCCGCATCGCCTTCGACGGCGACGCCGTGCTGTTTTCCGACGAGGCGGAGTTGGTCTATGCGCAGGACGGGCTCGACGCCTTCCAGCGCCATGAGGTGGAACGCGCCGCCTTGCCCCTGCCGGACGGCCCTTTCAAACCGCTGCTGTTGGCGCTGCATGCCTTGCAGCAGGCCCCGGCCGACCATGAAGCGGCCACCGGTCAGGCGGCGCAACTGGCGCCCATGCGCGTGCGCACGGCACTGGTCACCGCGCGGGGTGCCCCGGCGCACGAGCGTGCGCTGCGCACCCTGATGAACTGGGGCATCGACGTGGACGAGGCCATGTTCCTGGGCGGGCTGCCCAAGGGCGCCTTCCTGCGCGAGTTCGAGCCCGATTTCTTCTTCGACGACCAGACCGGTCATGTCGACAATGCCGCACCCCATGTGCCCGCCGGACACGTGGCGGCCGGCGTGCGCAACCTGGAGGCCCACCATGCCGGATGACCTCGGTGATTTCTTTGCCATGCCCGCCTACAAGCCCGACGAAGCATTGGTGACGCTGCGGCGCGCGCTGCGCGAGTGCCGCCCGCTGGTCGAGCAGCCGGGCAGCACCCCGGTGCGCTTCACGTGGCAGGGGCTGCCGGCGATCGAGTTGGCCCGCACCGAAGGTGCGCCTACCCTGTCGGTGGCGCTGGTCAAGCGCCCGGCCCAGCGGCCGGACTGGGTACGGCGCCCCCTGGCCTCATCGGCCGAACAGCGGCAGTGGCTGGACGAAGTACGCCGCGCGCTGGCCCGCTGGGACCACGACGACTGACGGCCTCAGCCCCGCCGAGAGTGGCTCAGGCCGCTTCCTTGCGCATCTTCGCGCGGAACAGGTCGGCAATGCTCACCTCCTGCGGCCCGCGGATCAGCTCGAAGGGCTCGCCGGCCGCGATCGTGCCGGGCACCCGCACCGACAGGTAGAAGCCGCACCAGCCCGACTGCGCCATCATCTTCAGCGCCTGCGGAAAGCCCATCACCGCGGCGAACTTGTAGCAAGGCCGCCGGGGCTCGCTGATCGCCAGCGTGCAGTCCGGGAACTTCAGCAGGTCGCCGATGTAGGCGTCCGATTCCAGCAGTCCGGTGATCGTGAGGTTCTCGCCGGGCAGGCCGATGGGCAGGGGCGCACCCCACTCCTGCACGCCGGCCTGCGCCCGCACCGTTTCCCAGAAGGCGTAGTGCTCGTGCGGATAGGCGTACACCGCCTTGCTGACGCCGCCATGCACCGTCAGGTCGGCCTGCTCGTCCCCCTCCAGGCCCAGCGCCTTCACGGCCACCCGCGTGGGCATGTCGGGCGAACCGACCGGGCGCTTGCCGATGCCGGTGAGGATGCGCCGCCCCTCGATCATCATGGGCTGCGTCTGGGCGACGTTGACGGACAGCACGCGGCGAACGAGGGACATGGGCAACTCCTGCACGAACGGAGCGCCGAGCATAACCGCCGCGCCCGTGACGTCGGCGCGCCGCCTGCCATGCACCGCTCAGCGCCAGGGGAACACGTTGATCGCCATCGCCTTGAGGCCGACCACGCACGGCTGCCCGGGTGCCCAGCCCATCTGCTGGATGGATTTGCGGGTCAGCAAGGCCCACAGCGTGGCGGGCGGTGCCTGCGTCGGCTCGCTCGGGTCTGCCGCGCGGTCGAGCTCGACGACCACCGCACCATAAATCCCGTGCTCGCCGGCCAGCATGATCTGAGCGACCCGCCCGCGCAGGTGGTTGCTCACGCTGGTGTCGCTCGGGGGGTGGCGATGCAAGGCGACGTCACGTGCCCGCAGCTTGACCCGGACCCGGCTGCCAACGGGGTGCAGCATGGCGGGCACCGTCAGGCGCTGGCCGCCGACATCGACCTCGCTGAGCAGCCAGCTGACATCGTGCCGTTTCACCACCCCATCCAGCACGGTGCCGGCGTGCTCGCCCTCCAGAAAGGACGACAGCGAGACATCGGACAGGATGTGGGGGGCAGGCCCCGCGCTGGCCATGCGCCCTTCGTGCAGCACGACGATCTCGTCGGCGAGCTGGATGACCTCGTCCATGCGCGGGCTCACCAGCACCAGGGGCAAGGGCTGGCGAGCGGGCAGCTGGGCCAGCAAGGCCAGCAGCGGCGGGCGCGCCTCGGTCGGCACACGGGCCAGCGGGTCGTCCAGCAGCAGGGCATGGGGATGGGCCAGCAGGGCGCGGCCCAGCGCCACCCGGAAGGCGTCGGCCGCAGACAGCTGGGTGGCACGGTGTTGCAACAGGGGTTCGATGGCCAGCCAGCGGGCGATCTCCTCCAGGCGCGGCCCCCGGTCGCCCCCGCCCACGCGGTGGCCGTACATCAGGTTGCCCTGCACGGTCAGGTGGGGGAACAGATGCGCTTGCCCATCGACCCAGCCCAGGCGGCGCACATGGGGCGGCAGATTCAGGCCGGTGGCCGCGTCGTACAGCGGGTCGGCGCCGAGCGTCACACGCCCCCCGATGGCGGGCAGCAGCCCGGCCGTTGCCATCAGCAGGGCGGTCTTGCCGGCCCCGGGGCGGCCCACAAGTGCACACACGCGCCCGGGGGGCACGCGGAACTGGGCCTGGATGTCGAGCCCCGGTCGCTGCAGGCGCAGGGCCACGCCCAGGGCCCGTGGCAAGGGCTGGCCGCGCTCACCCATGGTGGGCGTTCCAGGCCGCTGAGGCCTCACGGCCGAGCCGCTGCCAGCGCGCGCGGCTCCATTCGCTGACCAGGGTGGCCAGCACGGACACGGCCAGCGCCACCCATGCCAGGCGGTTGCCCAGCGGGCTGTCGGCTGGTCCCATTTCGCTGGCCAATGCCAGGGGCACCGAGAGGGGCAGGTCTCCGGCGCCCTGAGGGAGCCGGGTGACGAGCACGATGGCTGCCCCCGTTTCCCCCCAGGCCGCTGCCCACCCCAGGGCCATGGCAGACACCACCGCCGGCCAGGCCGCTGGCAGGGTCACGGTCCACCAGGCTTGCCATGCACTGGCGCCCAGCGTGCGTGCCACCGGCACCCGCATCGGATCCTGTACGGCGAAAGCCGGGCGCAGCGCGCGCACCATCAGCGGCAGGGTCAGGACACAGGCAGCCAGGGTCAGCCCTGTCGGCATCCATTCGGCGGTACCACCGGGCAGTGACGCCGCCCAGGCGCCGACGGGCGCGCGATGCGAGAGCAGGCCAGCGAGGCCCAGGCCCACGATGGCGGGTGACAGCACCATGGGCGCAAGCAGGACCGTGCTGAGCCACACGCCGCTCCGCCCTTGCACCCGGTTCGTCCAGTTCGCCAGGGCCACGGCAAGGGGCGTGCACAACGTCACGGCAAGGCAGGCAATCAGGGCGCTGGTCCGCAGCGCGGCCAGTTCGGTCGGCGTCATGGGCGCGGGCGTCCGGGTGGGTGACGAGGCTGCATCACCGCACCGGCACCCAGCCGGGGCGCCCTTGGCGCCAGGCGCCTTCTGCCATCCGACCCTGCAGCCATTGGGACAGCAAGCGGGCGGCAGGATGGCGGCGGCGCATCGGCAGCGCGAATTCAGCGAGCAACGCCGCTTCTTCGTCGCCGGCCACCCACACCCGTGTGCCGGCCTGCGCGCCGCCTCCGGCCTCCCATTCCGCCCGGGTCGTCAGCCGGTAGGCCGGGTGACGGTCGATGTCGTCGCTGCGCGGGCGTGAGGGAGGGGCCGAGGCCCTCAACTGCGACACGACGTGCCCCTGCAGCAACCGGCTGGAGAGCGCCTCGAGCGAAGAGCCTGCAGCGGGTGGTGCCCACCGCGCGGCGCCGGCCTGATGGGCCAGCACAACTTGTGCGAGAGCCCCGGCCAGGTCGTCCTGCTGTCGAAGGCCTGCCAGATCAGCCTGGGGGCCGACCAGGTACACCGCAGTGCGGGCCAGCGGCGTCCGGTTGTGAACCAACCCTTGCTGCACGAGAACGTCTGCCATCGGATGGGACAGAAACACCCCGGCATCCAGCTGGCCCTGACCCAGCCGTTCCAGCAGACGCGCGGCGGGCTCGGCGTGCCACTTCGGTGTCCAGCCCAGGTCGCGCGCCAGTGCCTGAGACCAGCGCGAAGGCACGCCGCTTGCTGCCAGAGCCGGATCGACCCCGATTTGCATCGCTTGGTCCTGCGCCTTGTCGGCTGGACGGGCCTGCCCCAACGCCGGCACCAGGCAGGGAGAGAAGAGGGTGGGAAGGCGCCTTAAAACGGCTCGGCGATCGAGGGGAAACATCGGGGCGTCATGTTCATGGAGCTTGTCAGCATACAAAAGACTGTCGTCGCTGTGACGTCGTTCTCGTTCTGTAGGGGATGACCCCACGCGCCAGGGGGGGAGCAAGATGGAGCCAAGTGGACTACACTGAGCGCCCTGTCGAGCCCTACCGGCGAGACGGATTTGCTGGACTCCTGGCGGCGACCCTGCCCGGATGAAGGACATGAACCCCCCCGGAGTGCCTACGTGCCGCGCCCCGGGTGCCGGCCACCCGCCGGCTGCTTGCTGGACGCCACAGATCCAGCAGGGTGTCGAGAGCGCAATTCCGCCAGGCCTGGCCTGAGCCCGCTTGCGTTGTCGAGACCCTGTCTTTTACTTCGGAGCTTCTTCATGTCCACATCCGCACAAGCCGTGCAGGTGAATGCACCTGCGTACGTCAAAAACGCCAAACTGGTCGCCTGGGTGGCCGACATGGCTGCGCTGCTGCAGCCCAAGGACATCTACTGGTGCGATGGCAGCACCGAAGAATACGACCGCCTGTGCGCCAAGCTGGTCGAAGCCGGTTCGTTCAAGAAGCTGAACCCCGAGCTGCGCCCCAACTCCTACCTGGCCTGGACCCACCCGTCCGACGTGGCCCGCGTGGAAGACCGCACCTTCATCTGCTCCGACCGCAAGGAAGACGCCGGCCCGACCAACAACTGGTGCGACCCGGCCGAGATGCGCGCCAAGCTGCAGACCGGCGAAAACGCCCTGTTCAAGGGCGCCATGAAGGGCCGCACGATGTATGTCGTGCCCTTCTCGATGGGCCCGCTGGGTTCGAACATCGCCCACATCGGCGTCGAGCTGTCCGACAGCGCCTACGTGGCCGTCAACATGAAGCTCATGACCCGCATGGGCAAGGGCGTGATCGACGTGCTGGGCACCGACGGCGAATTCGTGCCGTGCGTGCACACCGTGGGCGCACCGCTGGAAGAAGGCCAGAAGGATGTGGCCTGGCCGTGCAACCCCGACACCAAGTACATCGTCCACTACCCTGCCACGCGCGAGATCTGGTCGTACGGCTCGGGCTACGGCGGCAACGCGCTGCTGGGCAAGAAGTGCTTCGCGCTGCGCATCGCCTCGACCATGGGCCGCGACCAGGGCTGGCTGGCCGAGCACATGCTGCTGCTGGGCGTGACCAACCCTGAAGGCCAGAAGTTCCACGTCGCCGCCGCCTTCCCGTCTGCCTGCGGCAAGACCAACTTCTCGATGCTGATTCCGCCCGAGGGCTACAACGGCTGGAAGGTCACCACCATCGGTGACGACATCGCCTGGATCAAGCCGGGTGCCGACGGCAAGCTCTACGCCATCAACCCGGAAGCCGGCTACTTCGGCGTGGCCCCGGGCACCAACACGCTGACCAACTTCAACTGTATGAAGTCGCTGGACCGCGACGTGATCTTCACGAACGTGGCCCTGACCGACGACGGCGACGTGTGGTGGGAGTCGATGACCGACGAGGCCCCGGCTCACCTGATCGACTGGCAGGGCAACGACTGGACCCCGGCCATCGCCAAGGAAAAGGGCACCAAGGCTGCGCACCCGAACGCCCGCTTCACCGTGGCTGCCACCAACAACCCGGTGCTGGACCCGGAATGGGACAACCCCGCCGGTGTGCCGATCGACGCCTTCATCTTTGGCGGCCGCCGCTCGACCACCGTGCCGCTGGTGACCGAGGCCCGTGACTGGACCGAAGGCGTCTACATGGCCGCCACCATGGGTTCGGAAACCACCGCCGCGGCCTTCGGCCAGCAAGGCGTGGTGCGCCGCGACCCGTTCGCCATGCTGCCCTTCATGGGCTACAACATGAGCGACTACTTCCAGCACTGGCTGGACCTGGGCGCCAAGCTGCAGGGGGCCGGCCACGCGCTGCCCAAGATCTTCTGCGTGAACTGGTTCCGCAAGGGCGCCGACGGCAAGTTCGTCTGGCCGGGCTACAGCGAGAACATGCGCGTGCTGGAGTGGATGCTGGGTCGCCTGCAAGGCAAGGCCGGCGGCGTGGAAAACGCCTTCGGCGTGAGCCCCACCTACGAAGACATCAACTGGAACGGCCTGAACTTCACCAAGGAGCAGTTCCAGTCGGTGATCGGCATCGACAAGGCCGCCTGGCAGCAGGAGTTGAAGCTGCACGACGAGCTGTTCACCCAGCTGTCGTACAACCTGCCCGCCGCCATGCCGGCCACCAAGGCCAAGCTCGAGCAGCGTCTGGCCGCGTGAGACGCGGTATCCGACTGAGTCGGATGACTGAACAAACCAAGGGGGCGTCAGCCCCCTTTTTTCATGCCTGCACGCTGGGGTTCAGACGCCCAGGTTCCCCGGTTGACCCACCAGAACAGGGGGGTCTCAGCCCTTAGGGGGTTGTGCCGGGAAGTGGGCGGCGTAGATTCACACTCAGCGAGCGCCCTGACAGGCAGTAACGAATTAAATCAAGGGTGGTGCTCGTCTCAATGCAACAACCTTTTGCTGGAGTTCAAGATGAGTGTGAAATCTTTTATCAAGCACGCGGCCGCCACGGCAGCCTTCGTGATGGCTGGCACGGCGTCGGCCGCTGTGACGGTCAATCTGGGCACACTGGGCCTCGGGACCTTTTACCTGACCGGCTCGGGCGCCTCCTCGTCCCCGGCCAGCTTCATCGGGGTGGGTGATTACGACTACACGTTCACGATTGCTGCCGAGGATGCCTCGACGGTGACGTTCCTGTCGTTCGCAGCAACCCACACCCTCACCGACGCTTCCAGCACGGTCATCGCGGCCACGCCAGCGGCTTCTGGCGCTTATGTGTACTCTCTGGGCTCTGGCGCGTACACCCTGTCGGTGTCTGTGCCTTCGGTGGCCCAGGCCCAGTTCCTGACGTTCTACGTCGGTCCGGACATCCCCCCCGTCCCGGAAGCCAGCTCCGTCGCCATGACGCTGGCGGGTCTGGGCGTGGTCGGCCTGATGGCCCGCCGCCGCAAGTCGGCCTGATCGACGCGCTGTGCGCCTACGCGGGCATCGTCCCGCAGCGCCCTCTCTCCAAAGCGGACCTTCGGGTCCGCTTTTTTCTTGTCAGCGGCCCCCGCTGCGTTGGGTCAGCGCCTTGGCAATCCGGTGTCGCCCCACCGTGGGTTTCGGCACGCGCACATCGAACCAGCTGCGCACATCGGCGTCCAGCCCGATGCCATGCATGAAGTTGTAGATGGCCTTTTTCAGCGCCTTGCCCAGCGCGTCGTGGTCGACGCCCGTGGGGTCGATGAAGGCCACGTCGTTCTTCGCGAAGCCACCGGCCGGCAGCGGCTGCAGCGTCACGCCATAGGCGGCCGGGTCCTGCCCCACCGGTGAGTGCACGGTGCACGCAAAGCGGTGGAAGAAGCCGGACTGGATGCAGCCGTTCTCGAACAGCTGGCGCACGTACTCCAGTGCATCGACCGTGTCCTGCACGGTCTGCGTCGGAAAGCCGTACATCAGGTAGGCATGCACGAGGATGCCGGCGTCGCTGAAGGCCCGGGTCACGCGCGCGACTTGTTCCACCGAGACGCCCTTCTTCATCAGCTGCAGCAGGCGGTCGCTGGCCACTTCCAGCCCGCCGGAAATGGCGATGCAGCCGCTGTCGGCCAGCAGCTGGCACAGCTCGGGCGTGAACGATTTTTCGAAGCGCACATTGCCCCACCACGAGATGCCGAGCTGGCGCTGGATCAGTTCATGAGCCAGTGCGCGCAGCACCTTGGGGGGCGCGGCTTCGTCCACAAAGTGAAAGCCGGTCTGGCCGGTCTCCTTCACGATCGCCTCGATGCGGTCGGCCAGTTCGGCGGCCGAAGCCGCTTCGTAGCGCGAGATGTAATCCAGGCTCACGTCGCAGAAGCTGCACTTCTTCCAGTAGCAGCCATGCGCCACCGTGAGCTTGTTCCAGCGCCCGTCCGACCACAGCCGGTTCATCGGGTTCAGCATGTCGAGCAGCGACAGGTAGTCGTGCAACGGCAGGCCGTCCCAGGTGGGTGTGCCAACGTGCTCGAACGGCACGTCCGGCTCCGGGTGGCGCATCAACCGCACGGCCCCCGTCTCGTCGCGCACGAAGGTGCGCACCAGCTGTTCGGTGGGTCGGGCGCCGGCCAGGTGCTCCAGCAGGGCCAGCAGCGGGCGCTCGCCGGCGTCCAGCGTCACGAAGTCGACGAAATCGAACAGGCGTGGCTCGGCCAGCTCGCGCAGCTCGGTGTTGACGAAGCCGCCGCCCAGGCCGATGCGCACTGTGGGATGGTGCGCCTTGATGGTCTGCGCGATGCGCAATGCGGCATACACGCTGCCCGGGAAGGGCACGGACAGCAGCACCAGGTCGGGCTGGTGGCGCTGCACGGCGTCCAGCGTCAACGCGGCCAGCGTCGTGTCGATCAGGTTGGGCGGGGTGGCCAGGGCCTCGGCCAGCGGGTCGAAGCTGTGCTGGCTGGCGGCAATCGATTCGGCGTAGCGCACGAACTCGAAGCGCGGGTCGACGGCCTGCTTCAGCACGTCGGCCAGGTCGTTGAGGTACAGCGTGGCCAGATGCCGGGCACGGTCCTGCAGGCCCAGGGCGCCGAAGGCCCACGACAGCGGGTCTCCGCCCTCGTCGTCGACGTAGTTGTCGAGGCTCTGGAAACGCGGCCCTTCGGGCAGGTAGCCGCGGGTGTTGATGCGGTGCGCCAGCGTGGGGTCGCGGCCTTGCAGGAAAGCGATCACGCGGCCGATGGTGGCGTGATAGCGGTCGAACTCGGCCAGGAACAGCTGCAGGGTGGCGCTGCGGCGGCGCTCGGGCACGGCCTCGGCAAGCGGCCGCAGCCGGGTCAGCCCGTCGGGCGACAGCAGTTTCAGCACCAGCGCAAGCGCCAAGTCTTCCTGGAACGCGGCCACACCGCGCGAGCGCAGAAAGCCGGTCAGGTAGGCGGTCGACGGGTAGGGCGTGTTGAGCTGCGTCATCGGCGGGATGAGCGCCAGCACGCGGAGGTGCTGCCCGGCCTTCAGTGTGCCAGTGTCCGGGCCGGGCGCCGCGTTGCCTGCCGGGGCTGCAGGCAGGATGGGGATCTGGGGCGCGGCGGAGCGAGAGGGCAGGGCGGTGGACACGAGGCGAGGCAGACGGAGGCGGCGGGGGCTGCGCCGTGTCGGTCGCGCGGAGGCGCGCGGGCCGCACGGGCAGGCCCGCATTGTCCTGCGTTTCCGGCGCTGGCGGGTTAGAGTGCGGGCATGGACTTGCACGTGTGGATGGCCTATGTCGCGGCCATGACCTTGATTTCGGTGTCGCCCGGCTCGGGCGCCTTGCTGACGATGACGCACAGCATGGCGCGCGGCGTGCGCGGTGTGATGCCCGGGGTGCTGGGCCTGCAGGTGGGGCTGGTGGCCGTGCTGCTGGTGTCGGGCGTCGGGCTGGGCGCGGTGCTGCTGGCTTCGGAGCAGGCTTTCACCGCCTTGAAGTGGGCCGGCGCTGCTTACCTGGTGTGGCTGGGCATCGGCCAGTGGCGCGCGGCCACCCGCGAGCCCGAGGTGGTGGCCGACACGCCGGCCACCGGTGCCACCTGGCGCATGGCGGTGACGGCGGCCACGCCGGCGCGCGTGTGCTTCGCGCAGGGGGTGCTCACCAATGTCACCAACCCCAAGGGCATCGTCTTCATGGTCGCGGTGCTGCCGCAGTTCCTGGACCCGGCCCGGCCGCTGTGGCTGCAGTTGCTCATCTGCTCAGCCACCAGCGTCGTGATCGACCTCATCGTGATGCGGCTGGGCTATGCCCATGTGGCGGCCGGCCTGCAGCGCCTGATGAAGCGCCCCTCGGCACGCCGCGTGCGCGATCGCCTGTTCGGCGGCGTGCTGATGGCGCTGGGCGCCTCGCTCGTGTTCGTGAAGCGGGCAGCCAACTGAAGCTTGCCCGCTGCGTCGCGTTTCAGGGAATCAGCGGGGCGAGCCAGTCGGCGAACCAGTCGGACAGCAGCACGCGCTGCGAAGTGGGATTCGATTCCCACGCACGCATCACCGGCCCGGTGCCATCGAGCAGGTTGTCGACGAAGGACTTCACCGAGCTCAGGCCGCGCTCGACGATGCTGGTGCCCCCGAAGGTCACGATGGTCAGGCAGTGCGAGCCATTGAGTTCGCGCTTGTTGGGGATGTAGTAGCCGATGTTGGGCTGCGTCTCCATCTGCGCTACCCAGGGCGTCAACTCCTGGCGCCACTTCTGGTTCAGCAGCTTGAGCCGCGTGGCCTCGTCCGGCGCATTCGCAATTTCCGGGTAGAACTTCTGGTACGAGAAGGCCGAGAAGTTCGTGTCCTCCTGGAAGTTGGCGTAGCCGATCCGGTCCTTCGGGAAGATCTTGCCCAGGCCTGCGGTGATGCTGCCCAGGTTGTCGGCCGAGCCCGCCTGCGGGTACTTGTCAATGAGCTCGGTGACCAGGCCTTGCGGGCCGTCCAGTCCCCACACGGTGCGGATCTTGTTGTGCAGCAGCACGGACGGCGCCTGGGCCGGCGTGGCGTTCTTCGGGACATCGAACAGCGGGCCGGAGTCGGACAGCAGCGCCATCTTCCTGGGGTTCAGCGCAGTGCGGAAGGCCGGGTACAGCGCCGCTGAGCCGACGCCCCCTGCTGAAAAGCCGGTGAGGAAGAGGTGCTCGGGCTGCTTCATGTTCTTGGCCATCCATGCGGCCACAGCCTTGGCGTTGACGGCGCCGCGGTGGTAGTAGGCCAGCGGTTGGCTCGGGTTGACGTTGTCGTACACGGCCACCTTGTTGCCGGTGTGCACGTCGCCCGTGCAGTAGGTGAGGTAGACGATGTTCCAGCTTTGCGTCTGCACGGCTTGCAGCGGGTGGATGCGTGCCGTGAACGGGGTGACGAGCCCCCAGTGCGCCTGGCGGTTGAAGTCGCTCATGTAATTCGCGGGGATGCCGTCGGGGTTGACGGCATCGAGCAGCGTGCCGCCCTTGCACGCAGCCTGGTCCCAGCAGGCGCCACCGCCTTCGAACATCACCACGGTCTTGCTGGTGAAGGGCGTGCGGTTGACGAAGAAGCGGTAGGGCGTGCCGTTGCCGCAGCTGGCGCCCGAACTGGCGGGCAGTTCGACGGCCTCCCATTGGAAGAAGCCGGCGTGCGCGGCCGAGGCGCCGAGCAGGCCCAGGGCCAGCACCCGGGCGGCCATGCGGGCAGAGATGAGGCGGATCATGGTTCGCTCCTGAGGTGTCGTTTGGAGCGAGTGTCCGAGGCGCCTGCGGGACTGCCTTCAGGGGAAACGCGGGCGACCGCGCTGCGCGTGGCGACGCAGGGGCGCATTGGCCGACACCGCGGGCCGTGCCTGGCGCGTCTGGCCTAAAAGCGCGAAGCCCGCAGGGCGCGGGCTTCGTCACGGAGAGGCGTCAGCCGGCTGGTGGCCGCGTCAGTACACGTCGGCCGGGATGCGCCGCTGCAGCACGCCGATCGGCGGCGCCCAGCGTGCGCCCTTGGGCTTCTTGGCCGTCACCAGCGTGATGTCGGCGGGCTCGAACACCTCGACGTTGTGCGTGATCGGCGTGGTCAGCACGTACTGGGCGCGTGTGCTGCGCAGGAAGTGGCCGACCAGCTGGATGTTGCGCACGTCGAGGTGGGCAAAGGGTTCGTCGATGAAGACGAAGCCGCCCGGCGTCTCGTCGTCCTTCATCAGGCCGACCAGCAGGATGAGCGACTTGATGACCTGCTGCCCGCCCGAGGCCTCGCCGTCGTTCAGGCCGATGGCGCCCTTGCCGTCGAAGTTGAAGTGCACGCGCAGCTCGGCCTGGCGCAGCACGCTGTCGTCGCCATCCAGGTGGGGCAGTTCGGCGTTGACTTCCACGCCGGCCAGCTGGCCCAGTTCGATGATGTTCTTGCGGTAGCGGCGCACCGTGGCCTTGAGCACGTCGGTGTAGCGCGCGCGGGCGTTGTCGACCGCGATGCCGGCGGCCACGTTGCTGGCCTTGCGCTGGCCCAGCTCGTCTTCCTGGCGCAGCACGTTGGCGTTCATCAGCGTGAGCTGCTCGATCACGGTGCCATCGGTCTCCCACTGGCCTTCGTTCAGTTCGCGCTCAACGGCCTCGGCGCGCAGGCGGGCCTGGGTGGCGTTGCCGTAGTGGGCCTGCATGTCGGCGATGCGGGCCGGGCGGCGCCACGCGGCGGGCAGCGAGAGCTTGACCTCGCGCGCCATCACGGCCTGGGCCATGACGTCGTCGAAGCGAACCTGCCATTCGCGCTCGTGCTGGGCGCTGCGCTGCTCGATGTGGGCGAGTCGCTCCTGGGCCTGGCGGTAGGCATGCTGCGCGTTGGTCTGCTCGACCACGGCGCGCTTGAGCTGGGCCTCGGCCTGCTGCCAGCGCTCGCCGGCTTCCTGGCGCGCCTGCTTGAGCATGGGCAGCTGGCGGCGTGCTTCGCTGAACTCGGCCTCGCGCTCGGCCAGCTCGGCCGCGGCGGTGAAGCCTTGCGTGGCCTTGCGGGCATCCTGCAACTGCCGGTCGAAGAAGGCCTGGTCGCGCACCACGCGGGTCATGTCTTCATCGAGCTGGGCCAGGCGGGCTTCGATCGACGCGCGGCGCGCGGCCACGGCCGAGGCGCCGAACTGGTGCTGGCCCGGGTCGACCCAGACCGAGCGGCCGCCACGGCCATCGCGGTGATAGGCCTCTGGCGTGATCCACTCGCCCTTGAGCTTGACGCCGGCTTCGGTGCTGGCCACACGCTGGATGTTCTCCAGCTGGTGCAGCAACCAGCGCGGGGCCGGTGCGCTGAACTTCAGCACGGCCAGCAGGCTCTCGGCATCCGGCTTGGCGGGCGCGTCTTCGGCATCGGCCACGATGTAGTGGCGGTAGCGCTCTTTCTCGGCCAGGCTCATGGCCTGAGCCTCCTGGCGCGGGTTGGCCAGCACCACCACCCAGCGGCTGCCTCGCAGCACGCCTTCGGCCGCGGCGCGCCACTTCTCGTCGGTGATCTCGATGATGTCGGCGATCAGGTGGTGCGCGATGCCGGCCTCGGTCAGCGTGCGCGTGAAGCGGCTGACGTCGGGTGGCGGCGGGGCCTGTCGCTGGCCCTTGAGGGCGTCGTACGCGCGCTGGGCGTCGTCGCGCTGGTCCTTCAGGCGCTGCCATTGCGCCGAGAGCTTCTGCTTGTGCTCGCTCAGTTCGGTGATGCGCAGCGTGAGCTTGTCGGCATCGCCCTCGACCACGGCCAGGCCGGCCAGCTCGTCGGCGCGCTTGACCAGGGCCTCGATGGGGCGCTCGGCATCGCGGGCTTCTTCCTGCAGGCGGCGGGCGGTGCGCACCTGGGCTTCGATGGCCTCGACGCGTGCGGCGGCGTCGGTCTGGTCCTGCAGGCGCTGCAGCAGTTCGGCCTTGACTTGCCCGTGGGCGCGGCGGTCGGCGCTGGACTGCAGGCGCTGGCGGTGCAGGTCGCGCAGCTTGGTGGCCAGGCTCCTGCGCGTTTCGTGGCTGCTGAGCACGGGCACCACCTCGGTGGCCAGCGTTTCACGCTCGTGGCACTTCAGCTCGTACTGGCGGAACAGGTTCACGCGCGATTCGAGCTCGGCGCGCTGGGCCTTGCCGTGCGAGAGCTCGCGCTCGGCCGCTTCCACTTCCTGCAGCAGCTGCTTCTGGTGGTTGCGGGCTTCGTCGTAGCGGTCCAGCACCTCCTGGTCGCCGAACACGTCGAAGACCAGGCGCAGCAGTTCACGCGGGCTGTATTCGCACAGGCGGTCGGTCTGGCCCTGCTCAAGCGCCAGCACCTTGGCGATGGCGCGCGACAGGCCCGCGCCTTCGAGGCGCTTGCGCCAGTTGTCGATGCCCAGCCAGTCGCGGTCGCCGGGGCTGCCGCGCTCGATCAGCTGCTCGATGCTGACGTCGTCTTCGACCATCAGGTAGCGGCGCGTCCAGTCGCCGCCATTGCGATCGATGCGGCACACCAGCGTGACGACGTCGCTGTAGAGCAGGCAGCGCGCAAACGGCCGGTTGCTCGACTGGCGGTTGCGCGGGCGGTTGTCGACCGTGGCGCGCAGCCAGGCACTGTCGGCGTTGGCGTGGCGGGCGTAGGTCTTGTAGTTGCGGCCGCCCGAGCAATCCAGGCCCAGCAGCGTGCGCATGGCATCGAGCAGCGTGGTCTTGCCCGAGCCGTTGGGCCCGGCCACGGTGATGATGGCGCCGTCGAGCGGCAGGGTCAGGCGCTGGCAGTAGTCCCAGTGCAGCAGTTCAAGGCTTTGCAGGTGAAACATCGCGATCAGGCCGGGGTGTCAGGGGTGGCGGCAGGCTCATCGGGTGAGCCTGTTGTCGGGGCTGCATCGATGGCCGCCGGGGCGTCGGCGGCCAGCAGCGCGTCCTCGGCCAGCTCGTCCTCGTCGGGGATCTCCTCCAGCGGGGGCTGCGTGAGCGCCAACGGTAGCGCGCCGGCCAGCTGCTTGGCCTGGGCCAGCACATCGCCCAGCGCGCCCTGCAGGATGCGCGGCGCCAGCGCGTCGTAATCCAGCAGCAGATCCAGCAGCGGGCCTTCGGCGATGTCTTCGCCCTTGCGCGTGATGAAGCCGTGGTTCTCCAGGCGCTTGAGGTTGGCGTCCATGCGGGTCTTCTTGCCCAGCTGCACGCCGAAGTCGGCCAGCAGCGCGCGGTAGGACACGAGCGGGCTGACGCTGGCGGCGGTGGGCAGCGGGCGCTCCTTGCCGAACATGTCGTTCTGCTGCTCGCCGTCGGCGCTCGCGGCGCGGGCCTGCTGGCGTTCGCGCTTGGGCAGCACGATCAGCGCCCAAAGCACCACCAGCAGCGACACCGCGTCGCGCGGCAGGTCGATGTTGTTGTGGCTGTTGAGGCCCGCTTCGCCGAACACGCTGGCTTCGGCCGGGCGCAGCAGCGCCACGCTGACGTGGTCGGCATACAGGTTGTCGATCAGGCGCAGGCCCACCTGGGCCAGGCGCTCCTGCGTGGCCTGCCAGAGGTCGGCATCGATCAGCGCGCGCTTGACCTTGGGGTGTTGGCGCGGCAGCCATCGGCGGGCCAGCAGTTCGGCGGCCAGCAGGGCCGCGTCGTCCAGAGTGCTCATCGGGTGGATCAGGATGCGGTGGGGGCCTCGGACGGCATGGCGTCCGAGGCGGCAGGGGAGGGCGCGGTGGCCAGCAGGGCCGCATCGGGCCGCAGGTGGCCTTCGCTGATCAGCGCCACGGCCTCGTCGTCGGTGGCCACATGCCGCGGCGTGGGCGCCCAGCGCCACGGGCTGCGCGCCAGGTCGCCGGTCAGGCCTTTCAGGGTCTGCGCCTGCGCATCGCCCAGCAGCGGCAGCAGCTGCAGGCGGTAGGCGGCCTGCGCAAAGCGACCGCCCAGCACGGCCTCGGCCAGGGGGCGGGTGCCGGGCGGTGGCGCATTGGGGTCCTCCGCCTCGCCGGACGCCGCCTGGGCGGCCGCGGCCTCGGTGGCCAGTTCGGACCAGCGCCCGAACAGGTCGATCAGACCCCCGAGTTCGGCGGGCAGGCTCAGCACATCGAGCGTGCCAGTGGCGGCCTCGGCCGGGGGCGGCAGACCGGCGGCCTCGCCCGCGTTCGGGCGGTCGCGTTCGAATTCGCCTTCGGCGACGTCAACCAGGTCGTGCTGGCTGACCATGACCGGGCGCACGGGCGTGTGCAGCGCATCGCCCAGCAGTTCGTACAGCGCGGGGTGGCCCTGCAGCCAGGCGCGCACGTCCGAGGTCGTCAGGCCGGTGCTGCCCAGCGTCACGCGCTGGCGGTCGGCCTGCTGCAGGGCGCGGGTGAACTGGCTGGCCATGGCCAGCAGGCGGGCCTGCTCCTGGCCGATGGCGCGGGCCTCACGTTCCAGGCGCGGGTCGAGGTGATCGGCACGGATCAGCGCCGTCAGGGCCTGGCCGGCACGGTCGACGAGCTGCAGCGCGCGGTCGAAGCGCGGCTGGGCCAGGCGCAGGCGGGCTTCCGAGCCGCTGGCAATGGCTTCGGCAAACTCGTCGTGCAGGCGGGCCAGCTGCGCATGCAGGTGCTTGAGCTGGCTGGCGTTGACGAGGCCGAGCTGCTGTGCGCCGGCCACCTGGGCCAGCAAGGCGCCCATTTCCTCGTCGGCCTCGCTGCCGTCGGTGGCGGGCGGCGTGCCCAGCGGCACCAGCAGCGCGAGCACCTGCTGCGCCAGGGGCGAAAGGTGGTGGTCCTGCGCGGTGGCATCCCACACCAGCAGGTTCAGCTCGCGC
Organism: uncultured Aquabacterium sp.; assembly: GCF_913773725.1. Taxonomy (GTDB): domain Bacteria; phylum Pseudomonadota; class Gammaproteobacteria; order Burkholderiales; family Burkholderiaceae_C; genus Aquabacterium. The sequence goes on along the minus strand of NZ_CAJYGK010000016.1, from coordinate 154,557 downwards.
AGGCGCTTGAGGGCCAGGTCGAGCGCCTCCGGGCGCAGGGTGTGGAACAGGCGGTTGAGGTCGTCGCGGCTCAGGCGCGCCTGGGGCTGGCCGGCCAACTCCAGAAAACACCACAGGCGCAGCTGCACCAAGGCCTGCGGGCCGTTGAACAGGCCGCGCAGGGCGTCAAGGGCGTCGAGCCGACGGCCCAGGGCCCAGGCCAGGGGCTGTTCGGCGGCCAGGCCCGGATCGCGGAAATAGCCTTCAAAGCTGCCGGCTTCGGCAGCATCGGGCGGGGAAGCCTCCATCATGGGGGTGGATTGTGCCGGATGGCACCGCCCCGCCCTCAGCCGGCGTGGTGGGGCAGACGGAATGCGGCCACCACGGACACCAGTTGCTCGGCCTGCTGACGGAGGCTTGCCGCAGCGGCGGCACTCTCCTCCACCAGGGCGGCGTTCTGCTGTGTGCCCTGGTCCATCAGCGAGAGCGCCTGGCTGGCCTGCCCGACGCCCGAGCTCTGCTCGCTGCTGGCGGCGCTGATGTCGCCCACGATGCGGCTCACGCGCTCGATGGCCTGCACGATGTCCTGCATGGTCCGGCCGGCTTCGTTGACCAGCCCCGCGCCCTGCTCGACCCGGTCGACGCTGTTGCCGATCAGCGCCTTGATTTCCCGCGCGGCATCGGCCGAGCGCTGCGCCAGGGTGCGCACCTCGCCGGCGACGACCGCAAAGCCGCGGCCCTGCTCACCGGCGCGCGCAGCTTCGACGGCGGCGTTCAGCGCCAGGATGTTCGTCTGGAACGCAATGCCGTCGATCACCGAAATGATGTCGGCGATCTGGCGCGAGCTGTCGTGGATGCCCTGCATGGTGTCGACCACCTGGGCCACGACCGCACCCCCGACGCCGGCCACACTGGACGCGCCTTTGGCCATCTGGTCGGCCTCGCGGGCGTGGTCGGCTGTGTGGTGAGCGGTCGAGCCCAGTTGCTCCATCGACGCGGCCGTTTCCTGCAGCGCCGCAGCCTGCTGCTCGGTCCGCTGGCTCAGGTCCATGTTCCCGCGGGCGATCTCGGCGCTGGCCAGCGCGACGCTCTGGGCGCTGTCGCGAACCTGGGACACCACGCCGACCAGACCGTCTCGCATGTCGGCGAGCGCCTGCATCAACTGGCCGGTTTCACTTCGGCTGGCCGGCGGGATCGGGGCCTGCAGGTCGCCCCCTGCGACGGCACGCGCCACGGCCACGGCCTCGCGCAGCGGATGCGTGATCGACCGGGTGATCCGCCAGGCTGCCAACAGCGCGAGCCCGCAGGTGGCCAGGCCCAGCGTGATGGTCCACAGCAGGCTGGTGCGCTGGGTGTGCCGGGCCTCTTCCAGAAAGTGCAGGGCCTCCGCTTCGGCATGGGCCGACAGGGCCTTGCGCGCAGTCGCCATGTCGGCGGCGGCCGCCGCGACACGCCCCTGCACCAGGGCCACGGCATCCTGGTATTCCCCGTCGCGTTTCAGTCGGACGACCTCGTCGCGCAGGGGGCGCCAGCCATCGAGCCGGGCAAGCAGCGTGTCCGCATCCTTTTGCATGGCCGGAATACGAGCGCGGGCCAGCATCAGGTCCTTGCGGACCGCCTCGTCCAGTGCGGCCATTTCGGTGGCGCGCTCGTCCACGGCCTGTGGGGTTTCGGCCAGCACCACGTCCCGCAGGGCTCGGTTCATCCGGGCGATGTTCGCGTCCGCATGGGCCACGGCGGTGGCCACCATGAAAGGACGTTCGTACTGGATGGTCGTCAGCTCGGCCAGCCGCATCTGCTGCCACAAGGACAGCGCGATGGTGCCCAGCAGGCAGGCCAGCAGCAGGCCGAAGCCCACGGTCATGCGTTGTCCGATGGACAGGTGATCCAGACTCATGAGGGATCCTCGGTGCAGGGCCCGCTCCGTCTGGCGGGCCGATTCAATGCCGTGTTGTCGGCACGGTGCGCAATGCGCTTGATCGTTCAAAGCGTGAAGCGGTCACGGGAGACGGAAAATCCCACTACCATCGCCACCCGCCTTGCCGACACCTGAAAGCCGCCCGATGCCCGAGTCCGCCTCTCACCCCGCCGCCCAGCCAGGCCCGACCGGACCCCGCGTGGCGGTGATCGGCGGCGGCCCTGCCGGACTCATGGCTGCCGAGGTGCTGGCGGCCGGCGGCGCCCGCGTGTCGGTCTATGACGCCATGCCCTCCGTCGGGCGCAAGTTCCTGCTGGCCGGTCGCGGGGGGCTCAATCTCACCCACTCCGAGCCGTTCGAACCCTTTGTTCACCGCTATGCCGATCGAGCCGACGCCGTGCGACCCTGGCTGACAGCCTTTGGCGCGCAGGCCGTGCGCGACTGGGCCCAGGGCCTGGGCGTCGAGACCTTTGTGGGGTCCTCCGGGCGGGTGTTTCCAACCGACATGAAGGCGGCCCCCCTGCTGCGGGCGTGGCTGCACCGGCTGCGCGCGGCCGGCGTCGCGGTGCATGGGCGACACCGCTGGCTGGGGTGGACGACCGAAGGCGACTTGCGCCTGCACGGGCCGGACGGCGAGCAGGCGGTGCGGGCCGATGCCACCGTGCTGGCGCTGGGCGGAGCCAGCTGGGCCCGCCTCGGGTCGGACGGCGCCTGGGTGCCGCTGCTCGCTGCGCGCGGCGTGGCCCTGGCCTCCTTGCGGCCGGCCAATTGCGGGTTCGACGTGGCCCCCACCGCACCTGGTCGCGCGGGTTGGAGCGATTACCTGCGCCAGCGCTTTGCCGGGCAGCCGGTCAAGCCGGTCGTGGCCAGCGTCACCGATGCGCAGGGGCAGGTTCACCGCCAGCAGGGCGAGTTCGTGCTCACGGACACCGGCATCGAAGGCAGCCTGGTGTATGCGTTCTCGGCGCGCCTGCGTGACCAGATCGAGGCTGCGGGACACGCCACCTTCACGCTCGATCTGCTGCCCGATCACACGGCCGAACAGGTGCGCACCGAGGTCTGCCGGCCGCGCGGCCCCCGCAGCCTGGCCACCCACCTCAAGAGCCGTCTCGGCATCGCGGGCCTGAAGCTGGCGTTGTTGCACGAATGCCTGAGCCCGGAGGCCTTGGCCCAGCCCGAGCGCCTGGCCCAGGCTCTGAAATGCCTGCCCCTGACCCTGACAGCGCCGCGCCCCATCGACGAGGCGATCAGCACCGCTGGTGGGGTAAGGCTGGAGTCGCTGGACGAGCACCTGATGCTGCGCGATGTGCCCGGCGTGTTCTGTGCGGGAGAGATGCTGGACTGGGAAGCACCGACGGGCGGCTATCTCCTCACCGCCAGCATGGCAAGCGGTCGGGTGGCAGGGCAGGGTGTGCTGGCGTGGTGGGCGTCGGCTGGCCGCCACAGCGCGGGCTGATCGGTCTGACTGGCCCCCAGGTGAGGGGTAGATTCTCGCCCATGCGACGAGCCGACGTGCCATATTGAAGGCGAGGCCACGGTGTGGCCCATCACCGACAGGAGGCCGTCATGATGCTGCTGGACGAAATGCTGTCACTCAAGCTGCTCACGCCCGAGCAGCACGCCGAGATCCGGTGCTGGGTGCGGGGTGCCCGCACGCCAGAGCGCATCATGGGCATGCCGCCCCACCTGTGGCGCGCCCTCGAAATGGCCAGTCTGTTGATGGACGTGGACGTCGAAGGCGGGTTGCCGAACTGACGCGGTCCCGCCCCGGGGCGGGCGTGTGACTCAGGCCTCTTCAGGCTGCGCGGCAATGCGCTTGGCCCGGGCGCGGATGTTGAGTGCCTCGACCACCAGCGAGAACGACATCGCGGCGTAGATGTAGCCCTTGGGCACGTGGGCGTCGAAGGCCTCGGCCGTCAGGGCCATGCCGACCATCACAAGGAAGGCCAGGGCCAGCACCTTGACCGACGGATGGCGATCCACGAACTCGCCGATGGGCTTCGCGGCAAACAGCATCACCCCCACGGCCGCAATGACGGCGGCCACCATCACGCCGAGGTGGTCCACCATGCCGACGGCGGTGATGACCGAGTCCAGCGAGAACACGATGTCGATCACGGCGATCTGACCGATCGTGGCCCAGAACAGGCGCTGGCCGGCAGCCTTCAAGGCGGCAGGGTCGGCCGCGGGAGGGCCATCCATGTCACGGGCTTCGACCTCCACGAAGATTTCGTGCGAGGCCTTCCACAGCAGGAACAGGCCACCGCTCAGCAGCACCAGGTCGCGTCCGCTGATGCCCTGACCGAACACGTGAAACAGGTCGGCCTTCAGGCCCATGACCCAGCTGAGCGAAAACAGCAGCGCCAGGCGCGAAAGCATCGCGAAACCCAGGCCCAGGCGGCGAGCCTTGTCGCGCACGTCGGCAGGCAGTCGCCCCACCAGGATCGAGATGAAGATGATGTTGTCCACGCCCAGGACGATTTCCAGGGTCGTGAGCATGGCAAAGGCAATCCAGGTGTTGGGGTCGAGCAGGAATTCCATGGTGTGGAGCAGCGGCAGCAGGCGCGGCCAGGTCAAAGTCTTCTAGGATAGCGCGGGCGTGCGAAGATGGGAGCGCCGGCAACAATCTTCGATCATGCAGCCTGAGTTTGACGCCTACAAGGCGGAGATGCGGTCCCGTGGCTTTGACGAGGTCATTGCACGCACCTGGGCGCCCGACACGACGCTGGCCACCCACACGCACGAGTTCGGGCTGGAGGCCCTGGTGGTCGCAGGCGAAATGTCGCTGATCGTGAACGGCTGCACGCGGCATCTGAAACCCGGCGACACTTTCGCGCTCGAGGCCGGCGTTCCGCATGCAGAGCGCTATGGCCCGACCGGCGCCACCTACTGGGTCGCGCGGCGCCATCCGGCGTAGCATGGGGCCCTTGCGCTTCCACTCATCTCAAGGGCCCCCATGAAAGCGATCTGGAACGGCGTCGTCATCGCCGAAAGCGACGACATCGTCACCCTCGAAGGCAACCACTACTTCCCACGCGAGGCCCTGAACGAGGCCTACGTGACCTTCAGCAACCACCGCAGCAGCTGCGTCTGGAAGGGTCAGGCGTTGTGGCTGAGCCTGTTCGTCAATGGCGAAATGAAGCCCGACGCCGTGTGGTTCTACCCCGAGCCCACCGAGGCCGCCCAGGAGATCAAGGGGCGCGTGGCCTTCATGCCGGGCGTCGAGATCTCGGGCTGACAGGCGGGGGATGCCCCCGCGGGGAGCCATGAGGCCCCACAATGGCCTGACAAAGTTGGTCGCGATCCCGTGTGGCCCTGGAGATTCCCGTGGTCCGCATCGAACTGTCCGTCGACCTGCAATACGAGGTGACCCCGCCGGGGGCGGACTTCATCTTCAACATCCATGGCGCGCACACCCGCTGCCAGGTGATTCGCAGTGAGCGGCTCGACATCAGCCAGCCGCTGCTGCCGCAGATCTTCACCGACCCGGTCAGCCACAACCGCTACCTGCGGCTGGGTGCCGCCGCCGGCCCGCTGAAGGTGAGCTACAGCGCGGTGGTCGACCTGCATCACCACCTGTGCGCGCCCGAGCTGATTGCCGAGACGCCGGTGGCGAGCCTGCCGCCCGAGACCCTGGGCTACATCTACCCCAGCCGTTACTGCCAGTCCGACCTGATGGGCGCCCTGGTGATGCGGGAGTTCGGGCACCTGCCGCAGGGCCATGCCCGTGTGGTGGCCATCCAGAACTGGGTGCGCCAGCACGTGCGCTTCGAGGGCAACACCACCACCAGCGCCACCTCGGCCATGGACACGCTCAACGAAGGCCGCGGGGTGTGCCGTGATTTTGCGCACCTGATGATCGCGCTGTGCCGGGCCCTCAACATCCCGGCGCGCTTTGCCACTGGCATCGACTTTGGGGCCGACCCGGCGCTGGGGCCGACCGACTTCCACGCCTATGTCGAGGTGTTTCTCGGCGGGCGCTGGTACATCTTCGACCCTTCGGGCACGGCCATTCCGATGGGCTTCGTGCGATTCGGCACCGGGCGCGACGCGGCCGACGTGTCGTTCGCCACGATCTTCGGTTCAGTGCAATCGCAGCCGCCGGTGATCCATGTGCGGGCCCTGCTCGACGGCGAGGGAGTGTGCGAGATGCCGCGGCACCGCACCGAGGCGATCTCGACCGACGCGCCGGCGCATTGGGGGTGAATCGCCGCGGGCCCCCTGCGCGGCGCCCGATCCCGGATAATCGCGCATGAACTCCTCTTCTTCGCCGGCCAACCCGGCGGCCCCGGCGTCGGCCCATCCGGCCACGCCCGCCGCCGTCAGCGGCCCCTCCTTCCAGCAACTGTCCCTGTCGGAGGCCATGCAGGCCAACCTGCAGACGCTGGGCTATCTGGCCATGACGCCCATCCAGGCGGCCAGCCTGCCGCTGGCGCTGGCCGGCAAGGACCTGATCGCGCAGGCCAAGACCGGCAGTGGCAAGACGGTGGCCTTCGGCCTGCCGCTGCTGACTTCGCTCAACCCGCGGCACTTTGCCGTGCAGGCGCTGGTGCTGTGCCCCACGCGGGAGCTGGCCGACCAGGTCACCACCGAGATTCGCCGCCTGGCGCGCGCCGAAGACAACATCAAGGTCGTGACGCTGTGCGGTGGCAGCCCCATCCGACCGCAGCTGGCCAGCCTCGAGCACGGCGCCCACATCGTGGTGGGCACGCCCGGCCGCGTGCTGGATCACTTGGCACGCGAAACGCTGAACCTCGATGCCTTGAAGACGCTGGTGCTGGACGAGGCCGATCGCATGCTGGACATGGGCTTTGCCGAGGACATCGCGCAGGTGGTGGCGCACGCCCCGAAGCAGCGCCAGACGCTGCTGTTCTCGGCCACCTACCCCGAGGGCGTGGACAAGCTGGCGCGCCGCTTCATGCGTGATCCGCAGGAGGTGAAGCTGGCCGAGCGACACGACACGTCGCGCATCCGCCAGCGCTTCTACGAGGTCAAGGATTCGGAGCGCCTGCACGCTGTGGGCCTGCTGCTCGATCATTTCCGCCCGGCCAGCACCATCGCGTTCTGCAACACCAAGCAGCAGTGCCGCGACCTGGTGGACGTGCTGCAGGCGCAGGGCATCGTGGCCCTTGAGCTGCATGGCGACCTCGACCAGCGTGAGCGCGATCAGGTGCTGGTGCGCTTCGCCAACGGCAGCTGCAGCGTGCTGGTGGCGACCGACGTGGCCGCGCGCGGGCTCGACATCGCCCAGCTGGAAGCGGTCATCAACGTCGACATCACGCCCGACCCCGAGGTGCACACCCACCGCGTGGGCCGCACCGGCCGCGCCGGTGAATCGGGCTGGGCCTTCAGCCTGGCCAGCATGGACGAGATGGGCCGCGTGGGCCGCATCGACGAGATGCAAGGCCGTGCCAGCGAATGGCACCCCTTGAGCGAACTGACACCCTCGACGGAGCGCGAGCCGCTGCGCCCGCCGCGCGTGACCCTGCAGATCCTCGGCGGGCGCAAGGAAAAGATCCGCCCGGGCGACGTGCTGGGCGCGCTGACCAAGGACCTCTGCTTCGATGGTGCCCAGATCGGCAAGATCAACGTCAACGAGTTCTCGACCTATGTGGCCGTGGACCGGGCCATTGCCGACAAGGCCTTGAAGGGCCTGCAGGGCGGCAAGGTCAAGGGCAAGTCGGTGAAGGTGCGGGCGCTGTAATCCACGGGCGGGCGGGCAGCGCACCGCGGCTCATGCTGGCGCGTCCTTCCGTGCGCCGGCCTGTACCTCCGCCAGCCACGCGGACAACTGCTGAATGTCCACCGGCTTGACGAAGTGGCGGGCAAAGCCCGCCTGGTGCGCCGCCTCGATGTCGGCGGGCTGGCCGTAGCCCGTGACGGCGGCCATCTGGGCCCCTTCCATGCCGGGCAGGCGGCGAAGCTCGGCCGCCAGCTGCCGGCCGTCCATGTCGGGCAGGCCGATGTCCAGCAGGCAGACCCCGGGCTGCATGACCCGGGCGGCTTTCAGCGCGTTGAAGGCCGAGTCTTCGACGTGCGCCTGGTGACCGATGGCCTGCAGCAGCATGGCCAGCACCGAGGCGGCATCCTGGTTGTCGTCGACGATGAGGATGCGGGTGGCCGCCTCCGCTTCGTGCGCCATCGCGCCCGTCGGGTCCATGCTGTCCGCGCTTCCTGGAACCCGCGGCAGGGTGATCCTGAACTCGCTGCCCAGGCCGACCCCGGCGCTGCTGGCGATGACCTGGCCGTGGTGCAGCTCGATCAGCCGCTTGACGAGGGCCAGGCCCAGCCCGAGTCCGCCCTGGCTGCGGTCGGGCGTGCGTTCGCCCTGGGCGAACAGATCGAAGGCGTGGGCCAGCAACGCCGGTGACATGCCCTGGCCGTTGTCCTGCACGGCGACCTCGACGTGTTGCGCGGTGCACGCGACCGTGACCGTCACCTCGCCGCCCACGGGCGTGTACTTCGCAGCGTTCGACAGGATGTTGGCAAAGACCTGCACCAGGCGCTTGCCGTCGCCCATCACGACGGGCAGCTCCAGCGGCGTGGACACATGGAGGCGGTGCTGGCGCGCTTCCATCAGCACGCGCGTCTGCTCGATGGCCTCGGTCAGCACGCGGCGCAGGTCCACGCGTTCGCACTCGAGCACGACCAGGCCGCGGGTCACGCGCGACACGTCCAGAAGGTCGTCGATCAGCTCACGCATGTGGCCCGCCTGACGGCCGATCACCTCGGCCAGCTTGCGCACCCGGTCGGCGTCGTCGGCCACCAGGGGCAGCAACGAGGCCGACGAGGTGATGGGCGCGAGCGGGTTGCGCAGCTCGTGGGCCAGCATGGCGAGGAACTCGTCCTTGCGGCGGTCCATGTCCCGCAGCGATTCCTGCGCCGCGCGCTGCTCGGTCACGTCGGTGTTGGTGCCGAACCAGCGCACGACCTGCCCCTCGTCATCCCGGATGGGCACGGCGCGGGAGAGGAACCACCGGTACTCGCCGCTGCGAGCGCGCAAAGGGAAGGTGTCTTCCCAGACTTCGCCGTTCTCGAAATGCCGTTGCAGCTTGTCGGCCACGCGCTCGACGTGGTCCGGGTGATGCAGCTGCCGCCAGGCCCCGTTGCGCAGCGTCTCTGCTGTCGCGCCGGTGTAGTCCAGCCAGCGGTTGTTGTACCAGTACACCTCGCCGTGGCGGTCCGCCATCCACGCGAGTTGGGGCAGGTTGTCGGCCAGGGCGCGGAAGCGGGCCTCGCTGTCGCGCAGGGCCCGCTCGGCTTCGACCTGCGGCGTGATGTCGATCTGGGTGACGACGGCGTTGACGATGCGGCCATCCTCGTCGTGGATGGGCCGCGCCCGCAGCAGAACGGTCTTGCGCTGCGAGGAGCCGAAGGCCTCGATTTCGACCAGATCGTGCATGACGTGCTCGCCCTGAAGCGCGCGGGCCAGGGCCCATTCATGCGGCTGCACGGGCTGGCCGTGGCGCTCGCTGCCGTCGGCCCACCAGCCCTTCCACGCGCGGTACTCCGCCACGCTGCGGGACATCGGGTGCTCGCCCCAGAGGCGGTTGTTCTCGGCGCTGCTCAACAGCAGTGCACCGTCCCGGTCGGCCAGATAGATGCCCACTGGCGCGGCGGTCATCACCGCTGCCATCTGCTTTTGCTGCAGGGCCAGGCGCCGGGCCGCCGACAGGGCCTCGGCTTCGCGCTGGCGGAGTCGCTCCTCGGCCTGCTTGCGCTCCGAGATGTCGATCACGAACGCCAGCAGTTCTTCCGTGTCCCCGCCGAACTGCGTGCACGCCAGCATGACGGGCACGCGGGTGCCGTCCGGCCGCAGGTACTCCTTCTCGTACACCGATGAGACGCCTTGCGCGCGGACCTCTTCGATCGCCTTGGCGTCCTGGGGCAGGTGCTCGGGCGGCGTGAGTTCGTCCCAGCGGATGCGGCCCGCCTGTAGCTCGTCCGACGTGCGCCCGATGATGCGGAGGAAGGCCTCGTTGGCGTCCAGCAGCTGGCCGGACGAATCGCCCGTGACGACCCCGATCGGGTTGCGCGCAAACATCCGGCGGAAGCGCTCTTCGCTTCGCTCCAGGGCCTGCCGGTCGCGGTGCCGATGGGTCACGTCGCGGAAGAACACCGACACGCCGTTCGGTGAGGGATAGGCATGGCACTCCAGCCACTTGTTCAACGGGGCGGGATAGAAGGCCTCGAAGTGCTCGGCCTGCTGGGTCTGCATGGCGCGTCGATACGCGGGCCCGAAGTTCAGGGCTTCGGCCTCGGGGTAGAGATCCCAGACGACCTGGCCCACCAACGTATCTGGCGCGACGCCGAGGAGGTCGGCTCCGGCCGCGTTCAGGTAGGTGCAGCGCCAGTCGGTGTCGATGACGGCCAGGCCGTCGGTGATGCTGCTGAGGACCTCGCTGAGGCGGTCGCGGGAGGCGCGCAATTCGGCTTCCAGCTGCTTGCGTGCCGTGATGTCCCGCGAGATGCCGAGCAGGCCGATCACCTTGCCCTGGCTGTCTCGATAAGGCACCTTGCGGGAGGCCCATATCCGGACGGTCCCATCGGGGAGCGGCACCGTTTCCTCGACCTCTTCGGCCACACCGGACAGCATGATGCGCCGGTCGTTCGCCATGACGAGCTCGGCGGCCGCGGCATCTTCCAGAAACTCGCGGTCGGTCCGCCCGACCACCTGCCTGGCGGATTTCCCGATCAGGGCCAGCGCCGCGGGATTGGCGTACAGCATGCGCCCCGCACGGTCCTTCGCGTAGATGACATCCGAGGAGGATTCGAAGACGGCCAGCGAGAGCGCAGACAAGTCTGGCGGCTGACCAGTGAAGTCCGGCGTGACCGAGCCCGGTATGTCATGGATTTCCATGTCGCGATGTCCGTGTGCCACAGGTCGCGTCCAGGAAAGGTCCTTGACTCGATGCCGGTTGGGTGGGCGATATCGCGATTCTCCTCCAAAGGCGACCACGGGCAAGGTCAAGCGCAGGTCGGTGCCGGCGCGGGAGCTGCATGCCGGCGCCGGCGCAGGCCCCCGACCAGGCCCAGCCCCGCAAGGGCCATCCAGGCGGCCTGGCTTTCCGGCACCGCCGTGGCCTGCACGGTCAGCCGGTCGATCACCAGCCCGAAGTCGCCGTTGTAGCCGGCCTCTGCGGCCTCGTACGCCAGGGTGCCGGGCTCGAAGACCGCGACCACGCGGAAGCCGAAGCCGGCCTGGTTTGCCATGGCCGGCAATGCGGCAGACACGTCGAAACTGGCCGTGAACCACTGGTCGGCCGCGGCCACGCCGAAGGTGGCCACGTCGGTCCATGAGATGCCGTCATCGGCGGTGGCCTGCGTCAGAAACCACTTGTTGCCGCTCGGCTGCGTCTTGTAATCGAACGACAGCGTCAGCTGCTGGTATCCGACCGAGGAGACGCGCCCCTCGAACCCGGCCGTGCCCGACAACGTGCCTTGTGCCGGATAGCCGCCGACAGACCCGCCACTGTCGAGCGGGAAGCCGGCCGGGTCGATCGGTGAACCGGAGGTGAACAGGCCGCTCGTGCCCCCCGTCAGCGACAGCGTGCCGGCGCCTTCGGACGGTGTGAGCGAGCCCGTGTTGACGAGTCCGTCGTCGCTGTTGAAGTCCCAGCGGGCCAGGGTCGTGGTGGCCATGGCAGGGAGCGTGGACAGGCAGAGGGTGAGGGTGGCGAGCAGAGGTTTCATGGCGGGCCCTGAAGGTGAGTTCATGTTGAAAACCACCTGGCAGTGTGGGCCTGTGCCGCTGAATCGCCTTCATCATCCCCACTGCCAGAGCGGTCTGGTCGCCGCGCGCGTCCCAGGCGCCACCACCGCCTGCACACGGCCTCCTCAGGCGGGCAGCGCGCGCTCCAGCAGTTCGCGCACAGCCAGGCTCCGCGTGTCGATGCTGCCGACCACGCTGCCCCAGCGCTCACCCAGCCGCGTGGCGATGAAGGCATCGGCCACGAAGCCGGGCGCGTGCTGCCGCAGCAGGCAGGCCTGCGCCGCGACGGCCAGGCGCTGGGCCAGAACGCGGCCGAGGGCCTCAAGCTGTGCGGGATCGGTCTGCAGCAGGGCCTGCAGCGCGCGCAGCTCCTGCCTCAGCGCCCGGTCGTCGTGCGCCATCCGCAGCAGGTCGTCGAGCAGGGCCTGCGCCGAGGCGGGGTCCTTGGCAATCGCGCGCAGCACATCCAGGCACATCACGTTGCCCGAGCCCTCCCAGATCGAATTGACCGGGGCCTCGCGGAACAGCCGGCCCATCTGGCCGTCTTCGACGTAGCCGTTGCCGCCGAACACCTCCATGGTCTCGCCGGTGACCTCGACGGCGCGCTTGCAGACCCAGAACTTGGCGGCCGGCGTCATGATGCGCTTCCAGGCCTTGTCCAGCGGCGTGTCGTCCCGCTCGTAGGCCTGGGCCAGCCGCGTCATCAGCACCACGTTGGCCTCGTTCTCCAGCGCCAGGTCGGTCAGCACCGATTGCATCAGCGGCTGGTCGGCCAGCAGGCGGCCGAAGGCACGGCGCCGCCGTGTGTAGGCCAGGCTCTGCACGAGGCCCTGCCGCACCATGCCCGCGCTGCCCACCACGCAGTTCAGGCGCGTGTAGGTGGCCATCTCGATGATGGTCGGGATGCCACGGCCCGGCTCGCCCATCAGCACCCCGTACGCGTCCTTGAACTCGACCTCGCTGCTCGAGTTGCTGCGGTTGCCCACCTTGCTTTTCAGGCGCTGCACCTCGACCGCGTTGCGCGTGCCATCGGGGCGCCAGCGCGGCACGAAGAAGCACGAGGGGCTGCCGTCCGGGGTCTTGGCGACCACCAGGTGGGCATCGCACATCGGCGCCGAGAAGAACCACTTGTGCCCGCGCAGCGTGAACTCGCGCTCAGACGTGCCGATGGGCGTGGCCTGCGTGGTGTTGGCGCGCACGTCGGAGCCGCCCTGCTTTTCGGTCATGCCCATGCCGATCCAGATGGACTGCTTCTGCGCCAGCGGCAGGTCGCGCGGGTCGTAGGCGGTGCTCATCAGCAAGGGCAGGCAGGTGTCGCGCAACAGGGGCTCGCGCGCCAGCAGCGGGATGGCGGCCTGGGTCATCGTCGCGGGGCACAGGGTGCCCGCTTCCACCTGGGTGTGCAGGTAGAAGCCCGCCGCCCAGGCCGTCCAGCGGCCTCGGGCCCCGCTGGCAAAGGGCATGGCGATGAGGCCCTGCTCGCGGTACATCGCCATCAGCGCGTGCCAGCTGGGGTGGAAGGTGACCTGGTTGATGCGGCGGCCGCGCGCATCGAAGGCCTTGAGCTCGGGCGTGTGGCGGTTGGCCTCGTCACCCAGTGCAAAGGTGTCGGCCTGACCGAGCCGTGCGGCGTACTGCGTCAGGTCGGCGGTGAAGGCCTGCGCGCCGGCACGCTCCAGCGCGTCCAGCATGGGGCGGTCGGTGGTGAGCAGGTTGTAGTCCGTCCACTCGTCGAACTGGTTGCTGACTTCGTGTGTGTGCCAATCCATGCTTGTCTCCGGCTTGCTTCATGATCGGGGCCTGCACACCGCGCATCCCTCCGATCGGGCTTGTTGTCATGGCAAAAATTCTAGGAAAGGCGACCGAGTCAGGTGTTCGGCTTTCGGGCCCCACGCGCCGCAAGCCGCGCCAGCAGCGCGCGCACCTGAGCTCCGAGGCGCTGCAGGAGGCCTTTGTTCGGGTTTTGATGGACAAGGGCTACGCGAAGGCGACGATCCGCGAGATCGCGGCGGTGGCCGGTGTCGGCATCGGCACGTTTTACGACTACGTTGCCAACAAGGACGCGCTGGCGGCTCTGACGATCCACATGCACGTCAAGCAGCTCGCCATCGCGATGGCGGCGTGTGCCGAGCGGCACCGTGGCGTGCCGACGCAGGTGCTGGCGGCTGCCCTGATAGACGATCAGGTCGATCGCATCCTGAGTGACATCCCCCGGTGGGCCGAACTGTTCGTGCTGGAGCGCCAGGTGTCCAGCCGCACGGCCTACAGCAAGCACTACGAGCAGTTCGTGTCGTTGTGGCAGCAGGCTCTGGCGTCGGCCAGCGACGCCATGCCGGTGGCGCTGCAGCCGCAGAAGGCGCGGATGATCCACGCCATCGTCTATGGCTGGATGACGCAGAGCCTCATCACCCAAGGGCCAGCGGTGGATGGCGAAGCCTTGCGGGATGAGGTGAAGGCGGCGGTCAGCGCCTATCTGCGCGGGGGCTGACCTTCGCGGGGCCGATCAGAAGAAGGCCTGGATGCCCGTCTGGGCGCGGCCCAGGATCAGCGCGTGGATGTCGTGCGTGCCTTCGTAGGTGTTGACCACCTCGAGGTTGACGAGGTGCCGCGCCACACCGAACTCGTCGCTGATGCCGTTGCCGCCCATCATGTCGCGCGCCAGCCGGGCGATGTCGAGCGCCTTGCCGCAGTTGTTGCGCTTCATGATCGAGGTGATCTCGACCGCGGCCTTGCCTTCGTCCTTGAGGCGGCCCAGGCGCAGGCTGCCCTGCAGGCCCAGCGCGATCTCGGTCTGCATGTCGGCCAGCTTCTTCTGGATCAGCTGGTTGGCCGCCAGCGGCTTGCCGAACTGCTTGCGGTCGAGCACATACTGGCGTGCGCGGAACCAGCAGTCTTCGGCCGCGCCCATCGCGCCCCACGAGATCCCGTAGCGTGCGCTGTTCAGGCAGGTGAAGGGGCCCTTGAGGCCACGCACCTCGGGGAAGGCGTTTTCTTCCGGCACGAAGACGTCGTCCATCACGATCTCACCGGTGATGCTGGCACGCAGCCCCACCTTGCCGTGGATGGCCGGCGCACTCAGGCCCTTCCAGCCCTTCTCCAGCACGAAGCCGCGGATCTGGTCTTTGCCGTTCTCTTCACACTGCGCCCACACCACGAACACGTCGGCAATCGGCGAATTGCTGATCCACATCTTGCTGCCGCGCAGCGTGTAGCCGCCGTCCACCCGGGTGGCGCGCGTCAGCATGCTGGCCGGGTCGGAGCCGTGGTTGGGCTCGGTCAGGCCGAAGCAGCCGATGAATTCGCCCGTGGCGAGTTTCGGCAGGTACTTCCGCTTGGTTGCTTCGTTGCCGAACGCGTTGATGGGCACCATGACCAGCGAGGACTGCACGCTCATCATCGAGCGGTAGCCGCTGTCCACGCGCTCCACCTCGCGCGCGATCAGGCCGTAGCTCACGTAGTTCAGGCCGGCGCCGCCGTACTCGGTCGGGATGGTGGGGCCAAGCAGGCCCAGCTCACCCATTTCTCGGAAGATGGCCGGGTCGGTGCGCTCGTGGCGAAAGGCCTCGAGCACGCGGGGCAGCAGCTTGTCCTGCGCATAGGCGCGCGCGGCGTCGCGCACCATGCGTTCCTCGTCGGTCAGCTGGTCGTCCAGCAGCAGCGGGTCGGCCCAGTTGAAGGTGGCTTTGTTCTGGCTCATGTCGTGATCCCGTGGTGATGCTGGGACGTGCCCGCTTCAGGCGGCCAGTGTGGCGTCGGCCTGCTGGCCCAACGCGATGAAGCGCGCCAGGTGGTGGTCCTCGTCGCCCAGCTGGTGGTCGATCATGATGAGGCGCTTGGCGTAGTGCGGCAAGGGCAGTTCCCAGGTCATGCCGATGCCGCCGTGCAACTGGATCGCCTCTTCGGCCACCAGGGTGCCGATGCGGCCGATGCTGTACTTGGCGGCCGACAGTGCGCGTTCACGCTCGGTGCGGTCGGGGTTGTCCAGCGCCGCCGCGGCGTTGATCACGGCCGATCGGGCCTGCTCGATCTCCAGCAGCACGGTGGCCATGCGGTGCTGCAGCGCCTGGAAGCTGCCGATGGGCTTGCCGAACTGCTTGCGGGTCTGCAGGTAGTCGATGGTCTGGCGCTTGGCCACTTCCATCGCGCCCAGGCTCTCGGCGCACAGGGCCACGATGCCGCGGCCGATGGCGTGCTCCAGCGTGGCCAGGCCCTGGCCTTCTGCGCCCAGCAGCGCGGTGGCCGGCAGGCGAACCTGGTTGAGCGTCACTTCAGCCGCGCGGGTGCCGTCGATGTTGGTGTAGGCGCGCAGCGTGAGACCGGGGGTCTGCGACGGCACGATGAACAGCGAGATGCCGTCCGCGTCGGCCACGTGGCCGGCGGTGCGGGCCGACAGGATCAGCGTGTGAGCCTGGTCGGCGAACGGAACCACCGCCTTGGCACCGTTCAGGACGTAGCCTTCGGCATCGCGGGTGGCGGTGGTCGAGACATGGTTGGGTGCGTAATAAGCATCGGCCTCTTCGTGGGCCAGCGTGGCGACCAGACTGCCGTCGATCAGACTGGCCAGTTGCTCGCGCTGGGCGGCGTTGCCGGCGTGGGCCAGGGCGCTGCCGGCCAGCACGGCGCTCGCCAGAAAGGGCTCGACCACCAGGCCGCGCCCGAGCGACTCGAACACGACCGCCAGGTCGAAGCCGGTGCCGCCAAAGCCGCCATCCGCTTCAGAGAACAACGCACCAATGGCGCCCAGCTCGGCGAACTGTGCCCAGTGGCTGGCGCTGTAGCCCGTGGGCGAGGCGGTGATGGCGTGGCGGGTGTCGATCGGGTACTGCTCGGCCACATAGCGGTCCAGCAGGTCGGCCAGCATGCGGCGGTCTTCGGTGTGGATGAAGTTCATGTTCGCCTCCGAGCTCACAGGCCCAGGATCATCTTGGAGATGATGTTCTTCTGGATTTCGTTGGAGCCGCCGAAGATCGACAGCTTGCGGTTGTTGAAGTACTGCGCCGCGGCGTAGGCGGCATCGCGCGGGCCGACGCGGGCGTCGTCATCGGCACCGCCCTCCAGCGCCTCGGGCAGGAAGGGCAGGGCATACGGGCCCATGGCGCGGCGCGTCAGGGCGTTGATCTCCTGGCGGATCTCGGTGCCCTTGATCTTCAGCATCGAGCTTTCCGCGCCAGGCGCGCCCCCGCCGGCCACCGCGGCGATCACGCGCAGGTTGGTGGTCTTCATGTTCTCCAGGTCGATCTCGACCTTGGCCAGGCGGGCCGCGAACAGCGGGTCCTGGGCCAGCGGGCGGCCGTTCTTCATCACCTTCTGCGCAATCACCTTCAGGCGTGCCAGCGCAGCCACCGAGAAGCCCACGCCCGCAATGTTGGTGCGCTCGTAGGTCAGGAGGTACTTGGCGCAGGTCCAGCCCTTGTTCTCTTCGCCGACCAGGTTCTCGACCGGCACCTTCACGTCGGTGAAGAAGACTTCGTTGACCTCGTGCTCGCCGTCCAGCGTGATGATGGGGCGCACTTCGATGCCCGGGCTGGTCATGTCGATCAGCAGGAAGCTGATGCCCTCCTGCTGCTTGGCTTCGCGGTTGGTGCGAACCAGGCAGAAGATCATGTTGGCGTGGTGGCCCAGCGTGGTCCAGGTCTTCTGGCCGTTGACGATGTAGTGGTCGCCCTGGCGCACGGCGCTGGTCTTGACCGAGGCGAGGTCGGAGCCGGCGCCGGGCTCGGAATAGCCCTGGCACCACCAGTCCTCACCGCTGAGGATGCGCGGCAGCCAGTACCGCTTCTGCGCTTCGTTGCCGTACTTGATCAGCACCGGGCCCAGCATGTTCACGCCGAAGGGCACCGTGCGGGGGCACCACGCCAGCGCGCATTCGTTTTCGAAGATGAACTTCTCGACGGCATTCCAGCCGGTGCCGCCCCATGCCTGGGGCCAGTGGTTGGCCAGCCAGCCCTGCGCATGGAGGATGGCGTGCCATTCTTCGTAATCGGCCTTGGTCAGGTGCTGGCCGTGGCGCACCTTGTCCGTGAGCCGGGCCGGCACCTTCTCAGCGATGAAGCGGCGCACCTCGGCGCGAAAGGCCTGCTCTTCGGGGGTCAGGTTCAGGTCCATGGGGTCGTTCTCGGTTGAGGGGCTTCAGAAGATTTCGAAGAGGCCGGCGGCGCCCATGCCACCCGCGATGCACATCGTCACCACGGCCCACTTCACGTTCGGGTTCTGCGCCTTGCGGCGGCGGCCTTCCAGCAGCACGTGGCCCACCAGCCGCGCACCGGTCATGCCGAAGGGGTGGCCGATCGAGATGGCACCGCCGTTGACGTTCAGGCGTTCGTCGGGGATGCCCAGGCGCTGCTGGCAGTACACCGACTGCGATGCAAACGCCTCGTTGAGCTCCCACAGGTCGATGTCGTCGACCGTGAGGCCGTGGCGCGCCAGCAGCTTGGGCACGGCAAACACCGGGCCGATGCCCATTTCATCGGGCTCGCAGCCGGCCACGGCCATGCCGCGGAAGGCACCCAGCGGCTGCAGGCCGTGGCGCTCGGCCTCCCGGCTGTCCATCAGCACGCAGGCCGAGGCGCCGTCGCTCAACTGCGAGGCGTTGCCCGCGGTGATGAACTGTTCGGCGCCCCGCACCGGCTCCAGCTTCGCGAGCGATTCGTAGGTGGTGCCTGGGCGGTTGCAGGTGTCGTGGTCCACCGTCACGTCGCGGTGCGACACGGCCTTGGTGTCCTTGTCGACCACGGCCATCGTCGTGGTCACCGGGATGATCTCGTCGGCATACCGACCGGCTGCCTGGGCTTCGGCCGTCTTGCGCTGGCTCTCCACCGAGAAGCGGTCCTGGGCCTCCCGGCTGATGCCATATCGCTGCGCCACGATGTCGGCGGTCTCGATCATCGTCATGTAGAGCGCCGGCTTGTGCGCCTGGATCCATGGGTCGATGCCGCTGTCGCCGTCTTCACGGGTGCGGATGCCCGAGATGCTCTCGATGCCGCCGGCGATCATGGCCGGGGCACCGTCCACGATGATGCGGCTGGCGGCCATGGCCACGGCCTGCAGGCCCGATGCACAGAAGCGGTTGACCGTGGTGCCGGCGATCGACAGCGGCAGGCCCGCGCGGAGCACGGCCTGGCGGCCGATGTTGCGGCCGGTGCGGCCTTCGGGGTAGCCGCAGCCGAGGATGGCATCCTCGATCAGGTCGGATTCGATGCCGGCGCGGTCGACGGCCGCCCGGACGGCGAACGACGCGAGGGTGGGGCCGGGCACGATGTTGAACTCGCCGCGGTGCGACTTGGTGAGCGGGGTCCGTGCGGTGGACACGATGACGGCTTCACGCATGGGGTTGTCTCCTGAAATGAGGTCGGGTCAGCCGTGGTTGAGGCTGTCGAAGTTCTTGCCTTCCTGCACCAGCCTGACCAGCAGCGGGGCCGGTTGCCAGAACAGCGGGTCTTCTTTGGCAAACGACTGGATGTCGGCCAGGATCTGCGGCAGGCCGACGAGGTCGGCGTACTTCATCGGGCCCCCCTTGTGGCGGGGGAAGCCGTAGCCGTGCACCAGCGTGACATCGACGTCGAGCGGCCGCAAGGCAATGCCCTCTTCGACCACCCGGGCGCCTTCGTTGACCATGGCGGCCACATAGCGGCGCTCCAGCTCTTCGCGGGTGAAGGGGCGCGGCGTCACGCCGGCCTTGGCGCGCTCTTCGGCGATGAGGGGCTCGACGGCCGGATTGGGCTTGCCGCTGCGGCTGCCGGCTTCGTACACATACCAGCCCTGGCCGGTCTTCTGGCCGAACCAGCCGCGCTCGCACAGCCGGTCGGCAATGTGCACGTAGCGGGCCTTCGGGTCGCGGGTTGCGGCACGGCGCTTGCGCGTGGCCCAGCCGATGTCGCCCCCGGCCAGGTCGCTCATCTCGTACGGGCCCATGGGGTAGCCGAAGGCGCGCACCATGGCGTCGATCTCGAACGGCGAGGCCCCGTCTTCCATCATGTGGTCGGCCGCCGTGCGGTACACGGCCAGGATGCGGTTGCCGATGAAGCCGTCGCACACGCCGGCGCGCACCGGCACCTTCTTGAGCTTCTTGGCCAGCGCAAAGCCGGTGGCGACCACGTCGGCGCTCACCTTGGCGGGCACCACGATCTCCAGCAGCTTCATGATATTGGCCGGCGAGAAGAAGTGCAGGCCGAGGACATCCTGCGGGCGCGAGATGCTGCCTGCGATCTCGTTGATGTCCAGGTAGGACGTGTTGGTGGCCAGCACGGCACCGGGTCGGCAGACGCGATCCAGCTCGGCAAACACCGCCTTCTTCACGGCCATGTCTTCGAACACCGCTTCGATCACCAGGTCGGCATCGGCGAGCGCGTCGTAGTGCGTCGAGCCCTGGAAGCGCGTCAGGATGGCGGCCTTGCCCTCTTCGGTCAGGCGGCCCTTGGCCATGGCCCCGTCGTACACCTTGGCCACGCGCGACTGGCCGAGGGCCAGGGCCGCGTCATCGCGCTCGATCATCGTCACGTTCAGGCCCGCATCCAGCAGGGACACGGCGATGCCGGCGCCCATGGTGCCGCCGCCGATCACGCCAACCTTCTCGAAGGGGCGGGGCTTGGCCGACTGGGTCTCGGGCGACTTGGTGACTTCACGCTCGGCAAAGAACAGGTGGACCAGGCCGGCGCGCTGCGGACTGTGCAGGCACTGCGTGAACAGGTCGCGCTCGGTGGCCAGGCCGTCGGCAAAGGGCTGGTCCAGCGCGGCCTGCACGCAGTCGACGATCTTGCTCGGCGAGAACAGGCCCTTCTTCTTCGCCACCTCGGCGCGGGCCGCGTCGATCGCGGCCTGTTGCGCAGCCCGGTCGGCCAGCGCCGCAGTCTGTTCACCGGTGCGGCGGATCGGGGCGCCGTCGGCCAGCAGGCTGCGGGCGTAGGCCACGCCTTCAGCGGCGATGTCGTTGCTGGTCGCAATGTGGTCGATCAGGCCCAGGCGCAGCGCTTCCTTGGCGCTCGCGTGGCGGCCGCTGAGCATCAGGTCGAGCGCGGCGGCGGCGCCGATCAGGCGGGGCGCGCGTTGGGTGCCGCCCGCGCCGGGAAGCAGCCCCAGGGCGACTTCGGGCAGCCCCACCTTGGCGGTGTCGACGGCCACGCGGTAATGGGCTGACAGCGCGATCTCCAGGCCGCCACCGAGCGCGGCGCCATGGATGGCCGCGATCACCAGCTTGTCGCTGGCTTCGATCTGGTTGCAGACCTCGGGCAGCGAAGGCGCCTGGGGCGGCTGGCCGAACTCGCGGATGTCGGCGCCGGCGATGAAGTTGGCGCCCGAGCCCGCGATCACGATGGCGTGCACGTCGGCGTCGTGGCTCAGTTCGGCAAAGGCCTGCTGCAGGCCCTGGCGCACCGCGGTGCTCAGCGCGTTCACCGGCGGGTTGTGCAGGGTGACCAGGGCGATGGCGCCGTCGCGTTGGACGCGAACGGCCGGGAGGGAGTCGGTATGGGCGGGCATGGCCTCATTCTTGGCACCGGCTCTGTTCTTGACAATCCGGGGTGGCATTGACAGACTGTCAAGCACTTTTTGACAATCGACCCGTGCTGCGATGGATCTGCAAGCCCTCACCCTGCTGGTCGAGATCCTCGATGCCGGCAACCTCAGCGAGGCCGCCCGGCGGCTGAAGATGAGCCGGGCCAACGTCAGCTACCACCTCAACCAGTTCGAGCGGTCGGTGGGGCAGCAGCTGGTGCGCCGCACCACCCGCCGCATCGAGCCCACCGAGATCGGCCTGCGCCTGTACGAGCATGGCCGCGCCATCCGCGACGAACTGACGGCCGCGCGGGATTCGGTGGCCGCGCTGAGCCAGCATCTGCAAGGGCGCGTGCGCCTCAGTGTGCCCAGCGGCTATGGGCAGCTGGTGATGTCACCGTGGCTGATCGACTTCAAGCGTGCCCACCCGGGCGTCGTGCTCGATGTGGTGTTCGAGAACCGCGTGGTCGACCTGCTGCGCGACGAGGTCGACATTGCCGTGCGCGTGATCAGCGACCCGCCCGAGAACCTGGTGGCCCGCGACATGGGGCCGGTGCGTTATGTGGCCTGCATGACGCCAGCCTATGCCGAGGCCCACGGCGTGCCGCATGCGCTCACGGACCTGGCCGAGGCCCCCGTGATCACGTCGGCGGTGGTGGGGCGCGAGCTGCGTCTGGCCGCCACGCTGCATGGCGAGCGCCACGAGGTGCCGCTGCGGCCCACGCTCACGTCAGAGAACTTCCTCTTCCTGCGTGAGGCCATCGTGGCCGGTCTGGGCGTGGGCATCGTGCCCGATTACGTCGTGCACGACGAGGTGACGCGCGGCCATGTGATCACCGTGCTCGACGACTGGAAGCTGCGCATCTTCGGCATGCGCATGCAGATGCTCTACATGCCCAACCGCCATCACACGCGGGCGGCGGCCACGTTCATCGAGTTCATGCTGGGCCGAGCGCGGCAGGCTCAGGACGACACCGAGCCGGCCTGACTGGCCGTGGTTTACGCCAGCCACTCGATGCCCGGCAGCTGCGCACATTCAGTGCGGATGATCTGCGCCATGTCCTGCATGTAAGGCCGATTGGCCAGCGCCTTCGGGCACACCGCGTGCAGCTCGCTCCACAGGCCTTTGGGGCCGATGCGCACGGCCTGCACATAGTCATGCTGCAGGTAGCTCTGCAGACCCCAGCTGGGCAGGGCGGCCACGCCGCGGCGGCTGGCCACCAGCTGCACGATGGCCACGGTGAGCTCGGCCGTGCGGCGGTCCGGCGCCACGCCAGCGGGCTGCAGCACCTCGCGGATCAGGTCGATGCGCTGCTCGGGCACCGGGTAGGTGATCAGCGTCTCGTCGGCGAAATCGCGCGCGCTCAGGCTGCGCTTGTGGCGCAGGGGGTGGTCGTTGGCCACCACGGCCAGGATCTCGAAGCGGAACAGCGGCTGCACCGACCACGGCCGCATCGCACGCGGCTTCGAGCCGATCACCAGGTCGGCCTTGCCCTCCTTGAGCAGGGCCAGCGGGTCGGCGTGAAAGCCCGCCACCAGATCGACTTCGACCTCGGGCCAGCGTTGGCGGAAGGTGTGCATCACCGGCATCAGCCAGTCGAAGCAGGTGTGGCATTCGAGCGCGATGCGCAGTTCGCCCCCGGTCTGGCCTTTCAGACGCTGCAGGTCGCGCTCGGCTGCATCCACCTCGTTCAGGACCGTGCGGGCCAGGGCCAGCAGCCGCTCGCCCGCAGGTGTGAAGCGCAGGCCTTCACGCGTACGCTCGAACAGTGTCAGGCCGTGGTGGTCTTCCAGCGCGCGGATCTGGTGCGACAGCGCCGATTGGGTCAGATGCACGCGCTCGGCGGCGGTGGTCAGCTTGCCGGTGTCGGCAATGGCGGCAAGCGAGCGGAGGTGGCGCAGGTCGAGCATGAGCCGAATGATCGCATGGCGCCCCTCTCATGTGAAGGATTCATACCCGGATGCTCAGGCCAGTGTCTTCAGCAACCACGCATTCAGGTCCTCGACCTCCTCCATGCACAGGCTGTGTCCCATGGGGTAGGTGTGCCAGTCGACTGTGTGGCCCAAGGCACGCAGCCGGTCGCGCGCAGCCGCGCCGCGGGCCGGCACCACCACGTCGTCGTCATCGCCGTGCGCCAGGAAGATGGGCGTGCTCAGGTTGGCCGCGTGCCGCTCGGCCTCGGTCGTGTCAGGCAGCGGCAGGTAGCCCGACAGCGCAGCCAGCCCAGCCAGTCGCGCCGGGTAACGCAGCCCCGTCAACAAGGTCATCGCGCAGCCTTGCGAAAAGCCCATCAACACGATGCGTTCGGCGGGCACGCCGCGCGCCACCTCGCGGTCGATCAGCGCCGCAATCTGCGTCTGTGACGCACGCAGTCCCGGTTCGTCTTCAATGCGACCGCCGCCCGGCGTGGCGATGATGTCGTACCAGGCCGGCATCACGTGTCCATTGTTGATGGTGACGGGCCGCACCGGCGCATTCGGCATGACGTACCGCACCGGCCCCACGGCCGACAGGTCGAGCGCGCGGCACAGTTGCAGAAAGTCGCTGCCATCGGCGCCCAGGCCGTGCAGGATGATGAGCGTGGCGCGCGGGGCGTCGGCGGGGTTCAGTTCAAGCGTCTCGAGCATGCTGCCTAGAATAGCGCCCCCCGATCCCCTTGTGGGACAGACCGAAAGAAGCCCCAGATGGACATCATCGTCAAAGAGGAACTGCGTGCCTACATCGACCCGCTGACGCCTGAAGAGCACGATGCGCTCGAGCGCAGCATCCTGGCCGAAGGCTGCCGCGACGCACTGGTGCTGTGGGGCAATGTGCTGGTCGATGGGCACAACCGCTACGGCATCTGCACGAAGCACGGCATCCCGTTCCAGACGGTGCAGAACCCGCGGTTCAAGTCGATGGAAGACGTGCACCTGTGGATGATCGACCAGCATCTGGGGCGGCGCAGCGTGTCCGATTTCCAGCGCGGTGTGCTGGCGCTGCGCAAGAAGGCCATCCTGCAGGCACGGGCTGAAGCCGCGGCGCAGCCTGCCGCCCAGGCGGTGGCCGCATCGCCGGACGATGTGGCTGGCGTGCCTACGGATGGCGCGGCCTCGGCCGCACCTGCGGTCATGACGGAAGAAGAGCGCGCGGCCGCCGAAGCGCTGGCCAGCCGCGAGGCCCTGGCGCGGGCCGCCCGCATCAGCCCGACCACGGTGGCCCAGATCGAGAAGATTCAGAAGCACGCTGCGCCCGAGCTGGTCGAGGCGGTCAAACAGGGCACGATTTCGATCAATGCCGCAGCCACCGTGGCCACGCTGCCCATTGAGGAGCAGGTGGCCGCGGCCGCGGGCGGGCGCAAGGAGCTGCAGCAGGCGGCGCGCCAGGTGCGCGAGGCCCGGCGCCAGGCCCGCGAGGGCCGCCATGCCGAGGTCAACGAGATGCTCGATGGTGCAGCACCGCCTGCCGAGCAGGCTGCCTCGTGGGAGGCCATCGATGCTGCCGACGATGGCCCGCGCCCGGGCGAAACCCCGGACGAGACCATTGCCCGGCTGGTGGACACCGTGCGCACGCTGCGCAACCAGAATGCGATGCTGGCCGCGCGCGTGACCGCGCTGGAAGGCTGACGCCTCCGGCGCTCAGCGCGACGTGCGGGGCGTAGGGTTGTCGAACACGAGGGCGCCGTCGTCTACGCCCGCCAGCCGCAGGCGCCAGCGGTCGAGCAGCGCGTTGTCCGGTGTGCGCCACGGGCCCTGATCGCCGGCCTTCGGGAAGCAGTGCAGGTTGCGCAGCACATAGCCGGGGGTGAAGTCCAGGCGGCGGTCGGTGCGCAGGTCGGCCGGGGCGCGGGGCGTGCATTGCCGCAGGCCGGTGCGCGTCAAGTGGCGCAGCACACGCACGACCTGATCGGTCGCCAGCTCTGCGCGCAGAGTCCACGACGCATGCGTGTAGCCGAAGGCATAGGCGAAGTTCGGCACGCCGGCCAGCATCATGCCTCGGTGGCTGAAGGTGCGGCGCAAGACCACTGGCGTGCCATCCACCGTCAGGCTCATGCCACCCAGGGCCAGCAGATCCAGCCCGGTGGCCGTCACGAGGATGTCGGCGGGCAGGTGGCGCCCCGACGCCAGCTCCAGCCCGTCGGGCCGCACGCAGGCGATCCGGTCGGTGATCACCTCGGCCCGGCCTTCGCGCAGTGCCGTGAACAGGTCGCCGTCCGGGGCAAGACACACGCGCTGATCCCAGGGGCGGTAGCTCGGGGTGAAGTGCGGCAGCAGATCCTGCCGGGGGCCCAGCGCCCGCGACACGCCGCGCAGCAGATGCCGGCGGGCGGTCTCGGGCCAGAGGCGCGACAGCCGGTGCACCAGCACCTGACGCGCCGCATGGAGATGCCGCAGCAGCGTGCCGGCCATGCGGGGCGGCAGCCCGTTCAGCAGCGCGCGGGCCACGGGATCCTGCTGGCTGCGCACGTCCACATACGAGGGCGAGCGTTGCAGCATCGTCACGCGGGCGCCCCGGGCCGCGAGGGCAGGCACCAGCGTCACCGCCGTCGCGCCGGAGCCGATCACCACCACGCGCCGGCCGCTCACTTCCAGTGCGGCTGGCCAGTGTTGCGGGTGCACCCAGGTGCCCGTGAATGCGTGTTCGCCTTCCCAAGCAGGTCGGTGGCCCTGGTCCATGCGGTAGTAGCCCGTGCACGCGTACAGAAAGCGCGTGCGGACGGTGCGTCGCAGGGGCTGTTCGTCGTCCCCACCGCTCACTTCGACCTCGACATGCCAGCAGGCCTCATCGGTGTGCCAGTGTGCGGCGACCACCCGGTGCCGCAGATGGATGTGACGCGTCAGGTCGTGCTCGGCCACGGTGTCCTGCAGGTAGCGCCGGATCTCGTCGCCCGACGCGGTGCGCCCCGACCCTGTCCAGGCGCGAAAGCGGTAGCCCAGCGTGTGCATGTCGGAGTCCGAGCGCATGCCGGGGTAGCGGAACACATCCCAGGTGCCGCCCAGGGCCTCGCGCGCTTCGAGCACGGCCAGCCGGGTGGTGGGCAGTGCGCGCAGGATCTCGGCGGCAGCGCCGATGCCGGACAGGCCGGCGCCCACGATCAGCACATCAAGGCGCTCAGAAACCATGTTCGAAGGACAATCAGGGGTTGCGGGGAAACCCGGGATTGTCGTCGTTTCGCCCGGTGGGTGACGGCCGGTGTGGTCTCGAGGATGCGGCACACTGCGGTGTCTTGATCGGAGTCGGATTCATGTCTGTTGTTCGACGCCCTGCGTGGCGGCGCCATGTCGTGTGGATCGTGCTGGCGGCCCTCGCACTGGGTGGGCTGGGCTGGGTGAAGCTGCGGCCGGTGGCGGTGGACGCCGTGCCCGTGCAGGCGCGCGACCTGGTGCGCACGCTGCAGTTCACCGGGCGGGTCAAGACCCCGGCGCGCGTGGAGGTGGGCGTCACCCTCACGGGGCGGGTTGCCGAAGTGCGCGTGGACGAGGGCGATGCGGTCCGCGCGGGGCAGCCCTTGATCCTGCTGGAACCGGACGAGGCGCGTGCTGCCGTGGCCCAGGCCCGCGCGAGCCTGACGCAGGCCGAAGCCCGCCTGGGCAGCCAGCAGACCCTGGCCCTGGCGAACGCCGAGGCGGCGCTGGGCCAGGCCGAGGCCACCTTGCGCGCGGCCGAACGCGACCTGGCGCGGACACAGGCGCTGGTGGCGCAGCAGTTCTTCAGCCAGTCCCGGCTGGACGAGGCCCGCCGTGCCACCGAGGTCGCACGGGCCCAACGGGACGCCGCCCGCGCCCAGGTGCAGGCCAACGAGGGCCGGGGCGCCGAGCGCAGTGCTGCGCAGGCCCAGGTGGCGACGGCACAGGCTGCGCTGCAGGTGGCGCAGGCCCGGCTCGATCAGCTGGTGGTGCGCGCACCCGGGCCGGGCCGCGTGCTGCTGCGCCAGGTCGAGCCCGGTCAGATCGTGCAGGCTGGCAAGGGGCTGTTGACGCTGGCGGTGCAAGGGCCGCTGGAGCTGGTGGCGCAGGTCGACGAGCGTTTTCTGGGGCAACTGCAGGCCGACCAGGTGGCGCGCGTGCTGGCCGATGCCTATCCGGATGCCCCGTTCGAAGCCCGGCTGGCCCGGCTGGCGCCTTCTGTCGATGCGCAGAGCGGGGCGGTCGAGGTCACCTTCGTCGTGCCGTCGCAAGCCCCTTCCTTTTTGCGCGAAGACATGACCTTGTCCATCGAGGTGGGCACCGGAACCCGGAAATCGGCGCGCGCCGTGCCGTTGAAGGCCCTGCGCGAACCGGCCGCCGGCTCATCGGGTGAGCGAGCCACGGTGCTCGTGGCCGAGTCGGGCCGTGCGGCCGTGCGCGAGGTCACCCTGGGCCTGCGCACGCTGGATGCCGCCGAGGTGCGCAGCGGCCTGAACGAGGGGGATCTGGTCCTGCTGGATGCCACCCTTGCGCCAGGCACCCGTGTGCGGACGCGCGTGCAGCCCGCGGGTGCTGCGCCGTCGCCCGCTGCG
This sequence comes from uncultured Aquabacterium sp., assembly GCF_913773725.1. GTDB lineage: Bacteria > Pseudomonadota > Gammaproteobacteria > Burkholderiales > Burkholderiaceae_C > Aquabacterium. The sequence goes on along the minus strand of NZ_CAJYGK010000016.1, from coordinate 126,980 downwards.
CGCTGAGGCATGCGCATGCGTGGCATCGGCTTCGAATGGCAGGTGGCGGTGCGCTTTCTGCGTGAAGGGCGCTTCCAGAGCGTGCTCATCATCGCCGGGGTGGCGGCCGGTGTGGCCGTGGTGGCCTACATCTCGGCGCTGGTGACGGGGCTGCAGTCCAACACGCTGAACCGCACCCTGGGGGCCCAGGCCCATGTGGTGGTGGCGCCGCCCGAAGAGGTGGTGGCGCCCGTGTGGCCGCGTGACGGCGACACGCAGGTGCTCAGCGAAACGCAGGCGCGAGCCCAGCGCCTGCGCACCGTGGCCAACTGGCCGGCGCTGCAGCGCGCGCTCACGCAGCGGCCGGGCATCGAGGCCGTCTCGCCCATGGCCGCCGGACCGGCCCTGGCCCGGCGCGGCGAGGCGACGCGCGCGGTGGCCATCACGGGCGTCGAGCTGGCGCTGTACGACCGCATCGTGAACCTGCGTGACAAGCTGGTCGACGGCGCGCTGCGGTTGGGGCCGGGCGAGGCCATCGTGGGCCAGACGCTCGCGCGCGACCTGGGCGTCCGGGTGGGTGACCGCCTGACCGTCTCCACGGGCACGCGCAGCGACACGGTGCGCATCAGCGGTCTGGTGGACCTGGGCGTGAAGGACCTGAACCGGCGTGTCGTCATCATGCCGCTGCGTGCGGCGCAAAGCCTGCTGGACCTGGCCGGTGGCGCGACCCAGCTGGACCTGCGCCTGGACGATGTCTGGGCCGCCACCACGCTGTCGGCGCAGCTTGCACGCGAGTTGCCCTACAAGGTCGAAAGCTGGCAGGAGACCAACGCGCAGCTGGTCACCGCGCTCAATGCGCAGACCATCAGCACCCGGCTGATCCGCGGGGTGGTCATGGTGGTCGTCGTGATGGGCATTGCCAGCGTGCTGGTGGTCTCGGTGGTGCAGAAGCAGCGCGAGATCGGCATCCTGCGGGCCATGGGCACCACGCGGTCCCAGACTCTGCGCGTGTTCCTGCTTCAGGGCGCGCTGGTGGGCACGCTGGGTTCCATGGCCGGCGTCGTGCTGGCCATGGCGATGATCAAGGCCTTCACCACCTTTGTGCGCGGGGCCGATGGCCTGCCCCTGTTCGCGATCACGCTCCCGCCCGGCATGGCGTTCGAGGCGGTGGGCATCACGCTGGTGGCGGGGGTGCTGGCAGCCATTGCGCCTGCGCGGCGTGCCGCCCGCATGGACCCGGCCCAGGCGATCCGGCTATGACGATGCACACCACCGAACTGCTGAGCCTGCGCGGTCTGCACAAGGCCTACAACGTGGGGCAGCCCAACGAGGTCGAGGTGCTGCACGGCCTGGACCTGCGCCTGGACCAGGGCGAGTTCGTTGCCTTGATCGGCCCCTCTGGCTCGGGCAAGAGCACGCTGCTCAACATCCTGGGGCTGCTCGAACGGCCCACCGGGGGTGAACACCACCTGCTCGGACAGGCCGTGCAGGATCTGGGCGACGATGAGCTCACGCGCCTGCGCCGCGAGGCCCTGGGCTTCGTCTTCCAGTTCCATCACCTGCTGCCGGCCTTCACCGCGCTGGAGAACGTCACCATGCCCGCCCTGGTGCGCGATGGCCACGTGGGATCGGCACAGCGCGCGCGCGGTCAGGCCCTGCTGGAGGCCGTGGGGCTGGCGGACGCGATGGACCGTCGCCCCGCCCAGCTGTCGGGTGGCATGCAGCAACGCGTGGCGATCGCGCGGTCGCTGATGCTCGAGCCCGCGCTGATTCTGGCCGACGAGCCCACGGGCAACCTCGACACCGCGTCGTCCGATGAGGTGTTCCGGCTGCTGCGTCAGGTGCACGGCCAGGGCCGCACGGCATTTCTCATCGTGACACACGACCCGCGGCTCGCCGCCCGATGTGACCGGGTCATCGAACTGGTGGACGGCCGGCTGGCCCGTGACGAACGCACGAAACCGGCGGCCTGACCCTGTGTTTAGGTCGCACCCGGGCCTGAGGGATGGTTCCCCGACAGCTCTGCCCCTTACATTTGTGGGGTATTGGCAGTCATCTCGGGAAGTACTCACATGGCATACGCGCAACGCGCTGCAGCGCTCGCCCTTCTGGCCGGCGTCAGCCTCGCCCACGCCACCGGCACCACGCTCACGCTGAAAACGGACGGCTACACCAGCACCGGCACGCATGCCGTCACCACCGTGACGAACGGCTGGAACACCGAGAAAGTGGACGCAGGCACCTTCCAGGTGTCGACCAACCTGGGCGCGAGCTTCATGGTGTACTGCGCCGAGATCACCCAGTACACCAGCAGCAGCTTCCAGACCTACACGGTCGGAACCTTCGGTCTGGCCGACCAGAAGCTGCTTGAGGGCCTGTTCTCGTCGGTGGCCACGTTCACTGGCTCCACCAAGGTCGACTCCAGCACCGAGTACGCCGCTGTGCAGCTCGCTGTGTGGGAGATCATGCACGAGTCGAACAGCAAGCTGAGCCTGGGCTACGGCATGGGCAGCTTCTACGTGAACGACACCACGACGGCCGGTGTGAGCCTCGCTAACCTGGCCAACAGCTACCTCACTGCCGCGGCCAACTGGACCGGCCCGTCGCTCGTGAAGGTGGACAAGCTCAGCAACAGCAGCTACTAGGATCTGGTGCGCGTGACGGCCGTGCCCGAGCCGGCCTCGGTGGGGCTGATGGCGCTGGGTCTGCTGGGCGTGGCCGCAGTGCGGCGTCGCGGCGCGCGCGGTGACGCCAGGCCCGATTCCGGGCCACGATGGACACTTCCAAAGGGGGCCTGCCGAAGGCCCCCTTTTTGTTTATTGGGGTGGCCCGAGCGCTCGCTTTATGGATGAATTCCATTCATGTCTCGTTGAAAACATATCGCTTGATTCATGGTTTCGTGCCGGCCAGACTGCCGGCCATCGACCAACCTGAATCCTGCGATGACCCAGACCCATATCCTCGGCTTTCCGCGCATTGGCGCCCAGCGCGAGCTCAAGCACGCCCTCGAATCCTTCTGGCGCGGTGACGACCCCGATGCCGCCCGGCTGGTGGACACCGGCCGCATGCTGCGGGCACGCCACTGGCAGGCTCAGCGCGATGCCGGCCAGACCCTCGTCACGGTGGGGGACTTTGCCTGGTACGACCACATCCTGAGTCTGTGTGTGGCGCTCGGGGCCTTGCCACGCCGGTTCGGCTTCGACGCCCGGCAGCTCAGCCTGAGCGAGTACTTCGCCCTCGCGCGGGGCAATGCCGACCAGCCAGCGATGGACATGACCAAGTGGTTCGACACCAACTACCACCACCTGGTCCCCGAGCTGGATGCGCACACCCGCTTCGATGGCGGCGTCACCTGGCTGTGGGACGAGGTGGACGAGGCGCAGGCGCTGGGCCATCCCGTCAAGGCCGTGCTGCCCGGGCCGATCACGCTGCTGTGGGTGTCGCGCTGGTACGGCGACAGTCAGCCCGGCCAAGACCCGCGGCTGAGCCTGCTGCCGCGCCTTCTGTCGGGCTACCGTCGCCTGCTCGATGGCCTGCAGGCCCGCGGGGTGGCCTGGGTGCAGTTCGACGAACCGGCCTTGTGTGCCGACCTGCCACCCGACTGGCTGGCCGCCGTCTCGCAGGCCTACGCCGCCCTGCCCACGACCGGGGTGCGCACTCTGGTGGCCACCAGTTTCGGGACGGCCGCCGAGCACGCCGAACGCCTGGCCGGCCTGCCGATCGACGGCGTGCACCTGGACCTCGTGCGCGCCCCCGAGCAGCTCGACGCCTGGCTGGCCGCGTGGCCACGCGACCGGGTGCTGTCTCTCGGTGTCGTGGATGGCCGGAACATCTGGCGCACCGACCTGCGCCGCGCGCTGTCACCGCTCAAGGCGGCCCACGCGCTGTGGGGCGATCGCCTGTGGCTGGCGCCCTCGTGCTCCCTCTTGCATGTGCCCGTCAGCCTGGCCGCGGAAACCCGGCTCGACCCCGAGGTTCGCAGCTGGCTGGCGTTCGCGCTCGACAAGCTCGATGAACTCAAGGTGCTGGCGCAAGCCCTCGACGAGGGCGACGACGCGGTGGCCTCCGCCCTGCAGCATTCGGACGCCGTCGCTGCAGGGCGCCGGGCCTCGCCGCGGGTCACCTACCGTGCTGTGCAGCGCCGCGTGGCCGACGTGTCGGCGGCCATGACCCAGCGCGGCAGTCCGTTTGCCGAGCGGGCCGCACGCCAGCAGGCGGCCTTGCCGTTGCCAGCCTTGCCGACCACGACCATCGGCTCTTTCCCGCAGACCGCCGAGATCCGCCGCACACGCGCCGCCTACCGCCGTGGCGAGCTGTCGGCCGAGGGCTACCTGCACCGCATCCGCGACGAGATCCGCCAGGCGGTGCGCGAGCAGGAAGCGCTGGGTCTGGATGTGCTGGTCCATGGCGAGGCCGAACGCAACGACATGGTCGAGTACTTCGGCGAGCAGCTCTTCGGCTTTGCCTTCACCGAGCACGGATGGGTGCAAAGCTATGGGTCGCGGTGCGTGAAGCCGCCCATCCTGTACGGCGATGTGCTGCGGCCGGAGCCCATGACGGTGGAGACCACGCGCTTTGCGCAATCGCTGACCGACAGGCCGATGAAGGGCATGCTGACCGGCCCGGTCACCCTGCTGCAATGGTCTTTCGTGCGGGACGACCAGCCGCGCGAGACGACGGCGTTGCAGCTGGCGCTGGCCGTGCGGGACGAGGTCCGTGACCTCGAGCAGGCTGGCATCCGTGTGATCCAGATCGACGAGCCGGCCTTCCGCGAAGGCCTGCCCCTGCGCCAGCGCGACTGGGCCCACTATCTGGACTGGGCCGTGCGGGCGTTCCGGCTGGCCTCGTGTGGTGTGCGCGACGAGACGCAGATCCACACCCACATGTGCTACTCGGAGTTCAACGACATCCTGCCCGCCATCGCGGCCATGGACGCGGACGTGATCACGATCGAGACGGCACGGTCGGCCATGGCCCTGCTTGATGGCTTCGGCGCGTTCGACTACCCCAATGCCATCGGCCCAGGGGTCTACGACATCCATTCGCCGCGCGTGCCCACCGTGGAGGCCATGACGACCTTGCTGGCACGGGCTGCCGATGTCATTCCGGTGGCGCGGCTGTGGGTCAACCCCGACTGCGGCCTCAAGACACGGGGCTGGCCGGAAACCCGTGCCGCACTGGCCAACATGGTGGCGGCAGCCCGCCTGTTGCGAGCGCGGTGGGGGCTGGAGCGGATGGAGGCTCCGCCGGCACAGGCAGCCTGATCACTGTGCCCCGCAGGTCGGGGGGGCCATGCACGCCTCTTGTCCCCCAATCGGGTGAGGGGCACCGATGCGCGCTTGAGCCGCGGTGTCCGGCGCCACTACAGTGCTGCATCCGTGCCGAACAGGGAGCAGACACCGATGACAGACACGTGGGCACGGCCTGCCGAACAGAGGCCCGAGCGGGCGGCCGCGCGTCCTGAGGCACCCGCGCGGGCGGTGACCGCCGCCACATGGGCCGGTGCCCTTGGCACCACCTTGACGGCCTGTGGCGGCGGAGGCGGGGGGCAACCCGCTGCGGACAAGAGCCCCCGCCTGCCTGCCGGATGTGCCGGCATGAGTGCGGCGGCGGCCGTGAACGAGCCCGGCTGCGCGGGCGAGGTGGCCCCCTTCGAAGCGATGACGCCCGACCGCGCGGCGCGGCTGCTTGCGCAAGGCGGTCTCGGTGCCACGCCGGACGAGGTCGACGCGGTCGTGCGCGATGGCGCTGACGTCTGGTTCGATGCGCAGGTGGCGCTGCCCGTGCAGGACTCGGTGTGGGACTGGGCCCGGGCGCGAGGCCTGGACAACCGCCTGTACGCGCGCGGCGACTACGGGCTCGACCACGCGCTGTGGTGGCGCCTGTGCACCGCGCGGGATGTCCTGCGCCAGCGCGTCGTGCTGGCGCTCAGCGAGATCTTCGTGGTGTCGCCACTGAACATGGTGGCGTACTGGAAGCAGTTTGCCTGTCTGGCGTGGTGGGAGCTGCTCGAACGCCATTGCTTCGGCTCCTTCAGGGCACTGCTCGGGGCCATCACGCTGTCACCGGCCATGGGCGTGTACCTCAGCATGCGTGGCAGTGCGCGCGCCGATGGACAGGGGCGCCAGCCGGACGAGAACTACGCGCGCGAACTCATGCAGCTGTTCAGCATCGGGCTGACCACGCTGCAGCTGGACGGCACCCCCAGCCGCCCGCAGACGGAAACCTACGACGGCACGCTGGTCAGCGAGCTGGCCCGGGTCTTCACCGGCTGGGATGTCGATGGCTTCAACCCGCTGGACCCCGAAGGCCCGTTCGACTACCTGCGTGCGCCGATGGACTTCCATGCCGATCGGCACGACGACGGGGCCAAGCGCCTCATCGATGGCAGCGTCATCCCGGCGGGCACACCGGGCCCCGTGGCCTTGGCGCGTGCGCTCGACGCCGTGTGCGCGCATCCCAACGTGGGCCCCTTCATCGCGCGCCAACTGATCCAGCGGCTGGTGTGCAGCAATCCCAGCCCCGACTACGTGCGTCGCGTGGCCCGGGTCTTCAATGCCGCTGGCCCGGGTGGCGAGCGGGGCAACTTGGCCCAGGTGGTGCGTGCCGTGCTGAGCGACCCCGAGGCCCGGCCGACCCTCGACCATGCGGCGCCCGTGGCGCCGGCATCCCTGGCGGACGGCAAGCTGCGCGAGCCCATGCTGAGGCTGCTGCAATGGCTGCGGCTCGCCTCCGTGCGGTCCACCGACGGGCAGTGGCGCTTCCCCGATGTGTCGGGCAGCGATGCGATGGGGCAGGCTCCCCTGCGCGCGCCGTCGGTGTTCAATTTCTTCCGGCCTGGACACGTGCCGGTGCAGACCGGCATGGCCCGCCGGGGGCTCGTGGCCCCCGAATTCCAGATCACCAACGAGTCGAGCGTGATGGGCTACGCCAACTTCCTGCTGGCGGTGCTGCCCTTCGGTGGCAATGGCATCGAGCCGGACTACCGACGCTGGATGGCCCTGGCCGACACCCCGGACGACCTGGTGGCTCAACTGGTGCGCTACCTCAGTGGCGGCACGTTGCGGCCCGAAACGGTGACGACCATCCGGGACGCCGTGGCCAGCATCGCGGTGTCGTCGGACACGGAGCGCCGCAACCGGGTCGTGGCCGCGTTCTTCCTCATCATGACCTGCCCGCAGTACCTCGTGCAGCGCTGAGCCCGCGTTTCGTCAGCGTCCCCCCTCATTCCGGAAGCCCCATCATGTCCTCGTCCCTCCTCAGTCGGCGCGCCTTCCTGCGACGCTGCGCGGCCGCGTCGGTGGCCGGTGTGGCCGCGCCCCTGGCGCTGCAGCTGTCCCACATCGCCGAGGCCGCCGCAGCCGCCTCGACCGATGACTACAAGGCGCTGGTGTGCGTGTTCCTGCAAGGTGGCAATGACCACGCCAACACCCTGGTGCCGGTGGACCCGGAGGCCCACCGCGTCTACGCGGCGGCTCGCGGTGCGCTGGCGCTGCCGATGGACGACCTGGCTGCGACCCGTCTGCCGGCCCGCGTGCAGGGGCAACTGTGGGCCACGGCGCCGGCGCTGGCGCCGCTGCTGCCCGAGTTTGTCGACGGGCGCCTGGCCTGGCTCGGCAACATCGGCCCCCTGGTGCGGCCCACCACCCTGGCGGACTACCGCGCGCGGCGCGTGCCCTTGCCGCCCAGGCTGTTCTCGCACAACGACCAGCAGTCGGTCTGGCAGAGCGGGCAGCCCGAAGGGGCCCTGTCGGGCTGGGGCGGACGGGCCGCCGATGCCGTGCTCTCCGGCAACAGCCAGGCGGCCCTGACGTGCATGAACCTGGCAGGGCAGGCGGTGTTCCTCGCTGGCACCACGGCCGTGCCCTACATGCTGAGCCCGAGCGGGGTGCCTGCCCTGGCGGCGCTCGAGGGCGGGCTGTTCGGCTCTGCGGCCTGCGTGGAGGCCTTTCGCAGCCTGGTGACCGACACCGCGCAACCCCACCTGTTTGCGGCCGAGCACGCCCGCACGATGGCCCGCGCCATCGATGTCAATGCCCGGCTCCGGTCGGCCCTGGTCGATGTCCCATCACCCGTTGGCTTCAACCTGTCCGAGCCGCTGGGCCTGCAACTCGCCATGGTGGCCCGGCTGATGGCCGCGCGCGGCACCCTGGGCCTGCGGCGGCAGGTGTTCTTCGTTCAGCTCGGCGGCTTCGACCTGCACGACAACCTGACGGCCCGTCACCCGGCCTTGCTGGCCCAGGTCGCCTCGGCCCTGGTGGCCTTCCAGGCAGAGGTCGACCGACTCGGCCTGGCCAACCAGGTCACGACCTTCACCGCCAGCGACTTCGGGCGCACGCTGACGAGCAATGGCGACGGCTCGGACCACGGCTGGGGCGGGCATCACCTCGTGCTGGGCGGTGCGGTGCGGGGTGGGCAGGTGTATGGCACCTTGCCGCCCGCCGGGCTGGACGGCGAGCACCACGTGGGGCAGGGGCGCCTGCTGCCCACGCTGGCGGTGCAGCAGCTGGGGGCCTCGCTGGCCAGCTGGTTCGGCGTGCCCGCATCCGAGCTGCCACAGGTGGTGCCGGGCATCGAGGCTTTCGACGGTGCCGCGCTGGCGGGGCTGATGGCCGCGTGAGCGCGGGCGCGAACGACATCGGTTCTTCGCGGTACCAAATTCATTACCATCACCCTCCTTGAAGTCCGGAGGTTTGCCCATGTCCCGCCCCAACCAGCTCGCCCGCACCCTGGCCCGATTCGAAGGGCTGCCCACGCCCCTGAGGGTGCGCCTGGTCAGCCTCATCCTTGGCCGCATCGTGCCGCTGGTGGGCACGGCGGGGCTGCGCTTCGAGGAGGTGAGCGCCCGCCAGGTGGTGGTGGGCATCCGCAACCGCCGCCCCGTGCAGAACCACATCAAGGGCGTGCACGCGGCCGGCATGGCCTTGCTGGCCGAAACCGCCACGGGCTTCTGTGTGGGCATGCACCTGCCGGACGACAAGCTGCCGCTGATCAAGACCATGCAGGTCGACTACCTCCGGCGCGCCCAGGGCGACCTGCGCGCAACGGCCGCCCTGTCGCCGGATCAGATTGCGGCCATGCAGACCCAGGACAAGGGCGAGGTGACGGTGGCCGTGCGCATCACCGACGCCGCGGGCGAGACTCCGATCGAGGCCCGCATGGTCTGGGCCTGGGTTCCCAAGGCCCGGCGCTGACCCCTACGCGGGCGTCGCGCCACGCCACTTTGGTCAGGCCTCCACCGGCACCTCGCCGGGGTGCTCGCCGCGTTCGTACACCACGTTGGCGCGGCCCACCAGCAAGGGGTCGGGCTGGGCCACGTGGCTCAGATCGCGGTTGGCGTAGGGCAGCTTGTGCAGCACATAGCGCATGGCGTTCAGGCGTGCGCGCTTCTTGCAATCGCTCTTGATCACGGTCCACGGCGCATCGGCCGTGTCGGTGTGGAAGAACATCGCCTCCTTGGCGCGCGTGTAGTCGTCCCACTTGTCGAGCGAGGCCAGGTCCACCGGCGAGAGTTTCCACTGCTTGAGCGGGTGCGTTTCGCGCTCCTTGAAGCGGCGGCGCTGCTCCTTGCGGCTCACCGAGAACCAGAACTTGATCAGGTGCATGCCCGAGCGCACCAGGTTGCGCTCGAACTCCGGCGCCTGGCGCATGAACTCCCGGTACTCCTCGGGCGAGCAGAAGCCCATCACGTGCTCCACCCCCGCGCGGTTGTACCAGCTGCGGTCGAACAGCACGATCTCGCCGGCCGTGGGCAGGTGCTGCACATAGCGCTGGAAGTACCACTGGCCCTTTTCGACTTCGCTGGGCTTTTCCAGCGCGACCACGCGGGCGCCCCGCGGGTTGAGGTGCTCCATGAAGCGCTTGATCGTGCCGCCCTTGCCGGCGGCGTCACGTCCCTCGAACAGGATCACCACCTTCTGGCCGGTCGCCTTGACCCAGGCCTGCAGCTTCAGCAGTTCCACCTGCAGGCGGTACTTCTGTTTCTCATAGCTCTTGCGGGCCATGAGGTTGCGGTAGGGGTAGGTCGAGGCATCGCGCCACGTGGGCGCCAGCTCTTCGTCGGGGTTGACGCGCGGGGCGTGGCGGTCAAGCCGCCCCTGCAGCGCGGCGCGCAGCACGGCCGCGTCGTCCGGCGAGGCCCCGTCCAGCAGCGCGTCGATCGCGCGGGCCAGTTCTTCCGGCGGGGTCTGCCGCACGATGTCGTCGAGCGCCGCCACCTGGGCGTACTGGCGGGCCTCGGTGGCCTCGCGGGCCACGGCGGCTTCGATGTGGTCGGGGCGGGTGCTGTGGATGACGTCACCTGCCACGGCGCGACGCGGGGTGCGCGCCGGCCGGGATGCGGCGCGCGGCGTGGTGCGTGTGGCGGCAGAGCGGGAAGAGGCAGGCTTGGCGGGTTTGTCCATGAGCGTGTGTCATCGTTCTGAAACAATCGAACGTACGCTCATGCGGGCCGGGCTGCAATGGCGTGCAGCCCGCATGTTCCCCTCGATCTGAGCCAGATCAAATCGGAGGCGTGACATCCGACCGGATGCCCTTTTTCGGGCATGTCGGCCGGATGCGTCGGGATCAGGCGGCCTGTGCCTTGGCCGTCACGGCCTTGCCGCTCTTGAGGCCCAGCTTGGCCATCAGCGCCTGATCCTTGTCGAACTCGGGGTTGCCGGTGGTCAGCAGCTTGTCGCCGTAGAAGATCGAATTGGCGCCGGCCAGGAAACACAGCGCCTGCACCGCTTCGCTCATCTGCTGGCGTCCGGCCGATAGGCGCACGCGGGCCGTGGGCATGGTGATGCGGGCCACGGCGATGGTGCGCACGAACTCCAGCGGGTCGAGCTGCGGCGTGTCGGCCAGTGGCGTGCCGGGCACCCGAACCAGGTCGTTGATCGGCACCGATTCGGGATAGGTGGGCAGGTTGGCCAGCTGGGCGATCAGGCCGGCGCGGCCCTCGCGCGTTTCACCCATGCCGACGATGCCGCCGCTGCACACCTTGATGCTGGCGTTGCGCACGTGGGCCAGCGTGTCCAGGCGGTCCTGCATGTCACGCGTGGTGATGATGTCGCCGTACAGCTCGGGTGCGGTGTCGAGGTTGTGGTTGTAGTAGTCCAGGCCGGCGTCCTTGAGGGCCTGTGCCTGGGTGTCGGTCAGCATGCCCAGCGTGCAGCAGGCTTCCAGGCCTTCTTCCTTGATCACGCCGATCAGCTCGGCCACTTTTTCGATGTCGCGGTCCTTCGGCGCACGCCAGGCTGCGCCCATGCAGAAACGGCTGGCGCCCGCGTCACGCGCGGCCACGACGGCCTCACGCACCTGCTCGGGCGACATCAGCTTGCTGGCTTCCACGCCCGTGTCGTAGCTGGCCGATTGCGGGCAGTAGCCACAGTCCTCGGGGCAGCCGCCCGTCTTGACCGACAGCAGCGTGGCATGTTCGATCTCGTTGGCGTCCCAGTGCTGGCGGTGCACCTGCTGGGCCTGCCACAGCAGGTCGTTGAAGGGCAGATTGAACAGCGCCAGCACCTTCGAGCGCGGCCAGCGGCCGTTGTCGAAGTTCGGGTCGGTGCAGTCGCCGCCACAGCCGTGGCTGTTGAGCACCGCCTTGCGGGGCACGATCTGAACGGGCTGGGCGGCCGGTTCGGACACGGGGGCGGCGGTGGAGGAGGTGGCGCACTGGGACATGGGGCGGGCCGCGCCGGTTCGCGGCAGGTGTGAACAGACAAAAGCAGCGGGGCCTTGTGGGCCCCAGGGCGAAGTTTAGTCTGCCTGACGCATCGGCGTTAAGCTCGGGCCATGCGATTCGAACACCTCATCGAAATCAACTCCCCCGATCCCGCGTACAGCGCCATGACGCTGAGCTTCACCCGGGCGCAGTTGTGGCTCGGGCTGATGCAGCGGGTCAAGGCGCCGCAGCGCTTTCCCAACGGGCCGGAGCAGTGCGACTGGGCCGAGTCCGAGCCTGGGCTCATCACCCGCACCCTGCGGTTCGGTCCGCACACCCTGAAAGACCAGGTTCGCGTGGCCGCCGAGGACAGCCTGGTGTTCACGCCCGAAGCCCATGGCGACACCGCCCCCATCCGCCTGACGATCTGCATCGAGGAGCCGCAGCCCCGCCAGATGGTGCTGCGCTTCGTCTACGAGGCGCTGGGCGCGCAGACAGACGAGGAAGCCTATTACAACGATTACCGGCACAGCGCCTGGCTGCACAACGACCGCGACATGGTGACCACCCTGCGCGAGTGGCTCGAAGGCGGCGAATTGCGCCCGCTGGACAGCTGAACCTGGCGCTTCAGCCCGGGCCGGTGTCCAGAACCGGCTCTGGCAAGGCCGGTGCCGGCCGGCCGTCCTGCGGCGTGGCCGCGGCCGCCCTGAGCGGCGGTATCCGGCCGGCCATGTCGTGCGCCCCCTGACCCAGGCCGCGCACGACGCACACCGCGGCCGGGCCGCAGGCCGCAAAGCGCGCCACATCCTGCGCCGTCAGCAGCCCGCCGATGGCGACCACCGGCGCGGGGCTGTGCGCCACCCACCAGCGCAGGTTGTGCTCGCCCTGGGGGCGCCACGGCATGTCCTTGGTGGTCGTGGGCATCACGGGGCCGCAGGCGATCAGGCTGGCGCCGCAGCCGGCCGCGCGGGCCAGTTCCCACAGGCTGTGCGAGCTCAGCCCCAGCATCACTCGGTCGCGCTCGGCCAGCAGCCGCTGCCGGTCGTCGAGGCTCAGGGCCAGCAGGTCTTCCTGCCCGAGGTGCAGCCCCAGGCGAAAACCCGGTTCGGCCGACACCCGCGGGGGCAGCGCCAAGGCATCCCGCCAGTGGTCGTTCACGAACAGCTGGGCGCCGTGCTGTGCGCAGTGGCTCAGGCTCTGAGCCAGGTGATGATCCAGGCCGTCACGGGGCTTGTGCCTGAGTTGCACCAGCCGCAGGCCCGCTGCCACCGCGTGGCCCAGCTCATCGCCGTCGGGCAGGATGCCGTAGAGCCCGTCGCAAGGGGCCCTGAATGGGGCAAACAACGGCGGGATGCGAAGCGCGTCGGCTGGCGCTGTTTCCGAGGTCGGTGCGCCGTGAAGCAACTGCCATGGCAACTCGTCGCCCAGCCCCAGCCAAGGCAGGCCGGCCCGGCCCGGTAAAGCAAAGCCGTCCCGGGCCTTCACGGGCCCGGCCCCGGCGCCCGCCGCATGGGCCCCGGCCAGGGCGTCGCGGGTCAGCATGTGGGCCAGCACCACGGCGTCGGCATCCACATGGCCCCGGGCCCACGCGCCCGCCACCCCGGTGGCAAAGGTGCAGCCGGTGCCATGGTGGTGAGGCGTGTCGATGCGCGGGGCGCACAGCCAGCCATGGGCCTGCGGGGTGGCCAGCCAGTCCACGCACCAGCTTGCGGAAGCCGGCCCCGTCGGGTGATGATGCGGGGCGTCGCCACCCGTGATGACCACGCTGCGCGCCCCCAGCGCCATGAGGTCGACCGCGAGCGCGGGCAGATCCTGACGCGGCGCGCCATGTCCGCCGGGACGCTTCAACAGCCTGCGGGCCTCGGCGCGGTTCGGCGTCACCACCGTGGCCCGTGGCAACAGCCACTGCCGGTACGCCTCCAGCACGGCTTCGGTGCTGAATGGCGTGCCACCCGCCGAAGCGCCCAGCACCGGGTCGATCACCAGGGCCAGATGCCGGTGCGGATCCAGGCCGGGTGGGGTGCTGGCGCGGAAGTGGTCGACCCAGCGCGCGACGATCTGCACTGCGGCCACGCTGCCCAGCAGGCCGGTCTTGATCACCCGTGGTGGCAGGTCGGTGGCCAGGGCGCTGAGTTGGGCCTGCAGTTGCTCGGGTGGAACCGGAAACAGGGCTTCGACGCCGCGCGAATGCTGTGCGGTCAGCACCGCCGCGATCGGGCACAGGTGCACGCCGAGCGCGTCGGCCGCGCGCTGGTCGGCGCTCAGGCCCGCACCCCCGGACGTGTCCAGGCCGGCGATGCTCCACACAACGGGGCGCGCCGGTGCGTCAGGCGCGGAGAGGGGCTGCGAAATGGTCATGCGCTTAGGGGGCGAAAGGTCACAGCAGCACGAAGGGCTGCCCACCCACCGGCGTGGTCGCGATGGCCACGTCGCTGGTGGGCATCAGTCCGGCAAGGTGGCCTGCGCGTCCGCCGGCCACAGCGTCGCGGAACGCGGCGGCCATGCGCACGGGGTCCTTGGATTGCGACACGGCCGAGTTCAGCAGCACGGCGTCGAAGCCCAGTTCCATCGCCGCCGCCGCATGCGACGGCGCGCCCAGCCCCGCGTCGACGATCAGCGTGAGGTCAGGCAGGCGGGCCCGCAGCGTGCGCAAGGCCCAGGGGTTGAGCAGGCCCAGGCCCGAGCCGATCGGGGCGGCCCAGGGCATCAGGATGCGGCAGCCTGCATCGACCAGGCGCTGGGCGCTGACCAGGTCGTCTGTGCAGTAAGGCAGCACCTCGAAGCCATCGGCGACCAGCTGGCGTGCCGCGGTCACCAGTTCGAACGGGTCGGGCTGCAGGGTCTGCTCGTCACCGACGACCTCGAGCTTGATCCAGTGCGTGTCCAGCAGCTCGCGCGCCATGTGGGCCAGTGTGATGGCCTCGCGCGCACTGCGGCATCCGGCGGTGTTGGGAAGCAGGTGCGCGCCGCGGGCCCGCGCCGTGTCGCGGATGATCTGCACGAAGCCGTTGTCGCCGCCGCCCGGCACGGCCAGCGTGCGCTTGAGCCCCAGCGTGAGCACCTGGCTGCCGGAGGCCTCGATGGCATCCTGCAAGGTCTGCGGGGAAGGGTAGCCGGCCGTGCCGAGCAAAAAGCGGCTGTGCAGCACCGTGTCGCCAATGCGCCAGGTGTCAGCCAGTGTGGAAGTGGGGGACACGTTCAGCCTCCGGTGATCGGGGAAAAGCACAGCACCGTGTCACCGTCGGACAGACGGTGCCCGGCGCGCGCGTGACGCGGCACGAAGTGGCCGTTGACGGCCGTGGCCACACTGACGGGGTCCTGCTCGGTGCCCGCCAGCAGGCGCGCCACGGCGTCTGCCAGGCTGCTGCCCGAAGGCAGTTGCAGCGGGCCCTGGTCGGTGTGGAGCGTGATATGGGTTGGGTCGCTCATGACACGAGCCTTTCGGGTCGGGGGCGGGACGCCGAAACCGCGGCGGGCGGGTGCGGTTCGTGGCCAGCGCTGGGCAGGGGGGGGCAGCCCAGCCGGCCCAGGGCCTCATCGACCACCGAGGGGGCCAGCAGCCAGCCATGCCGATACAGGCCGTTGAGCCGCACCAGCCCGTCGTTGACCACGACCTGCGGCCGGTTGTCGGGCAGGGCAGGGCGCAGGTTGGTGTCCAGCCGCAGGATGCGGGCCTCGGCCAGCGCGGGGATCACGCTGTGCGCCGCCGCCATCAGCTCCACAGCGGTGCGCAGCGACATGGGCGAGCGGTCTTCGGTTTCGAGCTCGCTGGCGCCGACCAGCACGCGCTGCCCCGACCGGGGGACGATGTAGACCCGATGACGCGGGTGCAGCAGGCGCACCGGCCGCTGCAGTTGCAGCCCCGGGGCGTGCAGCCACACCACCTCGCCCCGGACGCCCCGCACGGGCGCGTCGGGCCGCGCGCCCGTGCCCCGCACGTCGACGACCAGGTCGAAGCGGTGGTGGCTGCCATCGGCCAGCTGCAACGCGCCCGGTTGGGTGGCTGCCACATGCTGGCCCCAGTGCCATCGCACCGAGGGGGCCGTGTCGTGCAGCCCCTGCAGCATGGTCACGGTGTCCAGGTGCCCCTCTCCGGGCAGCAGCCAGGCGTGCAGCGGCCCGCCGCTGCCGTGCAGATCCGGCTCCAGCGTCGCCAGCTCGGCGGGTGACAGCGAGCGAGGGTGGGCCCAGGCGGGCTGACCCGGCATGGGCTGGTCCAGCCGGGCCAGCACCCGGCGGGCCGCGCCCAGGTCCGGCCCGTGCGCCACCATCAGGCTGCCCCGGCGCGCCATGGGTGGCTCGCCCGCCGTTCCGGCAACCAGTTCCGCCGCGATGGCCGCCCACCGCGGAATGCTGTGCCAGCCGCGGCCGGCCACGTCGGGTTCGGCGGCGTCCAGCTCGGCCAGCGGGCTCAGCATGCCGGCGGCCGTGAAGCCTGCAGCACCCTGGCCATCGTGCCGGGGCGCCGGGCCGGGGGCCGGATCGAACACGCTTACCGCATGCCCGAGCCGGCTCAGGTGCCAGGCGCACAACCGGCCCAGCAGGCCGGCGCCGGCCACGCCGATGCGGCAGGGCCGGTCAGAGGCGAAGTTCGACATCGTCTTGCCCCGCGTTCACTCAGGCCTGTGGCTTGATCGGGATGTAGAGTTCGCCGCCTACCTGCTTGAACTCTTCCGACTTGGCGGCCATGCCCTGGGCCAGCGCGTCGCTTTCACCCACGCCCTGCGCGGCGGCGAAATCGCGCACCTCCTGCGTGATCTTCATCGAGCAGAACTTCGGGCCGCACATCGAGCAGAAGTGCGCCACCTTGGCGGCGTCCTTGGGCAGCGTCTCGTCGTGGAAGTCGCGCGCCGTTTCCGGGTCCAGGCCGAGGTTGAACTGGTCCTGCCAGCGGAAGTCGAAGCGGGCTTGCGAGAGCGCGTCGTCGCGGGCGCGTGCGCCGGGGTGGCCCTTGGCGATGTCGGCCGCATGCGCCGCGATCTTGTAGGCGATCAGGCCTTGCTTGACGTCGTCGCGGTTCGGCAGCCCCAGGTGCTCCTTCGGCGTCACGTAGCAAAGCATGGCCGTGCCCATCCAGCCGATCATGGCCGCGCCAATTGCCGAGGCGATGTGGTCGTAGCCCGGCGCGATGTCGATGGTCAGCGGGCCCAGGGTGTAGAAGGGCGCCTCGTGGCAGTGCTTCAGCTGCTCGTCCATGTTGGCCTGGATCATGTGCATCGGCACGTGCCCCGGGCCCTCGATCATGGTCTGCACATCGTGCTTCCAGGCGATCTGCGTCAACTCGCCCAGCGTCTTCAGCTCGGCAAACTGGGCTTCGTCGTTCGCATCACTCAGTGAGCCAGGGCGCAGGCCGTCGCCCAGCGAGAAGGTCACGTCGTAGGCCTTCATGATCTCGCAGATCTCTTCGAAGTGCGTGAACAGGAAGTTCTCCTTGTGGTGCGCGATGCACCACTTGGCCAGGATCGAGCCGCCGCGCGACACGATGCCCGTGCGCCGCTTGGCCGTCATCGGGATGAAGGGCAGGCGCACGCCGGCGTGGATGGTGAAGTAGTCCACCCCCTGCTCGGCCTGCTCGATCAGCGTGTCGCGGAAGATGGCCCAGGTCAGGTCTTCGGCCACGCCGCCCACTTTCTCCAGCGCCTGGTAGATCGGCACGGTACCGATGGGCACGGGGCTGTTGCGCACAATCCAGTCGCGCGTGGTGTGGATGTGCTTGCCGGTGGACAGGTCCATCACGGTGTCGCCACCCCAGCGGATGGACCACACCATCTTCTCGACCTCCTCCTCGATCGACGAAGTCACGGCCGAGTTGCCGATGTTCGCGTTGATCTTGACCAGGAAGTTGCGGCCGATGGCCATCGGCTCCAGCTCGGTGTGGTTGATGTTGGCGGGGATCACCGCGCGGCCGCGCGCCACTTCGTCGCGCACGAACTCGGGCGTGATTTCGCGAGGGATCATCGCGCCCATCGGGTTGCCGCGCAGGCGGGCTTCCCGCTCGGCGTCCTGGCCGTACTTGCTGCGCCAGTCTTCGGCCTGGTCGAGGCGACGCTGGTTCTCGCGCAGCGCCACGAATTCCATCTCGGGCGTGATGATGCCTTTGCGCGCATAGTGCATCTGCGAGACGTTGGCGCCCGCCTTGGCACGGCGCGGCTGGCGCTGCAGGCCGGCGGCCGCCTGACGCAGGGCGGCCATGCGGTCGTCATGACGTTCGCCGTCCTTCAGGCCGTCGTCCACCGCCTGGATGGCGCGGCCCTCATAGGCTTCGGTGTCGCCCCGGGCCACGACGGCGGCCTCGCGCACGGGCGGCAGCCCCCGGGTCACGTCGATCTGCACGTTCGGGTCGGTGTAGGGGCCCGAGCAGTCGTACAGCGTGACGGTTTCACCGTTGGTCAGCGTGACCTCGCGCATCGGCACGCGCACGCCAGGGTGGCTGCCTTCCACGTACACCTTGCGGGACGCAGGCAGGGGCTCGCGCGTCAGCCGCGTGAGGTCGTTCAGGGCGTCGAGGGCAACAACGGGATCGGGGGCGTTCATGGGCGGCTCTCCAAAGCAGTGTGGTGACACGTGCTCCGAGGGCGCCCGAACGGGATCGCACGGAGGGGGACGCAGCGGGGGGCGAAACTTCAGTCAGGCGGCATGCGGCCTCAATCTGAAGCCGCACCCGCGCAGGTCGCCATGCGGCCCAGGCAGGACAGCTCTTCTTTCGCCGGTATGAACCGGATCAAGTTCAACGGGTTCGGTTATCCATCTCAGCACTGCGCGCGGATTTCACGCACAGCACACCCCGGAGCAAGGCGCAGTGTACTGCGATCCGGCGGTGGAGACCAGGGCCCTGCCGGTCAGCGGCGATGGGGGGTGTCCAGCACGGTGGACAGGGGCATGGCAGGCAGGCGATCACCATGTGCCACGGTACCCAGCAGTTGCGGGGGCGTGCGGTGGGCCGGCGTACGGACCGCGTGGGCCAGGTCGGTGCGGGCGGCGGCTTGAGCGGCGCCCTGGGCAGAGCGGGGCTCGCCTTCTTGTCCGACGAAGCTCAACGCGATTGCAAGGGGTGCAATGGCGAAAAGGGTTTTCATGACAGGGGTACTGCTGAACCTGAGTTTGTTTATTGACATCAAGTTTAGGCAGTGGGGGGCGAGGCCGCACCCCCCGGCACAGGGGGAACCCCTAGCGTGCAGGGGGCTTGTGCCAATGCACCGGTGCGCCGGCGCCTCGGTGATCCCGTGCGGGCAGCGGGGCGCTTCCCCCGCATTGCCCGCAGCCGCTGCCACACGAGGCACCCGACGCGCCTGTCGCCTCGCAGTCGGTGCTTTGCAGGCCACGCCCGGGGCGCCAGCGTGCGGGCCACCAACGGCGCAACAGCCATGCTGCCGCCACCAGACCGATCAGGCAGGCGATGACGTCTTGCAGCATGTTCGACCTTTGGTTGCTCTTCTGATCACAGCCACCACGATGCGACGTGGTACACGATGAAGCATGCCAGGTAAGCCAGCGTGAACAGGTAGCCCGCCAGCATCAGCGGCACCTTCCAGCCGTTGGTTTCGCGGCGAACCACCATCAGCGTCGGCAGGCATTGCGGCGCGTATACGTACCAAGTCAACAGCGACAGGGCCGTGGGCAGGCTCCACGTCTGGCTCAGCAGTTGCGCCAGCGCGCCCGACAACTCATCGCCACTCTGCGACAGGCTGTAAACCGTGCCCAGGGCTGCCACGGCCACCTCGCGCGCGGCCAGGCCGGGCACCAGTGCGATGCAGATCTGCCAGGTGAAGCCGATGGGGGCGAACACCACCTCGAGCGCGCGACCCATCATGCCGGCGATGCTGTACTGAATGGCCGGTCCCGTGGCGCCGTCCGGGGGCGCCGGGAAGTTCGACAGGAACCACAGCATCACCATCAGCGAAAGAATGGTTGTGCCCACGCGGCGCACGAAGGTGCTGCCCCGTTCCCACAGGCCGAGCAGCAGATCGCGCCAATGCGGCCAGTGGTAGTCGGGCAACTCCATCAGCAAAGGCTGGCTGTTGCCTTGCTTGAGGACGCGCTTGAGCACCAGGGCCACCACCATGGCCGACACAATGCCCGCCATGTACAGGCCGAAGAGCACCAGCCCTTGCAGATTGAACAGGCCGCCCACCGTGCGCGAGGGCACGAAGGCCGCGATCAGCAGCGCGTACACCGGCAACCGCGCCGAGCAGGTCATCAGGGGCGCGATCAGGATCGTGACCAGCCGGTCGCGCGGCTGCCCGATGGTGCGGGTGGCCATGATGCCAGGGATGGCGCAGGCGAAGCTCGACAGCAGCGGAATGAAAGCCCGGCCCGACAGCCCGACGCTGCCCATGATGCGGTCCAGCAGAAAGGCCGCGCGAGGCAGGTAGCCTGAATCCTCCAGCGCCAGGATGAAGGCAAACAGGATGATGATCTGGGGGAGGAAAACCAGCACGCTGCCTGCGCCGGCGATGACGCCATCGACCAGCAGGCTGCGCAGCATGCCGTCGGCCATGCGGGCCTGAACCTGTTCGCCGACCCAGCCGACGCCCGCGTCGATCAGGTCCATCGGGGCTGCCGCCCAGGTGAACACCGCCTGGAACACCAGGAACATCAGCGCGGCCAGGATCATCGGCCCCAGAATGGGGTGGAGGACGTAGCGGTCGAGCGTGGTCGTGAAGTGAGAGGCGTGCTCGGGGGCGTGCACGCAGGCCGCCAGAAGCTGGCCGACCCGCTGGTGCGTCTGTTCGACCGGGATTTCGGCCAGGCGCGCCACGGGGCGAGGCCCGTCGGGCGCCGGCAGATCGGCCCAGTCCAGCGCATCGAGCTGGGCCAGCAGGGCTTGTTCACCTCCTGCACGCACCGCAACGGCTTCGACCACCGGCATGCCCAGTTCGGCCTGAAGCCGGGCCGTGTCGATCCGGATGCCCCGTCGAGTGGCCTCGTCCATCATGTTGATGACGAGCACCATGGGCACGCCCAGCGTCTGCAACTCCAGCACCATGCGCAGGTTCAGTCGCAGGTTGGTCGCGTCCACGACGCACACCAGGCCCACGGGGGCGGATTCGTCGCGGCGTGTGCCGGCGATCACGTCCCGGGTGATGACTTCGTCCGGCGTGGCAGCCAGCAGACTGTAGGCGCCAGGCAAATCCAGCAAGCGCCAAGGCTGGCCCTTGGGCGAGATGAACTGGCCCTCCTTGCGCTCGACGGTCACGCCGGCATAGTTGCCGACCTTCTGGCGGGCGCCGGTGAGGCGGTTGAAGAGGGCGGTCTTGCCGCAATTCGGGTTGCCGACCAGGGCGATGAGCGGGGTCGAGGTCGCGGTAGGGGCCGCTGCCGCCATGAGGGGGACTCCTGCGTACTGCGCGTGTGAGGCGTTGGATGGGTGAGCCCGGGAAGGCTCAGGCGGGCACGACTTCGATCAGCGACGACTCCAGCCTGCGCATCGCGAAGGTGCTGGTGCCGACCCGCACAGCCAGCGGACCGCGGCCGGCAAAGACCCGGCGCAGCACCTGGACGCGCTCGCCCGGCACGAATCCCAGTTCCATCAGTCGGCGCTTGAGCGCGCCACCGTCATGGCGAGCACAGTGAATCTCGCGGATGGTGGCCAGCGTGCGCACGGGCAACTGGTCCAGGGTGACGGCCGGCCGCGCGTGGCGGCCGGGATGGAGAAGGTCTGCGGCGCTCATGATGCATTCTAGGTTCAAATGCGAACCATTCGCAATTCACGGGCCTTGATCCGGATCACGCCGCTCGGCCATCCCGCACGCGCAGATCGGGGGGGGGGGGGGCGTCGTTGCGCCGTGTTTCCACCCACCCGGTGGAGGGAAATTGCTCATCCAGCGCTTGCAGACCAATTTGCAGGTCCTTGATTTTGAAGGACTTTTTTTTGCGTTTGTGGGCTGAAAAACGCGCGTAAGTCTTTGATTTCATTGGCGTTTTTTTTGTTTCCTCCCTTGTTCCGGGGGTGTGGATCGGGTAAAGTGGGATGAAGTGCACTTTTGTGGGGTTTTGTGGTGAACGTGGTCTTTCAGGGGGCTTCAGCGTTGGCGCTGGACGCGAAGGGGCGGATGGCCGTCCCTGCGCGCCATCGCGACGCCCTGTCCGCCCTGTGCAGCGGCCAGCTCACCATCACCAAGAACCCCGATGGCTGTCTGATGGTCTTCCCGCGCCCCGCCTGGGAGGCCTTCCGTGACAAGGTCGCGGCCCTGCCCATGTCGGCGGCGGGCTGGAAGCGGATCTTTCTGGGCAACGCCATGGACGTCGAGGTCGACAGCGCCGCGCGCGTGCTGATCTCGCCCGAACTGCGCGCCGCTGCGGGCATCACCAAGGATGTGATGCTGCTGGGCATGGGCAGTCACTTCGAGCTGTGGGATGCGGCCCGTTACGCCGCGCACGAAGCCGAGGTCATGGCGCAGCCCATGCCCGATGCGCTGCAGGACTTCACCTTCTGACCGCCGCACGATGACCACGGGGAGCGCGACATGGACGCACCGCACCGTTCTGCTGCACGAAGCGGTGGAGGCGTTGTGGGACACCGCCACGGGCCCGGACCCGAATGGCGTGTACGTGGACGCCACCTTCGGTCGCGGCGGGCACTCGCGGCTGATCCTGTCCCGGTTGGGGCCGCAGGCGCGCCTGCTGGCGCTCGACCGCGACCCGGATGCGATCGCGCATGCCACCCAGGGCCCCGACGCCATCACCGACCCCCGTTTCACCATCGTGCACGCGCCGTTTTCGTCGTGGGCCGAGGTGGTGGCGCAGCAGGGCTTCGGGCCCGTCGCGGGCCTGCTGATGGACATCGGGGTGTCGTCGCCCCAGATCGACAACCCCGCGCGCGGGTTCAGCTTCCGCTTCGATGCGCCGCTGGACATGCGCATGGACACGACCCAGGGCGAGAGCGCCGCCGATTACCTGGCGCGCGCCTCGTTTGAGGAGCTGGCCGATGTCATCCGCACCTATGGAGAAGAACGGTTTGCTGGGCCCATTGCAAAGGCGCTTGTCGCGCGCCGCGAAGCGGGACAGCCTGTGCGCACCACCGGCGAGCTGCAGGCGGTCGTGGCTCGTGCGGTCAAGACCCGTGAGCCTGGGCAGGACCCCGCCACACGCACCTTCCAGGCTCTTCGGATTCACGTCAACCGAGAGCTGGGCGAACTGGAAGACGCTCTGGAGTCGAGCCTGAAGATGCTCGCGCCGGGCGGTCACCTGTCGGTCATCAGCTTCCACTCGCTCGAAGACCGCATCGTCAAGACCTTCATCGCCCGCCACAGCCGCGAGGAAGTGGACCGCCGCGTGCCCTTTGCCCAGCCGCGCCCGCTGCTGCTCGAGTCGCTGGGGCGCATCAAGCCGTCCGAGTCCGAGGTGGCCGACAACCCGCGTTCCCGCTCGGCGGTGTTGCGGGTGGCCCGTCGCACCGATGTGCCGTGGTCCCCGCAGCTGGTCGCCGCGGCCGACGCCCAGAAGGCGCCGGGCCGTACCGGCCGGGGCGCGTCGAAAGGGGGGCGTCGGTGATGGTGCGCCTCAATGTCGTTCTGGCCATCCTGCTGATGGCCAGTTGCGTTTGGCTGATCCGCTCCAGCAACGAGGCCCGTCGCCTGTTTGCTGACCTGGAGAAAGCCAAGGCGCAGGCGCACGAACTGCAGATCGATTACGAGCGCCTGCAGCTGGACAAGCGGGCCCAGGCCACCCCGCTGCGGGTGGAAAAGCTGGCGCGCGAGAAGCTGCGCATGTTCAACAACACGCCCGCCCTGACGCACTATGTGACCGCGTCGGGGGCGGCTTCGGCGTCCGCCTCGGCTGCGGAGGGCACGCCATGAGCCGCGTGGGATCGCTGCTGCGTCGCCTGGCGGGGCGCCCGCGCCGCCAAGGGGCGGCCGGCATGCCGACGGTGCGTTACGCGACCAGCCCTTTGCTGGCCTCGCGCACGCCGCCCTGGCGGGTCAAGTTCCTCATCGGGGCGATCGGGCTGGGCTTTGCCGTGCTCATCGGGCGGGCCGCGTGGATCCAGATCATCCACAACGATTTTTACCTGCAGCAAGGCGCGAGCCGTTACGAGCGCCGCATCGCGCTGCCCGCCAACCGCGGGCGCATCCTGGACCGCAATGGCGAGCTGCTGGCGTCCAGCGTGCCGGCGCCCTCGCTGTGGGCGATCCCCAAGGACATGAGCGCCTCGCCCGAGGACCTGCGCAAGCTGGGCAAGCTGATCGACATGAGTCCGGCCGATCTGAAGAAACGGCTCGGGTCGAGCCAGAACTTCGTCTGGTTGCGCCGGCAGGTGCCGGATGAGGTGGCGCAGAAGGTGGCCGCCCTCAAGATCAAGGGTGTGTACGAGCTGCGCGAATCGCGACGTCAGTACCCTGAAGGCGAGGCCGCTGCGCACATCATCGGCTTCACCAACATCGAGGACAAGGGGCAGGAAGGCATCGAGCTGGCCTACCAGTCCCAGCTGGCCGGTCGCGATGGCGCGCGCCATGTGATCAAGGACCGACTGGGCCGGGTGGTCGAGGCCGTGGGCGACCTCGTTCCCGCAGAGGACGGCCAGCCCGTCCAGCTGTCGATCGACGCCAAGATCCAGTTCTATGCCTATCAGCGTATCCGGGATGCGGTCGTCCAGCACAAGGCCAAGGCCGGCAGCGTGGTGGTGCTCGACGCCCTGACGGGCGAGATCCTGGCGCTGGCCAACGTGCCCAGCTACACCCCCGAAGACCGTCGCAACCTGACCGGCGCACAGCTGCGCAACCGAGCGCTCACCGACACCTTCGAGCCGGGCTCGACCATGAAGCCCTTGATCGCCGCGCTGGCCATCGAGTCGCGGCGGGTCCGCCCGGATACGGTCATCCAGACGGCGCCGGGCCGGTTGACCATCGACGGCTCAACCATCTCCGACTCGCACGCGCACGGAGATCTGACGGTGGCCCAGGTGATCCAGAAATCGAGCAACGTGGGCACGGCCAAGATGGCCCTGCAGATGCAGCCCCGCGAGATGTGGGAGATGTACACCGCCGTGGGTCTGGGCCAGAAGCCGCAGATCGGCTTCCCGGGTGTGGTCACGGGGCGGCTGCGTCCTTACAAGAGCTGGCGTCGCATCGAGCAGGTCACCATGAGCTACGGCTACGGTCTGTCGGCCAGCCTGTTCCAGCTGGCGCAGTCGTACACGATCTTTGCCACCGATGGCCAGCTTGTTCCGATGAGCCTGCTCAAGCGCGACACCGAACCCGCACCGGCGCGCAAGCTGGCCGAGCAGGGGGGGGCGCGGCCGACACTGGCTTTCAAGACGGCGTTCCGGCCTGGCGAGGACGACGCCACGGAAGAGCAAGCCCCCCGTACCGCCGGGGTCGATCCTGTTCCTGTGAAGGGCAAGCCGGTGATTTCGCCGGCAACGGCCCGGGCCGTTCGCGAGATGCTACAACTGGCCACCGGCCCGGGCGGCACGGCGCCCAAGGCCCAGACCATGGGCTACAGCGTGGGGGGCAAGACCGGTACTGCGCGCAAGCAGGAGGGCAAGGGCTATGCGGGCAACAAGTACCGTTCCTGGTTTGTCGGCATCGCACCCATCAGCAAGCCGCGCATCGTCGTGGCGGTGATGGTCGACGAGCCTGGCAACGGCGTGTACTACGGCGGCGAGGTGGCGGCGCCCGTGTTCAGCCAGGTCGTCCAGCAGACGCTGCACCGTCTGGGCGTGATGCCCGACCAGCACGTCGAGCCCCAGATCATTTCGGCGCAGCCGGCCGAACAGGAGAGCTTCTGATGGCCGCCCACGTGCATGCCCTTCACAGCACCGCAGACGCGCTGGCCTGGCTGCGCGAGCAGGGGGTGGGCGCGCTCACCGTCGACAGTCGCCAGGTGGGGGCGTTGGCCGGACAGGGCGTGGCTTTCATCGCCTGGCCCGGGGCCGCACGGGATGGTCGCAGCTTCGTGGCCCAGGCGCTGGCCGACGGTGCACGTGCCTGCCTGGTCGAAGCCGAGGGTGCCGAGCCCTTCGGCTTCGACGATGCACGGGTGGCGGCGGTGCCCGGACTCAAGGCCCGCAGCGCCGAGATCGCCCACGGCTTCTATGGCGAGCCCAGCGCACGCCTGCAGGTCGTGGCCGTCACGGGCACCAACGGCAAGACGTCGACCTCGTGGTGGACAGCCCAGGCGCTGGCTGCGCTCGGGCGCGGCTGCGGCGTGATCGGCACGCTGGGTGTCGGGCAGCCGGGCGGCGCCGGGTTCACGCCCACCGGGTTGACCACGCCCGATCCCGTCACCTTGCACGCGACCTTCCGGGCCTTCGCCGATGGGGGGCTGCAGGCCGCGGCCATCGAGGCCTCGTCCATCGGCATCGAAGAGCTGCGACTCCATGCCACCCACATCGCCGTGGCGCAGTTCACCAACTTTACGCAGGACCACCTCGATTACCACGGCAGCATGGCCGCGTACTGGCAGGCCAAGCGCGCCCTGTTCGACTGGCCCGGGCTGCAGGCCGCGGTCGTCAACCTCGACGACCCGATGGGCGCCGGGCTGTGCACCCATGCGCGCTCGCGCGGCCTGGCGGTGTGGTCGTATGGCGTGGACACCCCGGCGCGTCTGCAGGCCCAGCACGTCCGCCATGAGGCAGCCGGCATCGCATTCACGCTGGTGGAGCACACCGACAGCGGCCTGACCGAGCTCAGCCGCATCGATCTGCATGCGCCGGTGATCGGCCGCTTCAATGTGTCCAACCTGCTCGCCGTGGTGGGGGCGCTGCGCGCGCTCGGCGTGCCCCTGGCCGAGGCGGCGGCGGCCTGCCGCGGTCTACAGGCCGTTCCGGGCCGGATGGAACTGGTGGCCGTGCCGCCAGCGCTGGCCGCCCGCCTGCCGCTGGCCGTGGTCGACTACGCCCACACGCCGGATGCGCTGCAAAAGGCGCTGGAGGCGCTGCGTCCGGTGGCCGACGCCCGGGGCGGGCGTTTGTGGTGTGTGTTCGGCTGCGGCGGCAACCGCGACCCGATCAAGCGCCCGTTGATGGGAGGCATCGCCGATGCCCTGGCCGATCATGTGGTGCTCACGAGCGACAACCCGCGTCATGAAGACCCGCACGCCATCCTCGGCCAGGTGCGGGCTGGCGTGCAAGGGCGTGCGCGGATCGCCGTGGTGGCCGACCGCCGAGAAGCGATCGCCGAGGCGCTGGCCGATGCCGAGCCGCACGACGTCGTCCTGATCGCCGGGAAGGGCCATGAAGACTATCAGGAGGTCGCAGGCCTGCGTTCGCCGTTCTCCGACGTGGAAGAGGCCCGCGCCGCCCTCGCGCAACGGGCCGATCTGGTAGCCATGGGAGGCGCCGCATGACCTTCACCCCGATGATGACCCTCGGCCTGGCGCACGCGTTGCTGCCTGGCTCGGTCCTGCATGGCGATCCGGCCACGCCGCTGGGCCGCGTGCACACCGACACCCGCACGCTGCAGGCCGGCGACCTCTTCGTGGCCCTGCGCGGCGAACGCTTCGATGCCCATGATTTTCTGCCGCAGGTGGCCGCATCGGGGGCCGCAGCCGTACTGGCGCAGCGTGGCGTGGAGCCCTGCGGCCTGCCGGGCCTGATCGTGCCCGACACCCGGGCCGCGCTGGGCTGGCTCGCTGCCGGCTGGCGCGCGCGCTTCGATATCCCGCTGATCGGCGTGACGGGCAGCAATGGCAAGACCACCGTCACGCAGATGGTGGCCGCCATCCTGCGCGCCTGGATGCAGGACGTGGCCGGCACGCCCGACGCCGCGCTCGCCACACAGGGCAACTTCAACAACGACATCGGCGTGCCGCTGACGCTGTTGCGCCTGCGCGAAGGCGTGCACCGCTGTGCCGTGGTCGAACTGGGCATGAACCATCCGGGCGAGATCGCGCAGCTGAGTGCCATGGCCGCGCCCACGGTCGGGCTGGTCAACAATGCCCAGCGCGAGCACCAGGAGTTCATGCACACGGTCGAGGCCGTGGCGCGCGAGAACGGTGCCGTGCTGCAGTCGCTGTCACGTAGCGGGGTGGCCGTCTTCCCGGCGGACGATGCGCACACCCCCATCTGGCGCGAACTGGCCAACGGGTGCCACAAGCTCGAGTTCGCCACACACGATGCGGCGGCCGTCACGGGCCAGGCACAGTGGGTCAGCGACGACCATCCCCATTGGGCCCTGACCCTGCGCACCCCGCAGGGCGAGGCCGCGCTGGCCCTGCACATGGCCGGCGCCCACAACGTCCGCAACGCGCTGGCGGCCACCGCCGCGGCGCTGGGTGCGGGCGTGCCGCTGGCCGCCATCGTGGCCGGCCTCACCGCGTTCGAGCCCGTCAAGGGCCGCTCCCAGCTCAAGCGCGTGGCCTTTGCCGGGCGCACGCTCACGCTGGTGGACGACAGCTACAACGCCAACCCCGACTCCGTGCGCGCGGCCATCGACATGCTCGCCGGCCTGCCCGGCCCGCACTGGCTGGTGCTGGGCGACATGGGCGAGGTCGGCGACCAGGGGCCCGCCTTCCATGCGGAAGTGGGGGCCTATGCCCGCGAACGCGGCATCGACCATGTCTGGACAGCCGGCACGCTGTGCGCCCATGCGGCGCAGGCGGTCGGTGCGTCTGCCCGTCATTTCGCCAGCGCCGCCGACATCGTCGCCGCGCTGGCCAGTCCGCAGGCCGCGCCCGATGCGGCTTCCGTGCTCGTCAAAGGTTCTCGCTTCATGAAGATGGAACAAGTCGTCACCTGCCTGTCCGGAGGTGCGCATGCTGCTTAGTCTGGCCATGTGGCTGCAGGGTCTCAACCCGGATTGGGGCTTCCTGCGTGTCTTCCAGTACCTCACTTTCCGCGCCGTGATGGCCGCCATGACGGCACTGCTCATCGGTCTGGTGCTGGGTCCGCTCGTCATCCGCAAGCTCACCGAGCTCAAGATCGGCCAGCCCATCCGCGAGTACGGCGTGCAGGCCCATCTCGCCAAGCGGGGCACGCCCACAATGGGCGGCGCGCTCATCCTGCTGTCGCTGGGCATCTCGACCATGCTGTGGTTCGACTGGGCCAACCGCTTCGTCTGGATCGTGATGATCGTGACGCTGGGCTTCGGCGCCATCGGCTGGGTTGATGACTGGCGCAAGGTGGTCTTGAAAGACCCAGAAGGCATGCCTTCGGGCCAGAAGTACTTCTGGCAGTCCATCATCGGGCTGATCGCGGCGCTGTACCTCGCGTTCAACGTCTCCGAGGTCAACACGCTGCGGGTGATCCAGCTCTTCATCGACTGGGTGGCCTCCGGCTTCTCGGCCGACCTGCCGCCCAAGGCCGACCTGATCGTGCCCTTCTTCAAGACGGTCAGCTACCCGCTGGGCGTCTGGGGCTTCATCGTGCTGACCTACATCGTCATCGTGGGCACCAGCAACGCGGTGAACCTGACCGACGGCCTGGACGGCCTGGCCATCATGCCGGTGGTGATGGTGTCGGCGGCGCTCGGTATCTTTGCCTACGTGACCGGCAACGCCGTGTTCGCCAAGTACCTGCTGCTGCCGCACATTCCCGGCGCGGGCGAGCTGCTGATCTTCTGCGCCGCCATGTCGGGGGCGGGCCTGGCGTTTCTGTGGTTCAACGCCTATCCGGCCCAGGTCTTCATGGGTGATGTCGGCGCGTTGGCCCTCGGTGGCGCGCTGGGCACCATCGCCGTCATCGTGCGCCAGGAAATCGTGCTGGCCTTCATGGGCGGGGTGTTCGTGCTCGAGGCCCTGTCCGTCATGGTGCAGGTGAGCTACTTCAAATACACGAAGAAGAAGTACGGCGAAGGCCGGCGCATTCTGCTGATGGCGCCGCTGCACCACCACTTTGAAAAGTCGGGCTGGAAGGAGACGCAGGTCGTGGTCCGCTTCTGGATCATCACGATGCTGCTGTGCCTGCTGGGCCTGTCGTCGCTGAAGCTGCGCTGAACGAACACGAGACCATGCACTACCTCAAGGACCTCACCGTGCTGATCCTGGGTCTGGGTGACTCCGGATTGGCGATGGCGCGCTGGTGCGCCCGGTGCGGCTCGACCGTGCGCGTGGCCGACACGCGTGCCAACCCGCCCCAGGCTGCGACGCTGGCCCGCGATGTGCCTGCGGCCACGCTGCATCAGGGACTGGATGCGGCGCTGCTGGATGGCGTGCAGCTGGTGCTCAAGAGCCCCGGCCTGGCCCCCAACGCGCCCGATGTGGCCGCCCTGTGCGCGCGCGCCGATGAGCAGGGCATTCCGGTCCGGGGTGAGCTGTCGCTGTTTGCTTCGGCGTTGGCCGACCTCAAGACCGACCTGGGCTATGCCCCCAAGGTGCTGGCCATCACCGGCACGAACGGCAAGACCACCACCACGTCGCTGACGGCGCAGCTGTGCGAGCGCGCCGGCCTGCGCGTGGGCCTGGCGGGCAACATCGGGCCGACCCTGCTCGACACGCTGAGCCAGGCGCTGGACGCCGAGCCGCCACGCGGCACCTCGGCTGAAGCGGAGGGTGCCGATGAGGCAGCTGCGGCGCCGGAGCAGGGCGAGCAGCCCGACGCCGCACCGAACGAGACCGCGCAGAACGAGACCGTACCGAGCGAGGCCGACGCATTGGCAGCGCCCGCCGACGAGTCCGAAGGCGCCGCCGTGCTGTCTGACGATGCCGACGCGCCGCTGATCGACCTGGTGCCGCCACCGCCGCCCGCGCCCACGTTCGAGGTGCTGCCCGACGTGTGGGTGCTGGAGCTGTCGAGCTTCCAGCTCGATGGCGTCAACCACTTCGAGCCAAGTGCCGCCGTGGTGCTCAACATCACGCAGGACCACCTGGACTGGCACGGCTCCATGGCCGCCTATGCCGCCGCCAAGGCCCGCATTTTCGGCAAGCAAGGCCTGATGGTGCTCAACCGCGACGACGAGGTGGTGATGGGCATGCTGCCGCCGCCCGAGGTCGTGAAGTCGGGTGTGCGTGGCCGGCCGTCGAAGCTCGTCGAGCGTGCGTCGGTCCACTTCGGTCTGGATGCCCCACGCCGCCCGGGCGATTTCGGTCTGGTGACCGAGTCCGGCATGGCCTGGCTGGTGCGCGCCCGCGAAGCCGACCTGACGGTCAAGCGCAAGAAGGGCGAGGAAGAAGAGATCGTGCTGCAGCGGCTGATGCCAGCCGACGCGCTGCGCATCCGCGGCCGCCACAATGCCTCGAACGCGCTGGCGGCGCTGGCCCTGACCACCGCCATCGGCTGCCCCTTGGCACCGATGCTGCACGGCCTGCGCGAGTACCGCGGTGAGCCGCACCGCGTCGAGCACGTGGCCACGGTGGGGGGCATCGACGCCATCGACGACAGCAAGGGCACGAACGTTGGCGCCACGGTCGCGGCACTGGTCGGCCTGGGGGCCGATCTGTCGCCAGGCAAGCTGGTCGTCATCCTGGGGGGCGACGGCAAGGGCCAGGACTTCGGGCCGCTGCGCGAGCCCGTGGGCCGCCACGCGCGTGCGGTGGCCTTGATCGGCCGCGACGCCGAGGCCATCGAGGCCGTGCTGCAGGGCGCTGAAACGTCGCAGGGCGACGCGCTGCCCATGGTCCGCCACGCCACCCTGGAAGACGCGACCCGCTGGGCCTTCGCACAGGCGCGTGAGGGCGACGCCGTGCTGCTGAGCCCGGCCTGCGCCAGCCTGGACATGTTCCGCAATTACGCCCACCGCGCCGAGGTGTTCATCGACACCGTGCAGGCGCTGGCGGCCGACCGGGGAGACATCGCATGAGCGTGTCACGCGCGGGTCTGACCGGACGCTTCGGCGGCCTGCTGGGGGGGCTGCGCGCCCGCCTGGGCGGGGGCGATGCGAGCGGCTCGGGCTCGCTGCCCGTTCGGGACTATGTGAACGTCAGCGCCGCCAACCCGTCGCGTGTGATGGGCTTCGACCAGCCGCTCGTCTGGGTCACGATCGCACTGCTGCTGGGTGGACTGGTCATGGTCTACTCCGCCACGATCGCCCTGCCAGACAGCCCGCGGTTCGCGAACTACGCGCCGCACCATTTCTTCGTGCGCCACCTGGTCTCGATCATCATGGCCATCAGTGTGGCGGCCGTCGTGACCCAGATCCCGATGGCCACCTGGGAGCGCTGGGCCCCGTGGCTGTTCATCGCATCGCTGGTGCTGTTGATCCTCGTGTTGATCCCGCACGTAGGCAAGGTGGTCTATGGCGCACGCCGCTGGCTGCCGCTGGGCATCATGAACTTCCAGCCGTCCGAGCTGGCCAAGCTGGCCATCGTGCTGTACGCCAGCGACTACATGGTCCGCAAGATGGAGGTCAAGGAGCGCTTTTTCCGCGCCGTGATGCCCATGGCCGTGGCGGTGGGTGTCGTCGGGTTGCTGCTGCTGGCAGAGCCCGACATGGGCGCCTTCATGGTGATCGCGACCATTGCCATGGCCATCCTGTTTCTGGGCGGCGTCAACGGCCGCATGTTCTTCCTGATCACGGCCGTGCTCCTGGGGGCGTTTGCCCTGATGGTGACGCTCAGCCCGTGGCGCCGCGAGCGCATCTTCGCCTACCTCGACCCGTGGAGCGAGAAGAACGCGCTGGGCAAGGCCTATCAGCTCACGCACTCGCTGATCGCCTTCGGGCGTGGCGAGGTGTTCGGCGAAGGGCTGGGCTCCAGCCTGGAAAAGCTGCACTACCTCCCCGAGGCGCACACCGACTTCCTGCTCGCCGTCATCGGCGAGGAACTCGGCTTTGTCGGCGTCGGCATCGTCATCCTGGCATTCTTCTGGTTGGTGGTGCGCCTGTTCAACATCGGCCGCCAGGCCATCGCGCTCGACCGCGTGTTCTCGGGGCTGGTGGCCCAGGGCGTGGCCGTGTGGATGGGCGGCCAGGGATTCATCAACATGGGTGTGAACCTGGGCGTGCTGCCCACCAAGGGCCTGACGCTGCCGCTGATGAGCTTCGGCGGCTCGGCCATCCTGCTCAACTGCGTGGCGCTGGCGATCTGCCTGCGCGTTGACATTGAAAACCGCCAACTCATGCGCGGAGGCCGGGCATGAGCGCACGTCACCTCGTGATCATGGCGGCCGGCACCGGCGGGCACATCATGCCCGGCCTGGCCGTGGCCGACGAGATGAAGCGCCGCGGCTGGACCGTGTCGTGGCTGGGTACCACCGGCGGCATGGAAAACCGCCTCGTGCCGCCCACCGGCATTCCGCTCGACACCATCGCCTTCAATGGCCTGCGCGGCAAGAGTCCGGTCGACACGCTGTTCGGCGGCGTGCGCCTGCTCAAGGCCTTTGCCGAGTGCTGGAAGATTCTGGCAGCCCGCAAGGCCACGGCCGTGCTGGGCATGGGTGGCTACGTCTGCTTCCCTGGTGGGGTGATGGGCACGGCCCGTGGTCTGCCGCTGGTGATGGTCAATGCCGATGCCGCCATGCTGCTGAGCAACCGCGCGTTGCTGCCGATCACCGACGTGCTGGCCTGCGGCTTTGACGGCCCCGCCTCGCAGCACAAGGTGGCCCGCGTGACCGGCAACCCGGTGCGCGCCGAAATCGAAGCCATCGCCCCGCCCGCCGAGCGCTTTGCCGGTCGCACCGGCCCGCTGCGCGTGCTGGTGGTGGGCGGCAGCCTGGGCGCGCGCGTGCTGAACGACACCGTGCCCCAGGCGCTGGCGAAGATCCCGGCCGACCAGCGCCCGCTGATCACGCACCAGACCGGCATGGCCAACCTCGAAGACGTGCGCAAGGCCTACGCCGCCGCGGGCCTCGACGCCAGCCGCGATGCCGAGGTCCTGCCCTTCATCAACAACATGGCCGAGCGCCTGGCCGCCTGCGACCTGATCGTGTGCCGCGCCGGCGCCATCACCGTCAGCGAACTGTGCGCGGCCGGTGTGCCGAGCATCCTGATCCCGCTGATCGTGTCGACCACGGCGCACCAGCGCGACAACGCAGAGTACATGGCCGGGCATGGCGCGGCCGTGCACCTGCCGCAAGCCGAGCTGTCGGCCGACGCGCTGGCGCAGCGCCTGATGGCGCTCGACCGCACGCAGCTGCTGACCATGGCCGAACGGGCGCGGCAACTGGCGCGCACCCGCTCGGCCGCCGCCGTGGCCGATGCCATCGAACAGCACGTGAAACCTACTTCCGGAAAGGCGTCTGCATGAAGCACGCCGTCAAGCACATCCACTTCGTGGGCATCGGGGGCGCCGGCATGAGCGGCATCGCCGAGATCCTGCACAACCTGGGCTACACCGTCTCGGGCTCCGACCAGTCGGACAGCGCCACGTCGCGCCGTCTGGCCTCGCTCGGCATCCGTGTGTTCATCGGCCACGAGGCCGTGCACATCGAAGGCGCCGAAGCCGTGGTCACCTCCACCGCGGTGAAGGGCGACAACCCCGAGGTGATCGCCGCGCGCGCGAGGCGCATCCCCGTCGTGCCCCGCGCCGTGATGCTGGCCGAGCTGATGCGCCTGCGCCGCGGCATCGCCATTGCGGGCACGCACGGCAAGACCACCACCACCTCGCTGGTGACCTGCATTCTGGCCGAAGCCGGCGTCGACCCGACCTTCGTGATCGGTGGCAAGCTCAACAGCGCCGGTGCCAACTCGGCGCTGGGCAAGGGCGAGTACATCGTGGTCGAGGCCGACGAATCGGACGCCTCCTTCCTGAACCTGCTGCCCGTGCTGTCGGTCGTCACCAACATCGACGCCGACCACATGGACACCTACGGGCACGATTTCGCGAAGCTCAAGCAGGCCTTCGTCGACTTCCTGCACCGCATGCCGTTCTACGGCTCGGCCATCCTGTGCGCCGACGATCCCGGCGTGCGCAGCATCATCCCGCTGATCTCGCGTCCGGTGATCACCTATGGCTTTGGTGAAGACGCCCAGGTGCGTGCTGTCAATGTGGTGGCGCTGCCCGGCGGGCAGATGCGTTTCACGGTGCAGCGCCGCAACGGCCAGGTCATGCCCGATCTGGACGTGACGCTGAACCTGCCTGGCGTGCACAACGTGCTCAATGCGCTGGCGGCCATTGCCGTGGCCACCGAGATCGAGCTGCCCGACGCCCCGATGGTGAAGGCGCTGGGCGAGTTCACCGGCGTGGGCCGCCGCTTCCAGCGCCACGGCCAGTGCCGTGCCGGCGACGGTGGCCAGTTCACGCTGATCGACGACTACGGCCACCACCCGGTCGAGATGGCCGCCGTGATCAACGCGGCGCGCGGCGCCTTCCCCGGCCAGCGCCTGGTGCTGGCCTTCCAGCCGCACCGCTACACCCGCACGCGTGATTGCTTTGAAGACTTCGTGAAGGTGCTGGGCACGGCCGATGCGGTGCTGCTGACCGAGGTCTATGCGGCGGGCGAGGCGCCCATCGTGGCCGCCGACGGCCGGGCGCTGACCCGCGCGGTGCGCGTGGCCGGTAAGGTCGAGCCGGTCTTCGTCGACGACGTGGCAGCGCTGCCGCAGGCCATCGCCGAGAGCACGCGCGACGGCGACATCGTCATCTGCATGGGCGCCGGTTCGATCGGCGGCGTGCCCGCCAAGGTGGCGGAACTGTTGAAGCAAGAGGCATCGGCATGAGCCAGGTTCACCTTCAGCCCCCCCGCATCGACCCGGCCTCGCTGGGCAAGGTTGCCGTCCTGTTCGGCGGCACCTCGGCCGAGCGCGAGGTCTCGATCATGTCGGGCACCGGCGTGCTGCAGGCGCTGCAGTCGGCTGGCGTCAACGCGTTCGCCTTCGACCCGGCCGAGCGCCCGCTGGAAGACCTGCGCGCCGAAGGCGTGGACCGCTGCTTCATCGCGCTGCATGGCCGCGGTGGCGAAGACGGCACCGTGCAGGGCGCGCTCGAGCTGCTGAAGATCCCGTACACGGGCTCGGGCGTCATGGCCTCGTCCATCGCGATGGACAAGATCATGACCAAGCGCATCTGGCGTTTCGAGGGCCTGCCCACGCCGGACTGGCGCATGGTCAGCAGCGCCGACGAGTGCGTGCACGCGCTGGCCGTGCTGGGCGCGCCGATGATCGTCAAGCCGGCGCGCGAAGGCTCGTCCATCGGCCTGACCAAGGTGACCGACCCCGCCCAGTGCGCCGCCGCGTACGCGGCCGCCGCGCAGCACGACCCCGAGGTGCTGTGTGAGCAGTTCATCGAAGGTGAGGAAACGACCTGCCCGGTGCTCATCGTGGAGGGCCACGCGCAGGCGCTGCCCGTGATCCGCATCGTCGCGCCGGGTGGCAACTACGACTACCAGAACAAGTACTTCACCGACGAGGTGCAGTACCTGTGCCCGAGCGGACTGGACGCCGACGAGGAAGCCGAGATCCAGCGCCAGGTGGTGCGGGCCTTCCGCACGCTGGGCTGCCGCGGCTGGGCCCGTGCCGACGTCATGATCCGCCAGAGTGACCGCCAGCCCTTCCTGCTGGAGATCAACACCTCGCCCGGCATGACCGGCCATTCGCTGGTGCCCATGTCGGCCCGCGTGGCCGGCCTGAGCTACGAACAACTGTGTGTGCACCTGCTGGCTTCGGCCAGCCTGGACGGCACACCCCGCTGACGCGACGAAAGGCGCACAGGACCCGACCATGCTTGCCGCCGCAGCCTTGCACGCTGCCCCCATCCGAGACGAGACGCCGATGGACGTCCGCTGGATGAACACGGCCACGATCGTGCTCGCGATCGGGCTCGTGGGGCTGTTGCTGGCCTCGGGGCTGGTGCGCCTGTCGCGGCTGCCGTACTTCACCATCGAGCGCATCGAGGTGGGCGGCGACCTGCATCGCAACAACGTCACCAATGTGCGGGCCAACGTCGTGCACCGCCTGCAGGGCAGCTTCTTCGGCATCGACCTTCAGAAGACCCGCGAGGCCTTCGAGGCCGTACCCTGGGTGCGCAAAGCCGTGGTGCACCGCGTGTGGCCCAACGAACTGCGCGTGACGCTGGAGGAGCACCAGCCGGCGGCCTACTGGTACCGCGAGGACGAGGAAGACCAGCTGGTCAACACGCTGGGCGAGGTCTTCGATGCCAACCTGGGCGACGTCGAAGACGAGCGCCTGCCGATGCTGCGCGGCCCGGCCCACAGCACCGGCATTGAGTCGGCCCGCATGCTGAGCATGCTGCGCGCGCTCCAGCCGCTGTTCGAGCCGCTGGGGGAGATCCACACCCTGCGCCTGACGGCCCGCGGGTCGTGGAGCCTGCAGCTCGACAACGAGGCCCGTATCGAACTGGGCCGTGGCAGCGACGACGAAGTGCGCGCCCGCGCCGAACGCTTTGTGCGGACCTTGCCTGCGCTGCAGCGCCAGTACCCGGCCCCGCTGGAGCAGGCCGACCTCCGTTACCCGCAGGGCTACGCCGTCAAGCTGCGTGGCACCAGCACCTGGGCCGATGCCGCCAACAAACCGAAGCTGAAGCCGCCGCCCAAGCCGGCGCCGCGCAAGCCTCAACCCTGATCAACCCACGAGCCTTTCACACACACCATGCCCAAGGAATACAAGGATCTGGTCGTCGGACTGGACATCGGCACCGCCAAGGTGATGGCGGTCGTGGCCGAGGTCCTGCCCGGTGGCGACCTGCGCCTCGCGGGTCTCGGCGTGGCCCCGAGCCACGGCCTCAAGCGCGGCGTGGTCGTCAACATCGACGCGACCGTGCAGTCCATCCAGCAGGCGCTGAAAGAAGCCGAGCTGATGGCCGATTGCAAGATCAGCCGCGTGTGGACCGGCATCACCGGCAGCCACATCCGGGGCCAGAACAGCACGGGCATGGTCATCGTGCGGGACAAGGAGGTCGCGCCGATCGACGTGCAGCGCGTGGTCGAGACCGCCAAGGCCATCAACATCCCGAACGACCAGCGTCTGCTGCTGGTCGAGCCGCAGGAGTTCATCATCGATGGCCACGAGGTGAAGGAGCCGATCGGCATGAGCGGCGGCCGCCTCGAGGTCAAGGTCCACATCGTGACGGGCGCGCAGAGCGCCGCCGAGAACATCGTCAAGTGCGTGCGCCGCTGCGGCCTGGAGGCCGAGCAGCTGGTGCTCAATCCCAGCGCATCGAGCGCCGCCGTGCTGACCGACGACGAGAAGTCGCTCGGTGTGGCCCTGGTCGACATCGGTGCCGGCACCACCGACGTGTCCATCTTCACCGATGGCTCGGTGCGCCACACGGCCGTCATCCCCATCGCCGGTGACCTGATCACCAGCGACATCGCGATGGCCCTGCGCACCCCCACGAAGGACGCCGAGGACATCAAGGTCGAGCACGGTGTGGCCAAGCAGCTGCTGGCCGACCCGAACGACCAGGTCGAGGTGCCGGGGCTGGGCGACCGCGCCCCGCGCAT
Source organism: uncultured Aquabacterium sp. (assembly GCF_913773725.1). Classification (GTDB taxonomy): domain Bacteria; phylum Pseudomonadota; class Gammaproteobacteria; order Burkholderiales; family Burkholderiaceae_C; genus Aquabacterium. The sequence continues at coordinate 89,145 of NZ_CAJYGK010000016.1, read as the reverse complement.
GCTCTCGCGCCAGGCGCTGGCCGGCGTGATCGAGCCGCGCGTCGAAGAGATCTTCTCGCTGGTTCACCAGGTGATCCGCGAGTCCGGTTACGAGGAGCTGCTGTCCTCCGGCATCGTGCTGACGGGCGGCTCGGCCGTCATGCCCGGCATGGTCGAACTCGCCGAGGACATCTTCCTGAAACCCGTGCGCAAGGGCCTGCCCCTGTACTCGGGTGCACTGCACGACATGGTGGCCAGCCCGCGCTCGGCCACCGTCATGGGCTTGCTCGAAGAGGCAAGACTCGCGCGTTCGCGCGGGATGAAAGCGGCACAGCAGGCGGGGTCGGTGCAGACCCTGTTCGGCCGTGTACGCGACTGGTTTGTTGGCAACTTCTGAAGCCCCCCAAGGGGCCCCATCCTTTTCATTGGCAACTGCTTGAACTAAAAGAGAGGTACGACATGGCAATCGAGATGATCGACAACTTCGATGCTGGCACCCAGATCAAGGTGATCGGCGTGGGCGGCGGCGGCGGCAATGCCGTCGAGCACATGATCAACCAGGGCGTGCAGGGCGTGCAGTTCATCTGCGCGAACACCGACTCGCAGGCCCTGAGCCGCTCCAGCGCCGAGATGCAGCTGCAGCTGGGCTCGTCGGGCCTGGGCGCCGGCGCCAAGCCCGAGGCCGGCAAGGCCGCTGCCGAAGAGGCCGTCGACCAGATCCGCAATGCGCTGGACGGCGCCCACATGGTCTTCATCACCGCCGGCATGGGCGGTGGCACGGGCACGGGCGCAGCCCCTGTGATCGCCCGCGTGGCCAAGGAAATGGGCATCCTGACCGTGGGTGTCGTGACCAAGCCGTTCGAGTTCGAAGGCAACCGCCGCACCAAGCAGGCCGATGCCGGCCTGGCCGAACTGGAAGCCAATGTCGACTCGCTGATCGTCGTGCTCAACGAGAAGCTGCTGGAAGTGCTGGGCGATGACATCACCCAGGAAGAAGCCTTCGGCAAGGCCAACGACGTGCTGAAGAACGCCGTGGGCGGCATCTCGGACATCATCCACATCCCGGGCCTGGTGAACGTCGACTTCGAAGACGTCAAGACCGTGATGAGCGAGCCGGGCAAGGCCATGATGGGCACCGCGACCGCCGGCGGCCCGGACCGCGCCACCAAGGCTGCCGAAGCCGCCGTGGCCTGCCCGCTGCTGGAAGGCATCGACCTGTCCGGCGCGCGTGGCGTGCTGGTGCTGATTGCCGCGTCCAAGGCCAGCTTCAAGCTGAGCGAGTCGCGCAACGCCATGAACACCATCCGCCGCTACGCTGCGGAAGACGCCCACGTCATCTACGGCACGGCCTACGACGAGAGCCTGGGTGACCAGCTGCGCGTGACCGTGATCGCCACCGGCCTGAGCTCGGGCAAGCGTGCCCAGGCCCCGATGACCGTGGTGCACAGCGTGTCGACCACGCAGGCCTTCGCCCGCACCGGCACCGACAACATCCCTGTGCTGACGCAGCCGGTGGGCCATGCGCAGGCGCACGGTCTGGGCGGCGCCCACGGTGGCAACGACTTCAGCGGTCTGAACACGCCCAGCGTCTGGCGCTCGGGCCGTACGCAGGCCGCTGCCAAGGTCGATGCCCTGGCCAGCAATGGCATGGACGAGATCGAGATCCCGGCCTTCCTGCGCAAGCAGGCTGACTGAACTGCGGCGGCTTCGGCCGCCCCATTGATCGTACCGTTGCCAAGTTAAGTTGTTCATCCCCCCGCGTCCTGTGAAGGAAGCGGGGGGCTTTTGGCCTTGTCAGGCCTGCACGCGGAACACCGACACCGCGCGCGACAAGCCATTGGCCTGGTTGCGCAGGCTTTCTGCTGCAGCCGATGTTTCTTCCACCAGCGCCGCATTCTGTTGCGTGGCCTGGTCCAGCTGCCCCACGGCCTGGTTGATCTGGCCGATGCCGGTGCTTTGCTCCGTGCTCGACGAAGTGATCTCGGCGATCAGGTCGTTGACCTTGCGCACCTGCAGCACCACCTCCTGAATCGTCTGGCCAGCGCTGTTGACCTGCTGGTTGCCGATCTCGACCTTTTCCACGCTGTCGGTGATCAGGCTCTTGATTTCCTTGGCCGCATTGGCCGACCGCTGCGCGAGCGAGCGCACCTCGCTGGCCACCACGGCAAACCCGCGCCCCTGTTCGCCGGCCCGCGCGGCTTCCACCGCAGCATTCAGCGCGAGGATGTTGGTCTGGAACGCGATGCCGTCGATCACCGAAATGATGTCGGCAATGCGGCGGCTGGACTCCTGGATGGCGGCCATGGTCGCGACGACCTGGGCCACGTCGTCTCCACCGCGTGCAGCCACTTCGGTGGCCTGAGCGGCCAGCTGGTTGGCCTGGCTGGCGTTGTCGGAATTGGCGCGAACCGTCTGGTTCATCTGATGCATGGACGCGGCCGTTTCCTGCAGGCTGGCCGCCTGCTGCTCGGTGCGGGCAGACAGGTCGGCGTTGCCCTGAGCGATCTGGGTGGAGGCCGTTGCGATCGCGTCGGTGCCCTGGCGCACATCGGCCACCAGGCGCGAAAGGTTGCGGCTCATTTCGTTCATGGACTGAACCAGCTGTGCCACTTCGTCTTCGCCCTGAGCCCGGGCCTGACGGGTGAGGTCGCCTTGAGCAACTGCCTGACTCAGTTCGACGGCTTCGGCCAGCGGCTGGGTGATGGAGCGCGAGATGCGCCAAGCCAGCAAGGCACAGATGGTCACGATGAGCGCAATGCCGCCAATGACGGATCGCATCGCCAGCACATAGGTGCGCTGAGCCTCACTCCATGACTGATCTGCCCCCTTGACATTCAGCGCCACGTCCTTTGCCACCACTTCTGACAGATCCACAAAGGTCTTGGCTGACTCACCATTCGCCAGTTCGCGGGTGTCTGCGAACGACGCATCACCCTGACTGGAAAGCCCGATCATTCGATCGTTCTGCTGCTTGTAGGCGGCGATGCCCGCTTTGATTTGTTCGAAGAGCGCCCGCTCCTCATCCGAGGTGATGAGCTTTTCGTATCGGGACAGGATCTCGGGCAGGTTTTGCTCGAAATGCTGGTTTACCAGACGGGCCTGTTGGGATTTGGCCGAATCGCTGGTTTCCAGCACATGACGCAACCCTGCCCGGCGCGCCTCATTCAGCTCTGTGCGCAGTTCCTCCAGCGTCCGGACGCTGGGCAACCAGTTGGTGGCGAGATCGGTCGTGTTCGCGTGCAGGCGAGACATCTGGAACAACCCGAACGCCCCTGTCAGCAGCAGCAGCAGGGCCGTGCTGCCAAATGCCAGCCCAAGGCGGGCGCCCAGTTTCATCCTGCTCAACATCGCGGTTGCTCCTCACTACAGGGGTATCGGTCTGTGAGGGGTATCGGTTGATCGATCTGCGACTTGAGCGAAGTGGCGAAATTTCAGATTTTCCAGATTCGCGGGCGTGCCGATTTCACGGTCCGAGCTGTTTCGCCGTCGCCACTGCGGTGAGCGCGTCCAGTCGCGCGCGGGTGATCGCCTGCCCCACAGCCGGCCCCGTATGCCCGGCCGCCAGGGCCGCCGCCGAAACCGCTGCGGTGTCGACGGCCTGTGCTGTCGACAGCGCTGCCGCCAGGCGCGCACGCTGGGGGTAGGCGCTGTCCTCCAGCCCCAGCCGCCCGCGCGCGTCGCACTCACAGGCCAGCAGCAGTTCGTGAAAACGCGCCGGCTTGCGGAAGGCATCACAGCGTTCCAGCAGGCGCAGCACCGCTTCCGGCCCGAAGTCCAGGCTGCGGTGGACGTTGCCGTGCTCGCGGGCCACGACGTCGGCCAGCTCGCGGCAGTCGTTGGGCACGCGCAGGCGCTGGTTCACGTCATGCAGCAGCCGGGCGCTGCGCCCTTCGTGGCCCAGATGGCGGGGCAGGATGTCGGCGGGGGTGGTGCCTTTGCCCAGGTCGTGCCCCAGGCAGGCGTAGCGCACGGGCAGGCTGGCGCCCAGGCGGGCGGCCATGTCCAGCACCATCATCACGTGCACACCGGTGTCGACCTCGGGGTGGTAGTCGGCGCGCTGGGGCACGCCCCAAAGACGGTCCAGTTCGGGCAGCAGGCGCACCAGGGCGCCGCACGCACGCAGCACCTCGAACATCCGCGAGGGCCGCGCCTCCATCAGCCCGCGCGCCAACTCCTGCCAGACCCGCTCGGCCACCAGGTGGTCCACCTCGCCGTCGTCCACCATCTGCCGCATCAGGGCCAGGGTTTCCTCGGCCACCGTGAAGTCATGGAAGCGCGCGGCAAAGCGCGCCAGCCGCAGGATGCGCACCGGGTCTTCGGCAAAGGCGGGCGACACATGGCGCAGCACGCGTGCCGCCAGGTCGCGCTGGCCGCCGTGCGGGTCGATGACCTGACCGTGTTCGTCTTCGGCCATGGCGTTGACGGTCAGGTCACGGCGGACCAGGTCGTCTTCCAGCGTGACGTCCGGCGCGGTGTAGACCGTGAAGCCGTGGTAGCCGTGGCCGCTCTTGCGTTCGGTGCGGGCGAGCGCGTGTTCTTCGCCGGTCTCGGGGTGCAGAAAGACCGGGAAGTCCTTGCCGACCGGGCGAAAGCCGAGGTCGACCATCTGTTGCGGCGTGGCGCCGACGACCACCCAGTCGCGGTCACCGCCGGCACGGCCAAGCAGGCGGTCGCGCACGGCGCCGCCGACGAGATAGGTTCGCATGCGATCCAGTGTAGTGAAGTGCGGGGCGGCGCGCTGACGACGCCCCTGCTGCAGGCGTCAGGCCGACGCCTGCGCCGCCTTCACCTGCTGCACCAGCGCCAGGTAGTCCGCCACCGGCACCTCTTCAGCGCGGCGCTGCAGGTTGAAGTCCGACGCGATGCCGCGCTCGGCCAGCCAGGCGCCCAGCGTGTGGCGCAGCAGCTTGCGGCGCTGCGAGAACGCGACCGCGACCAGCTTCTCGAGCAGCTCGGCGTCCACCTCGGGGGGCTCGGCGAACGGCGTCATGCGCACCACGGCCGAGTCCACCTTGGGCGGCGGATCGAAGGCTTCCGGGGGCACGTGGACGACGTTTTCCATGTCGTAGCGCCACTGCAGCATCACGCTCAGCCGTCCATAGTCCTTGCTGCCCGGTGACGCCACCATGCGGTCGACCACCTCTTTCTGCAGCATGAAGTGCTGGTCTTCCACCAGATGGGCCACCGGCAGCAGGTGGAACAGGATGGGGCTGGAGATGTTGTAGGGCAGGTTGCCGATAACGCGCAGCTTCTGGCCGGGCTGGGCCACCTGCGTCTGCAGGGCCCCGAAGTCGACCTTCAGCACGTCGGACTCGACGACGTTCAGCTCGGGGCGCTTGCGCAGCCGGGCGGCAAGGTCGCGGTCCAGTTCGATCACCGTGAGCCGTTCGCTGCGGGCCACGACCGGGTCGGTCAGGGCGGCCAGGCCGGGGCCGATCTCGACGAGGGCCTGCCCGGGCCGGGGCGCAATGGCGCGCACGATCTCGTCGATCACGCCGCTGTCGCTGAGGAAGTGCTGGCCGAAGCGCTTGCGCGCGACGTGGCCGCCGCCGCCGGCGACAGCCCGTTTCGGGGCGCCCGGACGGCGCTGCGCGGGACGATCAGGGCGCATCACGCATCTCGATCCAGGCGGCGGCGCGGATCTCGCGGGCCCATTCTTCGTAGGTCGACTCGAACTTGCGCTCGCGCAGCACGTTGCGGGCGGCCTCGCGTTTCTGTGCGTCGGTGAGCTTGACCTCGCGGCGTTCGATCAGCTGGATCAGGTGCACGCCGAAACGGCTGACCACCGGCTCCGAGATCTGTCCCGGCTGCAGGGCATTCAGCGCCTTCTCGAACTCGGGCACGAACATGCCGGGCGGGGCCCAGCCGAGGTCGCCGCCGCGCGAGGCGCTGCCGTCTTCCGAATACTGGCGCGCCATCTGCGGGAAGCTCGCCTGCCCGTTGGCGATCTGCTTGCGGATGTCGGCAAGCTTTCTCACCAGCTCGCCGGCCGGCTGCTGCGGCGTGGTGCGCAGCAGGATGTGGCGGGCGCGCTGTTCGGTGTAGCTGGCCTGGGCGACGTTCTCGCGGGCCACGAGCTTGATCACGTGGAAGCCGGCGTTGGAGCGCACGACGGGCGCCACCTGGCCGACCTGCAGGCCGTCCACGGCGCGCACGAAGAGTTCGGGCAGGCGACTGGCCTCGCGCAGGCCGAGGGTGCCGCCCTGATCCCGCGTGGTCCGATCGTCCGACTGCTCCTTGGCCAGCTGGCTGAAGTTGGCGCCTTCGGCCACCCGGGCGCGCAGCGATTCGGCCTTGGCCTGCAGGGCCCGAACCTGGTCGGCCGAAGCGCCTTCCGGCACGCCGATCAGGATGTGGGCCACGTTCAGCGCGGCCTCTTCCTGTCCAGCCGGGTCGCTCTGCAGGAAGGTGTCGATCTCGGCGTCCGTGATGCGGATACGTTGGCCGACCTCGCGCTCGCGCACACGCTGCAGCAGGATCTGCTCGCGCAGGCTGGTTCGGTAGCGCTGGAAGTCGAGGCCGTCGGCCTCCATGCGCCGCTTGAGTTCGGCCAGGGACAACTGGTTCTGCTGCGCGATGTTCTCGATCGTGGCGTCGATCTCACCCTCTGACACCTCGACGCCCTGCATTTTTGCAAAGGCCAGCTGCGCCTTTTCGTCGATGAGGGCGTCCAGCACCTGGCGGCGCAGTTCGTCGGCCGGGGGCAGGCTGCCGCGCTGGGCCGTGGCCTGCAATCGGGCCACGCGCTTGTCCACGTCGGTGTGGGTCACCACCTCGTTGTTGACGATGGCGATGATGTAGTCGGCCGTCGTCGGCTGGCCGGCGATCTTGAGCTCGGTGCTCAGGCCCGCATTGCCGGGAATGCGGGGACTCACGGCCGGCGGGTCACGGCGGAACTGGGCCATGGCGGGCGACAGCGCGCCCAGCGTCAGACAGAGGCAGACGCCACGGGCCACCGCACGCAATGCGGTCGGGCGAAACAACGAGGGGCGGAGGTCAGTCATCGGAAGGGATTTGCTGGGAGGCCGGGGCCGACAGGACGCTGTCGTCTTCACGCAGCAGGCGGTAACCAGGGATATTGTCCCTCAGGGTACTCAAGGGGTTCGAGCCGATGCGCGACAGGCCCACCAGCTCGAGCTGGATCATGATCCGGCGGCTGGAGGTGGTGCCCACGGTCGTGCGCTCGGCCACCACGCGGGTGATCCAGCAGCCGGCGTCGTATTCCATGCCGAGCAGGCTGTTGGCCATGCGGCCGTCGCGGATGTTGTAGTTGAATCGGCCCACGCTGTACCAGGTGCCGCCCTCGCCGCAGCTCGCGCTGCTGGTGGCGGGCTGGGTGTTGAGGCTGATCTGGTCCGGCGACGAGGCCTGAGCGCGCAACTGGGTCACCGAGGGCTTGCGGCCAGCGATCGGCCACTGCCAGCCCAGGTCGAACTGGTTGGTGCGCTCGCGGGCATAGCGGTAGATGGCGCTGATGGTGCGGTAGCCGCCGGGCGAGTAGCGCATGCCCATCGTGGCCCGTTCGGGTTCGTTGGTCTGCGCGTTGAGCTGCAGCACGTTGTCGAAGTACCAGTTCGGGATGACCGAGGTCGAGCCCAGCAGCAGCAGGTCCGACAGGCGCTGGGTGATGGGGCCGTCGCCGGTCGGGTTGATGCGCTGGTCGGCCAGCAGCACCTTCTGCACGACGCCCAGGCGCAGCGCCTCGGCACCGGTGCGCTGGTCGAACAGGCGCGAGGTCAGGCCCAGGGTGACCTGGTTGGCGTCCGAGATCCGGTCCACGCCGGTGTAGGCGTTTTCGCTGTAGATCGCATACTGATTGAAGTCGCGCGCGGCCGTGTCGAACAGCGGCAGCATGCTCTGGTCCTTGTACGGCGTGCGCACGTACTGGATGCGCGGCTCCAGCGTCTGGGTCAGGGCGCGGTCGAACAGCGTCACCGGGCGCTCGAGCGTGAAGCCCGCGTCCACCGAGAAGGTCGGCAGGGTGCGGGCCGCGCTGCGGCTTCCGTTGGCCAGTGCCTGCTCGACGTCGTAGCGGGTGTCGTCCAGGCTCAGGCGAGGGGTGACCTGCACGCCCCCGACGGCGAAGGTCTGCTCGACCGTGCCGGTCAGGTTGCTGCGCAGGCCCGACTGCAGGCTGCCGTCCTGGTGCGTGAACTGGTCGACCCGTCCCTGCACCCGCCAGGTCAGCCCGCTTTCGGCCACCGAGCGGCTGCGCAGCCCCGCCCGGTTGCGCCGGTAGGGCGCCTCGATGGCGCTCAGCACCGGATCGGACTTGAGCGAGGTGTCGCGCAGCACCTGCCACGACTGCGTGCTGGCAAACAGCGCCGTCTGGCTGTCGCCCAGGCCCCAGTCGCGAGCATTCAGCTGCCGCTCCACCGAGGCGTTGCTGTCGTACAGCCGCGGGGTGAGCGTGGGCAGCGTGCGCGAGAAGTCCTTCCAGTAGTCGTCGTCCGACACCCGGCGCCAGCGCAGGTTGTACGTCGTGAACGAGAGCCCGTCGCTGGAGGCATGTGTGCCCGCCTGGCGGAAGTGGATCATGCCGCGGTCGCGTTCCTTGACGCGGTCGTCCGGCAGCACGAACGCGTTCACCGTGCCGCGGTCATGCTCGGTCAGGAAACGGAACTCGCCGCCCAGCCCCATGCCGCGCCGGCTCGAGAGCGTGGGCGTGAGCGTGGCGTCCATGTTGGGTGCGATGTTCCAGTAGTACGGCTCCGCAATCCCGAGTCCGTTGCGGGTGTCGTAGTCGATGCTGGGCGGCAGCCAGCCCGACTTGCGCGCCTCGGTCAGCGGGAAGGTCAGCACGGGCGCGGCCAGGATGGGCAGACCCTTGAACCAGATGACGGCGTTCTCGGCGCGGCCCTCGTTGGCGTCGAAGTCCATGTCGACGCGCGAGGTGCGCAGCCACCAGTCCGGTTCGCCCGGCTTTCCGTCGGCCGTGTTGGCCGGGGTGCAGCTGCTGTAGTCGGCCTGGTGAGCCCGCATGCGGTTGTTGCCGAGGAACTCGATCAGATCGGCCTGTCCGCCGGCCTGGGTGCGCAGGAACCAGTACTGCGGCCGGATGAATTCGCCCTCGAGCGTGTCGAGCTTGAGCGTGAGTTCGGGCCCGCTGAAGATGTTGCCGTTGCGGGTGATGCGCACGTTCCCGAAGGCCCGCGCGGTGTTGTCCGGCTGGGTGTGGGTCAGCTCATCGGCACGCACCGTCAGGTCGCCCTGGCGCAGGCGCACCGAGCCGGTCGCACGGGTGCGCTGGTTGGCCTCGCCTTCCAGCGTGTCGGCTTCGAAGAACAGCGGCAGCTTGCCGTTGTGCGGCCCGGCCTGGGTCGGCAGCGAAAAGCTCAGGCGGGAGGCACCGGTCGTCGCGGGGGGCGTCGACGTGGGCTGCTCTGGGCTGCTGGGCTGGGCGTGGGCCGCGTCGAGCCCGATGCCGGCCAGGCCGCTGAGGCTCAGCAAGGCCACGGCCAGGGCGATCGGTGTGCAGCGGAGGAGGGCGGTGGGTCGGTGGGTGCGAGACACGGTGTAGTCAGGTCGCAGGGCTGCTGCGGCTTGGGCGTGTCGCGTCTGCGATCCGGCCTTGCCTAAAATCACCCATTATTTCATGTTGCCCCGCCTGCTTGCGGGACGCCTCCCCAGTCTGTCGCCTCATGCCTGAAACTCACGCCTCCGCCCCCGCGCCTGCCCTGACCTGGGTCGATCCTGCCCGTGCGCAGGCCTTCGCCGCCTGGCTGGCCGAAGTCGGCCCCCGCCACGGGCTCGACGCCGGCTCGGTGCAGCCGGCCAGTGCCGATGCGAGTTTCCGGCGGTACTTCCGCGTGGCGGCCGCCGAAGGCTCACGCATCATCATGGACGCGCCGCCCGAGAAGGAGGACTGCCGCCCCTTCGTGGCCGTCGACCGCCTGCTCGCGGGGGGCTTCGTCGGCGTGCCGGCCATCCTCGAGTGGGACGAGGCGCAGGGCTTCATGCTGCTGAGCGACCTGGGGCAGCACACCCTGCTGTCCACCCTGGTGACCGACCAGCCCTGGGATGCCGGCAACCGGGCCCGCTACCGCTCGGCCACCGAAGAACTGGTGCGCCTGCAGGCCGTGCCGGCCGCCGGCGTGCTGCCCGACTACGACGATGCCCTGCTGCAGCGCGAGATGGACCTGTTTCCCGACTGGTACCTGACCCAGTTGCGCGGCCTGACGCTGGACGACACGCAGCGCGGCCACCTGACCCGCATCTTCACCACGATCAAGACCCAGGTGTTGGGGCAGGCCCGGGTGCTGGTGCACCGGGACTACCACAGCCGCAACCTGATGGCCGACCCGGCCGACCCCGCTGCCCGCCTGGGCGTGATCGATTTCCAGGACGCGGTGCATGGCCCCATCACGTATGACCTGGTGAGCCTGCTGCGCGATGCCTACGTGATGTGGGACGAGGACGTCCAGATCGACTATGCCGTGCGCTACTGGGAGGCCGCCCGCAAGGCCGGCTTGCCCGTGCCGGCCGATTTCGGCGATTTCTGGCGCGATTTCGAGTGGATGGGCCTGCAGCGCCACCTGAAGGTGCTGGGCATCTTCGCCCGTCTGGCCATCCGCGACGGCAAACGCCAGTACCTGGACGACATTCCCCGCGTGTGGACCTATGCCCACCGCGTCGCCGCCCGCTACAGCGGCCTGGGCCCCTTGCTGCGCCTGCTGGAGCAGGCCGAGGCGGCCAACGGGGGGGCGCAGACCCAGGTCGGTTACACCTTCTGAGGGGGCGCCGCCTGATCCGGTGATGGATGTTTGCGCAAAAATGAAGCAACAGGGGGATAATGTGCTCCCTGATGACCTTGAACACCTCTGAAGTGGCCGATCTGGCCCCGGCTGCACCGGCAGCTGCTGCGGCACCTGAAGCCGCCCCCTCTGCCACCGTGGCCGAGGCTCCCGCGCTCTTCAACACCCTGCCGCTCGACGCGAAACTGCTGCGCGCCATCGAGACGCAGGGCTACGCGACGATGACGCCGATCCAGGCCAAGGCCATCCCGGTGGTGCTGTCCGGCCGTGATGTCATGGGCGCCGCCCAGACCGGCACCGGCAAGACGGCTGCGTTCTCGATCCCGCTGCTGCAGAAGATGCTCAAGCACGAGAACGCCAGCATGTCCCCGGCCCGCCACCCGGTGCGCGCCGTGGTGCTGGCGCCCACGCGGGAGTTGGCCGACCAGGTCGCGAACAATGTCAAGGCCTACGCCAAGCAGACGAACCTGCGCGTGGCCGTGGTGTTCGGCGGCATGGACATGAAGCCCCAGACAGCCGAGCTGAAGGCCGGTGTCGAGGTGCTGATTGCCACGCCGGGCCGCCTGCTGGACCACATCGAGGCCAAGAACTGCAACCTCGGCCAGGTCGAGTACGTCGTGCTGGACGAAGCCGACCGCATGCTCGACATCGGCTTCCTGCCCGACCTGCAGCGCATCCTGAGCTACCTGCCCAAGCAGCGCCAGACCCTGCTGTTCTCGGCCACCTTCTCGCCCGAGATCAAGAAGCTCGCGTCCAGCTACCTGCAGGACCCGGTGCTGGTGGAAGTGGCCCGCCCGAACGCGACGGCCTCCACCGTCGAGCAGCGCTTCTACAAGGTCGACGAAGACGACAAGCGCGCGGTGATTCGCCAGATCCTGCGCGACCGCAACATCAGCCAGTCCATCGTCTTCGTGAACTCGAAGATCGGCGCGGGGCGCCTGGCCCGCGCCTTCGAGCGCGATGGGCTGAAGACCGCGGCACTGCACGGTGACAAGTCGCAGGACGAACGCCTGAAGGCCCTGGCCGCGTTCAAGGCCGGTGAGATGGACCTGCTCGTGGCCACCGACGTGGCTGCGCGCGGCATCGACATCGCGGCGCTGCCAGCGGTGTTCAACTACGACATCCCGTTCAACGCCGAAGACTACGTGCACCGCATCGGCCGCACGGGCCGTGCCGGCGCGTCGGGGCTGGCGGTGTCGCTGGTGACGGGGGCGGATGCGCGCCTGATGGCCGACATCGAAAAGCTGATCAAGAAGAAGCCCGATGTCGAGCCGTTCGAGCTCGAGCGCCGCGGCTACGGTGACCGGGGTGGCTACCGTCGCGAGCGCCGTGACGAGGGCGACAGCCGCCCGGACGAAGGCTTTGGCCGCGGCGGACCGCGTGAAGCCCGTGCGTCGCGCCCGATGCCGCCGGCGCCGCGCCGTGCCCCGGCCGACCCGTTCTTCGACACGCCGTACGAGCCCTCGGCGGACGCCGATCCGGCCTGGGACAAGAAGGACCCGACCCCGGCCCCGGCGGCAGGGGGCGGTGGCCTGTCGCGCTTCATCAAGCCCAAGCGCAAGGTCGCCATGTTGCTGGGCGGCTCGGGCACCGCCCGCCGCTGACGCCGGAGCCCGGGAGCCCTTGGGCTCAGGGGAGTTCGACGGCCCCCATGCGGGCCACGATCGTGCCGGCGCGTCCCACCAGGTAGCCCGACCCGGGCTGTCGCTCGAAGCGCTTGGGCGCCGGCAGCATGACCGCCAGCCGGGCGGCCTGCATCGGCGCCAGCCGGGCAGCGTCCACGCCGAAGTACTGTCGGGAGGCAGCCTGGGCGCCAAACACCCCCTCGCCCCATTCGACGTTGTTCAGGTAGATGTCGAGGATGCGCTGCTTGCTGAGCAGGCCTTCGAGCATGAAGGTGATGGCGAACTCCTGGCCCTTGCGCAGGAAGTTGCGTTCGCCGCTGAGAAACAGGTTCTTTGCGAGTTGCTGGGTGATGGTCGAGCCACCGATCACCTTGGGCGTGGCCTGGGCGGCATCGGGCGGGGCGGGGTCGGGGCGCCCCCGGCGGCGTGCGCGCTCCACGGCCCGCTGGTAGCGCGCCATGGCCTCCGCGCGTTGGCGCTCGGCGCGGGCCTGCGCTGCGGTGTTCTTCTTCCAGGCGTTCTGCAGGGCATCCCATTCGACACCATGGTGGTCGGCGAAATTCGCGTCTTCCGACGCGATCACGGCGCGGCGCAGGTGGTCTGAAATGCGCTCACCGGGAACCCACTCCTGGCGCCATCCCACGCGGCCCTCCGTCCTCAGGATGCGCGCGAACTCGCTGCGCTGAAAGCTGGTGGACTGCGGGTCCACAACCGCCATCAGCGCGATGCGGGCCATGAAGAACAACTGCAGACTCAGGGCGCTGAGCCCCACCAGCACGGCGATCCGCCAGACTGCGCGCATCGATGCCTCTCCTTCCGTCGGAAATGCCGGTGTTCAGCGGGCCGGGGCGGCGTCCACCTCGGCGCGCAGGGCGGCGAGCACGGGGGCCGTGTCCGGACGCACACCACGCCACAGGGTGAAGCTCTCTGCGGCCTGTTCGACCAGCATGCCCAGGCCGTCGCGGGGCACGGCACCGTGTCCGCGCGCCCACGCCAGAAAGGGGGCTGCCGCCGGGCCGTACATCATGTCGAGTGCCAGAGCGCCCGGTCGGAGCACCTCGGGGCCCACCGGCACACCGCCACCGGACAGGCTGGCTGCCGTGCCGTTGATGAACACGTCGAAGCCGGTGCCGGCATCCTGCAGGCCCCGTGCCGACAGGCGCACGCCGTGCTGTGCCGCCCACCCAAGGTGGCGCGACACGATGGCCTCGGCCTTGTCGCGTGTGCGGTTGGCCAGCACGATCTCGGCAGGGCGGGCTTCGATCAGGGGCCCGAGCACGCCCGCGCTGGCACCCCCGGCACCCAGCAGCAGCACGCGCGCGCCGGCCAGCGCCACGCCCGCGTTGACCGTGATGTCACGCACCAGCCCCACGCCGTCGGTGTTGTCGGCCAGCCAGCCGCCATCGGCGTCGGCATCGAAGCGCAGGGTGTTGGCGGCCTGGGCCAGCTCGGCACGCGGGGTGCGGCGCGCGGCCAGCTGGAAGGCCTCGAACTTGAAGGGCACGGTGACATTGCAGCCCCGCGCGCCCTCGGCCGCGAAGGCCTGCACGGTGGGCACGAAGGCATCCAGCGGACACAGCAGCCGCTCGTAGTGCACGGCTTGCCCGGTCTGCTCGGCAAAGCGGGCGTGGATGGCCGGTGAACGGCTGTGGGCCACCGGGTTGCCGGCAACGGCGTAGCGATCGGGAGCCGGGGCGGAGGGGGCGGTCGGGATGGTCATCGGGGAAAAAAGGGCAAAGCGGTCCAGGCCGATCACGGGGCGCCGGGCGGGGCCATGGTGGTGGCCTGCATGCCGGCGTCGCGGGTGAAGCGGAAGCGCGACGAGATCACGAGCAGGTCATGGCCCGAGGCAACCTCGGCCGGCACCTGGCCGAAGGGGCCGGCCTGCCGCACGATGGCACCGGCGCGCTTGTCGAGCAGCCGGTTGCCGGAGCTGGTGCGCACCTCGGTGTCGACCACGCGCCCCTGGCGGTCCAGTGACACGAACATCACCAGCTCGCCATACAGCTTCTCGCCGTTGCGGCCCGTGGGGAAGTACTCGGTGCCGGCCCGCTCGACGCGGGTGCGGAAGGCAGCGTAGTACATCGCGTCGGCCGAGCGCAGCGTTGCCGGACTCAGGTAGCGCTTCTTGGGCCGGGCATTCTCTTCCTGGATGCGTTTCTCGATCTCGGCGAGCAGCCGGGTCAGCTGCCGGCGCCGCTCTTCCTCGGCGCGCTGCTGCGGGGTGTCGGTGCGGGCGTCCGGCTGTGGGGGGGGCAGGGCCGACAGCTCGTTCTTGACCTGCGAGAGCAGTTGCTGCTGTTCGCGCTGCATCTGTTCGATCATGCGCAGGGTGTCGTCCATCGCATCCCCCTGCGCGGCCTCGGGCGACGGTGGCAGCGGGGAGGTGACACGCCCCCGGTCGGCTTCGCCGCCACCGGCCAGGTTGGCCTGGGCCAGGGCCTGCGCCTTGGTGGGCGCCTCCTGGCTCGCGGCATTGACCAGCACCACCTCCAGTGGGGTGTCCTTGAAGACACGGTTGAAGCCTTCCGGGTCGACAAAGCGGAAGCTCAGCAGCACCCCATGCACCATGATGGACACGCCCAGGCACACCTGCAGCAGGCTCATCTCATTCCACAGGGCTTTGAGGCGGGTCAGCATGCGCGGGGCGGTCGACAGGGGCAGTGGGGTCAGGCAGCCGGGGTGTCCGCGGCCGGCGTATCGGCGTCGTTCACGTCGATGGCCAGCGTCAGGGCTCCGGCATTGTCAGGCAGGTCGTCCTCGGCCTCGCCTTCGGCATCACCCGCATCCGAGGGCGCGCTGTCGTCCAGTCGCGCCACGACGCTGGCATGCACGTCCAGCGTCAGCTCGTCCAGCCCGGTGATGCGCACGCGCACCTTGGCATGGCGGGGCAGGCCATCGGCGCCGATGGCCTTGAAGACCAGCGGCAGCGTGTCGGCGCGCACCAGGCCGTTGACCATGACGGCGGCATCCAGTTCGGCGATCTGCTGCTGCTGCAGGTGCTTCAGTGTCCAGTAGCGCTCCATGCTGGACTGGAAGCCGTTGTAGGCGCTGTAGGCGCCGTCGAAGCCCGAGATGATGGCGAACAGGGCGGCATCCTTGGGCTTGAACGGGGCGGCCAGCGCGGCGGTGCGGCCGTGCCGGGCGCACGCGACGATCTGCCACTGGTTGACCAGGTCGACATAGCGGCGCAGCGGCGAGGTGGCCCAGGTGTACTGCGCCACGCCCATGCCGGCGTGCGGCAGGGCCTTGGTGCCCATGCGCACCTTGATGCCGGGCGCCAGGCTGGCCTGGCTGCGGTAGATGCCGGGCACGCCCAGTTCGGCCAGCCAGCCGCCCCAGGTGCTGTTGGCCAGGATCATGGCCTCGGCCACGATCAGGTCGAGTGCCGAGCCGCGCTGGCGCGTGCCGATGACGACCTGTTCCGTGCCCGTGGGCTCGATGCCGTCGCTCATGGTGTTCTCGCCGTTGGCGCCCAGCAGCTTGAAGGTGTAGTCGGGCCGGTTGAAGGTTTCCGGCTTGCCGCGCACCACCTCGCGCTGCGCTTTCAGGTGCCGCGCCAGGCGGAAGGCAAAGGTCAGTTCCGGCGCAAAGGCATAGTCGGCCGGCGCCTCGCCCGTCAGGCTGGCCTCGGTGATCACGCCATCCAGCTTGTCGTGGCGCAGGTTGGCGGCAATGGGCACGCGCTCCAGCTTCGTCTCACTGCCTTTCACGGCCAGCGTGGCTTCGTCGAACGTGACGTACAGCGACACGGCGGGGCAGTCGCGGCCCTCGATGAGCGTGTAGGCCTGCACCACGTCGTCGGGCAGCATGGTGATCTTGTGGCCGGGCATGTAGACCGTGGACATGCGCCCGCGCGCCAGCGCATCGACCGGCGTGCCCGGCGCGATGGCCAGGCCCGGCGCGGCAATGTGGATGCCGTAGGTGACCGTGCCCGAGCCCAGCCCCTGCACCGACAGCGCATCGTCGATCTCGGTCGTCATCGAGTCGTCGATCGAAAAGGCCTGCACCGGCGCCAGCGGCAGCTCGTCGGTGATCGGCGGGGCGGCCAGCGCCGGGAAGCCCGTGCCCTTCGGGAAGTGCTCGAACAGGAAGCGCTTGAAGTGGAACTGGTAGGGGCTGTCGATCGCGCCGGCGCCCTTCAGCAGGTCGAGCGGGGCGCGCTGCGTGGCCTTGGCGGCGTCGACCACGGCCTTGTACTCCGGGCCGTTCTTGTCCGGCTTGAACAGGATTTTGTAGAGCTGTTCCTTGATGGGCTGCGGGCAGCGGCCGGCGGCCAGTTCCTGGGCCCATTCGGCGATCTGCAGGGCCTGCTGCTTCTTGCGCTCGATGGCGGCCAGCGCCTGCTTGAGGATGTCTTCCGGGGCCTTCTTGAAGCGGCCCTTGCCGCGGCGATGGAAGTAGTGCGGGGTCTCGAACAGGCGCATGAGCATGGCGGCCTGCTGCACGGCGTCGGCGCTGGCGCTGAAGTACTCGCGCGCCAGGTCCTCGAAGCCGAAGTCTTCGTCCGGAGCCACTTCCCACACCAGGTCCACGTCGATGTCGGCAGACTGGGCCGCGGCCTGTGCCAGCAGCTCGGCCGGGGCCGGCTTGGCGAACTTGATCAGGACGTTGGCGGCTTTCACCTTCACGCGCTTGCCGCTGTCCAGCTCGATCTGCATCGAGCTGTCGGCTTCGGACATCACGCGGCCGGCAAGGAATTTTCCGGCGTCGTCAAACAGGGCAAACATGCGGCAAGGCTTTTCTGGGCAAAACGCGATTGTCCCATTTTGGCGGTGGGGCTTGCGAGCGGGGGATGGTCGGCGAGCAGGGCTTGCGGCAAGGTGCGGGCATGAACCTGCCTCGCTGCATCGAAACCCCCCGGGTCCGGTTGCGCGACCCACGTCCGGCCGACGCCGAATCGGCCTTCCGCCACTGGGGCAGCGACCCTGCCGTGCTGCGCTACCTGGGCATCCTGCCGCACGAGTCGCCCGACGACACGCGCCGGCAGATCGGCCATGACCTGCACCGCTGGCTCAAGGGCAGCGGCTGGGTCTGGGCCATGACGCTGCGGGCGTCGGCCGGTGTGCCGGGGCTGGCGCCCGACGAGGCCTTCGGCTTGGTGGAGCTGCAGCCCATGAGCCAGCCGGGCATGGCGGCCCACCACCTGCGGCTGGGCTACCTGATGGGGCAGGCCGCCTGGGGGCAGGGGCTGATGCGCGAGGCGCTGGCAGCGCTGGGCGAGATCGCCCTGGCGCAGCCCTCGGTCTGGCGGCTGGACGCCCTGTGCGACCTGGACAACCTGGCCTCGGCCCGGCTGCTCGCGCGGCTGGGCTGGGCGTGTGAGGGCTGCCACCGGCGGGCGGTGATCCACCCCAATGTGTCACCCACACCGCGGGACGTGTGGGTGTACGCGCTGACGCGCTGAGGCACCAGTTCAGTCCAGGCCCAGCCAGGCCAGCAGCGCGGGCAGGTGGTCGTCGAAATCGCTGACGGCATGGTCACTGCCGGGCAGCACGGTCAGCTGCGTGCCGGCCAGGTGATGGGCCATCTCACGCCAGTCCAGCACCTCGTCGCCCTGGGCGACCAGGCCCCAGTGGCGGGCCGGCTCGTGCAGGGGCCACGGGCGCAGGGCCTGCAGCTCCCCGATGAACTCGGGCCGGAAGAAGAACCGGTCCTCAGGGTTGTGGAAGGCGGTCTGCTCGCCGATGTAGCGGGCCAGGTCGCGATCCGGGGCCACGGCCGGGTTGACCATGGCCACGCGGCAACCCAGCCGCTGGGCGGCCACGGCGGCGTAAAACCCCCCGAGCGACGAACCGACGACGACCATGGTGTCGCGTGGCCAGTCGGCCGTGAGGGCTGCGATGTCCTGCCACGCCTGGGCCGGCGAGGGGGGCAGTTGCGGGCAGGCCCACTCCGGCGCCGCCTGGCCGCGGGCGCGACGCGTGGCCACCACCTGCGCCAGCTTCTGCGCTTTGAAGGAGCGTGGCGACGAGCGGAACCCGTGCAGGTAGAGCAGGTGGGTGGGCGGGGAAACGGGGGACGCGACCATGGGCTCCGAGTATGCGCCACGGGCCCGGCGCCATAATCGAATGGCGTCTGACACAAAAGGGAGCACGCCCATGCCGATCACGTTCAAGTCTCAGGCCACCGGCAACCTGGTGATGCTGCAGTCCACCGCCGAAGCCCTGCTCAAGCTGGTGGGCAAGAACGCGGCCGAGCCCGGCATCATCGAGGTGGATGACATGCCGCGCGTGCTGGCGGCCCTGCGCAGCGCGCCGACCGACCTGCCCACGGCCCCCGTGAATCCGGAAACCAATGAGCCGATCGAGTTGCCCTTTGCCGACCAGCCGGTGTCGCTGCACCAGCGCGCGGCACCCCTGGTACGCCTGCTGGAGCAGGCCCAGGCTGGTGGCAAGCCCGTGGTGTGGGGTGTCGAATTCTGAGCAGGGTGCCCCGCAGGGCCATCCGGATGCGGCATGGTGCACCGCCACATGCTGAGGCATGATCACGCCATGCCTGACAACATCACCCGACTGGTGGTCATTCGCCACGGCGAAACCGACTGGAACACCGAGACCCGCATCCAGGGTCACACCGACATCCCGCTGAACGCCCGTGGGCGGTGGCAGGCTGAACGGGTGGGCCAGGCCCTGGCGGACGAGGGCATTCACGCCATCTACAGCAGCGACCTGCAGCGGGCCCGTGACACGGCCGCGGCCATCGCGCGCCACGCGGGGCTGACCTTGCAGATCGACGAAGCGTTGCGAGAGCGGCATTTCGGGTGTCTCGAGGGGCGGACGCAGGCCGAGGTGGCCGAGCACCATCCCGAGGACATGCGTCGCTGGCGCGCCCGCGAACCGGCCTATGGCCCGGCGGGTGGCGAAACCCTGCAGGCGTTCTATGACCGCGCCGTGGGCGCTGCCGCGCGGCTGGCCGCCCGCCACCCGGGGCAGACGGTGGCGCTGGTCGCGCATGGCGGCGTGCTGGACTGTTTCTACCGTGCGGCCAACCGGGTGGCCATCGAAGCCCCCCGCAGCTGGAAGGTGACGAATGCAAGCATCAACCGCCTGCTGTACTCGCCTGAAGGCTTCAGCCTGGTCGGCTGGGCCGATGACCGCCATCTCGACGAAGGCGGGCTCGACGAAACGAGCGACGGTCTGGTGCTGCGTCCCGCCTGAGGTCTCAGGGACGACGGGCCGGCGGCGTGGCGGTCGGCCGCAAGCCATCCAGAAACAGGGTCAGGCTGCGCAGGCCTTCCTCGCGCAAGTTGAAGCGGCCCGGGTCCAGCATCCAGTTGTGGATCAGGCCGTTGACCAGGGCGAGCCACGTGATGGTGAGGCTTTCCGGGTCGAGTTCGGCGCGCACATGGCCCAGCTCGCGGGCCCGCGTCAGACATCCCTTGATGTGGCACCGGCAGTTGTCCTGCACCTCGATGTGGCGACGGCGGACGCCCTCCATGTCGGGCACGAGTTCGACCTTCATCGTGGCGATGTCGAAGACCCGGCGGGTGCGAGGGTCATGTTCAACCTGCTGCAACACATTCAGCGCAGAGTGCACCAGGTCGTCCAGCGGGTCCGGGCGGTCCGGGGCGTCCAGCGCATTCAGGCCGTTTTCGAGGGGCAGCGTCGTGCGCGCCATCATGGCGTTGAACAGGTCGGCCTTGTCCTCGAAGTGCCAGTAGATCGCCCCTCGCGTGACCCCGGCTTCGCGCGCAATGTCCTGCAGCGAGGTGCGCGACACGCCCTGCCGCGCGAACAGGGTTTCGGCGGCATCGAGCAGGGTCTCGCGGGTCTGGAGGGCGTCTTCCTTGGTGCGGCGCATGGGAATTGGGACAAAGGGCCGTTGCCGGACAGGGATATTGTCCCTCAAACGAGCACATACGTTCGCGAATGTATGTATAGTCACGTGGTTAATTGACCAGGCAAGAATTCAAACGAGGTGTCCCTTATGGTCTCCCCCTCTCCTTCGGTGCGGTCTTCCGCCCGTTTGTTGGCCGTGTGTGCGGCCGCCGCCCTGTTTCTGGCCGCCTGTGGCGGTGACGACAAGGCCAAGTCGGGCGCGGCTGCGCCGGCTGCCGGCGCGGGTGGCGTGCCGGCCATCCCGGTCGGCGTCGTGACGGTGAAGATGGGGGCGGTGCCTGTGATGGCCGAACTGCCAGGCCGCCTGGAGGCTTCCCGCGTGGCGCAGGTGCGTGCCCGCGCCGCCGGCATCCTGCAGCAGCGCCTGTTTGCCGAGGGCTCGGACGTGAAGGCCGGCCAGCCGCTGTTCCAGATCGATCCCGCGCCGTACAAGGCCGCGCTCGACAGCGCACTGGCCACGCTGGCCAAGGCCGAGGCCAACCTGGCCCAGGCCAGCGCCCTGGTGGAGCGCTACCAGCCGCTGCAGGCCGCCAAGGCCATCAGCCCGCAGGAGTTCCTGAATGCCCAGGTGGCGCAGCGTCAGGCGCAGGCCGACGTGGCCGCCGCCAAGGCCGCCATCGCCACGGCGCGCCTCAACCTGGGCTATGCCTCGGTGACCTCGCCCATCTCCGGCCGCATCGGCCGTGCTCTGGTGACCGAAGGGGCGCTGGTGGGGCAGGGCGAGGCCACGCAGCTGGCGGTGGTGCAGCAGGTCAACCCGCTGTATGTGAACTTCACGCAGTCGGCCGGCGAGGTGATGCGCCTGCGCCAGGCGCTGGCTGCGGGGCAGCTTCAACGTGCCGGCGAGAATGCGGCGCGCATCAAGGTCGTGCTGGAAGACGGACGCGAGTACCCCGTGGCCGGCCGCCTGCTGTTCACCGACCTGACGGTGGACAGCACTTCCGGTCAGGTGCTGCTGCGCGCCGAGCTGCCCAACCCCAAGAACGAGCTGCTGCCCGGCATGTACGTGCGCGTGCGGCTGGCCCAGGCCGAGGTGGGCGGTGGCGTGCTGCTGCCCCAGCAGGCGGTCACCCGCACCGCACAGGGTGATGTCGTGTCCGTGGTGGAGCCGGAAGGCAAGGTCGGTCGCCGGCCTGTCAAGCTGGGCGGCGCCACGGGCACGAACTGGGTGGTGCCGGATGGGCTGAAGGAGGGGGATCAGGTCATCGTCGACGGCTTCCAGAAGATGATGATGGCGCCCAACGCCCCGGTGAAGCCCGTGCCGTGGACCCCGCTGGCGGCTTCGGCCCCGGCATCCGCCTCGGCGCCGACCTCGGCTGCCTCGTCCGCTTCTGCGGCACAGTGAAAGGCGGTTGCGCATGCCACGCTTCTTCATTGATCGACCCATCTTCGCGTGGGTGATCGCGCTGTTCATCCTCGTCTTCGGCGGGGTGGCCATCACGCAGCTGCCGATCGCCCAGTACCCGACGGTGGCGCCGCCCGCCATCGTCATCAACGCCACCTACCCGGGTGCCTCGGCCAAGACGCTGGATGAAAGCGTCATCAGCGTCATCGAGCAGGAGCTCAATGGCGCGCCCGGTCTGGCCTACATGGAGTCCGTGAGTCAGGCCAACGGCACCGGCCAGATCACCGTCACCTTCGAGACGGGCACCAACATCGACCTGGCTCAGGTCGAGGTGCAGAACCGCCTGTCGCGCGCCACGCCGCGTCTGCCGTCTGCGGTGACGCAGCAGGGCGTGCGGGTCGACAAGTCACGCAACAACTTCCTGATGTTCGTGATGCTGTCGTCCAGCAACCCGGCCTATGACCCGATCGCGCTGGGCGACTACGCTGCCCGCAACATCGTGCCCGAACTGCAGCGCGTGCCCGGCATCGGTCAGGTGCAGCTGTTCGGCACCGAGCGCGCCATGCGCATCTGGGTGGACCCGGCCAAGCTGGTGTCCTACGGCCTGTCGATGGCCGACGTCAACAACGCCATCCGTGCGCAGAACGCCCTGGTGCCGGCCGGCGGCATCGGCGACCGTCCGAACATCGGCGAGCAGACCATCTCGGCCACCGTCGTGGTGACGGGCCAGCTGGCCAACGAGAAGCAATTCGGCGAGATCGTGCTGCGTGCCAAGACCGACGGCTCGACCGTGCGCCTGAAGGACGTGGCCCGCATCGAACTGGGTGCGCAGACCTACGGTACCTATGCACGCCTGAACGGCCAGCCTGCCACCGGCATGGGCATCCAGCTCTCGCCCACCGGCAATGCGCTGGCGGCGGCCAAGGCCGTCAAGGTGCGCCTGGGCGAGCTCAAGCAGTACTTCCCCGAAGGCATGGATTTCAGCGTGCCGTACGACACTTCGGGCTTCGTGGAGCTGTCGATTGGCCAGGTTGTCGAGACCCTGATCGAAGCGGTCGTGCTGGTGTTCATCGTGATGTACCTGTTCCTGCAGAACATCCGCTACACACTGATCCCGACGCTGGTGGTGCCGGTCGCGCTGCTGGGCACCTTCGGGGTGATGCTGACGCTGGGCTTCTCCATCAACGTGCTGACGATGTTCGGCATGGTGCTGGCCATCGGCATCCTGGTGGACGACGCCATCGTGGTGGTCGAAAACGTCGAGCGCCTGATGGTTCAGGAAGGGCTGAGCCCGCTGCAGGCCACGCGCAAGGCCATGAGCCAGATCAGTGGCGCCATCGTTGGCATCACCGTGGTGCTGGTGTCGGTGTTCATCCCGATGGCCTTCTTCGCCGGCTCGGTGGGCAACATCTACCGCCAGTTCTCGCTGTCGATGGCCACGTCGATGCTGTTCTCGGCCTTCCTGGCGCTGTCGCTCACGCCGGCGCTGTGCGCCACGCTGCTCAAGCCGGTTCCGGCGGACCACCATGAGAAGAAAGGCGTGTTCGGCTGGTTCAACCGGGCCTTCACTTCGACCACCCATGGCTACGAGAGCTGGGTGGCCAAGCTGGTGCGCCGGGGCGGCCGCGTGCTCATCGTCTACGCGGTGATCGTGGGCGTGGTGGGCTGGCTGTATGTGCGCATGCCGTCGTCCTTCCTGCCCAACGAAGACCAGGGCAACCTGATCGTCAACGTGCAGCTGCCGCCGGGTGCCACCTCGAACCGGACCGAGGCCGTGATCTCGCAGGTCGAGCAGTTCTTCCTGAAGCAGCCCGAGGTCGAGTCCATCGTGGGCGTGGTGGGCTTCAGCTTCTCGGGCTCGGGCCAGAACGCGGCACTGGGCTTCGTCACCCTCAAGGACTGGGATCAGCGCAAGGGAGAGGGGCAGTCGGCCCAGGCCCTGGCCGGTCGCGCCTTCGGGGGGCTTGCGGGCATCCGCGACGCTTTCATCTTCCCGCTGAACCCGCCCGCCATCCGCGAGCTGGGCAACGGCACCGGCTTCTCGCTGCGCCTGCAGGACCGGGGCGGCCTGGGGCATGAGGCGCTGCTTGGTGCGCGCAACCAGATGCTGGGCATGGCGATGCAGAACCCGATCCTGACGGGCGTGCGCCCCGATGGTCTGGAAGATGCGCCGCAGTTGCAGGTGGACATCGACCGCGAGAAGGCGCAGGCACTGGGTGTGGGCGTCGATGCGATCAGCGCCACGCTCTCGACTGCGCTCGGCTCGAGCTACGTCAACGACTTCCCCAACCGCAGCCGCATGCAGCGGGTGATCGTGCAGGCCGATGCGAAGGACCGCATGCAGCCGGACCAGATCCTGCAGCTCAACGTGGTCAACAATCAGGGGCAGAACGTGCCGATGTCGGCGTTCGCGACGACGCGCTGGATCACCGGCCAGATGCAGGCCGTGCGTTACAACGGCTACCCCGCCATGCGCATTTCGGGTGACGCGGCCGCGGGCTACAGCACCGGTCAGGCCATGGAGGAGATCGAGCGCATGGCGGCCAAGTTGCCGCCGGGCATCGGCATCGAATGGACGGGCCTGTCGCGTGAAGAGAAGCTGTCCGGCTCGCAGGCCACGCTGCTGCTCGCGTTCTCGCTGCTGGCGGTGTTCCTGTGCCTGGCGGCGCTGTACGAAAGCTGGTCGATCCCGGTGGCCGTGATGCTGGTGGTGCCGCTCGGCATCCTGGGCTCGCTCCTGGGCGCCAACGTGCGCGCCCTGCCCAACGACGTCTACTTCAAGGTCGGCCTGATCACCATCATCGGCCTGTCCGCGAAGAACGCCATCCTGATCATCGAGTTCGCCAAGGAACTGCAGGAAAAGGGCATGGGCCTGCTCGAGGCCACGCTGCAGGCCTGCCACCTGCGCTTCCGTCCGATCATCATGACCTCGCTGGCCTTCATCCTCGGGGTGATGCCACTGGTGCTGGCCAACGGCGCCGGTGCGGCCGCCCAGCGTGCCATCGGCACCGGCGTGATGAGCGGCATGATCGCGGCCACGGTGCTGGCGGTGTTCTTCGTGCCCGTGTTCTTCGTGGTGGTGCGCCGCTTCTTCCCCGCGCGTGCCACCCAGCCTGAAGTGGAGACCGACCATGACTGACCCGGCACTGTTCCTGCGCCCGGCCGCCGCGCTGGCTGCCGCGCTCGCCCTGGCCGGCTGCTCGCTGACCCCGACCTACCAACGCCCCGCGCTGGCTGTGCCGTCGGCCCTGCCTTCGGTGGCCGGTGCAGCGCCGGTGTCGTCTGCCCCTGCCACGCCCGTGGCCGATGTGCCGTGGCAGCGTTACTTCCCGGATGCCCGGCTGCAGCAGCTCATCGGGCTGTCGCTGGAGAACAACCGCGACCTGCGCGTGGCCGCACTCAACATCGAGGCCCTGCGCGCGGCCTACGCGATCGCCGATGCCGACCGCTTCCCGTCGCTCAATGGCGTGGCGAATGCAGCCCGTCAGCGGGCCACCTCCC
The DNA here is from genome assembly GCF_913773725.1 of uncultured Aquabacterium sp. Taxonomy (GTDB): domain Bacteria; phylum Pseudomonadota; class Gammaproteobacteria; order Burkholderiales; family Burkholderiaceae_C; genus Aquabacterium. The sequence continues at coordinate 64,100 of NZ_CAJYGK010000016.1, read as the reverse complement.
GGCCGTTTGCCTACGGCAACTCGGTGCAGGCGGGCGTGAGTCTGTCGGCGTTCGAGCTCGACCTGTTCGGCCGCGTGAAGGCCCTCAGCGAAGCGGCCGGCGCCCAGCTGATGGCGTCGGAATCGGCCCGTCAGGCCACTCACATCAGCCTGGTCGCGTCGGTGGCCAGCACCTGGTACACGCTGTGGGCCGATCGCTGGCAACTCGCCCTGGCCGAGCAGACCCTGTCCACGCGCGAGGCTTCGCTGAAGCTGCAGCAGCTGAAGTTCGACGCCGGCGTGCTCAACGAGCTGGACCTGCGCACAGCGCAGTCGCTGGTCGAAGCGGCCCGCGTGACGCGTGCCCAGGCGCAGCGCCAGTGGGCCCAGGACCTGAGCGCGCTGGAAGTGCTGCTGGGCCGCAGCGTGCCGGCCGATCTGCTGCCCGGTCCGGTGGATGCCGCCGCGCTGGCGCCCCAAGGCATGGCACAGGCGGAAGCCCTGGCTCAGGTCGTGAGCCGCCCGCTGTGGCCCGAGCTGACCGAGCTGCCGGTGGGCCTGTCTTCCGACGTGCTGCTGCGGCGCCCGGACATCATGCAGGCCGAGCAGAACCTGGTGGCCGCCAACGCCAACATCGGCGCAGCCCGAGCCGCCCGCTTCCCGCGCATCAGCCTCACGGCCACGCTGGGGCTGGCAAGCACCTCGCTGGCGGGGCTGGTCAACGACGGGCTGGTCGGCGCGTCGGTGGCCCCGTCGCTGACGGTGCCGCTGCTGGACTGGGGGCGCACCGCCGCCGGCGTCGACAGCGCCGTGGCCCGCCGCGACATTGCACTGGCGCAGTACGACCGGACCGTGCAGTCGGCGTTCAAGGACGTGGCCGATGCCCTGGTGGCCCGCCAGACCTGGAGCGAGCAGGCCCAGGCGCAGCGCGCACAGACCGAGGCCGAGGCGGCCCGCCTGCGCCTGTCCACGCTGCGCTATGAGAGCGGTGTGGCCAACCAGCTCGACCTGCTGGACGCCCAGCGCGCGCTGTTTTCGGCCCAGCAGGGGCTGATAGCAGCGCAACTGGCGCGTCAGCAGGCCCACATCGCGGTCTACCGCGCGCTAGGTGGCGGCTGGGCCACCACCGCCGTGGACACCGCCCAGGCGCGGTCCGCACCGGCTGTGCCGGCGCGCTGAGCCGGCACAGCGCGGCCGTCCGCGGCCGCACGGTTTCGCCCTCCGGGCCGCCTCGCGCGCAGTGGGGCGGCCCTTTATCATCTGCGCCGTGATGAGCCCGAGCCCCGCCCTGACCCTGCGCGACCGCTGGTCGCTCTACCTGGACCTGATTCGCTGGAACCGGCCCCAAGGCTGGTTGCTGTGCCTGTGGCCCGTGCTGGCCGCGCTGTGGCTGGCTGCGGCGGGGCTCCCGCCCGTTCACCTGCTGTTGATCTTCACGCTGGGCACGGTGCTCATGCGCAGCGCGGGCTGTGCCGTCAACGACATCGCCGACCGCGAGTTCGATCGCCACGTCAAGCGCACCGCGCAGCGGCCGATCACCAGCGGTCGGCTGTCGGTTCGCGAGGCGACCGCGGTGGGCGTGGTGCTCGCGCTGGTGTCCTTCGTGCTGGTGCTGTTCACCAACCGGCTGACGATCGCCTTGTCTTTTGGCGCCCTCGGCGTGGCCATCCTGTACCCGTTCACCAAGCGGTTCTTCGCGATGCCGCAAGCCGTGCTCGGCATCGCGTTCAGCTTCGGCATCCCGATGGCGTATGCGGCCGTCCAGGGGCAGGTGCCCGCGCAAGCGTGGTGGCTGGTGGCGGGCAACATCGCCTGGGTGCTGGCCTACGACACCGAGTACGCCATGGTCGACCGCGATGACGACCTGCGCATCGGCATGCGGACCTCGGCCATCACCCTCGGCCGGTTCGATGTGATCGGCATCGCGCTGTTCTACGCCCTGTGCATCGGCTGCTGGTGGTGGGTCGGGCAGGACGCCGGCCGCGGCGTGGTCTACCAGGTGGGGTTGCTGGTGGCTGCCGCCCAGGCCGTCTGGCACGTCGGCCTGATCCGGCATCGCCAGCGCGAGGACTGCTTCCGCGCCTTCCGAGCCAACCACTGGCTCGGCATGACCGTGTGGGTCGGCACGGTGCTGGATTTCGCTCTGGCCTGACCGGGCAGGGCGCAGCGCCCCGCCGACCGCGCTGGGTTCAGCGCCCGAACTCGTCGCCCAGTTCGCCGGCCCGGCGCTGGGCCGCGCGCATGGCCTCGATGAAGGCCGCCTTCACGCCCGCCTGTTCCAGGTGGCTCAGGGCGGCATACGTGGTGCCGCCCTTGGAGGTCACGCGCTCGCGCAGCGTGGCCGGGCTGTCCGGGGACTGGCTGGCCAGTGCGGTGGCGCCGGCAAACGTGGCCTGGGCCAGCTGGCGGCCCTGCTCGGCGCTCAGGCCCATGTCCTGAGCGGCCTGCATCATCGCCTCGATGAAATAGAACACGTAGGCGGGGCCCGAGCCCGACAGCGCGGTCACGGCGTCCAGGTCGGCTTCTCGGTCCACCCACAGCCACGGGCCGGTGGGCTCGACCATGGCCTGCACCGCTGCCCGCTCGTCGGCGCTCACCTCGGGGCGTGCATACAGGCCGGTCATGCCCTGGCCCACCAGGGCTGGCGTGTTCGGCATGGCCCGCACGATGCGCGGGGTGCCCAGCAGGCGCGCCATGTCGTCGGTGCGCAGGCCGGCCATCACGCTGTAGTGCAGGGCCTGGCTGGTCAGCGGGGCGTAGGTCGCCGCCGCTTCCTTGAACTGCTGGGGCTTGACCGCCCAGACCACCGTGGTGGCCGTGCGCAGGGCCTCGCCGGCACCGGCGGCCGTCTGCACGCCCAGCGTGTCCTGCAGGCGCTGGCGCTGTTCGGCCACCGGGTCGATCACGAGGATGCTGTGGGCGGGACGGCCCTGGCGCAGCAGGCCGCCGATGATGGCGGTGGCCATGTTGCCGCCGCCGATGAAAGCGATGTCGATGGAGGGTGTGCTCATGCCGTCATCATGCCGCATCCTGCCGGGCGGCGCGGGCTGGCTCCCTGCTGGTGGCGCCGTCCAGCAGGCGCAACAGCCGGTCGGCCTGCAGGGGCTTGTGCAACAGGTGGACCTTGGCGCAGCGCGCCTCGTCGGCCAGTCCGGGGGATGCCTCGCCCGTCAACAGAAAGGCTGGCAGGTCTTCGCCGAACTCATAGCGCAGTTGCCGGATCGCCTGCAGCCCGTTGATCGACAGGCCCAGGCGGTGGTCGCTGACCACGGCGGCCGGCATGGCCCCCTCGGGCATCTGCCCCGTCTGCTGCAAGGCCACGAGGGCGGCGATGGCCCCCTCCGGCGTGGAGGCCTCGGCCGTCAGCCACCCGTGCTGGTGCAGCAGTACCGCCGTGCCATCGCGCACGTCGGGGTCGTCCTCGATCAGCAGCACCACGCCGGGATGCGGCGCGTGCGAGGTGGTCTGCGTGCGCGGGGCCGGGGCGCTCAAGCCCGGTTGGGGGCTGGCGAGGGGCGGGGCCACCGGTGTCGGCTTCGATGGGCCCGCGGCAGGCACCAAGCGGGGCAGCCGCACACTGAAGCAGGAGCCCCTTCCCGGACGGGAGCGCAGACTCACCGGCGTAGGCCCCAGCAGGCTGAGCCGCCGCACCACGGCCAGTCCCAGGCCCAGGCCCTCGCCACGCCCATGCCGCTGTCCCACACCTGGCAGACGATCCACGGCCCGCGGGCACGGGCGCGCAGCCGCACCCCGCCGGTATCGGTGTAGCGCACAGCGTTGTTCAGCAGGTTGCGCAGGATGCGCTCCAACACATGCGGGTCGGCCTGCATCCAGGCTTCGGTGGGGTCCAACTGCCAGCGCAGGCCCTTGTGGGCGCACAGCACGGCGAACTCGCTGTCCAACCGGCGCCACAGCTCGCTCAGGGCGCAGGCCTGTGGGTGGTAGTCGATGCGTTGCGCGTCGATGCGCGCCACATCGAACATCCGCTCGAACATCATGCTGAGCGAGCCCAGCGCTGTCTGCATCTTGTCGAGCAGTCCGTGGCCTTCGGCCGCCGCCAGGTGGGGTCGCAAGGCGCTGCTCAACAGCATCAGCACGTGCAGCGGCTGGCGCAGATCGTGGCTCACGGAGGCAAAGAATTCGCCCTTCTGGCGGTCCGCGATCTCGGCGCGGGCCTTGGCACGGGTGACGTTGTTGACTTCTTCGCGCAGCTGCAGCACGAGGTCAGCGTTCTCGTTGCGCAGCAGCAGCCCTTCGCGCAGGCGCCGGCTGATGTGGCGCGTCACCACCATGCTGGTCACCATCGACGCGCCCATTACCAGCGCCAGATAGGACGAGGCGGGCTGGCCGTCCATCATCAGCCTTGCCATCGCGAGCAGCAGCAGCGGGGCGCTGCCTGCCAGTGCCACGCCCCAGTCGTGCACGCTCACCAGCATCACGGTGTAGGCATACACCAGCGACGCGGCCACCAGTGCCAGCTTCCAGTCGGCATCGGCCACGCCGAGCAAGGCGACCGCCAGGGCGCCCCACAAGGTCCCCTGCATCAGATGCCAGCCGAGCAGCGCGCGCCGCCAGCGTTGGCGGCCTGAGGTGGTGATGCCGAAACGACGGAAGTGCCGCGCCATCGCGGTCACCGCGATCCACAGCGCCGTGAGGCCGATGGTCGGTGCCAGCCATTGCCAGGCGGACAGCGGCCAGTCCCGGATCAACCACAGCAACACCATCAGCGACAGTGCCTGTCCGAAGATGGCGTTGGGCGAAGTGCGCCAGGTGTCCTGCAGCATCTGCAGGTCGATGCGCGCCTGCATGGGGCTGATTCCCCGCATGGCGCTGTCCGTCGGGCTCACGCGAGGCTTTCTGGCCGCCCCTCGATGCCGGTGCCGGCCGGCGTCGCTGCGGCCTCCTCGCGGGGCCTGGGCGGCGCGGGGGGCTGCCCTTGTCGCGAGCACATCAGCACGAGCTGCGTGCGGCTGTGCACGCCGTAGGCGCGAAAGATGGCGCTCACGTGCAGTTTCACCGTTTCGGCGCTGATGCCCAGCGCATCGGCGATGGCCTGGTTGGTGCAGCCTTTGAGCAGCCAGGTCAGCACGTCCTTTTGCCGCGGGGTCAGGCGCACGCCCTCGGCCGCGGGTTCGTCCTGCTCGGGCCAGGCCGTGTCGGATGGCGACAACAGCTCGGACGGGAAATGCAGCCGTCCCTCCACCAGGGCGCGCAGCGCTGCGGTGAAGCCGTCGATCTCGGCCAGTTTCGGAATGAAGCACGACGCCCCGTGGTGGATGCACTCGAGGGCGACCTGCACGTCGTTCTGTCCGGTGATGATGCCGATGCGTTGCGTGGGCGCAGCCTGGCGCACGGCCTGCAGCGTGGCCGTGCCGCGGCTGTCGGGCAGGCCCAGGTCCAGCAGCACGACGTCGATGGGGTCGGTGTCCGGGTTGCGGGCCAGGCGCTCCAGCGTGGTCTGCAAGGAGTTGGTCTGCGAAAAACGTGCCCTCGGTTCGAGAGCACGGATGGCCTGCATCATGCCTTCGCGGATCAGGCTGTGGTCATCGACCAGCAGATAGTGGGGCGAGCGCGGAACGTCCATACCGTCAACTTCAGGGATAGACCATGGTAACGGCCGCTCAGCGGTGGCCGAATAGGGCTGTGCCCACCCTGACCAGGGTGGATCCCTCGCCGATTGCCGCCTCCAGGTCGCCGCTCATTCCCATGGAGAGCGTGTCCACGGGTAGACCCTGATTCCGCAGCGCCTCGAAGACGCTCCTCACCCGTGCCAGTTCCGCATGTTGAACGGCCGGGTCGGGGCTTGGGGCGGGCAGCGCCATCACACCGCGCAGTTGCAGGCGGGGCAGGGCAGCCACCGCCTCGGCCAGGGCCGTGGCCTCGGCGGGTGTCGTGCCGCTCTTGCTGTCTTCGCCGCTGGTGTTGACCTGAATGCACACCTGCAGCGGCGCCAGGTGGTCGGGGCGCTGTTCGGACAGGCGTTGCGCGATCTTGAGCCGGTCGACCGTGTGCACCCAGTCGAAGTGCTCTGCCACCACGCGGGTCTTGTTGCTCTGCAGCGGACCGATCATGTGCCACTCGATCTGGCTGCGCAGCTCGGCCAGTTCGGTGATCTTGGCCACGGCTTCCTGAACGTAGTTTTCGCCAAATCGTCGCTGCCCGGCGTCAAATGCTTCTCGCACCGTTACAGCTGGAAACGTCTTGCTCACGGCGAGCAAGGTGACACTCTCGGGTGGGCGCCCAGCGTGGGAACAGGCCTGTTGTATCCGGTTTCTCACGCTTTGCAGGTTGTTTGCGATCGTCGACATAATGGATCTGTAACGAAAAGCCAGGTCCACATCATCCATGGATATCACCCAGCTCCTTGCGTTTTCCGTCAAGAACAAGGCATCTGACCTTCACCTGTCGGCGGGGCTGCCCCCCATGATCCGGGTCCATGGCGATGTGCGCCGCATCAACGTCGATGCGCTGGACCACAAGCAGGTCCACGACATGGTGTACGACATCATGAACGACGCGCAGCGCAAGGCCTACGAAGAAACGCTCGAGTGCGACTTCTCCTTCGAGATCCAGGGCCTGGCGCGCTTCCGGGTCAACGCGTTCAACCAGAACCGGGGCGCCGGCGCTGTCTTCCGGACGATTCCGTCCAAGATCCTGACGCTCGAGCAGCTCAACGCCCCCAAGGTGTTTGCCGATCTGGCGCTCAAGCCCCGCGGCCTTGTGCTGGTGACGGGCCCGACCGGCTCGGGCAAGTCGACCACGCTGGCGGCCATGATCAACCACCTCAACGAGACCGAGTACGGCCACATCCTCACGGTCGAAGACCCGATCGAATTCGTGCACGACTCCAAGAAGTGCCTGATCAACCAGCGCGAGGTCGGGCCGCACACCATGAGCTTCTCGAACGCCCTGCGTTCGGCCCTGCGTGAAGACCCGGACGCCATCCTCGTGGGTGAAATGCGCGACCTGGAAACCATCCGCCTGGCGCTGACCGCGGCCGAAACGGGCCACCTCGTGTTCGGCACGCTGCACACCTCCAGCGCCGCCAAGACCATCGACCGCGTCGTCGACGTCTTCCCGGCGGCCGAAAAGGAGATGGTGCGCGCCATGCTGTCCGAGTCGCTGCAGGCCGTGATCTCCCAGACGCTGTGCAAGACGAAGGACGGCTCCGGCCGGGTCGCGGCACACGAGATCATGATCGGCACACCGGCCATCCGCAACCTGATCCGCGAGAACAAGATCGCGCAGATGTACTCGTCGATCCAGACGGGCAACAGCCTGGGCATGCAGACGCTGGACCAGAACCTGACCGAGCTGGTGCGCCGCAACGTCATCTCGCCGGCCGAGGCGCGGGCCAAGGCCAAGATTCCCGAAAACTTCCCCGGCTGAGGCCAGGTTCGCCCCGCTCTGACAAGGATTGCCGCATGGAACGCGATCAGGCCTCGAAATTCATCAACGACCTGCTGAGGCTCATGGTGGCCCGCGGCGGCTCGGACCTCTTTCTCACCGCCGATTTCCCGCCGGCCATCAAGGTGGACGGGCGTGTCACCAAGGTGTCGCCGCAGGCCCTGACCTCGCAGCACACGGTGTCGCTGGCCCGCTCGATCATGAACGACAAGCAGGCCGCCGAGTTCGAGCGCACCAAGGAGTGCAACTTCGCGATCTCGCCCGGTGGCATCGGCCGCTTCCGCGTCAACGCCTTCATCCAGCAGGGGCACGTGGGCCTGGTGCTGCGGACGATTCCTCAGGAGCTCCCCACCGTCGATGGCATGGGGCTGCCGCAGGTGCTCAAGGAGGTGGCCCTGACCAAGCGCGGGCTCGTGATCCTCGTGGGCGGCACGGGCTCCGGCAAGTCGACCACGCTGGCCGCCATGGTCGACCACCGCAACGAGAACACCTACGGTCACATCATCACGCTGGAAGACCCGGTCGAGTTCGTGCACCCGCACAAGAACTGCATCGTCACCCAGCGCGAGATCGGCATCGACACCGACGGGTGGGGCATGGCGCTGAAGAACACCTTGCGGCAGGCTCCAGACGTGATCCTGATGGGTGAAATCCGCGACCGCGAGACCATGGAGTACGCCGTCCAGTTCTCCGAAACCGGCCACCTGTGCATGGCCACGCTGCACGCCAACAGTGCCAACCAGGCGCTCGACCGCATCATCAACTTCTTCCCCGAAGAGCGTCGCGCACAGCTGTTGATGGACCTGTCGCTCAACCTCAAGGGCCTGGTGTCGCAGCGCCTGCTGCCGCGTCAGGAGGGCAAGGGGCGCGTGGCCGCCGTCGAGATCCTGCTCAACACCCCGCTGATCGGCGATCTCATCTTCAAGGGCGAGGTCGGCGAGATCAAGGAGATCATGAAGAAGTCGCGCGAGCAGGGCATGCAGACTTTCGATCAGGCGCTTTACGACCTCTACGAGAGCAACTACATCACCTACGAGGACGCCCTGCGCAACGCCGACTCGGTCAACGACCTGCGCCTGCAGATCAAGCTCAACAGCTCGCGGGCCCGCACCAGCGACCTGGCGGCCGGCACCGAGCACCTGCACATCGTGTGATCCGGGGCGCTGCAGGCCGGCGCCCCCTCTGCCAGAATGCAACGGCATCGATTTCGATGCCGTTTTTTTCGCAGCAAAGGACCCCATGAGCGCCGCCGCCCCCAAGACCTACGACCCCACGCCCTCTCGCCGCGTCGCCTTCCTGGGGCTGGGCACCATGGGCGCGCCGATGGCAGCCCACCTGGCCGCCGCGGGCCATGCGGTGACGGTCTACAACCGCACGGCCTCCAAGGCTGCGGCCTGGGTGGCCGAGCATGGCGGGCGCGCGGCGGACACGCCCAGGCAGGCCGCCGAGGGGGCGGCCATCGTCTTCAGCTGTGTTGGCAACGACGACGACCTGCGGCAGGTGACCACCGGCCCGGACGGCGCCTTCCACGGCATGCCGCCCGGGGCGCTGTTCGTCGATCACACCACCACGTCGGCCGAGGTGGCCCGCGAACTCGCGGCCGCTGCCGCTGCGCTGGGCCTGGCCTTCATCGACGCCCCGGTCTCGGGCGGCAACCTGGGCGCCATCAACGGGGTCCTCACGGTGATGTGCGGCGGCCGTCCCGAGGCCTTTGCGCAGGCCGAGCCGGTGATGCGCGCGTTTGCCAGGGCGGTCACCCTGATGGGCGACAGCGGGGCCGGCCAGCTCACCAAGATGGTCAATCAGATCTGCATCGGCGGGCTGCTGCAGGGCCTGTCCGAGGCGCTGGCCTTCGGGCAGAAGGCCGGGCTGGACATGGCTCAGGTGATCTCGGTCATTTCCCAGGGAGCGGCCGGCAGCTGGCAGCTGGCCAACCGGGGCCCGACCATGGTGCAGGACCAGTTCGATTTCGGCTTTGCCGTCGACTGGATGCGCAAGGATTTCGGGCTGGTGCTGGACGAAGCCCGCCGCCTGGGCGCCCGCTTGCCGGTCACGGCCCTGGTCGACCAGTTCTATGCCGACCTGCAGGCACAAGGCGGGGGCCGGCTGGACACCTCCAGCCTGATCCGCCGCCTGCGCTGACTCACTGCGCCGGCGCGGGGGCGGTGCTGCCGGTGTTGCTCGCCGGCGGGGGCAGACGCCGTGCGAGCTCGTCCTCGCTGATGATCTGGAAGGCCTTGACCACCCGGCGCACGCCGCTGATCGTGGCCGTCAGCTCGGCGGCGCGGTTGGCCTCGCGTTCGGTAACCACCCCCATCAGGTAGACCTCGCCCCGCTCGACCACCACCTTGAAGGCGTTGGCCATCAGGTCGCGCGCGTCGATCAACGTGGCCTTGACCTTGCCGGCCAGCACGACGTCACTCGAGCGGGTCGACAGGCTGCTGTTCGGCGCCACGATCAGCTCGTTCATCACGTTCACGACGTTTTCCACCTGCCGGGCGGCGGCGGCGGCGGTGTCGCGGGTCCGGTCGTCCGGCACTTCACCGCTCAACAGCACATGACGGTTGTAGGACGTGACGTTCACGTGGGCCTGGTTGCCGATCGCATCGCGGATGCGGTTGGCGGCCTTGAGCTCGATCGTCTGGTCTTCCAGTTGCGTGCCGGAGGTGCGGCGGTCGGTGGCGACCAAGGCCCCCCCGACCGCCGAGCCCACCAGCAGCGGGGCACAGGCGCTCAGCGAGCCAGCGGCCAGCAGCAGGGCGGCCGTCCAGCGCAGCGGGCGGGTGTTCAGGTTGCGGCTCATGCGTGTTCCTCTCCAAGCAGGTGGTTGTCAACGGCGGCGCACAGGCCCCCCAGGGCCAGCCACGCCGTGGCGAACATGGTCTCGGGTCGCGTGCCGGGCAGAGGCACCCACACGTCGGTGTCGCGCAGCATCGGGCCCAGCGTGCGGGCCTGTTCGCCCGTAAAGGCGATCAGGGTCAGGTCCAGTTCGCGGGCTGCATCGGTGGCCGCCAGCAGGTCCGGGTCGTCGCGCTCCAGTGAGAACGCGAGCCACACATCGCCCGGATGGCCCAGCGCGCGAACCTGCTGCGCCAGGGTCGGTTGCTGAGGCGAGCCCGAAGGTGTCAGGGCCACCGCTGCCAGCGGCGGCCTCACCCTGCCCTGGCCCTGCACCAGCAGGGTGGCTGCGCGCCGCGCCAGCAAGGCGCCTTCGTCCTCACCGGCGCACAGCACGGTGCCGCCCGATGTCAGTGTGTGCATCAGGGCCTGGGCAGCGAAGTTCAGTTGTTGAGCCAGCCGCTCCGAGGACTGATAAAGCCAGTCGGCGGTCTCCAGCAGCGGTTGCTGCAGATAGGCAAGCTGAAAGTGGGAATCCGGCATGCCGCGGATGATAAGTCAGGGGCCAACCCCCTTGTGTCAGGGCGTGTGTGCTCCTGTCGGTCAGGACGCGTCGAAGGCGGCGGGGATCCACGTCAGCGCCTCTCCGTCGATCGCCACGACATCGAAGCGACACGGCGGCCATGTCTTCAGCCCCATCAGATAGGTCTGCGCGCCCCGGATGCAGCGCCGCTGCTTGCCCCGCCCGATGGACGCGGCTGCGCCACCATGGTCGCGTGCCGTGCGCTGCCGCACCTCCACGAACACCAGCGTGCCGTCCTGGTCCTGCAGGATCAGGTCGACCTCGGCGCCCGGCGCGCTCGGGCCTCGGGCGACCCGATAATTGCGCTCTACCAGCGTCAGCCCCTGCGCCAGCAGGTGCTGCAGCGCGCGCTCCTCCGCCTCGTCTCCCCGGGATTTTGTCGTGACCTTCGATGCCAACATGCTGCTCCAGGCAGCCCGCCACGTGGCCGCCGGCCAGCAGTATCCCAAAGGCGCGCTCTATCTGGTGCCCACGCCCATCGGCAACCTGGCTGATCTGAGCCTGCGGGCCGTGCATGTGCTGGATCTGGTCGACGCTGTGGCCTGCGAGGACACCCGCGTCTCAGGGCAGTTGCTGCGCCACCTGGGGCTGGACAAGACGCTGCTGGCCATCCACCAGCACAACGAGGTCGGGGCGGCGCCCAAGGTTGTGACGCTGCTGCAGGCTGGTCAGCGGGTGGCCTATGTCAGCGATGCCGGCACACCGGCCGTTTCCGACCCGGGTGCACACCTGGTGGCTGCCGTGGCCGCCGCCGGTCTGCCGGTCGTGCCCCTGGCCGGCCCGAGCGCCGTGACGACGGCCCTCAGCGCCGCGGGCGACGTGCATGCCGATGGGTTCCGCTTTCTGGGATTTCTGCCGGCCAAAGGCGCGGCGCGCCAGGCCGCGTTGCGTGAGGCGCTCACGCCCGGGGTCAGCCTGGTGCTGTTCGAGGCGCCGCATCGCATCACCGAGCTTGCGGCAGACCTGGCCGCCGTCTGTCCGGACGACACGGTGACCCTGTGCCGCGAGCTGTCCAAACAGTTCGAGGAAATTGCCACGCTGCCGGTGGCCGCCTTGTCCACCTGGCTGGACGAAGGCCCCCACCGCCAGCGGGGCGAGTTCGTGCTCGTGCTGCACGCCCTCCGGCCCTCCCAGGACCCGGCGGTGCTCGCGCCGGCCGCCCGCGCCGTGCTGGCCGAACTGGTGCAGCACGTGCCGGTCAAGAAGGCGGCGGGACTGGTGGCCGACCTGACCGGCTTGCCGCGCAAGGCGTTGTACGACACGGCCCAGGCGCTCCGCGACGAGGACGAGCCCACCCAACCGGGTTAGAACGAAGCCCGTTTGACGGCTCATCGCGCATCCGAGGGGGCGGGCAAACCCGGCAATCCCGGGCTTACCCTCAAACGATCGTTTGATGTTCGGCCGAACATCCGGCTCCAGCAGCAGGCCCATGCTGCCACACACCAAGGAGCTCGAGATGATCAAGGCATTGTTCCGCCGTCCGCTGCTGACCGCCTGCGCGGTGGCTGCGGCGGTCATGGCTGTGGCCCCGGCGGCGCACGCCACCACCACCGGATCCAAGACGCGGCACCCCATCGTGCTGGTCCATGGATTCATCGGTTTCGACAACATCCTGGGGATCCAGTACTTCTACGACATTCCCAAACAACTGCGCGCCGATGGCGCGACCGTTTACATCGCCTCGGTCAACCCCTCGCAGACCACCGAGTTCCGCGGTGAAGAGCTGATCCAGCAGATGAAGCAGTGGGCGGCCAAGGATGGGGTGACCAAATTCAACCTCATCGGCCACAGCCATGGCGGCCCGACCGTGCGCTACGCAGCCGGCACGGTGCCCTCGATGGTCGCCAGCGTCACCACCGTGGCCGGCACCCACTTCGGCAGCAAGGTCGCTGACGACATCCTGGCCAACACCACGCCGGATGGTGGTTTCGACAAACTGGCCACGGCCGGGCTGCAGCTGATCGCCTGGCTGAGCGGCAACAGCACCGCCAAGCAGGCGGACCTGCTGACCGCCCTCAACGCGCTGAGCAGCGAAGGTGCGGCCGCCTTCAACGCCAAGTTCCCGGTCGGCGCACCCGCCACCCCGTGCGGCAACGGTCCGGAGGTCGCGAGCGTCAACGGCCACAGCATCCGCTGGTACTCGGTCTCCGGAACCGCGGTAAAGACCAACGGTTGGGACATCTCCGATGCCATCCTGGGCTACACCGCCCAGTACTTCGGCAGCGAGCCCAACGACGGCCTGGTCAGCCAGTGCTCCAGTCACTGGGGCAAGGTGCTCAAGGACAACTACGCCTGGAACCACCTCGACGAGATCAACCAGGTACTGGGCATCGTCGGCCGCACCGCGCCCGACCCGGTGGCGTTCTACAAGGCTCAGGCCAACCGCCTGAAGCTGGCTGGACTGTGAGCGCGACCGTGTCGCCACCCGAGCCCGCAGGAGCGCGCCGATGGACAAGCGCGTCCCGCTGATTGCAGGGGGCGCAGCCCTGGCCGTGCTCCTCGGGATGGCCTCGCTCTGGCGCGCCGCACCGGAGCCTCCGGGTGACCGGCGCCCAGGCAGCGCAGACGGGTGGGCAATGGTCACGCCCGGTATCGCGGCGGACGGCGAGGCCGGCGCCCCGGGTCGCACAGCACCCTTGAGTGTGGAGGAGGTGCGCCAGCGCCTGTTCCGGAGCGGCTCGCTAGCCGGCACCGAGGCCGCGGGCGATTGGTGCGTGAGCCAGTCGCAGCTTCAGCCCTGTGTGGGGCTGCGCCACCGCTTCGAGTACTACATCCTGGGTCTTGGCGAGGTCACCGTCGACGCGTTGCGCATGCTGGTCCAGGACGATGCCCAGCGAGCCCATGGGCCGGTGCTGGCCGGCCAGATCATCGCGATCTGGGACAAGTACTGGCAACTGCGCGGCCACAGCTGGCGCAACCGGTTCGACCAGAACGACCGCAGCACCTGGCTGCCCGTGTTCGAAGAACGCCGGCTGGTGCGCCGACAGATCCTGGGCACCGATTGGGCTGCCGCGTTCTACGCCGACGAGGAGGCCCGCTTCCAGGCCCATCACGCACAACTGGAGTCCGGCCAGCCCCCGCCACCCGATCCCGGCGAGCCGGTGCCCCAGATGGCGCCCGGCAAGGACCCGGCCGCCGTGCATGCCGAACGCGTGGCCCGCTACGGCGAGGCTGCGGCCCAGCGTCTGGCCAAAGCCGACGACGAATGGGCCGACTGGCAGCGTCGGCTGGCTGCTGCCCGTCAGGAGTGGCAGCGCCTTCAGGCCGCCGCCAACCTGTCAGACGCCCAGCGGCGCCAGGACATGGCTCAGTACGTCGACCAGCATTTCAAGGCCGACGAGCACCTGCGCGTGCAGGCCCTGCTGAAGCTGTGAGCGCGGTGTCCGGTGCGCCGCCCCCTGTGGCCTCCGGACATACGCGACCCCTCGTGCGAGGGCCATCCGGCATGCCTACAATGGCCCCCATGATCGCCGTCGAAGCCACCATCGCCCGCCTGCAGACCGCCCGTGAGCTCCTGCTCGCGCCCTTCGGTCTCGATGAATCCTCGTTGCTCAAGGCCCTCAAGGTCATCACCGAGCACCGCGTCGACGACGCCGACCTCTACTTCCAGTACACCCGCAGCGAAGGCTGGAGCCTGGAAGAGGGCATCGTCAAGTCCGGCAGCTTCGGCATCGACCAAGGCGTGGGCGTGCGCGCCATCGCCGGCGAGAAGACCGCCTTCGCCTATTCCGACGACATCTCCGAAGCCGCGCTGCTTGACGCCGCCCGCACCGTGCGCACCATCGCCTCGGCTGGCCAGAGCCGCCGGGTCAAGGTCGGCGGCCACACCATCGCGCCCAGCCGCACGCTCTACGGCGGCTTCGACCCCATTGCCTCGCTCGACAGCGCCGCCAAGGTGGCCCTGCTCGAGGACGTCGAGAAGCGCGCCCGCGCCAAGGACCCCCGCATCGTGCAGGTCATGGCCGGTCTGGGCTGCGAATACGACGTCGTCCTGATCGCACGCGCCGACGGCACATTGGCCGCCGACGTCCGCCCGCTGATCCGCCTGTCCCTCACCGTGATCGCCGAGCAGGCCGGTCGCCGCGAGGTCGGCTCCTCCGGCGGTGGTGGCCGCCATGACCTGAGCTACTTCACCCCCGCCATCACCCAGGGCTACGTCGATCAGGCGGTGCATGCCGCGCTGGTCAACCTTGAGGCGCGCCCGGCACCCGCGGGCGAAATGACCGTCGTGCTCGGCAACGGCTGGCCCGGCATCCTGCTGCACGAGGCCGTCGGCCACGGCCTCGAAGGCGACTTCAACCGCAAGGGCTCGAGCGTCTTCTCCGGCCGCATCGGTCAGCGTGTGGCCGCCAAGGGCGTGACCGTGCTCGACGACGGCACGCTGCCCGACCGCCGTGGCTCGCTCAACATCGACGACGAAGGCCAGCCCACCCAGCGCACCGTGCTGATCGAAGACGGCATCCTGCGCGGCTACATGCAAGACGCCACCAACGCCCGGCTGATGAAGACCGCGCCCACCGGCAACGGCCGCCGCGAAAGCTATGCCCACCTGCCGATGCCGCGCATGACCAACACCTACATGCTGGCTGGCGACCGGGACCCGAAGGAAATCGTTGCCTCCATCGACCGCGGCCTGTATGCCGTCAACTTCGGCGGCGGCCAGGTCGACATCACGTCCGGCAAGTTCGTGTTCTCCGCGTCCGAGGCCTACTGGGTCGAGAAGGGCCAGATCCAGTACCCCGTCAAGGGCGCGACCCTGATCGGCAACGGCCCCGACGCCATGACCCGCGTCAGCATGATCGGCAATGACCTGGCGCTGGACTCCGGTGTCGGCACCTGCGGCAAGGAAGGCCAGTCCGTGCCGGTGGGCGTCGGCCAGCCCACCCTGCGCATCGACGGCCTGACGGTCGGCGGCACGGCCTGACCGCGGACGGGCAACATTCAAAAAGGGGCGCATCGGGCGCCCCTTGTCGTTGTGGCGCAGCTCAGATGCGCGTGATGACCTCGTTCAGCGGCAGGCGTGACTTCGGCAGTCGGGCGTTGAAGTCCGATGCCGCGCTGAAACCCAGCGCCACCACCACGGCGCTGGAAAGCCCCTTCTCGCGCAAGCCCAGCGCCGCGTCGACCGCGCCCTGATCGAAGCCCTCGATCGGGCAGGCGTCCACCCCCAGCGCGGCGGCCCCCAGCAGCAGAAAGCCCAGCGCGATGTACACCTGCTTGTCGGCCCAATGCTGCGCGTCGCGCCGCTCGAACCGGTGCAGGTTCACGAAATGGGCGCGGCCCGCGTGCTGACCGGCGCGGGCGGCGTCGTCTGCGAAGCGGCCATCGGCCTGCTCCTGCGCCAGCACCTGGGCGAGATGGTCGTCCGTCAGTGCCTGGCGGGCACACAGCACCACCACATGCGAGGCATTCCGGATCTTGGGCTCGTTGTAGCCATGGGCGCCAGCAAAGGTGTCGGCCAGGCGGGCCTTGCCCTCTTCGGTGCTCGCGATGACGAAGTGCCACGGCTGGGCATTGGTCGACGACGGGGCGAAGCGCAACAAGGTCTCGATCTGCGCCACCTGGTCTGCCGTCAGCTTGCGGGCGGGGTCGAAGGCCTTCGTGGTGCGGCGGGTCTGGACAAGGTCGGCGATGTTCATGGTGCAGGACAGAAAAGAAGCGCGACAGGCGCGGGGAGCTCATCATGATTGATTCTTCTGTGTTGAAAAACAGCCTTACTGTTGAATATCTTTCAACCTGCTGTTGATAATGGCGCCATGAAAGCCCTGCTCGACCTTCAGCTTTTCGCCATGACGGTCGAGGCCGGCAGCCTGACTGCCGCGGCCAGACGCCTGGGGCTCACCCCGGCGGCGGCCAGTCTGGCCATCAAGCGGCTGGAAGCCGAGCTGGGCGTGCCCTTGCTGCTGCGCACCACCCGTCGCCAGCGGCTGACACCCCAGGGTGAACGGTTCTTGGTCTCCGCCAGGCAGGCCCTCGACGCGCTGGCCGAGGCGCGCGCCTGCCTGCAGTCCGGCCAGGTCGAGGTGCTCGGGCATCTCCAGGTGTCGGTGCCATCCGACTTGGGCCGCCACGTGCTGCGCCCGGCCCTTGACGACTTCCTGGCGCGACACCCGCAGATCCGGTTGCGCCTGCACCTCTCCGATCGCCTCGCCGACGTGTTCGGGCAACCGGTGGACGTCCTCATCCGCTATGGCGCCCCAACGGACTCCAGCCTCGTGTGCCTGCCCCTGGCCCCCCACAACCGGCGCGTGCTGGTGGCCGCGCCGGACTACCTCCGCCGCCAGGGCCCGATCGAGCACCCGCGCGACCTCGCTCATTGCAACGCCTTGTGCTACACGCGCGGCGATGCTGTGTACGACACCTGGATCTTCACCTCGCCACAGGGCGAGATCGAGCGGGTCGAGGTCCGGGGGGACCGGGTTGCCGATGACGGTGAAGTGGTGCGTGCCTGGGCCCTGGCGGGGCTGGGTGTCGCCTACAAGTCGCGACTGGATGTCGAGCAGGACCTCCAGGCTGGCCGGCTGGTCGCCGTGTGCCCCCTCTGGCAGGGTGAGCCCACGCCCCTCAACCTGCTGTGCGCCGACCGCCGCCAGCTGAGCCCGGCGGTGCGGCTGCTCCATGCGCACCTGCTGCAGGCCCTGCCACAGCCCTCGCCCTGATCTTCTTGCACGAAGCACTTGACCGCTTGCGCAGAGTGAGTGATAATGCAAAGCTTCGCTGAATAAACGGCATTGGCTTTGGCCTGGTATCCCTCGTGGATGCTTCGAATTCCCGGAACGAATTCGAAGCATTGGCGCTGCGGCAGGTACTCTCAGAGTCTGTCGTCTATTCAGATCCGCCCGTTCTACGGGCCCAAGACTGACCGTCCGTTGTTGCGCAAGTGGTTTGCGCAGCCGGCCGGGCCAAGTTGGGGTACACCATGATCCAAATGCAATCGCGACTGGACGTCGCTGACAACACGGGTGCTAAGAGCGTCATGTGCATCAAGGTGCTCGGTGGCTCTAAGCGTCGTTACGCCGGCATCGGCGACATCATCAAGGTGAGCATCAAGGAAGCCGCACCGCGTGGCCGCGTCAAGAAGGGCGAGGTTTACAGCGCTGTGGTCGTGCGCACCGCCAAGGGCGTCCGTCGTCAAGACGGCTCCCTGGTGAAGTTTGATGGCAACGCCGCTGTGCTGCTCAACGCCAAGCTGGAGCCGATCGGCACCCGCATCTTCGGCCCGGTCACGCGTGAACTGCGTACCGAGCGCTTCATGAAGATCGTGTCGCTCGCCCCCGAGGTTCTGTAATCCCTCGGTGCAACGCAAAGGACCGCTCACATGAACAAGATTCGCAAAGGCGACCAGGTCATCGTTCTGACCGGCCGTGACAAAGGCAAGCGTGGCACCGTGGCCGCTCGCGTCGATGCCGACCACCTGCTGGTCGACGGCGTGAACGTCGCCAAGAAGCACGTCAAGCCGAACCCCCTGAAGGGGACCACCGGCGGCATCGTCGACAAGACCATGCCCATCCACCAGTCCAACGTGGCGATCTTCAACCCTGCCTCCGGCAAGGCTGACCGCGTCGGCATCAAGCTCCTGGAAGACGGCAAGAAAGTGCGCGTCTACAAGTCCAGCGGCGAAGAAATCAAGGCTTGACGAGGTTCCACATGGCTCAACAACAAGCTCGCCTGCAGAAGCTGTATCGCGAAAAGATCGTCCCCGAACTGATGACCAAGTTCGGCTACAAGTCGATCATGGAAGTGCCGCGCCTGACCAAGATCACCCTGAACATGGGTGTCTCGGAAGCCGTGTCGGACAAGAAGGTCATGGAACACGCCGTGGGCGACCTGACCAAGATCGCCGGCCAGAAGCCCGTGGTCACCATGTCGCGCAAGGCCATCGCCGGTTTCAAGATCCGCGAAAACATGCCCATCGGCTGCATGGTCACCCTGCGTGGCGTCACCATGTACGAATTCCTGGACCGTTTCGTCACGATCTCGCTGCCCCGCGTGCGTGACTTCCGCGGTATCTCGGGTCGTTCGTTTGACGGTCGCGGCAACTACAACGTCGGCGTCAAGGAACAGATCATCTTCCCGGAAATCGAGTACGACAAGATCGATGCCATCCGTGGTCTGAACATCAGCATCACGACGACGGCGAAGTCTGACGATGAAGCCAAGGCTCTGCTGCAGGCTTTCAAGTTCCCGTTCAAGAACTGAGGTCCACCGTGGCAAAAGTTTCCCTGAAGCAACGCGAAGAAAAGCGCGAAAAGCTGGTTGCCAAGTACGCCAAGAAGTACGCCGAACTGAAGGCCATCATCGATGACGCCAAGAAGTCGGAAGAAGAGCGTTACGCCGCCCGTCTTGAACTGCAAAAGCTGCCCCGCAATGCCAACCCGACCCGTCTGCGCGCACGCTGCAACCTGACTGGTCGCCCCCGTGGCACCTTCCGTCAGTTCGGTCTGGGTCGTACCAAGATCCGTGAACTGGCTTTTGCTGGCGACATCCCCGGTGTCACCAAGGCGAGCTGGTAATCCCAGCAGGGCACGAACAGGAGTTATCCCATGAGCATGAGTGATCCCATCGCCGACATGCTGACCCGCATCCGTAACGCGCAAATGGTCGACAAGGCCAGCGTGTCGGTGCCGTCGTCTAAGCTGAAAGTCGCGATCGCCCAGGTCCTGAAGGACGAAGGCTACATTGACGGGTTTGCCGTCACCGGTGAGGCTGCCAAGCCTGTGCTGGAAATTGCACTGAAGTACTACGCTGGTCGCCCGGTCATCGAGCGCATCGAGCGTGTGTCCCGTCCCGGTCTGCGCATCTACAAGGGTCGTCACAGCATTCCTCAGGTCATGAACGGCCTGGGTGTTGCCATCGTGACCACCCCGCAGGGTGTGATGACCGACCGCAAGGCCCGCGCTGCCGGTATCGGTGGCGAAGTGCTGTGCTACGTCGCCTGATAGAGGAGCATCGCAATGTCCCGCGTTGGAAAAATGCCGATTGCCGTCCCTCAAGGTGTGGACGTCAAGATTTCCGCTGAAGCCGTCACCGTCAAGGGCGGCAACGGCACCCTGAGCCTGCCGATCAGCAGCCTGGTCACCGTCACGCAAGACGGCACCACGCTGAAGGTCGCGCCGGCCAACGAAACCGCTGAAGCCAATGCCATGTCCGGCACCTTCCGCGCCCTGCTGGCCAACACCGTCAACGGTGTGTCCAAGGGCTTCGAGAAGAAGCTGACCCTGGTGGGCGTGGGCTTCCGTGCCCAGGCCCAAGGTCAGAAGCTGAACCTGTCTATCGGTTTCTCCCACCCCGTGGTGAAGGACATGCCGGCCGGCATCAAGGTCGAGACCCCGTCTCAGACCGAGATCCTGATCAAGGGCGCCGACCGCCAGGTCGTCGGCCAGATCGCTGCCGAAGTGCGTGCGTTCCGTCCGCCTGAGCCCTACAAGGGCAAGGGCATCCGCTATGCGGACGAGCGCGTGGTCCTGAAAGAGACCAAGAAGAAGTAAGGAGCTGATTCATCATGGCATTGAGCAAGAAGGAACAGCGCCTGCGTCGTGCACGTCAAACCCGTGCCCGTATCGCTCTGCAAGGCGCCGTGCGTCTGACGGTCACCCGTTCGAACCTGCACATCTACGCCTCCGTCATTTCTGGCGACGGCAGCAAGGTTATCGCCACCGCGTCGACCGCCGAGAAGGAAGTCCGCGAGCAGGTCAAGAGCGGCAGCAACGCTGCTGCAGCCGCCCTGATCGGCAAGCGCATCGCCGAGAAGGCGAAGGCCGCTGGTGTCGAGAAGGTCGCTTTCGACCGCGCTGGCTACCAGTACCACGGTCGCATCAAGGCCTTGGCTGAAGCCGCGCGTGAAGCCGGCCTGCAGTTCTAAGCCGCGTCGGCAACCGGAAGGAATTTCAAATGGCTAAGTTTCAACCCAAGGTAGCAGACGAAGGTCGCGACGACGGTCTGCGCGAAAAGATGATCCAGGTGAACCGCGTGACCAAGGTGGTCAAGGGCGGTCGGATCATGGGTTTCGCAGCCCTGACCGTGGTCGGTGATGGCGATGGCCGCATCGGCATGGGCAAGGGCAAGGCGCGTGAAGTGCCCCTGGCCGTGCAAAAGGCCATGGACCAGGCACGTCGCAACATGCTGAAGGTCTCGCTGAAGAACGGTACCGTTCACCACAACGTGACCGGCGAACACGGCGCAGCCAAGGTGCTGCTGGCCCCGGCTCCCGCCGGTACCGGCATCATCGCGGGCGGCCCGATGCGCGCTGTCTTCGAAGTGATGGGCATCACCGACATCGTGG
Organism: uncultured Aquabacterium sp.; assembly: GCF_913773725.1. Taxonomy (GTDB): domain Bacteria; phylum Pseudomonadota; class Gammaproteobacteria; order Burkholderiales; family Burkholderiaceae_C; genus Aquabacterium. Next base: position 43,012 of record NZ_CAJYGK010000016.1, on the reverse strand, counting down.
CCAAGAGCCTCGGTTCGTCGAACCCGTACAACATGGTTCGCGCCACGTTCGACGCCCTGGCCAAGGCCACGACGCCGTCCGAAGTCGCTGCCAAGCGCGGTCTGACTGTTGAAGAGATCTTCAACTGATCGCGGGAGAGCTGACATGAGCGAAAAGAAAACCGTTACCGTCAAGCTGGTCCGCAGCGTGATCGGCACCAAGGCCGACCACCGCGCCACCGTGAAGGGCCTGGGCCTGCGTCGCATGAACAGCACCGCTGTTCTGGAAGACACGCCCGCCGTGCGCGGCATGATCAACAAGGTCCGCTACATGGTCGTGGTGCTGTAAGCACCTGACTCTGGGGAATACCATGGAACTCAATAGCATCAAGCCCGCCTCGGGTGCCAAGCATGCCAAGCGCCGTGTCGGCCGCGGCATCGGCTCCGGCCTGGGCAAGACCGCTGGTCGCGGTCACAAGGGTCAGAAGTCGCGTTCGGGTGGCTACCACAAGGTCGGTTTCGAAGGCGGTCAGATGCCGCTGCAGCGCCGTCTGCCGAAGCGCGGTTTCAAGTCGCACCTGCTGAAGTACAACGCCGAAGTCACCCTGGGTGAACTGCAGGCTCTGGGCGCCGCCGAAGTCGACGTCCTGGTGCTGAAGCAAGCCGGCCTGATCCCCCAACTGGCCAAGGTGGTCAAGGTGATCAAGTCGGGCGAACTGACCAGCAAGGTCGTGCTCAAGGGCATCGGCGCCACCGTTGGCGCCAAGGCCGCGATCGAAGCCGCTGGCGGCTCGCTGGCTGAATAAGCCGGACAACCGTCGGCAATCGCGCAAGCATTGAACGTCAAAGCCTGAACAGGACTCAGCGTGGCAACCTCTCCCTCTCAACTGGCACAAAGCGGCAAGTTCGGCGACCTCCAGCGTCGTCTGGTCTTCCTGCTGCTGGCGCTGGTCGTCTACCGCATTGGCGCGCACATTCCCGTGCCCGGTATCGACCCGGCCCAGCTGCAACAGTTGTTCAAGGGGCAGCAGGGCGGCATCCTGAGCCTGTTCAACATGTTCTCGGGCGGGGCGCTGTCGCGCTTCACCGTGTTTGCGCTGGGCATCATGCCCTACATCTCCGCGTCCATCATCATGCAGATGATGGGCTATGTGGTGCCCACCCTCGAATCCTTGAAGAAGGAAGGCGAGGCGGGGCGTCGCAAGATCACGCAGTACACCCGTTATGCGACCCTCGGTCTGGCGCTGTTCCAGTCCTTCGGTATCGCAGTGGCCCTCGAAGGCACGGCGGGCCTGGTGGTCAACCCTGGTTTCGGCTTCCGCATGACCACGATGGTCAGCCTGACGGCCGGCACCATGTTTTTGATGTGGCTGGGTGAGCAGATCACCGAGCGCGGTCTGGGCAATGGCATCTCGATTCTGATCTTCGGCGGCATTGCAGCCGGCTTGCCCGGTGCGCTGGGTGGCTTGTTCGAGCTGATCCGCACGGGCTCGATGAGCATTCCGGCTGCCATCTTCATTGTGGCCCTCGTCGTCGCCGTGACCTACCTCGTCGTGTTCGTCGAGCGGGGTCAGCGCAAGATCCTGGTCAACTACGCGAAGCGCCAGGTCGGCAACCGCGTGTACGGCGGCCAGTCCTCGCACCTGCCGCTCAAGATCAACATGGCTGGTGTCATTCCGCCGATCTTCGCCTCGTCGATCATCCTGTTGCCGACGACCGCCGTGGGCTGGTTCGCGACCGGTGACAGCATGCGCTGGCTCAAGGATCTGGCGTCGGCCCTGTCGCCGGGTCAACCGATCTACGTGATCCTGTACTCGGTCGCCATTGTGTTCTTCTGCTTCTTCTACACGGCACTGGTGTTCAACAGCCGTGAGACCGCAGACAACCTCAAGAAGAGCGGCGCGTTCATTCCGGGTATCCGTCCTGGCGACCAGACGGCCCGTTACATCGACAAGATCCTGGCCCGTCTGACCCTGGTCGGCGCGGTCTACATCACGGCCGTGTGCCTGCTGCCCGAGTTCCTCGTGCTGAAGTACAACGTGCCTTTCTATTTCGGCGGTACCTCGCTGCTGATCATCGTGGTCGTCACGATGGACTTCTGGGCGCAGGTGCAGTCTTACGTCATGTCTCAGCAGTACGACTCGCTGCTGAAGAAGGCAAATTTCAAGGCGAATTGAGGCGGCTTCGCCCCTCGATCAGCCAGAGGCCCTTCCCAAGCGGCCTGGTTTTGCGGCACAATGCTAGGTTTCGCATTGCCGCGGCCGGGTTGGCAGCCTGGGCTTCAACAAGCGTGGTGCTCGCCTCGTGTTCCGGGCGAAGTGAGCTGGGTTTGGTGACCCCGGAAACGTGGGCGAATTTCCGCTGAGCACTCAGCGGTTCAGGAGAAGACCATGAAAGTCTCGGCATCCGTCAAGAAGATGTGCCGTAATTGCAAAATCATCCGCCGCAAGGGCGTGGTTCGTGTGATCTGCACCGACCCGCGTCACAAGCAGCGTCAAGGCTGATCGCCTGGCCGGGCGACACAAGCGTTCAGAGGACAGTTATGGCACGTATTGCTGGCATCAACATTCCGCCGCACAAGCACACCGAAATCGGTCTGACTTCGATCTACGGCATTGGTCGCACCACCGCGCAGAAGATCTGCGCGGCTGCAGGCATTCCCTTCGACAAGAAGATCAAGGAACTGACTGACGGCGATCTGGAAAAGATCCGTGAGGAAGTGGGTAAGCTCACCATCGAAGGTGACCTGCGTCGCGAACTCTCGATGAACATCAAGCGCCTGATGGACCTGGGCTGCTACCGTGGCTTCCGCCACCGTCGTGGTCTGCCCTGCCGTGGTCAGCGCACCCGCACCAACGCCCGCACCCGCAAGGGTCCGCGTAAGGCGATTGCCGGTAAGAAGTAATCGGGCTTCGTTTTCGAAAGAAAGTATCTATGGCTAAAGCACCTGCGAACAGCGCTGCCCGTCGTGTGAGCAAGAAGGTCCGCAAGAACATTGCGGACGGCATCGCCCACGTGCACGCTTCGTTCAACAACACCATCATCACCATCACCGATCGCCAGGGCAATGCACTGTCCTGGGCTTCGTCGGGTGGTCAAGGCTTCAAGGGCTCGCGTAAGTCCACCCCGTTCGCTGCCCAGGTGGCTGCGGAAGTGGCTGGCCGTGCGGCTCAAGAGCAAGGCATCAAGAACCTCGACGTCGAGATCAAGGGCCCGGGCCCCGGTCGCGAGTCGTCGGTGCGCGCCCTGGCTTCGCTGGGCATCCGCATCAACTCGATCTCTGATGTGACGCCGGTGCCGCACAACGGTTGCCGCCCCCAGAAGCGTCGCCGCATCTGATCCGGTTTGAGTAGGCCCGGGTTCTCCGCCGGGTCGATTCGCCCACCTCGCACGACCTGATGTCAGGTCGCGCGAGTTTTGTCGTTGCGTGATCCCTACAGGCGCCTGTGTGCCGAGGGGCTCGCAAAGACCAGCTTGCTATAATGGCAAGTTTTCTGTTGTTGCGGCAGCGCGTGCGTTCGCCGCAGCAGATCTGAAGCCCACCGTCTGCCCATCATCATCGGCAGACTCGCGTCGGTCCATGTTCTCCGTCGAGGGGGCTGGCTGACGTCAGACACATCACAAGGACACGACAAGTGGCACGTTACCTCGGACCCAAGGCCAAGCTGGCCCGCCGCGAAGGCACCGATCTGTTCCTCAAGAGCGCCCGTCGCCCGATCAGCGACAAGGCCAAGTTCGACACCAAGCCCGGTCAGCACGGCCGCACTTCGGGCTCGCGCACCTCGGACTTCGGTCTGCAACTGCGTGAAAAGCAGAAGGTCAAGCGCATGTACGGCGTGCTGGAAAAGCAATTCCGCCGCTATTTCGCCGAGGCCGAGCGCCGCAAGGGCAACACCGGTGGCAACCTGCTGAGCCTGCTGGAATCGCGCCTGGACAACGTCGTCTACCGCATGGGTTTCGCCTCGACGCGCGCTGAAGCCCGTCAGCTGGTGGGCCACAAGGGCGTGGTCGTGAACGGCCAGGTCGTCAACATCCCGTCGTACATGGTCAAGTCCGGCGACGTGGTCGCCGTGCGCGAAAAGGCCAAAAAGCAGGTCCGCGTTCAGGAAGCCTACAAGCTGGCCGAGTCCATCGGCCTGCCGGGCTGGGTTCAGGTTGACGGCGCCAAGCTGGAAGGCGTCTTCAAGAAGACCCCGGACCGTGACGAGTTCGGTTCGGACATCAACGAATCGCTGATCGTCGAACTGTATTCGCGTTGATGCGACTCAGGGCTGCGCCGCACGACCGGTGGTCGTGTCGCGTGGCCTTGTGCATTTTGTATTTCAGGGCCGGGGCATGTGCTCCGGTTGGTCCAGCAGCCTTATCGGTGTAACGAGCCGAGGGTATTGACAGGAAGACCTCATGCAAACCAATTTGCTGAAACCCAAAGCCATCCAGGTGGAACCGCTGGGCGGTCACCGCGCCAAGGTCACGCTCGAACCGTTCGAGCGCGGCTATGGCCACACCCTCGGCAACGCGCTGCGTCGCGTGCTGCTGTCGTCGATGGTCGGTTTCGCGCCCACGGAAGTCACGATCGCTGGCGTGCTCCACGAGTACTCGGCCATCGATGGCGTGCAGGAAGACGTGGTCCACATCATGCTGAACCTCAAGGGCGTGGTGTTCCGTCTGCACAACCGCGACGAAGTCACCCTGGTGCTGCGCAAGGACGGCGAAGGTCCCGTCACGGCCGCAGACATCCAGACCCCGCACGACGTGGAAATCGTCAACCCTGGTCATGTCATCGCCCACCTGTCGCAAGGCGGCAAGCTGGACATGCAGATCAAGGTCGAGAAGGGCCGTGGTTATGTGCCTGGCAACGTCCGTCGCTATGGCGAAGAGTCGAGCAAGGTCATCGGCCGCATCGTGCTGGATGCCTCGTTCTCGCCGGTCCGCCGCGTGAGCTACACGGTCGAAAGCGCCCGTGTGGAGCAGCGCACCGACCTGGACAAGCTGGTCATGGAGATCGAGGCCAACGGCGCCATCTCGCCGGAAGACGCGATCCGTGCCTCGGCCAAGATCCTCGTTGAACAGCTGGCGGTGTTCGCCCAGCTGGAAGGTCCGGATGCCGCCGGCATCTTCGAAGCGCCGGGCAAGCCGGGCGCGACGTTCGATCCGATCCTGCTGCGTCCGGTGGACGAGCTGGAACTGACGGTGCGTTCGGCCAACTGCCTGAAGGCCGAGAACATCTATTACATCGGCGACCTGATCCAGCGCACCGAGACCGAGCTGCTCAAGACCCCGAACCTGGGTCGCAAGTCGCTCAACGAGATCAAGGAAGTGCTGGCTTCCCGTGGTCTGGCTCTGGGCTCGCGCCTGGAAGCCTGGCCGCCCCAAGGTCTGGACAAGCGTTGATTTTTTGAAAGTGGGTGGTTCTCAAGGGCCACCCGGTGCACCCGGCGGTACCTTCATCCGGCCGTCGGTTTTTGATAAAGAAAGGACAGCACCATGCGTCACGGAAATGGACTCCGTAAACTGAACCGTACTTCGTCTCACCGCGCTGCCATGTTCCGCAACATGGCCAACTCGCTGATCGAGCACGAAGCCATCAAGACCACCGTGCCCAAGGCCAAGGAACTGCGTCGCATCGTCGAGCCGCTGATCACCCTGGCCAAGGAACCCACGCTGGCCAACAAGCGTCTGGCCTTTGACCGTCTGCGCAACCGCGACAACGTGGTCAAGCTGTTCAACGTGCTGGGCCCGCGCTTCGCCAAGCGCCCCGGTGGCTACACGCGCATTCTGAAGATGGGTTTCCGCGTGGGCGACAACGCTCCGATGGCCTACATGGAACTGGTGGAACGTACGGAAGAAGCCGCTGCTGCACCGGAAGCCGCCGCCGAGTAAGGGGAGCAAGCGGGCTGGTTGACAGCAAGCGCTCACCGCAAGAACCCGCCTGCGCAAGCCGGCGGGTTTTTTATTGCAGGCCCGACACCTGGGGCGCCGTTTTCATGCCATAATCTATGTCTCTGCCGCGGGGTGGAGCAGTCTGGTAGCTCGTTGGGCTCATAACCCAAAGGTCGTTGGTTCAAATCCAGCCCCCGCAACCACATCATCTTGGTGGATCGACCAGATCCACCGAGCATCAAGAAGCCATCCACACATTGCGTTGTCGGATGGCTTTTTTGTTTTCCGATTCGACGCGCCGCACGGCGCTCGGACCTGACGTTCAGATGAGGGCACGCAGCTCTGCCTGAGCTTGGCGCAGCAGGGGCAGGCCGCGTGTCGCCAGTTCATCGACCGAATAGCGGCTGGCGCTGACGCCGAGGTTCAGAGCGGCCACCACGCGTCCGCTGCTGTTGTAGAGGGGCACCGCGAGAGTGCGCAGGTCGGGTTCGAGCTCCTGGTCCACGATGGCGAAGCCGCGGTCCCGCGTGCGCAGCAGCTCCTGGCGCAAGGCGGCGGCGTTGGTGACCGTCCTTGCCGTGAGGGGCAGCAGGCGCTGGCGTGCGAGCCACGACTCCCATCGTGCTTCGGGTTCGAACGCCATGAGTACCCGACCGTTCGCAGTGCAGTACGCGGGTGCCCGCGTGCCGGCCTGGAGGCGAGGTGACAAGTGCGGGCTGCTGCTGCAGGCGGCAATCGAGATGACATCGTCGGTGTCCAGAACCCCCGCCGAACTTGCGTCCCCCGTCTGCTGAACGAGGTGGGTGAGCTTGGGGTGGATGAGCCGCGGCAGTCGTGCGGAATGCATGTAACTCTGCCCGAGCCGGAGCACCCGGGGGGTGAGGGAAAAGCGGCGGCCGTCGAAATGGGCGTACCCGATCTGCGTCAGGGTGAGCAGGTAGCGTCTCGCGGCAGCGCGACTCAAGCCGGCCCGGTTGGCGACTTCCGTGATGCTCAGCCGAGGCTTGTCCAGGTCAAAGGCCTCAATGACGGCCAAGCCCTTCTCGAGTCCACCAATCAGGTCTCGTGGATTGAAGGTCAGTGGCTGAGCGGCCTGTGGCGCGAACGGGAGGGATGGGTGCGAGGACATGGCAGAGGACGCATGCGTGTTCGTTTATAGAACATAAGTGCGTTGTAAGAACAAGTGTCGTATTGTCCTGACTGTTTTGTCGGCATGCATCCGGGTTGGCCCCGAGTCCTGTTCAGATGCGTGCACATTTGCGATGCGCATTGAAATCGTGCTATCATCTATGTCTCTGTCGCGGGGTGGAGCAGTCTGGTAGCTCGTTGGGCTCATAACCCAAAGGTCGTTGGTTCAAATCCAGCCCCCGCAACCAAATCAAAGAAAAAGGTCTTCACGGCAACCGTGAAGACCTTTTTGCTTTCCTGGCCCCGCGCGTCTGTTGCGCATGCCGAGTCGGGGACGGCGGCCCGCCGTGGGTTCCAGCGGGCGGCGCCCATTGCAGCCGCCGGGCCTGGCGCTCTCAGTGGGGCCGTGGGCGCCCAGGCAGGGCGTGCAGATCGGAGGTCCCGACCCGAGGGCGGAAGCCCGCGCCGCCGTACCAGGCGATGAACACGTAGCAGGTCAGGGGCACCACGAAGGACATCAGGAGGCTGAGGTGGTCAGCCAGCAGCGCCTGCGCGAGGGGGACGATCGCGCCCCCGACGATGGCCATGCACAACAGCCCCGAGCCCCGGCTGGTGAGTTCACCCAGGCCTTCCAGGGCCAGTGAAAAAATCGTCGGGAACATGATGGAGTTGAAGATTCCCACGCTGATCAGCAACCACATGGCTGCGTGACCGCCCGCGAGCATGGCCCCAGCAATCAACAGGGCGTTGACCAGGGCCGCGACCATGAGCACCCGGTTGGCCCGCACGCGCTGCATCAGGGCGCTGCCGAGCAAACGACCCACCATGGCGGCACCCCAGTAGAGGGCGAGGTGGCGCCCCGCTTCTTCGTGGCTGAGGTTGGCGATCAGCGGATCGTTCATCAGGTTGACCAGAAAGCTGCCGATGCTGACTTCGGCGCCCACATAGGTGAAGATGCCGACCGCGCCCAGGACGAGATGACGGTAAGCCCACAGGCTTTGACCCTGCGTGTCGGGCAAGGCGCCGCGACGATGGCCACTGCGCTCGATGACCCGGGCGTCAGGCAGCTTGAAGGACGCCACGACGGCGGCCAGCAGGAAAAGCACAGCGGCGAGCACCAGGTACGGCCCCTGCACTGCATCGGACTGCGTTGCGGCCGCCGCGTGGTCTGCCGAGGCGAGGATGGTGGCGGCACCAACCAGCGGCCCAAGCGTGGCCCCGAGCGAGTTGAAGGCCTGTGTGAGGTTGAGTCTCGATGACGCCGTCTCGGGGGCACCCAGCAGGGTGACGTAGGGGTTGGCCGCCACCTGCAACAGCGTGATGCCGCTGGCGAGCACGAACAGGGCGCCTAGGAACAGCGGGTAGGTCTGCAGCGCGGCGGCCGGATAGAACAGCAGACAGCCGACGCCCACCGTACACAGGCCCACGATGAGGCCGCGCTGGTAGCCAATGCGCTGCAGCAATCGGCCGGCAGGCAGGGACACCACGAAATAGGCCGTGAAGAAGCAGAACTGGATCAGCATGGCCTGCACGTAGCTCAGCGAGAACATCGCCTTGAGGTGCGGGATCAGGATGTCGTTCAAGGAGGTGATGAGACCCCACATGAAGAACAACGAGGTCAGGACCGCCAGCGGCCGGGTGTGTCGGGTGTTCATGGTCGAGGGCGCGGCACACGAGGGCGCCGAGATAGAAACCGATAAGTTTAATGAATTATTAAATCATCACTGGATAGCGAGTCATCCGGGCCTTAATCCCTGTCGGCGCCGCGTCTGACTGGCTCTCGGCATGATGACGACATGAGCATCCTCTCCGTTCTCGATCTCTCTCCCATCACGGAAGGCAGTGACGCTGCGACCTCGTTCGCGCGCACCCTTGACCTGGCCCGACACACCGAAGCGCTGGGCTACCGTCGCTACTGGCTGGCCGAGCACCACGGTATGCCGGGCATTGCCAGCGCTGCCACTGCGGTGCTGATCGCGCACGTGGCCGGGGGCACGCAACGCATTCGCGTCGGGGCGGGCGGGATCATGTTGCCCAACCATTCGCCGCTGCAGGTGGCCGAGCAGTTCGGGACACTGGCGGCGCTCTACCCGGGGCGGATCGATCTGGGTCTCGGGCGGGCACCAGGCTCGGATCCGGCCACGGCGCGCGCCTTGCGACGGCCGCTTCAGGGGGCCCCGGAAGACTTCGACCGCGACGTGCTGACGCTGCAGGCCTACTTTGCGGGTCGAGCTCCGTCTGGGGTGCGGGCGGTGCCTGGCGAAGGCGCCGATGTGCCGCTGTGGATCCTCGGGTCCAGCCTTTACGGTGCACAGCTCGCCGCCCACCTGGGCCTGCCTTATGCCTTTGCATCGCACTTCGCGCCGGCCCAGATGGCCGATGCAATCACGTTGTACCGGCAGCGGTTCCAGCCTTCGGCGGCCTTGAGCAAGCCTTATGTGATGCTGGGCGTGAATGCCTTTGTGGCAGACACCAGCGAGGAGGCCCGCCGGCTGATGACCTCGTTGCAGCAAGCCTTCGTGGCCCTGCGGTCAGGGCGACCCGTGCCCTTGCCCCCACCCCGCGACGACTTCGACGCCACGCTGCCCCCCAACGTGCGGGCCATGCTGGACAGTGTCCTGGCCTGCACGGTGGTCGGGAACCAGGCGGAAGCCGTGGCCCAACTGCGGGCGCTGACCGAGCAGACGGGGGCCGACGAGTTCATGGTCACGGCCCAGATTTTCGATCACGACGCGCGTCGACGTTCGTTCGCCTTGCTCAAGGAAGCCTGGCCTTATTGAATTCGGCGGAGCGCGTCACCTCAGAAGTCCGATGGCATCGGGGTTGTCGGCAGGGGACGAGGCCTGCACCCCCAAGGGATGGGGCATTCCCGCGCATGGCCCCTGCAAAAGACCCTGCTGGATACGGCACAATAGGCCGCCCGGTTTGTGCGGGTGCCATTCATTCAACGCCACAATGAACAAGTCCGATCTGATCCAACGTCTGGCCGACCAGCACGAGCTGTCGAAGGCTGAAGCCGGTCGCATTCTGGAGACCCTGCTGGACACCGTCGTCGGTGCCGTCAAGAAGGGCGAAGCCGTGACCATCCCCGGTTTCGGTTCGTTCAAGCTGCACGCCCGCCCTGCCCGCAACGGCGTGAACCCGAGCACCGGCGCGAAGATCAAGATCGCCGCAGCCAAGCTGCCCAAGTTCACGCCGGGCGCCGGCTTCAAGGCCGCTGTCGATCCGAAGGCCGCAGCCCGCAAGGCTGGCGCCAAGGCCGAAGCCAAGCCGGCCGCCAAGAAGGCCGCGGCCAAGAAGGCTGCAGCCAAGCCCGCTGCCAAGAAGGCGGCCAAGAAGTAAGACGCCCCGCGTCCGAATGGCAAAACGGCTCCCCGCGGGGAGCCGTTTTGCTTGAGGGACCGCCGCTGCAGGTCAGAAGCGGTGGAGGACGCCCAGCTGCATGGCCTTCAGACGTTGTCCGTTGACGTCGGCGGCTTCGAAGTTGGGCAGCACGGCGGCCGAGCCGGACAGCACGAAGCCTCCGTTGCGGTCGTTGCTCAGCACCTCGCCCATTGCGTACAGCGTGGTCCGTTTCGACAGGTCATAGAACGCCCCCAGCGAGGCGCCGGTGGCTCCTTGCTTGGCGTTCGATGTGTCGTAAATGCGACCGACCATGCCGCCCACGCGCAGCGCGCTCGACACGCGGTAATCGGCCGACAACTGCACCACGTTGTGGAATCGGTTGGCGTCGGCCGCGGTGCCGGCGGCACCGGACACCAGCGTGCCGGTGGCGCCCAGCAGCAGGCCGGCGTTGTTGCCTTGCAGCGGGCCGCTGGCCGAGTCGGTGGTGGCATTGCTGCGGATCACCGATGCGTACACCTTGCCCTGCCCGTAGTCGTAGTTGGCATACAGGTTGTCGAACACGATGGTGCGGCCCACAGCCGAGTTGGCCGCCGGTCGGGCCCGCACGCCGGTGAAGCCTGCCCGCACCGGGCCGTTGGCGTAGTCGACGGCGAACTGCCAGACCGCCTTGCTGGAGGGGCTGCCGGTGCTTTGTTCGCCAGGCGCGAAGTGGGCCTCGAACACGAACCCGCTCACGCGTGGCGAGATGTACGTCAGGTCGTTGTCGTAACGCGCGGTGAGGGCGTACCAGTTGGCCAGGGAGCCCAGCGTGCGGCCGCTGTAATCGACGTCGGCGCTGCGGACGAAGGCAACCGAGTTCTGCCGACCGGCGCGGAACTCGCCATACGGCGTGGCCAGGCCAACCCAGGCCTGGCGGTCGAAGAAGCGCGTGCTGTCGTTCTGCTTGCCGGAGTCGGCATACAGACCGTGTTCGAGGTTGAACTTCACGGCCAAGCCACCGCCAAGATCTTCGGTGCCACGAAAGCCCAGGCGGCTGCGCATCAGGGCGCCGTCGTTCAGCGAGGTCAGGCTTTTGCCCGAGCTGCTCTTCATGTAATTCAGATACTGGTCCAGCGTGCCGTACAGCGTCACGTTGCTGGTCTGCGCATGGGTGGCTGCGGCGCTCAGGGCCAGGGCCGCGGTCAAGACGGTGCGAGAGAAGGGCTTGTTCATGGGGTGTCTCCTGGTGTCGGGCGCAGGCGCGCCCTGCCGGGTTCAGCGTGTGACCCGGTCGTGTGGTGATGTGAGGGGGAGGGCGGCAGCGATCTGGCCGCCCGGGCGCCGGGGGGCAAGGCCCCCGCACGGCGAAGGCCGGTCAGGCGGCCGAGGTGGCGAGCTTGGGCTCGTGGGTGCGGCGTGTCTGCTGGCGCAGGGCGAACACGATCATCGCCACGGTGGCCACGGCGCCGGGGATGGCGAAGGCCAGGAAGTTGGCCTGCAGCGGCAGTTCGGCGGCCAGCAGGGCACCACCCAGGATCGGGCCCACGATGGCGCCGTTGCGGCCGATGCCGGAGGCCCAGCCGAGGCCTGTGGAGCGGATGCTCATCTCGTAGAACTGCGCGCCCAGTGCGTACAGCAGGATCTGCGTGCCGATGGTCGTGGCGCCGGCGATGGCGATCAGGATGTACAGCACTTCGGTGGAGCTCTTGTAGCCCAGCAGGCTGATGGAGGTGGCGGCGATGGCGAAGAACACCGCCAGCACGCGCGGCATGTTCATCTTGTCGCTCAGCCAGCCGCCGCCGACGGCGCCGAAGATCGCGCCGAGGTTGAGCACCAGCAGGAAGCTCAGCGAAGAGCCCAGGCCATAGCCGGCCTTGGTCATCAGCTTGGGCAGCCAGGAGGCCAGGGCGTAGACCATCAACAGGCAGCAGAAGAAGGCGACCCACAGCATCACGGTTTGCAGGGCGCGGCCTTCGCGAAAGAGTTGCAGCACGTTGCCGCCCTTGGCCTTGCCGGCCGGAGCGGCCAGCTGGTCGCCGGCCTTCATCTTGAAGGTGGGCTCGACGCGGGACAGCACCGCGGCAGCTTCCTCCGTGCGACCTTCCTTGACCATGAAGCCGACCGACTCGGGCAGGAACTTCATGATGAGGGGCAGCAGCAGCAGGGGGATGCCGGCGATGTAGAACACCGACTGCCAGCCGTAGCTCGGCAGCAGCACCATGCCGAGGCCAGCCGACAGCATGCCGCCGACCGAGTAGCCGCTGAACATGATGGCCACCAGCGTGCTGCGGATTTTCTGGGGAGCGTACTCGCTCATCAGCGCGACGACGTTGGGCATCACGCCGCCGATGCCGAGTCCGGCGATGAAGCGACAGATGCCGAACTCGGTGGGGTTGGTCGTGAAGCCGTTCAAGACGGTGAAGCCACTGAACAGGATCACGCAGATCGTGATCGCCTTCTTGCGGCCGATGCGGTCCGACAGGGGGCCGAAGACGAGGGCGCCGGCCATCATGCCGAACAGGGCATAGCTGCCCAGAGCTCCCGCCTGCAGCGGGGTGAGGTTCCATTCCTTCATCAGCACGGGCAGGGCTACGCCGTAGATGACGAGGTCATAGCCGTCGAAGATGATGATGAGGGCGCACCAGAAGAGCACCGTCCAGTGAAAGCGGTTGAACCGCGCCTGGTCGATGACCTTGGATACATCGATGTTGTTCATTGTTGTCTCCACCATGAGGGGTAGGGGTTGCTCGAGAGCGTCAGGCGCGGGGAGGGCCACGCCTGACGGAGGGGAAAGAGCGGGTGGCTCGTGGACCGAGCCTGTGGTTCTTGTGAGAGATGTGGGGCTGGGTTCAGCCCATGTCGCCACCACCGATCGGCAGCACGACGCCGGTGATGTACGAGGCCTCATCCGAGGCGAGGAAGAGGATGGCGCCGACCTGTTCGTCGATCGTGCCGTAGCGCTTCATCAGGCTCGACGACTTGGTCTGGTCGACGATCTGCTGATACCAGACCTTCTCCTGTTCGGTCTGTTCGGCCGTGTTGCGCGGGATGCGACGCGGCGGGGCTTCGGTGCCACCCGGGGCTGTGGCGTTCACACGCACGCCGCGTTCGGCGGTCTCGAAGGCCAGGCAGGCCGTGAGTGCGTTGACGCCGCCCTTGGCTGCGCCATAGGGCACACGGTTGACGCCGCGCGTGGCGATCGACGAGACGTTGACGATGGCGCCCTGGCCCTGCTCGAGCATGATCGGCAGGGCCGCGTGGCAGCACCACAGCGTCGGGAACAACGAGCGGCGCACTTCGGCCTCGATCTCGTGCTCGGCGTAGTGCTCGAAGGGCTTGGCCCAGATCGTGCCGCCGACGTTGTTGACGAGGATGTCGATGCGGCCGAAGTGGCGCACGGCCTCGGCCATCACGCGCTCGCAATCGGCGTTGCGTTCGAGGTCGGCCGTGAGGGTGAGGATGCGGTCGGCCGCGCCGGGCAGCTCGCGCAGCTCGTGCACGATCTCGGCACGGTCGACGGCCACGATGCGGCCACCTTCGGCCAGCATGCGCTCGACCACGCCGCGGCCGATGCCCTGCGCAGAGCCGGTGACGACGGCCACCTTGCCTTGGAAACGGGGTGTCATGGTGGGCTCCCGTTCAGGCGCTGGCTGCGAACTTCTCGTAATAGAAGTTGGCCGGCTGGATGCCGCGTTCGCGGATGAAGTGGCTCACGGCTTCGACCATCGGAGGCGGGCCGCACAGGTAGATGTCGACCTCGCCTTCGTTGAGGTGCTTGGGCTCGATGTGCTGGGTCACGTAGCCCTTGTGGGGATACGGGCTGTCGGCGTTCGCCACGCACGCGGTGAACGTGAAGTTGGGGATGCGGGCAGCAAACGCTTGGAGCTTGTCCATCTCGACCAGGTCGGCGTCGTTGGTGACGCCGTAGATCAGGTGCAGCGGGTGGGCGCTGCCTTCTTCGGCGATCTTCTCGAGCATGGCGGTGAAAGGCGCCAGGCCGGTGCCGCCGGCCAGCAGCAGCAGCGGGCGCTTGATCTCGCGAAGGTAGAAGCTGCCCAGCGGGCCGGCCAGGGACATGGCGTCGCCCTGCTTGGCCAGGCTGGTGAGGAAGGAGCTCATCAGCCCGCCCGGCACGTTGCGGATCAGGAAGGAGACCTCGCCGTTGCGGGGCAGCGAGCTGAAGGAGTAGGCGCGCGTCTGGTTGCTGCCGGGCACCTTCAGGTTGACGTACTGACCAGGCAGGAAGGCGAGCTTGTTGAGCGCATCACCCTGCAGGCTCAGCGAGATGGTGCTGGGCGAGAGCTGGCGCACTTCCTTGATGGCGGCGTTGAACTCGGCCTGCTGGGTGCGGCACACGGCCGACGAGGCGGGCACGCGCACCACGCAGTCGCTCTGCGCGCGCATCTGGCAGGTCAGCACGTAGCCCTGTTTGGCTTCGTCGTCGCTGAGGGCGTCGTCGATGTACTCGCCCATCGTGTACTGGCCCGATTCGGCAAAGCACTTGCAGGTGCCGCAGGCGCCGTCACGGCAATCGAGGGGGATGTTCACGCCCTGGCGGTAGGCCGCATCGGCGACCGTCTCGGTGGCGTTGGCTTCGATGAAACGGGTGAGACCGTCTTCGAACTGGAGGGCAATCTGGTGAGGCATGAGGGGGACCTCCGTGATGAGTGAGGCCCCTGGCGCGCGGTGCACGGCAGGGGCAGCAGACTCAGATGTGGTAGACGTCGACGACGTGGCGGATGTAGTCGTTCTTCAGCACGACCACCTTGCGCTTGATCAGCGGCTGGCCGCTGGTCAGGTCGATCGTGTAGTGCGAGGTGCCGAAGTAGCTGTCCGTGGTGTGGTAGCGGTAGCTCAGGGTGTGCCAGTTGAAGCGCACCTCGAGCTGCTCGCCCTGCTGGGACACGATCTCCACGTTGTGGATGTTGTGGCCGGTGCGGGGCTCGGGCGTGCTGGCCGCGGAGCGCTCGGTCTTGATGCGGAAGACACGGTCTTCCAGGCCGCCGCGGTTGGCGTAGTAGATCAGCGAGATCTCGGACTGCGGGTCGCGCGTCAGCTCGCCGTCGTCGTCCCACGAGGGCATCCAGAACTCGGCGGCGGGGTGGTAGCAGGTCAGCCACTCGTCCCACTGCTTGTCGTCCAGCAGACGGGCTTCGCGGTACAGAAAGGCCTGAACTTGTTCGATGGTCATGCTCATGGTGGGCCTCACGCTTTCTTGGCTTGTTCGGCTTCCGCCGCGATGGCACGCTGCATGGTCTCCATCCAGTGGCGGTGCTGCTCGGTGTAGAGGCCTTCGTCTTCGGTCTTCACGCCGCTGAGCAGCGGCTTCAGGTCGATCTGCTGGGCTGCGGCATCGGGGCCGTGAACCCAGTGCGTGGCGCCGCGGCACATGTCGTTCCACTCCAGCGCGATGCCGGCGTAGCCTTGCTGGCACGCGCGGAACTCTTCCAGGGCGTCCGGCGTGGCCATGCCGGTGGCGGTGACGAAGTCCTCGTACTGGCGGATGCGGCGGGCGCGGGCCTCGGGAGCTTCGCCCTTGGGCGCAATGCAGTAGATGGTGACTTCCGTCTTGTCGACCGAGATGGGGCGCAGCACGCGGATCTGCGAGCTGAACTGGTCCATCAGGTAGACGTTGGGATACAGGCACAGGTTGCGCGAGTGGTTGATCATCCAGTCGGCGCGGGCTTCGCCGCAGCGCTGCACCAGCTCGTCACGCGCCTTGAAGTTGGGGCGGTCTTCGGGGTTGGCCCACTTCGTCCACAGCAGCATGTGGCCGTTTTCGAACGAGTAGAAGCCACCGCCGTTCTTGGCCCAGCTGCCTGCGTCCATCGCCTTGATGGTGTCGCCGGCTTCGGACTGCTTGCGGTGGTTGGTGGTGGCCGCATAGTTCCAGTGCACCGAGGTGACGTGGTAGCCGTCGGCGCCGTTCTCTGCCTGGATCTTCCAGTTGGCATCGAAGGTGTAGGTCGACGAGCCGCGCAGCACTTCCAGGCCTTCGGGCGACTGGTCCACGATCATGTCGATGATCTTGGTCGATTCACCGAGGAACTCGGTCAGCGGGACCACGTCCGGGTTCAGGCTGCCGAACAGGAAGCCGCGGTAGCTCTCAAAGCGAGCCACCTTCTTCAGGTCGTGGCTGCAGTCCTTGTTGAACGACTCGGGGTAGCCCGCTTCGCTGGCGTCCTTGACCTTCAGCAGTTTGCCGCTGTTGTTGAACGTCCAGCCGTGGAAGGTGCAGGTGAAGTTGGCCTTGTTGCCCTTCTTGTGGCGGCACAGCGTGGCACCGCGGTGCGAACAGGCGTTGATGATGGCGTTGAGCTCACCGGCCTTGTTGCGCGTGATGATGATGGGCTGACGGCCGATGTAGGTCGTGAGGTAGTCGTTCGGGTTCGGAATCTGGCTTTCGTGGGCCAGGTAGATCCAGTTGCCCTCGAAGATGTGCTTCATCTCGAGCTCGAACAGGTCCTCGTCGGTGAAGGCACTGCGGTGCAGCTTGTAGATGTGCTGGTTCTTGTCCTCGACCAGCATGCCGTCGAGACGCTGGCGGACCGCGTCCAGAGAAGTCGCGTTGCTCATGGTGTGCTCCGTGTGCAGGGATCAGGCGGCGGCGCGGGGGCGGGCGAAGTCGGTTGCCGGGGCGGCCGGGGCTTCGGCGTGCACCGTGAAGTCGAAGTCGATTTGCAGGAAGGGGCCGCTGAGGTCGAACTGCGCGGCGGCGGCCGGGTCGTCGATCTTCTTGACGGCGGGCACCAGGCCTTCACGCGTGCCGAAGGCGAAGTCGTCCCACAGGTGCGGGTCGTTCTCGATGTTGATCTGCGTGGTCAGCTTGCGGCAGCCCGGGGCCGTCACGAAGAAGTGGATGTGGGCCGGGCGGTGGCCGTGGCGGCCGAGGGCCTGCAGCAGGCGGTCGGTCGAGCCGCCGGGCGGGCAGCTGTAGCCCACGGGCAGGATGCTGCGGAAGGCATAGCGGCCTTCGGCATCGGTGATGATGGTGCGGCGCAGGTTGAAGGCGCTCTGCGTCGTGTCGAAGTAGGAGTAGTTGCCCAGGTGGTTGGCGTGCCAGACCTCGACCTTGGCGCCGGCCACCGGCTTGCCGTCGGTGGTGCGCACCACGCCCTTCATGATCACGGTCTCACCGGGGCTGGTGCCATCGTCCAGGCGCGCGAAGCCCTGCGCAACGGGGGCGCCGGCAACGTACAGCGGGCCCTCGATGGTGCGGGGCGTGCCGCCGGTCAGGCCGGCTTTGGCCTCGGCCTCGTCCATGCGCAGGTCCAGGAAGTGTTCGATGCCGATGCCCGGCGCGATCAGGCCGAGTTCGCCGTTGCGGCCGGCTTCGCTCAGGAAGTTCAGGCCGGCCCAGAATTCCTCCGGCTGGATGTCCAGTTCGTCGATCTGGATCATCAGATCGCGCACCATGCGGGTGACGATGGTCTTGATGCGGGGGTTGCCAGGACCGGTCACGCCGGTGTGGTTGATGCGCTCGACAAGGGCGTCGATGGTCTTCTTGTCCATGAGGGTCTCCTGATACGGCGGGGGGGGGCAGTCCGAATTTCCGGGTGGAAAGCGACTGGATGTGGCGCGATCTTAGGAAGAGACCTTGTGTGGTGTCCAAGACGGTTTTAGACTCGTTTCATATCTGAAAGGTATGGAAAATGGAGTTGCGCCACCTGAAGTACTTCGTGGCCGTCGCGGACGAGCAGAATTTCACGCGCGCTGCGGAAAGGCTGCACATTTCGCAGCCCCCGCTGAGCCGGCAGATTCAGGATCTGGAAGATGAACTGGGATTGCCCCTGTTCGAACGGGGCTCACGGCCGTTGAAACTGACCGAGGCGGGGCGCTTTTTCTACACGCACGCGACCCGCATGCTCGAGCAGGCGCGCGAAGCCATTCAGACCACACGGCGCGTGGCTGCCGCGGACAAGCGCCTGGTGATCGGGTTCGTGTCGTCCACCATGTACGGCGCGTTGCCGCGCCTGGTGCGGCTGTTTCGGGCTGAGCGTCCGGGCACCGAAATCTCGCTGGTGGAAATGTCGACGGTGGACCAGTTCGAGGCCCTGAAGGCCGGGCGGATCGACGTCGGGTATGGCCGCATCCGGCTGGAGGACCCGGCCATCAAGCGGGAGGTGCTCCGCGAGGAACAGCTGGTTCTGGCCATACCTTGCGAGCATGAGCTGGCACATGGCGCCCAGCCGGTCAGTCTCGCACAGGCGGCCCGCTTTCCCCATCTGATTTACCCTAGGAAACCCCGTCCGAGCTTCGCTGACCAGGTCTTGTCCATGTTTCGAGACCGCGGTGTCGAGCCGGTGGCCGTGCACGAGGTGCAGGAAATCCAGACGGCGCTCGGCCTGGTGGCGTCGGGCATGGGCCTGTGCGTGGTGCCGACGGGCGTGCAGCGCCTGCGTCCTGACGAGGTGGTGTACCGGCCCTTTGTCGATCCGGGCATGGTCTCGCCCATCATCATGAGCACCCGCTTGCACGACCAGTCCGAGGACCTGTTGCTGCTGCGCCGGCTGATCGACGACATCTACCGCATGCAGGCCGAAGAGCGGCGTCAGCAGGAGGAGCGGGCGCAGCTCCGCGCCGCGGGCATCATCGGCGATCCGGCCGCCCTGATCTGAGGGCGGTGCTGGCCGGGCGCAGCTCAAGCGACCGAGGCCCGTGGGCGCCGCGCCTGGATCGCACAGGCCAGCGCACCCACCAGCACCCCCCAGAAGGCCGAGCCCAGCCCCAGAAAACTCACCCCCGAGGCCGTGGCCAGGAAGGTGAGGATGGCGGGCTCGCGGTGGGCTTCGTCGGTGACGGCACCCAGCACGTTGCTGGTGATGGCGCCCGTCAGCGCCAGACCTGCCAGCACGGCCACGAAGGGGCCGGGCAGCACCGCGAACAACCAGACAATGAGGCCACCGAAGGTGCCGCCGATCAGGTAGAACAGGCCGTTGGACAGGCCGGCCACATAGCGTCTGCCCGGGTCTTCGTGCGCATCGCGCCCGGTGCACAGCGCGGCGGTGATGGCCGCCAGCACGGTGGTGATGCCGCCGAAGAGCGCGGTCACGATGGACACCGCACTGGTGACGGCGATGAGGGGGCGGGCCGCGACGCGGTACCCGGCTGCCTGCAGAATGGCCATGCCGGGCATGAACTGGCCGGACAGGCTGACGAGCACGAGTGGCAGCGCCAAGCTGAAGGTGGCCGACCAGGTCCAGACCGGCCAGGTCAGGGTGGGCACGGTGGGCCGCAGGCTCAGGGCCGGCCAGCTCGGATGGGGCTGCAGCACGGCCAGCAGGAGTGCCAGCCCCAGCACCCACACCATGTGGTAGCGCGGCCACCGGCGCTTGAACACCAGGTAACCCACCAGCATGCACCCGGTCAGCAGCGGCAGGGCCTCCATGGATTTGAATGCCCGCAGCCCGAACTGGAACAGGATGCCGGCCATCATGCCGTAGGCGACGCCTCTGGGGATGAGCTGCATCAGCCGGTCGAACAGGCCGGACAGCCCGATCACCCCGATCAGCACGGCCGCGGTGAGGTAGGCCCCGACGACCTCGCTGAGGGGCATGTCCGGCAGGAGGGTGACGAGCAGGGCCGAGCCCGGTGCGGACCACGCCGTGATGACCGGTACCTTGAACCACGCGCTCAGCGCGATGCCCGAGACCGCCGCCCCGATCGAGATGGCCCACACCCATGAAGCCACGATGTCGGGGGGCACCATGCCGACCTGCGCGGCCTGAAACAGGATGAGCAGCGGGCCGGCATACGACACGAGCACCGCGATGAAGCCGGCGGTCACGGCGGAAACAGACCAGTCTTGGCGAAGCATGCGCAGGCTCATGGCGTGAGCGTGAAGGCGGAAGCGCCCGATTCTCCGGGTCTGGGCGGCTTGATCAAGCCGCGTGACGCGAGCACACTGTTTGCTCCACGTGAACAATCCTCCGAGGTATGGACCGTTTCGAGACGTTGCGGCTCTTCGTGCGCATCGTGCACCTGGGCAGTTTCACCAAGGCCGCCGCCGAACTGGGCATGCCACGGGCCACCGCCACCCAGGCCATCAAGCAACTCGAGTCCCGCCTGGGCGTGCGGCTGCTGGCACGCACCACGCGGCATGTGTCGCCCACCGAAGAGGGGCTGGCCTTTCAGCAGCGGTGCGTGGCCATCCTCGCCGACTTGGAGCGGGCGGAGCAGGCGTTTTCGGATTCGGCGCTGAAGCCCCAGGGCCGTTTGCGCATCGACCTGTCCGGCACCTTGTGGCGGCATGTGCTGGCCCCGCTGATGCCGGATTTCTGCGAGCGCCACCCTCGCATCACGGTCGAGGTCAGCACACACGATCGGCGCATCGACCTGGTGAAAGAGGGCGTCGACTGCGTGCTGCGCATCGGCGAGCTCAGCGACTCCACCCTGGTGGCGCGCCGCCTGGCCACCTTGCCGCAGTTGACGTGTGCCAGTGCGGGCTATGTGGCCCGACACGGGCGACCGCAGGAACTGGAGGAACTCGCGTCGCACCGCATGGTGGGCTATGTGGCCGCCGGTTCGGGCAAGACCGTGCCCCTGGCGTTCCAGTCACCCGACGGTCAGGTGCGTGAAGTGAGTCTGCCGGCCACCGTGTCGGCACACAACGGGGATGCCTATGTGGCGGCTGGCGAGGCGGGCTTTGGTCTGATCCAGGTGCCGCATTACCACGTGCAGCGCCAGATCGAGGCCGGCTCGCTCGTGGAGTGCCTGACCCGGCATCGACCGCCCGGCCTGCCGCTGTCGGTGGTGTATCCGGCGCAGCGGCATTTGCCTTTGCGCGTGCGGGCCTTCATCGACTGGCTCGCCCGGATTCAATTTGTGTCCGGGGTGAAATAAATGGTTTTTCCGGTCCGGTGAATGTCGCGTCGGGTGGTTTATTCGGGGATGGCGACGCTTGTTTTTTTCGCGCGGGATTGCTGAAATGGGGGCATGCACCACTTTCCCGCCATTTCATTTTTCGTGGCCCGGGTTCGAATATCCGGGTGGATGTCGACCCTGGTCGGAATGGGCTGCGCCGTGGGTTTGAGCGGATGCTCCGTGCTGTCCATCAGCCCGACAGTCGAGGTCGTCAAAGCAGCCGGGCTGGCGGCCAGCAATGCGCTGCATGCCGCACCGTTCGAAGCCCGCGACGTGGTGTGGCATCCCCATGTCCCCTATGACAGCGTGTGCATCGAGCTCAACCGGGTGGCCCACCCGCACGACGTGGTGCCTGCCATCCAGGCCGAGCTGGCCGCGCTGGGGGTGCAGAGCCGCGTCTACGAGAGCGGGCTCGTGCCCTTTGCTTGTCGGACCACGCTGAACTACACGGCCTTCATCCAATGGGAGGTGCCGACATTCGGCACCGTGGCCGAACCCTATCTGGCGACGGCCTCGCTGACGGTGCGTGAGGAGGGGCGTGTGCTCGCCAGCGCCGGCTTCGCGCTCGACGCCATGGGCTTTGGCAAGTGGGCCAGCACACGGCGCAAGCTGGCCCCCCTGGTGCGCGCCATCGTGCAGGGCCCGCCAGCCTTGCGGCCCGACGCGCTCACGGCCCGCCGGGACTGACCCGGCCTCACCAGATCGTCAGGGCGTTGGTCAGCACGCGCTGGATCCAGGTGCGGGACGAGGCGGCCGTCACATCGCCCTGACCCACCTGCTCCATGCGGGCGTCCACGATGTCGCGCGAGGACACCACGCCGCCGAGCTGAATGTCCTTCGGGTTCACGATGCCCGAGAAGCGCAAGGTGCTGGCGTTGCCGTTGAAGACGATGTTCTTCTCGCCCGCGACCACAAGATGTCCGTTGGGCAGCACGTTGATCACCTGCGCGGCCAGCCGGCCGGTGAAGGCGCTGCTCTGCTCGGTCGTGCCATCCCCCTTGAAGGTGTCGCTGCCGGAGGCCGAGGCGTCGGCATTGAGCAGGCTCCTGACGAAGCCGCTCTGCCCGCCCCCTCCCGGGCCCTTGACCGCCACGCTGTTGGCGCGCCGGGCCTCCGAGTTGACCTTGTTGCGCGCACTTTGCTGCTCGGCAATGTCGATCTTGACCGTGTCGCCGATGTTGGAGGGTCGCTTTTCGTCCTGGAACAGCCAGCTGCTGGCCCCGGCCTGATAGAGCGACCCGGTTGCGACCCGCTCGACGTAGGGCGGCGGCGTCATCGGGCGCACGACCGTGGGGCTCTGGACCAGGGGGCCGGTGCAGCCCCCCATCACGGTGAGGCCGAGCGCCACCAGAACGCCCTGCATGGCACGGCGCAGCGGGTGCCTGGTTTTGTTCGGGCCGAACGGGGGCGAGGGCAGGGCGGGGCGCATGGGTTTTCCTTTCAGGGGCGAGCGAGATTGAAAAAAGTATAGGAAACCCATTTGTGTCGAGGCTGATATATGGTGAAGCGCAGTGAATTTCTGGTGTCCTGGGTGACATGTCGATGATCGAAAAAAGGCGATCAAGGAATAAGCGGAACAGACTGGGCGCAATATCGAGGTGTGTCATTCCATGTCGCTTTGTGTCGGTCGGGTTTCTCGTGGGTAAAAGGCGGCCCAATCGGCCTTCATCACCCTGGATCGATATTCGGGCGGGGCGATAAGCTGAAATCACCGATCCCCCTTTGACCTTTCTGAGGACTTCGCGATGAACACGTTTTCCACCCTCGGCGGGCTGACGCCGAGCAGTTCCACCTGCCTCGCCAACCGGGCAGGTCGCCACGGCGGCTCTGCGAACGCCGCCATCGAAGACAGCGGCTCTCTGGGGCCTCTGCTCGGCGTGGCGACGTCTGTGGTGGATGGCGTGAGCGATGCCGCCCGCGCGGCCTACCTCGAGGCCACGCGCGACGTGCGGGCCGTCGGGGAAGCGGTCACGACCGCCGTCCACACCGTGGGGGACACCTATGACAGCGTGGTCGGTGGGGCACGGCAGGCGGCGCATGCCGCTGTGGAGACCGTCGAGCAGGCCTGCGACACGGTGAGCCACGCGGTCGGCGATGCCGTGGACGCGGTGGAAGACGGGCTGTCGTCGGTGGCCCATGGCGTGGACGATGCGGTCGGCGCCGTGGCCGGCTACGCCATGAATGCCCTGAAGGTCGCTGGCAGGCTGATCGATCTCGCGGCCTGAGCGCGGCGTGCGAGCGTCGGCATCGCGACAGACTCCGCATGGGCAGCCCGCTTGCCTGACGTGGCACAAGGTCTCTGGTGCGGACCTGTCACGCGCAGTGGCTATGCTAGCCGCATGAACTTCACCAGCCAGACCTTCGACCAGATCCAGCAGGGCGCCAGCCTCACGCAGCGGCACACCGTCACGCGCGACGAGGTGTCGCTGCTGGCGCTGGTGTCCGGCGAGGTCAACGCCTTCGGCCCCGAGCGCGACGAAGCCAATGCGACCGCTCCGGTGTGCGAGGGCGTGAGCGCCGAAGCCCTGGTGCACGCGCTGCTCAAGCGTCGCCTGCCCGGGCCCGGCACCGTGATCGTCTCGCACGACCTGCGTTTCAACGGCCACGTGCAGGTGGGCGACGAGCTGCTTGCCACGCTCACCGTGGCCGACAAGCGCCCGCCCGATCAGCTTCTGATCGCCTGCACCGTGCACCGCGGCGACACGCTGATCCTCGAAGGCCACATGACCGTGCAGGCGCCGGCGCAGGCCATCACCGTCGACCAGCGTGACACCCCCTCGGTCATCCTGCGCCGCAACGACGTGTTCGGCCGGTTGCTGCAGGCCTGCGAAGGGCTGACGCCCGCCCGCTGCGCCGTGGTGCACCCGTGCGATGCGGACTCGCTGGGCGGGGCGATCGAATCGGCCCGGCTCGGCCTGATCGAGCCCGTGCTGGTGGGGCCCAGCGCGAAGATCCTGGCGGTCGCCGAGGCGCAGGGGCTGGACCTGACACCCTACCGCCTGGTGGATGCGCCGCACAGCCACGCGGCGGCCGAAGCGGCGGTGGCGCTGGCCCGCGATGGCGAGGTCCAGTCATTGATGAAGGGCAGCCTGCACACCGACGAGCTGATGGGCGCGGTGGTGAACGGGGCCACTGGGTTGCGCACCGAGCGGCGCATCAGCCACGTCTTCGTGCTCGATGTGCCGGCCTACCCGCGCATGCTGCTGGTGACCGACGCGGCCATCAACATCGCCCCCACCATCCAGGACAAGGTCCACATCGTGCAGAACGCCATCGACCTGGCGCAGGTGCTGGGCGTGCCCACACCCAAGGTGGCCATTCTGGCGGCCGTGGAAACCGTGAACCCGGTCATGCCGGCCACGGTGGACGCCGCGATGCTGTGCAAGATGGCCGACCGCGGCCAGATCACCGGCGGGCTCATCGATGGCCCGCTGGCGTTCGACAACGCCGTGAGCCTGGAGGCGGCGCGCACCAAGGGCATCGTCTCGCCGGTGGCCGGGCAGGCCGACATCCTGGTCGTGCCCAACCTCGAAGCCGGCAACATGGTGGCCAAGCAGCTGCAGTACCTGGCCGGGGCCGACAGCGCCGGCATCGTGCTGGGCGCGCGCGTGCCCATCGTGCTGACCAGCCGGGCCGACTCGGTGCGCACCCGCCTGGCCTCGGCCGCGGTGATGCAGCTGCTGGCCCAGGCCCAGGCTCGCGCCCGCAGCGTGAGCGGCAAGGC
The DNA here is from genome assembly GCF_913773725.1 of uncultured Aquabacterium sp. Classification (GTDB taxonomy): domain Bacteria; phylum Pseudomonadota; class Gammaproteobacteria; order Burkholderiales; family Burkholderiaceae_C; genus Aquabacterium. Next base: position 18,115 of record NZ_CAJYGK010000016.1, on the reverse strand, counting down.
GCCCGCTGCCTGAGCCGTCCCGACCTTCCCCGAACAAGGAGCCCCGCGATGACCGATGCCCTGGCCGTCTTCAATGCCGGCTCGTCCAGCCTGAAGTTCTCGGTGTTCACGGCCCGCGGCCTGCAGCCGCTGCTGCACGGCCTGATCGACGGGCTGGGCAGCGCCCCCCATCTGGTGCTGAAGGCGCCGGACGGGGCTGTGCTGGCCGAGCAGCGCTGGGGCGCCGCGCCGCAGGGCGGTGGCGCGGCCGAGTCGGCCCATGACGCCGACCGCGAGCACGACGAGGCCCTGGCCGCGCTGCTGGCGCTGATGCCCACCCACCTGCACGGCCACACCCTGACGGCCGTGGGCCACCGCATCGTGCATGGCGGGGCCCGCTTCACGGCCCCGGTGCGCCTGACGGAGGACGTCGTGGCCGAACTGGCTGCGCTGACGCCCCTGGCGCCGCTGCACCAGCCCCACAACCTGTCGCCGGTGGCCGCGCTGGCCCGGCTGATGCCCGACCTGCCCCAGGTGGGGTGCTTCGACACGGCCTTTCACACCACGAACCCGCCGGTGGCCCAGCGCTTTGCGCTGCCCCGTGCGCTGCACGACGCCGGGGTACGGCGCTATGGCTTCCACGGCCTGTCCTATGAGTACATCGCCACCCAGCTGCCCGCGGTCGACGCCTGGGCGGCGCAGGGCCGCACCATCGTGCTGCACCTGGGCAATGGGGCGAGTGCCTGTGCGCTGCACGGCGGGCGTTCCGTGGCGTCCAGCATGGGCTTCACCGCGCTGGACGGCCTGATGATGGGCACGCGCACGGGCAGCCTCGATGCCGGCGTGCTGCTGTGGCTGATGGACGAGCGCGGCATGGGCGCGCGCCAGATCGAGCGCCTGCTGTACAGCGAATCGGGCCTGCTCGGTGTGTCCGGCATCTCATCTGACATGCGCACCCTGCTGGCCAGCGACCGCCCCGAGGCCCGCGAGGCCGTGGCGCTCTACACCTACCGCATCCAGCGCGAGGTGGGTTCGCTGGCGGCCGCGCTGGGCGGGCTGGACGCCCTGGTGTTCACCGCCGGCATCGGGGAGCACGCCGCGCCCGTGCGCGAGGCCGTCTGCCAGGGGCTGACCTGGCTGGGCGTGCGGCTGGACGAAGCGGCCAACGCCCGTGCCAGCGGCCTGCCCGACGGCCAGTCGGCCCGCATCAGCGTGCCGGGCAGCCCGGTCACGGTGTGGGTCGTGCCCACCGACGAAGAGGGGATGATCGCGCGGCACACGCGTCGCCTGGCGCTGCCGCAGTTCGAGCCCGCGGCAGCCGCATCGGCCTGATCGACCGGCCGCACCAGCCTGTCGGCGTGGCCCGTCCGGCCTGCGTCAGGGGCAGACGCTGTGCGGGCGCGGCGCTACAATCTTCGGTTCCACCAGCGCCTGCGGCCCGAACGGTCGGGCGCGCCGCCGGTGGTCCGGCCTGGTCCGCATCGGCGCGGATCGCCGGGACATTCCCGAAAGGACATTTTCATGTCGATGGACGACCGCGACGGCAAGATCTGGATGGATGGTCAGTTGGTGGAGTGGCGCGATGCCAAGGTCCACGTCCTGACCCACACGCTGCACTACGGTTGCGGCGCCTTCGAAGGCGTACGCGCCTACAACACCGTCAACGGTCCGGCCATCTTCCGCCTGCGCGAGCACACCGAGCGCCTGTTCAACAGCGCCAAGATCCTGCGCATGCCGATGCCCTTCACCATCGAGCAGGTCGAACAGGCCCAGATCGATGTGGTCAAGGCCAACAACCTGGAAAGCGGCTACATCCGTCCGCTGGTGTGGCTGGGCTCCGAGAAGCTGGGCGTGAGCCCCAAGGGTGCCAAGGTGCACCTGATGGTGGCCGCCTGGACCTGGGGCGCCTACCTGGGCGAAGAGGGCATGAAGCGCGGCATCCGCGTCAAGACCTCGAGCTACACCCGCCACCACGTCAACATCACGATGACGCAGGCCAAGGCGGTGAGCAACTACACCAACTCGATCCTGGCCAACATGGAAGCCACGGACGACGGCTACGACGAAGCCCTGCTGCTCGACAGCGCCGGCTTTGTGTCCGAAGGCGCTGGCGAGAACATCTTCGTGATCAAGAACGGCGTGATCTACACGCCCGACCTGTCGGCCGGTGCCCTGAACGGCATCACCCGCAACACGATCTTCCACATCGCCAAGGACCTGGGCCTGGAGATCGTGCAGAAGCGCATCACCCGCGACGAGATCTACATCGCCGACGAAGCCTTCTTCACGGGCACCGCCGCCGAAGTCACCCCGATCCGCGAACTGGACCGCATCGAAATCGGCCGTGGCTACCGTGGCCCGATCACCGAGCAGATCCAGACCGCGTTCTTCGACATCGTCAACGGCCGCAACGCCAAGTACGCCGAGTGGCTGACCAAGGTGGCCTGATCCGCTGACAGGAACTGAGTGATGAGCACCAATCCGCAAACCCCGAAAGCCGTCGTCGAAGTGACGGCCTCCGATGTGCAGGGCCCTGGCGTGGTCTTCTGCCCGAACCCGAAGATGGCGCTGTGGAGCAACCACCCCCGCGTCTTCATCGACGTGGTGAAGGCCGGCGAAGGCCGCTGCCCCTACTGCGGCACCGTCTACAAGCTCAAGGACGGCGAGCACATCCACGGCCATTGAGGTCGCAGCACCGGGCTGGCCTTGCATGGCCCGATGCAGATGAACCAGGCCCGAACCGGCAACGGCTCGGGCTTTTCTTTTGTGCCTGTGGCGGGTGTGGTGCGCGCCGTGGAGCCAGCCCGGCGTGGCTCAAGCCGTCACATGCCGGGCTTGTAGAACACGTAGTCCGCGCTGTAGGAAACGACCTGGCGTTGCCCCTTCTGGGCATCGCCGCAGGGCAGGGCCGGCGCCACGCCGCCGCGGGTGTTCAAGCGCTGGATGTAGGCCACGCCCTGCATGGCGCCGTTGCCCGTGGCCGGGTTGGCCTTGACCAGCTGCAGCGGGATGGCACCGGCCGCAGCGGGCGCCACGGCCACCTGCTTGCCCGTCACCTTCGAGCCATCAGTCGACTCCCAGGTCGGGCCCGCATGGTAGCGGCCGAGGTTCTTGCCGCCGGCATCCACCATCGTGGCCACCGGCCCCACGAAGGCCCATTCGAAGCTGCCGGCCATGTCCTTCTTCTCACGGCATTCGTAGGTGATCTCGCCGCTTGCCATGGCGTAAAGGCTCTGGGTGTGGCCAGCCGGCACGCGCACCGCTTCAGGCAGCGCGGCGTTGTCGACCTTGGGCGCCATCATGCTGCCGCAGGCCGCCAGGGCGGCGGTGGACATGAGGGCGAGGGTCAGGGGCAGCTTGGTCATGGATCGGTCTCCGGAAGAGGTTGAACACGGCGCTCGCGGCGCTTGGTGTTCACTACGGCCCACGGGCCGATCCGGATGCAGTCGACGCGCCCTGTTCCCTGCGCGGGTCAGAGCTGCAGCTGTCCCACCGAGACGATCGGCCCCGTGGGGGCGCCCGTGGGCGAACCGCCAGGCGGCTCCACGCTGACGGCGAAGGCGGCCGTGTCCTTCAGCAACTGTGTGCGCAGCACGGTGGTGGCCCGTTCTGCGGACACCAGCCCGAGTGACCGCGGTGTCCCCTGGGCGGGCACCGCCCACAACTCCAGGGCCTTGTTCAGCGCCACCTGCTGGCCTTCGGTCAGCGGCTTGAGCACCAGGCTGCGTCCATCGCCGCTGACGCTCGCCACGAAGGAGGCAGGCTGCACGCCCGGCGCCGCTGCAGCGGGTTGGGCTGCCATCACGACCACAATCGGCGGCTGCACCGGCGCGGGCTGGCTGAGCAGCACGCCAAGGGTGAGCGCAGCGGCGGTCGCCAAGCCGGCCGCGCCCTGCCACAGCACGAGCTTCTGCCACCAGCGCACCATGGCGCGGGTCTCACCGAACAGACGCTGCTCGATGCCGGCCCACACGCGCGGCGAGGGCGTCACGGGCTGAATGGCGTCGTCCAGTTGCAGCAGCCGGCGCTCCCAGTCCAGCCGGGCCTGACGCAGGCGGGGATGGGCGGGCAGCAGGGTCTCGAAGCGGCGTCGCGCGCCGCCGTGCAGCGTGCCCAGCACGTACTCGGCGGCCAGGCGTTCGGCCAGTTGTTCGCGGCTGTAGTCCATCTCAGCTCAGGGCCAGCGAGGCCCGCTCCAGGCAGTTCTTCAGGCCTTGCAGGCCCCGGCGCACCCAGCTCTTGACGGTGCCAAGCGGCTGCGCCATCTGCTGGGCCACCTCAGCATGGGTCAACCCCTCGTAGTAGGCCAGCGCCAGGGCGTGCTGCTGGTCGCCGCTCAAAGTCTGCAGGCAGTCCTTCAAGGCGCGGGCCTCGCTGGCCTGTTCCAGCAGGTCCAGCGGGCCGGGCTCATCCGAAGGCAGGTGGTTCAGCATGTCGACGTCGTCCTCGTCCGGGCCCTGGGCCGCCTGGTAGCGGCTCACGGTCTGCGGCTCGGTCTGGCGGCGGCGCAGGCTGTCGATCGCGCGGTTGCGGGCGATGCTGCCCAGCCAGGTGGAGGGCTGGCTCAGCGAGGCGTTGAAGCTCTGTGCCGCGCGCCACACGTTGACGTACACCTCCTGGAGCACGTCTTCGGCCTGGGCCCGGTCCTGTTGGATACGCAGGATGGCGCCCAGCAGATGCGCGCTGGTCTCGCGGTAAAGCGTGTCGAATGCCACACGGTCGCCCAGCGCGACGCGCGAGAGCAGGGCGGCCAGCATCTGCTGGCGGGCGGACGGCTCGGATGACGGCATGGCTCCTCGTACGGCAGGGCGGTGCGCGCATTCTAGGAACAAGTGACAGAACGCGTCATGAACGGGCTTCTACAATCCGGTCCATCATGAAGACGCCGCACGAATTCGTTCTCACCCTGTCCTGTCAGGACACCAAGGGCATCGTCCACGCCGTGTCGGGCCTGCTCTACCAGGCCGGCTGCAACATCATCGACTCGCAGCAGTTCGGCGATGTGCAGAGCGAAGACAGCACCGGCCTGTTCTTCATGCGCGTGCACTTTGCCGCGCCCGACCACCTGGCCGACACCGCCACGCTCGACCGCTTCTTCGCGAATGTGCGCCAGCAGTTCGGCATGACGGCTCGCATCCATGCGCTCAACCGCAAGCCTCGCCTGCTGGTCATGGTCAGCAAGCACGGCCATTGCCTCAACGACCTGTTGTTCCGCTGGCGCTCGGGCTGGCTCAACGTCGACATCCCGGCCATCGTCTCCAACCACCCGGATTACGCCGGACTGGCCGCCAGCTACGGCATCCCCTTCCACCACCTGCCGCTGCCCACGGGCTCGTCAGCCGAGGTCAAGCGCGAGCAGGAGCGTCAGGTCGAGTCCCTGGTCGAGCAGGAGGGCATCGACCTGGTCGTGCTCGCGCGCTACATGCAGATCCTCAGCCCCGAGTTCTGCCAGTTCCTGCAGGGCCGCGCCATCAACATCCACCACAGCTTCCTGCCGAGCTTCAAGGGCGCCAAGCCCTACTACCAGGCGCATGACCGCGGTGTGAAGCTGATCGGCGCGACGGCGCACTACGTGACCGCGGATCTGGACGAAGGCCCGATCATCGAGCAGGATGTGGAACGGGTGGACCACACCCTGAGCCCCGAGGATTTCACCGCCGTCGGCCGCGACGTCGAGTGCGTGGTGCTGGCCCGTGCCGTGAAATGGCACACCGAGCACCGCGTGCTGATGAATGGCCACAAGACCGTCGTCTTCAAGTGACCCCCTGACCGCATGAACGACCCCCGCGCGCGCAAGGCCAGCCAGGCCGCCCTGATGGCTTCGGCCGATGACACCGAGGCGACCTTCTACGAGGCGCTGCAACAGGGCGATCTGGTGCGCCTGATGACGGTGTGGGCCGACGACGAGGAGATCGCCTGCGTGCACCCGGGCGGCCCCCGCGTGGTCGGCCCGGTCGCCGTGCGCGCGGCGTTCGAGGCCGTGCTGACGCAGGGTCCGATCGACATCTCCGTGCACCACGTGCGCCGCCTGGAGCAGGCCCACATGGCCGTGCACCACGTGACCGAGCTGGTGCGGGCGGTGACCCCGGAAGGGCCCCAGACCGCCTATGTGATGGCCACGAACGTGTACGTGCGCACCGAGCAGGGCTGGCGCATGGTGGCCCACCACGCGAGCCCGGGCCTGTCGCAGGAGCTGCCCGACATCGTCGAGCCTCGCGGCGTGCTGCACTGACCGGGCGCACCCATGCTGCAATACCGCGCTCCCCGATGGCTGGCGGGCCATGGTCCGGTGGCCGGCAACGTGCAGACCATCTGGCCGGCCCTCTACAGCGCCACGCACCACGAGGGCAGCCGCCTGCCGGTGCACTACCGCCGCGAACGCTGGGATGCGCCCGATGGCGACTTTGTCGACGTCGACTTTCATCCGGCCGAGCCCCGCGTGTCCGCCGCCTCGCCGGCTGGGGCCTTGGGCGGGAGCGCGTCGCTCGGGGCGGCCCAGGCGGCCAGGCCGCTGCTCGTGCTCTTCCACGGCCTGGAAGGCTCGTCGCAAAGCCATTACGCGCGCGCCTTTGCCCATTGGGCGCATGCACAGGGTTGGGACTACGCCGTGCCGCACTTCCGGGGCTGCTCGGGTGAAGTGAACCGGCGCCCGCGGGCCTACCATTCCGGCGACCACGAAGAAGTGGACTGGATCCTGCAGCGGCTGTGTGCCGGCCACGCCGGACCGGTGCTGGCCGTGGGCGTGTCGCTGGGCGGCAATGTGCTGCTGCGCTGGGCCCAGGAGCAGGGTGCCGAGGCCGCCCGCCGGGTGCGTGCCGTGGTGGCGATTTCGTCTCCGATCGACCTGGCCGCCTGTGGGCAGGCCATCGGCCGCGGCTTCAACCGCGTGGTCTACACGCGCATGTTCCTGAGCACGATGCGGCCCAAGGCCATGGAGCGGCTCAAGCTGTTTCCCGGTCTGTTCGACGCCGAGGCCATGCGCCGCGCCCGCGACATCTACGATTTCGATCAGGTCTTCACGGCTCCCCTGCACGGCTTTGCCAGCACCGAGGACTACTGGGCGCGCTGCTCGGCCAAGCCCGGCCTCAAGGCCATGCGCGATGTGCCGGCACTGGTGCTGAACGCCCGCAACGATCCCTTCGTGCCGGCATCCTGTTTGCCCACCTCGGGTGAGGTGGGGCCGGCCGTGACGCTGTGGCAGCCCCATGAAGGCGGCCACGTCGGCTTTCCGTCGGGGCGTTTTCCCGGCCATGTGGCCGATCTGCCCCAGGCCGTGGGCCGCTGGCTGCGCAGCCATCTTTGAGGAGAACCCCATGGACGACATCGTCAAGGCCGCCCTGAAAAAGTGGCCCAACGTGCCGCACTGCTATGACTGGCTGGCGCTGGACGCGCGCGGCGACTGGTACATGCGTGACGACCGCATCCAGGCTGCCGGGCCCTTTCCCGAGGTGAAGGGCAGCCGCATCACGCACGACAAGCTCAAGGACTTCATCCACCGCAACTACGAGCACGACGAGCAGGGCGCCTGGTACTTCCAGAACGGCCCACAGCGGGTGTACGTCACGCTGGAGGCCGCGCCCCTGGTGCTGGGGGTGCAGCGGGCGCTGGACGGCAGCTTCAGCGTCCTGACTCACACAGGCGTGGCGCCCGGCGCCGTCGAGGCCGCGATGACCGACGAACACGGTCGGCTGTTCCTGTCGACCCCGATGGGGCTGGGCATTGTGCGCTCGCTGGACATGGATGCAGCAGCCGACGCCATCGAAGCAGGTGTGTGGCCTGAATTGACCGAGGTCTGTTTTGCCGAGTTGCCGGCACGCCATGGCTACTGCCTGAGGCCGCGGGCGCCCGCACAGGTTTCTTGATCAGGCACAAAAAAACCGGCTCGCGGGAGCCGGTTTGTCTGTGGGGCGAACGCGACGCCTGAGCAGCCTCAGGGGGCGGCCGGGGCGCTGGCGGCGCCAGCCGGAGCAGCCGGCTCGGCCATCTTGCCGCCACTGCCGTTGACCATGTAGACCAGGGCGCGGCCGACTTCATAGTCGCTGAAATCGCCGCCGCCCTGAGGCGGCATGGCGTTGAAGCCCTTCAGGGCATGGCCCAGCAGGGTGTCATAGCCCTTGCCCACGCGGGGGCCCCAGGCGCCCGCGTCACCGAACTTCGGCGAGCCCAGGGCACCCGAGCCGTGGCAGCTGGCGCACTGGGCCTTGAACACTTCTTCACCCGAACGCGGGCCGGTGTTGGCCGAAGCCAATTTGATCTCGACCGTGCCGACGGGCATGATCCGCTCGGACGTGGCCTGGGCGGTGAGCGCATCGCTGCCAGCAGAGCCCTTGTGGCCCGAAGACACGTAGTTCACCAGCAAGGCGATGATGGCCACAGGCACCACGAAAGCTGCCACCACGGCCGCGATGAGTTGCTGGGGCGTCTGGATCGGGCCTTCGTGGCCGTTTTCTTGATTCTGGCTCATGGGGGTGCAGGCGATGGCGCAGGGTTGATGGGGCGTCAACGTGTGCAGGGAACGTACCCGTGCTCACGGCAACGTTGGATTATAGTTGGAGCGCAAGTCTCGCCGGAAGCGCCTCGAGCGACCTGCTAGAATGCAAAAACGCTGCGCCCGTAGCTCAATGGATAGAGTACTGCCCTCCGAAGGCAGGGGTTGCTGGTTCGATCCCAGCCGGGCGCGCCACACAGATCAGGCACCTAGCTCCGCGGCCAGGTGCTTTTTTCTTTGCGATACGGTTTCTACACGGACCGTACCCTTGTGATTTGGCAATTGCGGCGGATCTCTGTGACCTGCCCCGTTTCTTTGTGCCACTGATTCCGGGGAAGATGGCTCCGACCTCCGCCTGGAGCCCACGAGAAAGAGCGGGTTCGCCGAAGAGCAAATGGTTGCCTTGCGGCGTGAGGCCGGCCACATCAGCGTGGCGGAGGCCGCCGAGAAGCGCCAGGTCAGAGCGCCCGGCTCAAGAGGTTGCCGGCTGGCATCCCACGCGTTTAAACAGCGGTGCCCGTGCCCGGCTCCCCAACGATTCAGTTTTCGCTGCTTTAAGGCAACGCCGGCAGCTGTGGCTCATCCAATGAGCTTTGCCGCAGGCAAACTGCTCCTTAAAAAGCTGGATCACAATTTTCATGTCGCATTATCTGTTTCGCTGGGGCCCCGAAGACTGGCCCCCGCATTTGTTTGACGATTCCGTTGCGCGAGCACGTTCTGGTGAATCTGTGCGGTGGATGTGTAAAGCCAACCTCAAGCGCATTGGCGCAGGAGACGCTTTTTTCCTCTTGAGGTGCGGGGCCGCATCCCCGGGCATTGTGGGGTTCGGGCGCGTGGGCAGTGCACCTTTTCAGGCGCCTCACTTCGACCCTGCCGAGCAGGCTAAAGGAACGGTCGCCGATTTCGTGCAACTCCGGTTCGATCACATCTGCGGCTCTACCCAGGCGCCCCTCGTGCCTCGCCATGAGCTGCTCCAAGGCGACCTGGTTTGCGGTGAGTGGCAGTCACGCAGCACTGGAAAGTTGCTCCCGCCCCAAGTGGCCCAAGCGTTGCAGAAACTGGTTGAGCAGCGATCCCCCGCAAAGGATTTTGTGGGTGCAGACGAGATCGAACCGGACCAGGCGCCACTGAAAGAAGGCGCGACCAAGACGGTTCTGGTCAACGCGTACGAGCGGAGCGCTGAGGCCCGTCGTCGTTGCATTGAGCACCACGGGTACGCCTGTGCCGTTTGCGACGTGCATTTTGAGCTGCATTACGGCTCAGAACTGGGTAAAGGCTTCATTCATGTCCATCATCTCAAGCCCTTGCACGTGATCGGGGTCGACTATGAGGTCGACCCTGTCGCAGATCTTCGCCCCGTTTGCCCGAATTGCCACGCGATGCTCCACCGCAAGCGCGGGCAAACGCTGTCGATCGAGGAGTTGCGAGGGATCCACCAAAAGTATCGTATGGCCAGAGGCCTGGACTGATGCCACCCCGTACATGAAGGTGCGCCATGCATGATGCGGCGGCGCGCCGTTGTCGTTGGTTACATTTTGCATTCACAAATAACCATGGGACGTTTGATGCCCCCGCTTGCCCCCGGCGCACGCGCCGTCATCCGCGACGAAGAATGGCTGATCCGCCGCGTTGACCCATCAACAGATGGCGGCTACCTGCTCACCTGCGACGGCATTTCTGACCTGGTTCGCGGCCAGTCGGCCCTGTTCCTGACCTCGCTCGAAGACGCCATCGAGGTGCTGGACCCGGCCGAGACCGAACTGGTGCCCGACACCAGCCCCACCTACAACGCCACTGTTCTCTACCTTGAAAGCCTACGCCGCCGCGGCGTGGCCAATGACGAGAAGATCCACCTTGGCCACCGTGGGGTCATGAACGTCGTGCCCTACCAGCTTGACCCGGCCTTGCAGGCGCTCAAGCAACCTCGTTCTCGCATCTTGATCGCCGATGCCGTGGGTTTGGGTAAAACACTGGAAGCCGGCATCCTGGCCACCGAGTTGATCCAGCGCGGACGCGGCAAGCGCATCCTCGTGGTCACGCAAAAGGCCATGCTCACCCAGTTTCAGAAAGAATGGTGGAGCCGCTTCTCCATCCCCCTGGTGCGTCTGGACTCGGTTGGCTTGGCGCGCGTGCGCAACCGCATCCCCGCCAACCACAACCCGTTCAACTACTTCGATCGCAGCATCATTTCCATCGACACGCTCAAGAACAACCTGGAATACCGGAACTACCTTGAGAACGCCTGGTGGGACATCATCGTCATCGACGAATGCCACAACGTGGCCGCACGCGCGGGTGAATCCGGCCTGTCGCGCCGTGCCCGCCTGGCCCGACTGCTGTCGAATCGCTCAGACACCCTGATGCTGCTGTCGGCCACGCCGCACGATGGCTCCGCCCGCAGCTTCGCGTCGCTCATGAGCCTGCTGGACCCGACCGCCATTTCCGACCCCGACCACTACACGCCTGAAGACTTCCGCAGCAAGGGCCTGGTCATCCGCCGCTTCAAGAAGGACATCAAGGACCAGGTTCAGTTTGACTTTCAAGAGCGTCACACCCTGTGCCTGCGCCACGCCGCCAGTGCCCAGGAAGAGGCCGCCTACCGCGCCTTGCTTGAGGTGCCCTTCACCCAGAGCGGTCAACACAGACCCGGTCGCCAGCAAGAGCTGCAACGCGTGGGCATGCAAAAGGCCCTGTTCAGCAGCCCTGCCGCCGCGTTGGAAAGCACGCTCAAGCGCATCAAACTGCTCGAAGGCAAACCCAGCCCCACGCCTGAAGAGGTTAATGAGGCCCAGGCCTTGCAAGAACTGGCCGCCACCCTGCAACCGCTGGTGGATGACCCCACCGCCAAGCAGTTCAGCAAGTACCAGCGCCTGTTGGAGCAACTGCGCTCGGCTGACTTTGCCTGGCAGGTGAACAACGCGGGCGACCGCCTGGTGATCTTCTCTGAGCGCATTGAAACCCTGTGCTGGTTGGAAAAGCAACTCAGCCAGGACCTCAAGCTCAAGCCCAACCAGGTGGCAGTGCTGCACGGCCAGATGGCCGACACCGAGCAGCAAGAACTGGTCGATCGCTTCGGCCGCCTGGAAGACCCGATCCGTGTGCTGCTGTGCTCCGATGTGGCCAGCGAAGGCTTGAACCTGCACTACTTCTGTCACCGCCTGGTTCACTTTGATTTGCCCTGGTCGCTGATGGTCTTCCAGCAGCGCAACGGCCGGGTAGACCGTTATGGCCAGAAGCACCAGCCCCAGATCGTGTACTTGTTCACCGAGTCAGTCACTGACAAGGTGAAGGGCGACCTGCGCACCCTCGAAGTGCTGCAGCGCAAAGACGACCAGGCCTACCTGAACCTGGGCGACCCTTCTGCCTTCCTCAACGTGTTCGACCCCGACAAGGAGGCCGACAAGGTGGCCGACTTCATGGCCAGCGGCCTGACGCCGGAGCAGGTCGAAGCCAACATGGACCAGGCCGCTGCGGACGACACCGACAACGACGGTGACTGGTTGATGGAGCTGTTTGGCAACGGCGCGCCCTCCGCCTCAGCGGGGCAGGCAGCAGAGCCCAAGCCCAGCAGCTTGAGCCAGATCGAAGCCCCCAGCTCCCTGTTTGACAGCGACTACCACTACGCCAAAACAGCGCTGACCCAACTCAACCAGGGCCAGACCCTGTGCCAATGGGTGCCGCACGATGCCGAGCAGATCATCGCCATCACTGCGCCGCGCGACCTGCAAGAGCGACTCAAGCAACTGCCCCGCGAAGTACAGGCTGACAACGATCACTACTCGCTGTGTGCCAACCCGCAGCGCATGATGGCCGCCATCGAAACTGCCCGGCAAGCCCGCGCGGAAGAAGAATCCTGGCCGCAGTTGCACTACCTCTGGCCCCAGCACCCCATCATGGACTGGATTGGTGACCGGGTGCTTACGCACTTTGGCCGCCACAAGGCCCCCCTGCTGCAAAGCCACAAGCTGGCGGCCAATGAACAGGCCTTCATCATGATGAGCCTGGTGCCCAACCGCAAAGGCCAGCCCTTGCTGGTGGAATGGCAAGTGGCCTGCTGCATTGGCAACGGCCCCTTCACCCTGCAGCCCTTTGATGCCTTTGTGCAGCGTGCTGGCATCAAGGCCGGTGGCCTGCCCAACCGGGGCGCCACGCCTGAACTGGCGCAACTGCAAGCCACCATGCAACAAACCTTGCCCCAAGCTGTCGAGGCCATGCGACAGCACATGGTGCAACAACAGCAAGCCTTCTCAGCCCAACTCAGCCAACGCTTGGAAGGCACCCTGGCCGAGCTGCAACGCCTGCAAGGTGCACAGATGCAGCAGCTCACGCTGGAGCTGGACAAGCAACTCGAAACCGTCAAGCGTGGCCGCTTCGAGCAGCGCAGCCAACAAATCAACCGCGTGTTTGACGACTACCGCCAGTGGGTGCAAGACACCCTCACCACCGAGCCCCAACCCTGGATCCAGGTGCTGGCCGGTGTCTGCCACCCGCAAGCCGCTCTCATCCCCGTGGGAGCCTGACCATGCCCGTACTCGACGCCGTTCAAACCTTCGCTGGCATCACCAACGAAAACGAGTTCTACAGCCACCACTACCTGGCTGAAGTCTTCAAGGGCGACATCAAGGCCCGCCTCGAAGCCTGGGAGGGCGGAGAAGCCCAGCACCCCGGCGATGAAGCCCACCGCGCCCCGCACAAACGCCTGCAAGCCTGGGCCCAGCGCTGGTTCTCACTGCGCGGCCAGGTGCAACGTGGCCGCGACGAGCACGAACGCTGGCAAGCCTTCATGCAGATACAGTCTGGCCTGCTGCAAGCCCTGGGCTACCCTCAGCCCCCCAGCACCTTGGTGCTGCACGAACTGGCCCCCGGCCTGCCCCTGCCCGTGTGGCAGCTGCACGGCCAGCGCCTGGCCATCATCCCGGCCTACCAACCCAGCAAGGAAGACGAAGACCTGCTGGACCACCAGCTCACCGCCTTCCACTACGGCAGCGAGCCTGTGCCTGCCGAGCTGCGCCAGCAAACCTGGGCCGACAACGTGTCTGACGCCGTGTTCGGTGGCGACCAGCCCCCGCGCCACGTGCTGCTGCTGGGCCTGGACGAATGGCTGCTGCTCGACCGCTACAAGTGGCCCAACAACCGTGCCCTGCGCTTCAACTGGGCCGACATCCTCGACCGCAAAGACGCCGACACCCTCAAAGCCTGCGCCGCCCTGCTGCACCACGACAGCCTGGCCCCGGGCGAGGGCAGCAGCCTGCTCGAAAGCCTGGACGAAAACGCCCACAAACACGCCTTTGGCGTGAGCGAAGACCTCAAATACGCCCTGCGCGAGGCCATCGAGATCTTGGGCAACGAAGCCGCCCGCCAGCTGGACGAGCAAGCCAGCGGCAGCAAAAAGAGCATCTACTCCGGCCAGTACAAGTTGGATGCCAGCCAGCTCAGCCTGGAATGCCTGCGCATGGTGTACCGGCTGTTGTTCATGTTCTACATCGAGGCGCGGCCCGAGCTGGGCTATGTGCCCATCCAGAAAAGCGAGGTCTACCTCAAGGGCTACAGCCTTGAGAGCTTGCGTGATCTGGAACTACAACCCCTGCCCACGCCCCAGGCCCGCGAAGGCCTGTTTTTTGACCTGACCCTGCGCCGCCTCTTCAAGCTGGTGGCCCAAGGCTGCGGCCTGCACCCCCAGCAACACAGTCTGCGCGACGCAGACCAAACCACGCCCCAAGGTGCCAAAGACACCTTTGCCCTGGCCCCGCTCGACAGCCGCCTGTTTGACGACACCACCATGCCCCTGCTGGGCAAGGTGAAGTTCCCCAACGAGGTGTGGCAGCGGGTGATCAAGCTGCTGTCGCTCAGCAAAGGCTCGGGCAAGGGCCGACGCAGTGGCCGCGTCAGCTACCAACTGCTGTCCATCAACCAGTTGGGCGCCGTGTACGAAGCCCTGCTGAGCTACCGCGGCTTCTTTGCCGAAGAAGACCTGTACGAAGTCAAGCCCGCGCCCAAGAAGGGCGGTCGCAGCGCGGGTGACGACGAGGGTGGCGACGCGGGTGACGATGACGACGACCAGGACGCCGACACCCCCGCCAAACGAGGCGGAAGCTCCGACAGCGACGCCGACAAGCTGGACAACGCCTGGTTCGTGCCCCGCAGCCGCATCGAGCACTACAAAGACGACGAAAAAGTGCATGACGTGGTGGACGGCAAGCGCAAGCTGCGCATGCACCCCAAGGGCAGCTTCATCTACCGCCTGGCCGGCCGCGACCGCCAGAAAAGCGCCAGCTACTACACCCCCCAGGTGCTCACCCAGTGCCTGGTGAAATACGCCCTCAAAGAGCTGCTGGCCAGCGAGCGCGTGCGCGGGGCCGATGACATCCTCACCCTCACGGTGTGCGAGCCCGCCATGGGCAGCGCGGCCTTCTTGAACGAAGCCGTCAACCAACTGGCCGAGGCCTATCTGGAGCGCAAGCAGGCCGAGCTCAAGCAACGCATCCCGCACGACATATACCCGCAAGAGCTGCAAAAGGTGCGCATGTACATTGCCGACCGCAATGTGTTTGGCGTGGACTTGAACCCCGTGGCCGTGGAGCTGGCTGAGGTGTCCATCTGGCTCAACGCCATCTATGGCGAGCAAGACGAACAAGGCCAGCCCTTGCCCGCCCGAGTGCCCTGGTTTGGCTACCAGCTCTTTGCCGGCAACAGCCTGATCGGCGCCTGGCACCAGGTGTTCAACGCCGCCTCGCTGCTCAAAGGCGCCAAGCCCGCCTGGCACGAAGAAGCCCCCCGCCGCGTGAGCGCCGCCGCCCCGCGCCGGGCCGACGAGATCTGGCACTTTTTGTTGCCAGACCCCGGCATGGCCGACTACGCCGACAAAGACGCCAAGAAGCTCTACCCCCAAGACTTCGAGCGCCTCAAAGCCTGGCGCAAGGCCTTTTGCACCCCCTTGCAGAATCATGAGCTGGCCCGCCTGCAACAGCTCAGTGAGCTGGTCGAGGCCCTGTGGGCCGAGCACACTGCCGCCCTGGCCCGCGACCGCGCCCGCACCGAAGACACGCTGGACGTGTGGCCCCGCACCGCAGGCAGGCACCCTGCCGATGCGGCAGCCGACACCCCCGCCGCCCAGCATGTTGAATCACGAGCAAAACTGAGCCACTAAAGGGCATCCGTCACGCCCAATTTTGAGCCACGTTATCCACCTACCCTGCTGTTTTTTGCAGCAGTGGGGTGCAGGAGTGATCAACGTGAGCACATTGAGCAAATTGCGCCGCATGGTCCACCGTGACCACCTGAGCGTGCGCGAAGCCAGCCGAAGGCTGGGCATCTCCCGCAATACAGCCGCCAAGTGGCTCGAGGCCGACGAGATGGTCGAGCCCCGCTACCCCAAGCGGGCCTCTCTTCCCAGCGTTCTCGATCCCTACAAGGAACAGCTGGCCACCTGGCTAAAGGCCGACAGCCACCGCAACAAGCGCGAGCGCCGTGGCATCAAGGCCATGTTCCGGGCACTGCAGGCCGTGGGCTACCCTGGCAGCCGAGGCCCGGTCTATGAGTTCGCCAAGCGCTGGCAGCAGGCACAGTCCGACGCGCCAACCCGAATGGCCTTCGTACCCATGAGTTTCGAGATGGGCGAGGCCTTCCAGTTCGACTGGAGCTGCGAGTACCTGTTCGTGGGCGGCCTGCGCAAACGCCTGGAGGCTTCGCACACCAAGCTGGCGGCCAGTCGGGCCTTCATGCTCACCGCCTATTTCAGCCAGGCCCACGAGATGTTGTTCGACGCCCATGCCCGAGCCTTTGCGGCTTTTGGTGGCGTGCCGCGCCGGGGCATCTACGACAACATGAAGACCGCCGTCGACAAGGTTGGTCAGGGCAAGAGCCGCACCGTCAATGCGCGCTTCGAGGCCATGACGGGTCACTACCTGTTCGAGCCAGAGTTCTGCAACCGCGCCGCTGGCTGGGAGAAGGGTATCGTCGAGAAGAACGTGCAGGATCGCCGTCGTGGCATCTGGATGGAGGCAGCGGAACGCCGCTGGCCCGACCTGGAGAGCCTCAATGCGTGGCTGCACCAGGCTTGCCTGGACGCCTGGCATGAGCTGCCTCACCCCGAGTGGCCAGAGCTGACGATCGCCGACGTCTGGCAGCAAGAGCAGACGCACCTGATGCCCAACCCTGCGCCATTTGATGGCTATGTCGAGCAGATGGCCAGGGTCACAGCCACCTCGCTGATCCACTACCAGCGCAATCGCTACAGCGTGCCATGCGAGTGGGCCCACACCAGTGTCAGCGTGCGGGCTTATCCCGATCGCCTGGTGGTGGTCGGTGCCAACTCGGAATCGCCAGAACAGCCGGTGAGCCTGCCGCGCAGCTTCGAGCGTGGCCAGACCTTGTACGACTGGCGGCACTACGTCAGCTTGCTCGAACGCAAGCCCGGCGCTTTGCGCAACGGCGCCCCCTTCAAGACCATGCCCGAGCCCTTGCAGCATCTGCAAGCGCACCTGCTTCGCCACCCTGGCGGCGACCGGGTGATGGCCCAGGTGCTCATGGCCATCACCCTGCACGGGCTCGATGACGTGCTGGTGGCCGTGGAGTTGGCGCTGCAATCGGGCCGCGTGAGCGCAGACCATGTGCTCAACGTGCTGGCCAGGCTCAAGGAGCCCCAAGCCGTGCAAAGCCTGCCTGAAGCAGCCTTGCCTTCACTGACGCTGCACGAGCCGCCTCAGGCCGACGTGTCGCGCTACGACAGCCTGCGCCAGTCCCAGGAGGATGACCATGTCCAATGACATCGCAGCAAGCCTCAAGGGCTTGAGCCTGCACGGCATGGCCAGTGCCTGGCCGGAACTGCTGGGCATCGCCCGGCTCAAATCGCTCGACCACGAAGCCCTGCTGCATCAGCTCATCAAGGCCGAGGGTGCACATCGGGAAGTGCGCTCCATGGCCTACCAGATGCGGGCGGCCCGATTCCCGCACCACCGCGACCTGGCTGGCTTTGCCTTTGATCAGGCGCAGGTGGACGAGGCGCTGGTGCGTCAGCTGCACGAGTTCAAGTTCATCGACTCAGCCCACAACGTGGTCTTCGTGGGCGGCCCTGGCACGGGCAAAACACACCTTGCCACAAGCCTGGGTGTTCATGCCATCCGTGCACATGGTAAGCGGGTGCGCTTCTTCTCGACCGTCGAGCTGGTCAATCTGCTGGAGGCCGAGAAAGCTCAAGGTAAGGCCGGGCAACTGGCACATCGGCTCATGTACGTGGATCTCGTCATCCTCGACGAGATGGGCTATTTGCCCTTCAGTCAAGCCGGTGGGGCCTTGCTGTTCCACCTGCTGTCCAAGCTGTACGAGCGCACCAGCGTGGTCGTCACCACCAACCTGTCGTTCTCGGAGTGGGCCAGCGTGTTCGGCGACGCCAAGATGACCACCGCGCTACTCGACCGACTCACCCATCACTGCCACATCGTCGAAACCGGCAACCAGAGCTGGCGCTTCAGGCACTCGACTGCACAACCGTCTTCGATCATCAGAGCCACACGAACCAAAACGGCCAAAGGAGCACCCCAGACAGATCACGCAGTAGACTTATCCACATCCGAACAGTCCATTTCTTCGTCAACTTAGTGGCTCAGTTTTGGACGTGACGCCTGGCTCAGTTTTGCTCGTGATTCAACA
>NZ_CAJYGK010000015.1 GCF_913773725.1 uncultured Aquabacterium sp. | reverse complement strand
GGATGCCTTCGGCATCGCTCGAGAAGCGGGCAAACTCAGGGCAGACCTCGAGCACGTGGTCACGGAAACAGTGGCCGGAGCCCAGCAGCAGCATGGTCTCGCGCTTGAGCTCCTCGGCGCCGATGCGCTCGCGGCTGGCCAGGGGGTGGCTGCGCGGCACCGCCACCATGAAGGGCTCCTCGTACAGCGGGGCTGTGGCCAGGTTGGTCTCCGGGAAAGGCTCGGCCAGGATGGCGCAATCGAGCTCGCCCGCACGCAGCATCTCCAGCAGCTTGACCGTGAAGTTCTCCTGCAGCATCAGCGGCATCTGGGGCACGCGGGCAATCGCCTGGCGGACCAGATCGGGCAGCAGGTAGGGGCCGATCGTGTAGATCACGCCCAGTCGCAGAGGGCCCGCCAGCGGATCCTTGCCACGCTTGGCGATTTCCTTGATGGCCTGGGCCTGCTCGAGCACCGCCTGAGCCTGACGGATGATCTCTTCGCCCAGCGGTGTCACGCTGATCTCAGCACTGCCACGCTCGAAGAGCTTCACATCGAGTTCGTCTTCGAGCTTCTTGACCGCCACCGACAGCGTCGGCTGCGACACGAAACAGGCTTCGGCGGCGCGCCCGAAGTGGCGCTCGCGGGCCACGGCGACGATGTAGCGGAGTTCAGTCAACGTCATGACCTGGATTGTGCGGCAAGCCGGTGAACGCCTCGGCTCGCACGGCGATCAGGCCTTGAGGTACTCCGATTTGGCGCCCAGCCAGCGTGCGGCGTGGCGCTGGGCCGCTTGCGGGTGCTCGCGCAGCAGGACCTCGGCCACCTGACGCGCTTGGGCGATCAGTGCCTGGTCCTCCTCCAGGTCGGCAAAGCGCAGCAGGGCGGCTCCGGACTGACGGGCGCCCATGAACTCGCCGGGGCCCCGGATCTCGAGGTCACGTCGGGCGATCTCGAAACCGTCGGTGGTCTCCACCATGGCCTTGAGGCGCTGCTTGCCCGAATCCGACAGCGGCGAGCCATACAGAAGCACGCACACACTGGCCACGGCCCCGCGCCCCACCCGGCCGCGCAGCTGGTGCAGCTGACTCAGGCCGAAGCGCTCGGCATGCTCGATCACCATCAGGCTGGCGTTGGGCACGTCCACGCCCACCTCGATGACGGTGGTGGCGACCAGCACGGCCAGCGCGTTGGCGGCGAACTGCGCCATGACCTCGGCCTTCTCGGCGGCCGGCAGACGGCCGTGCAACAGGCCCACGCCGAAGCCCTGCAGCGTCTCGCTCAGCTCCTGATGAGTCTGTGTCACGTTGCTCAAGTCCAGCGGCGGCCGCCGGTCGGACGCACGACCCGCGGCCTCGTCGGCAGCCTGGTCGCTGGCCTCGGTCTCGTCGATCAGCGGGCAGACCCAGTACACCTGCCTGCCGCGGGCCACTTCGTCACGAATGCGCTCGATGACCTCCTCACGACGGGCGTCGACAAACACCTTGGTGACGATGGGCGTGCGGCCGGGGGGCAACTCGTCGATGGTGCTCACCTCGAGGTCGGCCAGGTAGGTCATGGCCAGCGTGCGGGGGATGGGCGTGGCGCTCATCATCAGCAAGTGTGGCTCGAGCTCGGTGCTTTCCAGCTTGCGGCGCAGTTGCAGGCGCTGTGCCACGCCGAAGCGGTGCTGCTCGTCGATCAGCGCCAGCCCCAGCTTGGCGAACTCGACCTGGTCCTGAATGACAGCGTGGGTGCCGACCACGAGTTGGGCCTCACCCGATGCCACGGCGGCCATCTGCTCCCGTTTCATCTTCGGCTTGAGGCTGCCAGTAAGCCAGGCCACCTTCACACCCAGCGGCTCCAGCCAGCCCACGAGCCTGCGGAAGTGCTGCTCGGCCAGGATCTCGGTGGGCGCCATCAGGGCGCACTGCCAGCCGGCATCCATCGCCACGGCGGCAGCCAGAGCGGCCACCACGGTCTTGCCCGAGCCTACGTCGCCCTGCAAAAGCCGGTGCATCGGCCGGGCCAGAGACAGGTCGGTCGCGATCTCGGCCACCACGCGCTGCTGGGCGCCGGTCAGCTCGAAGGGCAGCACCGCCATCAGGCGATCCAGCAGACCCTGAGGCTTCGCCCGCAGCGAGGGTGCGCGCAGGTGGGCTCGCTCGGCCCGCGCGCGCAGTTGCGACATCTGCTGGGCCAGCAGTTCCTCGAACTTCAGGCGCTGCCAGGCCGGGTGGCTGTGGTCTTCCAGGGCCGCCAGCGACACCTCAGGGCTGGGGTGGTGCAGGAAGTGCAGTGCCTCGCGCAGCGTGGGCCAGGTGCCGGGCAACAGCGCAGAAGGGATCACCTCGTCCAGCGGTGCCCGGGCCAGCCCCGCGGCCACCGCCTTGCGCAGGTAGGCCTGCGGCAGGCCAGCAGCCGTCGGGTACACCGGCGTCAACGCCGCAGCCAGCGGGGTGTCCTCCTTCACGATGCGGACCGTGGGATGCACCATCTCGCGCCCGAAGAAGCCATGACGCAGCTCACCGCGCACACGCAGGCGCACGCCCGGCCCCCAACTCTTCTGCTGAGAGCCGTAGAAGTTCAGAAAGCGCAGCAGGACCTCGCCACTGCCATCGCCCAGGCGGATGATCAGCTGCCGACGCCCGCGGGCTTCGACGCGGCTTTCGCGCACCGTGCCTTCCACCTGCACGGTCTCGCCGTCGCGGGCCTCGCACAAGCGGGTCAGGCGGGTTTCATCCTCATAGCGCAGCGGCAGGTGCAGCGCCAGGTCGATGTCGCGCACAAGGCCGAGCTTGTCCATCGCCTTCTGGGGCGCAGAGCGGGCCGCGGACCGGGCGACGGAAGGGGCACCGGTCGGTGGGCTGGGGGATGCGGCCTGGCGGGGCAAGATGATGTCGCGGATCGGCTGGAAGACGCAGCAGATTGTGCCTGCGGGTTCAGTGCGAGGCCGGCTCAGCAGCGGCCCGAGCGCCGGCTGCGGGGATTGAGCTTGTCCAGCTCCGTCACCTGCTGCTTGAGCAGGAGGATGAGGGTACGCGCATCATCCACCGCCAGCGACAGCGTGCTGGTGATGCGCTCGTCCTTGGCGGGACGAGGCTGGACCAGCGCATCGACGCTCAGTTCGATGAGGCCCTTGTCATGCCGGATGGCCTTGATGCGTTGCAGTTCGATGTCGTGGGTCTTCATGACGGTGTGCGCGGGAAATCGGAAAAAGGGGCATTGTCAGGCAGGCCGAGCCCTCGGCGCTTGAGCGACAATCACGCCTTTTGGCACGGGGCTCGTCCGCCCCTCAAAACCCGATGTCCGTCCTCGCCCCCTCACCTGACCGCGCCTACACCCTCGCCGATTTCGATTTCGATCTCCCCGAGTCCCTGATCGCCCAGCACCCGGCCCCGGAACGCAGCGCCTCCCGCTTGCTCGACGGCCGGGGCGCCCAGCCCGTCGACCGCGTTTTCCGCGACCTGCCCGACCTGTTGCAGCCAGGGGATCTGCTGGTCTTCAACAACACCCGCGTCATCAAGGCCCGCCTGTTCGGCACCAAGGCCACGGGCGGCGCGGTCGAGGCCCTCATCGAACGCGTGCTGCCCGGCACCCAGGAAGTCTGGGCCCACATGCGCGCCAGCAAATCGCCCAAGGCCGGCGCCCGCGTGCGCTTTGCCGATGCCTTCGACGCCGAGGTGCTGGGCCGCTGCGGGCCGGACGACGGCCTGTTCCACCTGCGCTTCGAGGGCGACCCGTTCACGCTGCTGGAACGGCACGGCCACGTGCCTCTGCCCCCCTACATCACCCACGCCGACGAAGAAGACGACGTGCGGCGCTACCAGACGGTGTTCGCGAAAGAGCCGGGCGCCGTGGCGGCCCCGACGGCCGCCCTGCACTTCGACGAGGGCGTGCTGGCCGGCCTGGCCGCCCGCGGCATCCGCACCGCCGAGGTGACGCTGCACGTGGGCGCGGGCACTTTCCAGCCGGTGCGCACCGACAACCTGGCCGAACACAAGATGCACAGCGAGTGGTTCGACGTCCCCCAGGCCACGGCGGACGCCATCCGGGCCACCCGCGCGGCCGGTGGCCGGATCGTGTCGGTGGGCACGACCACGCTGCGCGCCCTCGAGTCGGCGGCACGCGGCGCCACTCCGGAAGCCATCCTGGATGCCGGCCAGCGTGACACCGACATCTTCATCACCCCTGGTTTCGATTTCAGGGTGGTGGACGTGCTGATCACCAACTTCCACCTGCCCAAAAGTACGCTGATGATGCTGGTCAGCGCACTCGCGGGCTACGAGCACATCCGGTCGCTGTACGCGCACGCCATCGCCCAACGCTACCGGTTCTTCAGCTATGGCGACGCCATGCTGATCCAGAGGTGATTCCATGTTGCGCTGGCTTCGCTGTCTGTTGACGCTCCTGCTGCTGTGCGCCGCAGGTTCAGGGCATGCCGCGCCGGCCAGCGCTGTTCTCACCCAGACCATCAACCAGGCCACGCTGGCGCTCGGCGCCTGTGCCGAGGGGCGCGATGGCCGGGCCGTCAGCCTCCCCGATGACTGGCGGCAGTTGAAGATCACGCCGCCGGCCGAAGCCTGCTACCGCGCCCGCCTGCAACTGGAGCGCGCGCCCAAAGAGCCGTGGGCCCTGCGGATCGACCGCCTGCCCGGCAACCACCGCGTCACCGTCAACGGCGTGCCACTCGGTACCCGACACATGGAAGGCGACCAGATCACGAGCATGGGCACCCTGCCCTATCTGATCGAGGTGCCGGCCAATGTGCTGCTGCCCGGCGAGAACGACATCCAGATCGACGTGCGGATGAACAACTTCCGCAAGCCGGGGGTGTCGCCCATCGTGGCCGGCCCGCTGGATGCCATGCGCGACGACTTCGACCGCTGGGCCATGCTCACGGTCGAGCTGCCGCAAACCGCCAACATGAGCGTGGTCGGCATGGCGCTGTTCATCCTGCTGGCATGGCGTGCACGCCCCAACGAAGTCATCTTCGGGTACTTCGGCTGGCTGATGCTGATCATGTGCGGCCGCAACGCGCTGTACCTGGTCGAGACCATCACCTGGCCGGCCCCCTTCGTGGACTGGCTGTTCTTCGCCACGCACGCCATCACGACCTACTACCACGTGATGTTCGGCCTGTCGTATGCCAACATCCCCTATGAGCGTCTGATCTGGCCGCTGCGCGCCATCGGCTTCGGTGTGCCGGTGCTGGGCCTGATGGCCATGGGCACGCCCTACCTGGATGTGCTGCGCATGATCACCTACCCGCTGATGATGTTGGGCGGGATCCTGATCGTCGTGAAGATCGTGCAGCACGCCTGGACCCGGCACTGGATGGAGGCCGTGGCCATGACGTTGGGGCCGGTCGGGACGCTGGTCAGCATGGGACACGACTACCTGTTCCTCACCCCGCTGCTCGCCGTCACCGACCTTTACTGGACGCCCTACTTCTCACCCATCATCTTCTTGGGCTTTGCGCTCACGCTGATGCGCAAGTTCGTCGAGGCCATGACGCTGGCCGAGCGGCTCAATGTGACGCTGGAAGAGCGGGTGGCCGAGCGCACCCGCGCGCTGGAGGCCGCCAACCAGTCCAAGACCCGCTTTCTGGCCGCCGCCAGCCACGACCTGCGCCAGCCCACGGCGGCCATCGGCCTGCTGACCAGCCTGCTGCGACAGCAGGCGACCACGCCCGAAACCCGCAAGCTGACCCACACGCTGGACGAAGCCGTCAGCTCGATGGAATCGCTGCTGGTGGGCCTGCTGGACATCTCGCGGCTGGATGCCGGCGCTGTCAAGCCCGCCTTCCAGGCCGTGTGCCTGCACGATGTCTTTCAGGCCGTGAAAGTGCACGAACAGAGTGCCGCCGATGCCAAGGGGCTGCAGTTGCGCTTCCGCCTGCCTCGCCACGCGGGACGCGACCACCTGGCGGTGCTGACCGACCCCATGCTGCTGCACAGCGTGCTGCGCAACCTCGTGGCCAATGCCATCCGGTACACCCAACGGGGTGGCGTGCTGGTGGCCGCGCGCCGACGGGGTCGCCATCGGCTGCGCATCGAGGTGTGGGACACCGGCATCGGCATCGCCCCCGACCAGCAGGAACGCATCTTCGAAGAGTTCTACCAGGTCAGCAACGCGGCCCGCGATCGCAGTCGCGGCATTGGCCTGGGCCTGGCCATCGTCCGCCGAACGGCCACCGTGCTCGGTGAGACCGTGACCCTGCGCTCCCGCCCGGGCCGAGGCTCGTGCTTCGCCATCGAATTGCCACTCAACCTCGCACCGAAGCAGGCCCAGGTGGCAACCTCCGCGCCCGAACGCCCGCTGACAGGCCAGATCATCTGGGTGGTGGAAGACGACCTCCTGCTGCGCGGCGCCCTTGAGGAAATGCTGCACAGCTGGGGGGCCCACGCCCATTGCTGGCCGGACAGCGAGGCCCTGCTCGACGACCTCCCCGAACTGCTGGCCGAGGGCGACGACGCGTTGCCCGACACCCTGATCACCGACTACCGACTGCCCGGCCTCAACGGCCTTCAACTGGCTCAGAGACTGAGCGCGCAGGCGCAGGCCCAGGGCCGCACGCTCAAGACGCTCATCATCAGTGGCGACACCGACCCCAGCGAAATCGCGCGCCTGAGTGCCTCGGGCCAGGACGTGCTGGCCAAACCCTTCCGCAGCGAGCGCCTGCTCGAACGCCTCAACCGCTTGCACGGCCACGCCGCAGCGGCCTGATCCGACACCCGGAATTTCCATGCTGACATTCGACCTGCTCAAGACCGAAGGCCACGCTCGCCGCGGCCGACTGACCCTCAACCACGGCGTGGTCGAGACACCGATCTTCATGCCCGTGGGCACCTATGGCACCGTCAAGGGCGTGATGCCGCGCTCGCTGGAAGAGATGGGCGCGCAGATCATCCTGGGCAACACCTTCCACCTGTGGATGCGCCCCGGCCTGGACATCATGCAGCAGTTCGGCGGGCTGCATAAGTTCGAGAACTGGCACAAGCCCATCCTGACGGACTCGGGCGGCTTCCAGGTCTGGTCGCTGGGTGACATGCGCAAGATCAGCGAGGAAGGCGTGCGCTTCGCCTCGCCGGTCAATGGTGACAAGCTGTTCCTCACGCCCGAGATCAGCATGCAGATCCAGACCATCCTGAACTCGGACATCGTCATGCAGTTCGACGAGTGCACGCCTTACTGGAAAGGCGACAAGTCACTCGGCCACATCACCACCGAGAAGGAAGCCCGCGCCTCGATGGAACTCAGCCTGCGCTGGGCCAAGCGGTGCATCACCGAGTTCCAGCGCCTGGAGAACCCCAACGCGCTGTTCGGCATCGTGCAGGGCGGCATGTTCGAGCACCTGCGGGAAGAATCGCTGGCCGGCCTGGCCGACCTGGACCTGCCGGGCTACGCCATCGGCGGCGTGAGCGTGGGCGAGCCCAAGGACGAGATGATGCGGGTGATGAACTTCATCAGCCCGAAGCTGCCAACCCACAAGCCGCGTTACCTGATGGGCGTGGGCACGCCGGAAGACCTGGTGGCTGGCGTGGCCGCGGGTGTCGACATGTTCGACTGCGTCATGCCCACCCGCAATGCGCGCAACGGCCACCTGTTCACGCGGTTTGGTGACCTGCGTCTGCGCAACGCCCGCAACAAGTCCGACGAGCGCCCGATCGACGAGACCTGCACCTGCTACACCTGCCAGAACTTCAGCCGCGCCTACCTGCACCACCTCGACCGGTGCGGCGAGATGCTGGGCCCGATGCTGACCACCATCCACAACCTGCACTACTACCTGAACCTGATGAAGGAAGTGCGGCAGGCCCTGGACGAAGGCCGCTTCGCCGCCTTCCAGCAGCAGTTCGCGGCCGACCGCGCACGAGGAGCCTGAGCCCCGCACGGGCCCGTGCCATCAACGCCGGCGCTGCATCAACAGGTCGGCCACCACCGGCCGGTGCTCGGAGGCAAGGCCACCGCCAACTTCGGTGGCCTGCACACCGATGTCCGAGCTAACGAGGATGTGGTCGATGCGCAGAAAGGACTGATGCAGGCCGATGCGCAGCGAATGCCCGTGGGTGTAGCCATAGCCGCGGCCTGCTGACGACCAGACATCGCGCAGGCCCGTGGCCAGCAGGCTGCGCACGACCTCGCTGCGCTCGGGTGCGTTCAGGTCGCCGGCCACGATGACAGGCCCTGCCACACCCCGCAGGTGCTCGGCCAGTCCGTGGGCCTGCTCGATGCGGGCCATGACGTTGCCCTCCCAGGCTTCCAGCCCGTCCAGCCCACCATGGCGCACGGCGAGCAGCCCCTGCCGGGGTGTCACGAAATGAACGGTCACGAGAGTGAAAGGCCCGTTGGGGCCCTGGACCTCGCAGTGCACGAAGTCATGCCGCTCGTGGTACTCCACCGGAAAAGGCAGGCGCACAGCCCGGCACCCCGACAGCGGATAGCGGCTGGCCACCACATACTGCCCGTGAAAGAAGACCTGCCGGTCGCCGAAGAGGCTGGCCTGGAGACCGGGATTGGCACGCTCCATGGCCGGCAGTCCGCCTGCATCCTGCATCACCAGCACGTCGGGGTCGTGGAACGCGATTTCGGAAGCCAGGCCCTCCATGCCACCGGGTCGCTGCGACGCCAGCAACACCTTGGCGTTGTAGGTCATCAGCCGCAACGGGCGCTCTCCGTCGTCCGCCGAGCCCCATGCCAGGTCCATCACCACGACCGCCACCAGCGCGACAGACAGCGCAGCCATCCATCGCCACACCGGCCTGAGCCAGATCGTGCACCACAGCGACAGCATCGCGGGCAACAGCAACCAAGGCCATGGGAGGTAGGGCGCCAGGATCAGCAAGGGGTGAGAAGACGGCCCCACTTGCAGCAGCACAGCGGCGGCCACGGTCAACACGCAGGTCAGGGCCACGCCGGCACGCACCAGGAAACCCACCCACCACACGGGGCCACGCCGGGCCCGCGTCATCTGCTCGCTCAAGCGATCACCTTCTCGCACACGCCCGGCACCATGCCGGGCTCACCAGAACTGCCAGTTCCCGTTGAGCACCACCCACACGCCCAGCACGCCGTTGGTGACGGCATGCGCGAGGATCGGTGCCCACAGGGACCGGGTGTAACGATACAGCAAGGCGTAGGCCAGACCGGCCAGGATGGCGCCCAGCCAGTGCGTGTGGGCCAGCATGAACACGAGCGTCGACAGCGCGATCGCCTTGACCGACACCCGGGCCGGATCGATGGACTCGAAATCTGGCCGGTCCACCCAGCGCATCAGGAAGGAACGCCAGAACAGCTCCTCCATCACCGGCACCATCAGCGCCGCCCCGATCCAGCGGAACACGATCAGGCCCCACATCAGGCGCCCTTCTTCATCGACCGGCACGAAGGTGGCCGTAGGCTCCCCCAGCATCATCCATGGCTCGGTCAGCACGACCCACAGCTTGAAAATCACCAGACCGACCACGATGGACACCAGCGCTGCCCGCCATCCCAGGCGCACGGTTTCGCCATAGGGGCGCTGCAGTTCCGTGTAGCGCTTCCAGTAGAACACCAGGCACCCACTGACCACGACCACACAGGCCGGGTAGACCCAGCGCGGATCCACGGCCCCGTCAGCAGGCAGGACACCACGCAGCGCCAGCAGCGCCATGAACAGCACGAACGGTACGATGCGGGGCCAGGCGGCCGGAGTCAGCAGGTTACCCATGGGTAGCGAGATTCCGTCAGTTCAAGGGGTGGGCTCATCGAGCAGGTTCTGCACACGCTGCTGCAGGACCGCGGGTGTGACCTGAGAGGCGGGGATCGGTTCCCCGACAACCAGCCCCACCGGGTTGAACACCCCCCGACGCAGGGGGCGCGCCAGGGCCACCCCGTCGATCCGGGAAAAGCTCGAGCCCCACAGGTTGTGCAGGGCAGCCGGGATCACCGGCACGGGGTTGGTTTCAAGAATCTTCATGATGCCGGCCTTGAACGGCTGCAGCTTGCCGTCGCGCGTGATGGCCCCCTCGGGGAAAAGACACAGCAGCTCCCCTTCGTTCAGCACGGCCCGGGCACGCTCGAACGCCGCCTCATACGCCGCCGGGTCCTCCTTCTGCGGCGCGATGGGAATGGCCTTGACCAGCCGGAAGAACCAGCCGATGCCCGGTGTGCGGAAGATGCGATGGTCCATGATGAAGACCATGGGGCGCGGGCTCAGCACCCCCAGGATGACCGCGTCGACGAAGCTCACGTGGTTGCACACGAGGATGGCGGCGCCATCGGTGGGCAGGTGGTGGTCCCCCCGCACGCGCAGCCGGTAGACGATGCGGGCCACGAACAGCATCACCAGGCGCACGATGTACTCGGGCATCAGCCAGAACACATAGCCCACGACCAGCACGTTGAGCAGGGCCGTGGCGCCGAACACCTCGGGGATGCTGAAGCCCGCGGACAGCATGGCGCCCGCGGCCAGGCTGCTGACGATCATGAACAACGCGTTGAGGATGTTATTGGCTGCGATGATCCGGGCCCGGTGGCTGGGCTGGGAACGCAACTGGATCAGGGCATACATCGGCACACTGTAGAGGCCGGCACTGAACGCAAGCAGCGCCAGGTCCACCATGACCCGGCCATGCCCGGCCTGGGCCACGAACGCCGAAGCGGTGAATAACGGGGCTTCTGCCGGATGCGTCAGCCCGCTGGCCGCAAGATACAGGTCGAAAGCGAAGACGGTCATGCCCACCGCGCCGATGGGCACCAGGCCGATCTCGACGTGCCGGTGAGAGAAGCGCTCGCACAGCAGCGAGCCCACCGCAATGCCCACCGAGAACACAACCAGCAGCAGCGAGGCCACGTGCTCGTCGCCGTGCAGCACGTCGCGTGCAAACGAGGGGAACTGCGCCAGGAACACGGCGCCGAAGAACCACATCCATGAAATGCCCAGCAGCGAACGGAACACGCTCGGATAGGCGGCGGCCAGCCTCAAGTTGCGCCAGGTTTCCGACACCGGATTCCAGTTGATCTTCAGGTCAGGATCGGAGGAAGGCGAGGCCGGGATGGCGCGGGCCATCAGCCAGCCGAGCACGGCCACCGCGAAGCACGCAGCCGCCACCCAGTGCCGGCCGGCTTCCGGAACCCCCATCAGCAAGCCCCCACCCACATTGCCCAGCAGGATGGCCACGAAGGTGCCCATCTCGACCAGGCCATTGCCCCCGGTGAGTTCATGCTCGCGCAGGTGCTGCGGCAGGTAGGCGTACTTCACCGGGCCGAACAGGGTCGAATGCAGCCCCATCAGGAACACGCACGCCAACAGCAGCGGCACCCACGTGAACCAGAAGCCCAGGCCCGCGAGCACCATGATGCCCACCTCCATGAGCTTGACGCTGCGCATGATGAAGGCCTTGTCATGCTTGTCGGCCCACTGCCCGGCCGTGGCCGACAGCAGCACGAAGGGCAGGATGAACAGCGCCCCGATGACCAGGCCGGCCATCTTCGCGTCCAGCCAGCTCACCTGCAGCTGATAGGTCACCAGCACCGTGAACGCAAACTTGAACAGGTTGTCGTTGGCCGCCCCGAGGAACTGCGTGAAGAAGAACGGGGCGAAACGGCGCTGGCGCAGCAGGCTGAACTGGCCGTCGCTGGAAGACGGAGCACTCACAGGGAAAACCTCCTTGGTCCGGACCTCGTCGTGAGCCCGGTACTGCGCCGATTGGACATCAAAAAGCGGCGCTACCGTGAAGGCTCACTTCTTGAGCCGGGACAGCACCGCCTCCGTGTCCTCGCCCAGCAGCGGGCCACGCCGCTGGATGGCCCCGGGCGTGCGAGACAGCTTGGGCACGATGCCGGGCACCTCCACCGTCAGGCCGTCGTGCGTGGTCACCGGCACGATCATCTCGCGCGCCCGGTAATGCGGGTCTTCGGCGATGTCCTGCGCGGTGTAGATCCGTCCCACCGGCACGCTGGCCGCGTTCAGCACGTCCAGTACCTGGGACACGGCCCGCGCGCCTGTCCAGGCGCCAATGGCCGCATCGATTTCAGCCACGCGCTTCACCCGTCCCGGGTTGCTGGCCAGTTCCGGGTCGGTGGCGAGGTCATCGCGGCCGATCGCGATCATCAATCGCTTGAAGATCGAATCGCCATTGCCACCGATCACCACCATCCCGTCGGCACAAGCATAAGCATTGCTGGGCGCGATCCCCGGCAGCGCCGAGCCAGCCGGCTGCCGCACGGCGCCGAAGGCGCTGTACTCGGGCAACAGGCTTTCCATGCAGTTGAACACCGCCTCGTACAGCGCCACGTCGATCACCTGCCCACGGCCCTTGGGCGCCTCGGGCGTGACGCTGGCGTGTCGCGCCTGCAGCGCCAGCAGGATGCCGATCACACCGTGCAGTGCCGCGAGCGTGTCGCCCAGGCTCACACCGGCGCGCACGGGGATGCGGCCGGGCTCGGCGTTCAGGTAGCGCATGCCACCCATGGCCTCGCCCACGACGGCGAAACCGGGGCGATCCTTGTAGGGCCCGGTCTGCCCGTAACCGCTGATGCGCAGCATGATGAGACCCGGGTTGCGCGCGCTCAGTGCGTCGTAGCCCAGCCCCCATTTCTCCATCGTGCCGGGCTTGAAGTTCTCGATGACGACGTCGGCCTCATCGATCAGCCGCGCCACCGTGTCACGGCCCTCCGGAGTGCGCAAGTCCAGCACCACACTCTGCTTGTTGCGGCTCTGCACCTGCCACCACACGCTGGTGCCGTTGTGCAACATGCGCCACTGACGCAGCGGGTCACCGCCTGCGGTGCCCTCGGCGGGCGGGGGTTCGACCTTGATCACCTCGGCACCGAAATCTGCCAGCGTCTTGCCGGCAAACGGCCCGGCGATCAGCTGACCGAGTTCGATGACACGCAGGCCGGCCAGGGCCTGAGGTGAAGGCGGGGCAGAAAAAGGAAGCGGGCTCATATGAGCCCGCATTCTCGGTCAGATCAGTCGTCCCCGCGTCAGGGCTTGGCCGGGGTCGCGGCCGGTGTGGGCGCAGCGCCAGGCGCCGGATCGGTCACGAAACCGATCTTGCTCAAGCCCGCCCGCGAGGCATCGGCCAAGGTCTCGGCCACCGCGCGATAGGGCACCGCCTGGTCGGCACGCAGATGAATCTCGGGCTGCGGCTGCTTCTCAGCCTCGACCGTGAAGCGCGCGGCCGCCTCTTCGCGGGTCAGCGCGGCGCCGTTCCAGTACCGTACCCCATCGGCATCGATCGACAGGTCGATCTTCTCGGCCTTGGCCGACATCACCGTGGCGCTGGCCTTCGGCAGCTCCAGCTTGACCGAATGGCTCAGCAAGGGGGCGGTGACGATGAAGATCACCAGCAGCACCAGCATCACATCGATCAGCGGCACCATGTTGATCTCGGCCAGCGGCGCACTGCCCTTCTTGCCGTCAAAACTGGCGAAAGCCATGGTTCAGTCCCTTCAGGCTTGCGACTTCATCGGCACGACGGCGGCAGGGGCACGGCCCGGCTCGGCATTGGTCGAGTTCTTCAGCGTCTGGCCGGTCGACAGGAAGGCAAACAGCTCGAAGGCGAAGGCATCCAGGCGGGCGCCCCACACGCGGTTGCTGCGGGTCAGCCAGTTGTAGGCCATCACGGCGGGGATGGCCACGGCCAGGCCCACGCCCGTCATGATCAGCGCTTCGCCGACCGGACCGGCCACCTTGTCGAGCGTGCCCGCACCGGTCTGGCCGATGGCCAGCAGCGCGTGGTACACGCCCCACACCGTGCCGAACAGGCCGACAAACGGCGCGGTGGCCCCGATCGTGGCCAGCACGGTGAGGCCGCTTTCCATGCGCATGGTTTCCTCATCCAGCACCTTCTTGATGGTGCGGGTCAGGAACTCCTGGGCCGAGCCGGCTTCTTCCAGCTTCGCCGCGCCATAGCGAGCGTGGTGGGCCTGCGCGTGCATGGCGTGCGAGGTCAGGTGCGAGAAGGGCTCGCTCACGCCGTGGGTGCTGATCTCGTGCTGCACGGCTTCGAGCGAGGTCGCGTTCCAGAAGAAGTTCAGGAAGGCCTGGCTGCGTTTCTGGCGCAGATACAGACCCACACCCTTGGTGACGATCAGCGCCCATGACGCCAGCGACATCAGCACCAGGATGACGAACAGGCCCTGACCCACGGCATCGGTCTGGGCAATGAAATGGCTGAACCCCAGCTCGGCCGGTGCTGCAGCGGGCGCCGTGGTGGCGGTCGAGGCCGTCACGGCAGAAGCGGCCGAAGTCGCCGCGGTGGTGGTATCGGTCATGTCAGTCTTCCAGATTGAATGTCAGAGGCGCCAGCACCCAGACGGTCCGGGCCACGCCCTCCTCCAGATGCGGCTGAAAACGGGCCGAGCGCATGGCTGACACCGCGGCCTGATCCAGACGCGGGTACCCCGAGGACCGGGCGATCTCGATGTCACGAGGGCGGCCGGTCTCGTCGACCAGCACCTTCAGGCGCACGACGCCCTGCTCCCCCAGTTCACGCGACGCCCGCGGGTAGCTGAGCGGCGGCTCGACCAGGTAGCGCACAGCAGACGACGGCAGCACCTTCGGGCCGGCTGGGGCCCGAGGCGGTTCCGCCGCTGGTGCGGTGGGTGCCGCCACGGCGGCCGGTGCCGGCGCAGCGGCGGGTGTCGGCGCCACGGGCTGAGGCCTCACCTCGGTCACCGGCGGGACCACGATGTCGTTGGCCGTCGCCTGCTGGCGGCTGCTCAGCACAGGCGGCGTGGGCGTCGGGCGGCTGGGTTGGACCACTGGCTTCGGCGGCTGGGGCACGGGAGGCGGCGGGGCTTCGACCTTGGCGGGTGCCGGAGGCGTGAGCACCGTCTCCGGTGCTTGGGTGACCAGCTCGACGGTGATGGCCTGGGGCTCCGGCAAGGAAGGGGTTTCGCGGGCGAACATCACGATGGCCGCCGCCAGCGCCCCATGGGTCAGCACCACACCGACCGTCAGCGCATGGCGCTGCAACGCGCTCAGCTCGCTGGGCGCGGCGGGCAGAGGGCCCCACTGAGGAACAACGGTCGAATTCATGCCGCCATCGTAGCACGCCGGGTGTAATTGCGAATCAATCTCATTTGATTTCATCACCTTTTCGCGACAGCGTCGGGAGCGCTCACCCTCGACAGGGTGAGCCGACCGCCGCGACCTTCATGGGATGATGCGCGATGGTGCGGATCGCCGCGCGACCGACACCCTCACGGCCTCCGAGCGCGCCGTGCACATTCAACAGGGACACCATGGATTTTGACGCCTTGACGGCCCCGCTGGAGGGCCCATCGCCGTGTGGCGAGGACTTGTCGTTCTCGCCGGCATTCGATCAGATCGCCGACATGCGGCGCGAAGACGACCCCACGCTGAATCAAGGGGAATGGATCACCGCATTGAAGGCGGCGGACTGGCCCGGCGTCAGCCGCCTGTGCCAGCAGTTACTGAACGAGCGCAGCAAGGACCTGCGTCTCGTGATGTGGCTGACGGAAGCCGAGGCCATGCAGCGAGGATATGCAGGTCTGCGTGACGGCCTGACCTTGTGCGCGGCACTCTGCCGCACGCACTGGCCCGCGCTGTACCCGCAGCCGGACGGCGACGACATGGACGAGCGCGTGGGCAACCTCGGCTGGTTGCTTCAAAAGGTCCAGCACTTCGCCCGTACCCGGCCGATCACGCGCGGGCGCCAAGGAGCGGCTTACAGCCTCCGTGATCTGGCGGTGGCACGGCAGCAGTCGGGCCAGCCGGCAGGCGCCGATGCGGGCCAGGCCCCGGCGGCCGATGCCTTGACTGTGGAGGGCTTCATGCGGGCGCTGCGCGAGACCCCTCGCGAGCAGCTGCGTGACGAGGTCCTCGCCCTCCAGCAATGCCACGAAGCCCTCCAGGCACTGCAGGCCGTGATCGACGCCGAACTGGGAGCCGAGGGCCCGAGCTTCGTCAGCGCACGAGACGCTCTGCAGGATGCGCGGCACGACCTGGAGCGCCTTGCCCGCGAGGTCGGGGCGCTGGACGCGCCCGCCAGCGAACCGCCCTCCGCGACGGCAGAATCACCGCCTCACGCCACGGGCCCCGAACGGGATGCACCTGGCGCACCGACTGCGCTGCACGGCCCGGTGGCCAGCCGCACCCAGGCACTGCAGCAGCTGCGCGAGGTGGCCACGTTCTTCCGCCGCACCGAGCCCCACAGCCCCGTGGCCTATCTGGCCGACAAGGCCGTGAAGTGGGCCGAAATGCCGCTGCACGAGTGGCTGCGTCACGTGGTGAAGGACCAGGGTGCCATGAGCCACCTGGAAGAGCTGCTCGGACTCCAGGCAGACGCCACGGACTCCAACAGCCACTGACGCCCCCCCCCTGCCCGCTCCTGTCTCCCCGGATCAGGAGCCGACGCGGAACTCGATGCGACGGTTGCGGGCCCGGCCGGCCTCCGTCGCATTGCTGGCCACGGGCTGATCCGGCCCCATACCGGAAATCGCGATCCGGTCGGGCGGCAGGCCCTTGCCGATCAGATAGGTCTTGACTGCCTGCGCCCGGGCCAGCGACAGGCTGACGTTGGCCGCCCGCGCGCCGTCGGCGTCGGTGTGGCCGATGACCTCGAAACGCCGGTCCTTCAAGCGCGCCATTGCGGCGGCCATCTCGTCCAGCAGAGGCAGGCTGGCCGGCCTCAGGACCGCGCTGCCTGGCTCGAACTCCACGATGCGGTTGGCCAGAGCCTGGTCCACCACGCTCTGATCCTGCACGGCCACACGCAGGCCGTTGCGCACGGTGTAAGTCGGGTTCAATGCCTGCGCCATGTCGCTGGCCAGCTGCTGCCGCACGGCCTCGTTGGGCACCTCACCCCGGATCTCGACGACCTGCCCCTGGACCGCCAGCTGTCCATGGGACACCTGTCGCAGGTGTGGCGAGAGCAGCTTCTGCACGTAGTCTCGCCATTGCGCGGGGGCGACCACCGTCCCCAGGCTGAGCTGGTCGACCACCCGGCTCGCGCCATAGAGCTCGCGCATCCGGGTCAGGATGGCGACACGCGTGGCTTCGTCCGGGACCGTCCCGGACACCACCACGGGCGCCGTGCTCACGCCGGCCGAGCTGCCGGCATCGGGCACGGCCTGCGCCCCGACCGACGCCCCGCCCAAGGCCGTCAGCACGAGCAGAATCGCCTGACGCACGTGGCGCCGGGCAGGGGTGAAACGGCTCACCATCGGTCAGACTCCCAGAAACACTTCGTTGTAGACGCTCAAGGCCTGCGCCAGCGACAGGCCGGGGTCACGCAGGTAGTTCGACAGCTTGCGCATGCCATAGTCGGCGTCCACCTCGTCCTCCACCCAGTCGAGGTCGCGCAAAAACACGCCATGCTCGTCCAGCCGGGCCGGATCGATCAGCGCATGCAGCACCGCGGGCGAGGCACCATGGAAACCCAGCACCAGGTGTGGCCGGCCGTCTACGGACGCGAGAAACAGGCCGAGTTCCACCTCGTGCCGCGAGAAAAAGCCGAGCACGAGTGACAGCCACCACCCTGCCACAGAGGCCCGGACGGCGGGCTCTTGAGGCAACGGGCAACACAACACCTTGTTCAAGCGGGCGGCCCCCTGCGCCATGGCGGGCTGCAGCAGCAGGCCCAACGCCAGCGTGGCATGCCGCACCGAGAAGCGGTGCGTGCCGGACGAGAGCATCTGGTCGAGCGCCGCCACCGTCCGCGACGCCAGGAAATCGGCCTGCGCCTGTTGCGCAAGCGGCGCCTGGAGGTCGACGTCCATCGGGGCGTCCAGACTGCCCTGCGCATGGGCCAGGTCGGTCGCCGCGTGCGCCACACGGGCCACCTGCTCGAGTCGGCCCCAGATCCGTGCCAGCGCGACCGGCGCCACCGGCAGTGTGTCGCGCGGCAGGTTGAGCGACAGCGCGCACGCCGTCAGAAAAGGGAAACGCCGCCCTGAAGCGTCCTGACTGGCCATCCAATGGCCTGCCAGGCCAACCCGGCTTCCGGTGCCCAGCACCGCGAACGCAAGCGGCGAGGCAGCGTCGTACAGCAACTTCCATCGGGGATCGGAAGACAGGCGCTCCATCGTGTGGCTCTGCCAATGGTCCAACTGCTCGATCAGCGCGCCATGCTGGGTGCTGCGCACGAAATCCCCGCGGCATGGCACCTTGCCGAAGTAGACGAGCTGGCCTGTGGCCTGCAAGGTCGGTACGGCGCTCACGAGACCACCTCCGTGGAGCGGGCTGCCTGAGGCACCGGCATCCCCGGCTGAACCGGGGCGGGAGACGGGGGGGAACCTGGCGTCGTCGGTGACGGGTCCTCCGCTGCGCCGGCCACCATGGCCGGCAGCGCGCCGGGACGGGCCGATGCTGCGCCCGCAGCAGGTGCGGCCTGCTCGGTCGCAGCGGGCGAAGGCGCTGCGTTCGACACGATGCGCAGGTGCACGGCCACCGCGGTGGCGCCACTGCTCCAGCGCAACTCGAACGCATTGCCATCGACCTTGCGCCGCACCGCGGCGTTGATCATTTTCTCCAGGCCGTAGCGGCCGGGCTCGTTGAAGAGCACGACCTGGCGGCCGCTGTAGTCCACGCCCTGCACCTTGGCGCCCGGCGTGCCCGGACCCGGCCAGACAAAGTGAGCCCAGCTGGCCGCGCCATTGCGATAGCGCAGCACCTGGCCATCGACCTCCACCGTGTATTCGGTCAGGCCCGGCACGGGCTGCGGGAGGAGCTGGAAGACAGTCTGAGGTTCGGCCTGGGCGGCTGCGCCGACCGGTGCCCCGGCCGCCGGCCCCTGGCCGGTGAGCGGCGCCACCCACCCCGACAGACCATTGACGAACTCGGGGCGCAGCCGGACCCCCAGATCGGCCCAGGTGCGTGGCGTGATCTGGTCGCCCCGCTTGTGCACCAATGTTCCCAGCGCCTGCTCGACGTACTTGGCCACCGCCCCTTCGCTGCCGAACACCTTGGCGATCTCGGCGGGACCGGCTTCGATGCGCGCGGCCCGGTCGAACGGGTACTTCCCGGCCAGCGTGCGCTGATAGGGCTCGTACACCTGGGCCATCCAGACGCGATTGAGCTCCGCCTCGGCCGGCTTGACGAGCACAGCGAAGGCCTGAATCAAGGGCCGCACCAGCAAGGGCCGCAAGGCCGCGCGCTGCGCATCGCTCATCCCGGCCAGCATGTGCTCATCGACGAACTTCAGCGCGTCGGCCAGCTCGCCCTGCCCGTCGAGCGTCTGCTGCATCATCTGGCGGGCACCGGGCCCCGGATCGCCCTGGGTCTTCATCTGGTTGAAGCGCGAGCGCAGCTGCGACAGGGCCGCCAGATAGTTCTGCAGCATGGGCTTGGCTCCCTCGCGCGGCATGACGATGCGCGCCACGCCGCCGAACTCGCGCCCGATCGGCCCCATCGGGATCTCGGCAGCGCGCATGCCTTCGACGTTGACGTTCACCTGGACCGGCGAACGCACCATGCCCAGCACCGTCTGCTTGAACCACTCCATGAATCCACGCTGGGTCTTGGCAAGACGCTCGTTGACCATGGAGGGGTTGTCCCAGGCGGTCTGGTCGTACAGGGCCTGCATCAGGGTGCCCACCGGCGATGCGGACGGATCGCCCAATCGGTTCATCTGCGACACCGCCTGATCGAAGCCCGCGAAGTCCTGCACGCTGATGCCTTGCATGAACTTCTGCCATTCCCGGACGTACTCGGTCTTGTAGAGGTGGGTCAGGGCCTTCTGGATCTGCTCGGGGCTGCCTTCCAGCGTCAGGTCGTCGGCAGCGGCGGTCTTGAGGACCCAGTCAGTGGACTGCAGTTCACCATGCGCGGCCTCCTTGATGGCGTCGCGCACGTAGCCATCCCACGCCGCGCGGGTGAACGCGCCGGACACCGCATGGCTTCCGGCCACCACGTTCCTGTCCGATTCGCTGACCAGACGGGTGACGGTCACTGGCGCGAACCGCACCGCGGCGCGGGCCTTGATCTCGGCATACACGCGCTCCCGGGCGGGCATGCCCTTGATGACCCGACGAAGGTTGTCGCGCGTGGTGTCCAGCAGCGTCAGGTTCAACTCCTGCTGGGGGAAGGCAGGATCGCTCATCTGCCCCACGGCATACGACATCAGCCGCTCGGCCCTTGCGATCATCTGCTCGCGTGACATCGCCCCGCGGTTGGTCTCCAGCCAGCTGCGCCAGAAACGGGTGAGCTGGTCGCTCATGTGGCCAGGTTCCAGCCGGGCACGGTCTCCCAGCATCAGATAGGCCTTCAGGGCGTTGTAGGCCTCGGCCACATCGGTACTGGATGCACGTGTGTACGGCGAAGCCGCGTTCGTCGCGCCGGGGGAGCCTCCTTGCAAGGCCACCGGCACGGCGGACGCCGCCTCGCCGGAGGGTGTGCCCCCCGCGGCCATCACGCCGCCGGCTTCGCTCGCAGGCTGGTGGGGCCTGAGCTGGGCCGCATGGGCGTTGACCTCTCCAAGGTAAGCCGCGATCGCATCGGCCGATGGCTTGAGCATCACGGCATGCAACCCCGCAAAGTACTCCTCCTTGAGCCGCTGCTCGATGACCTCGCCCTGGTAGAGCCCCAGGCCGATCGACCATGGACGCATGCTGCGATAGCGCTGCATCTGCTCCAGGCGATCCTGCAGAATTTCCAGCGCTTCCAGGCGAGAGCCGAGATCGGTGCGCTGCGCCTGGATGCGCTCGGCCTTGGCCATATCGGCCTGCACATGCGCCACCAGCTGGCGGTTGCCCATCCAGGACCAGGTCCATCCTGCCAGCAGCATCCCCAGCAGCAACACGCCCCCGAAGAAGGTGGCATACCGCAGCCGCAGCTTGCGTCGGCTGGTGTACTGCTGAACAAGTTGCCGGTCTGCAAAGATCACGCGGGAGAAGAGCTCTTTCAGGAAAAAGCCGCTTTGCGAATACACCGCCGCCGACGTCCCCGGCTGCAGTTGCAGGCCGAACTGGCTGGCCACACGCTCGCTGGCCCGGCTGGTGGACTGCCCTTCCTGAACCGCGCTGGTGAAGTAAAAGCCGCGGAAGATGGGGCGGAACTGGTAGGGGTTCTCTTCGAACAGGGTGTTGATGAAGGTGCGCAGCGCCGGCTTGAGCGCGGCGAACTCGAGCGGGAAGGTCAGTACGCCGGGGGGCAGTTGCTCGCCGCGATGCAGCGACATGCGGGCGACCGAGGCGGCTTTCAGGCCTTCGTAGAGCTCGTCGAAGTGCTTGTCGAACAAGGCCACGGCATCGCCGCGCGCGCTGGTGTCGTACGCGAGCGTCGCACCCCAGACCTTGTCACGCTCCTGGCGATCGCGGTCCTCGAAGAACTCGACGAAGCCGGCAATCAGGTCCGCCTTGGTGAACACCACGTACACCGGCGCGAAAACCTCCAGCCGCTCGGTCAACTCCTGAACGCGCTGCCGCAGCTTGAGTGCAAGGTCAATGGCGAACTCGGGCTTGTGTCCTGCCAGTTCCGCCACGCTGACGGCAATGATGACCCCATTGAGCGGCGCCATCGGGCGGTGCTTCTTCAACAGCGAGAGAAACCCCAGCCACTCCTTGCGGTCTTCCTCGTGCACGGCATAGCGCCCTGCGGTGTCCAGCAGGATGCCTTCAGTGGTGAAGTACCAGTCGCAGTGACGGGTGCCACCAATGCCCTGGATCACATGATCGGTGTTCTCTGCAAACGGAAACTTCAGGCCGGACTTCACCACGGCCGAGCTCTTGCCCGCTGCGGGGTTGCCGATCACGGCATACCAGGGGAGCTCGTAAAGCGCGGCCGAGCCCGACGTTTCACCCAGCTTGGAGGATTTGATCAGGCGTACCGCCTCGGCCATGCGCTCGCGCACGGCCGCCACCTCGTCCTGCTGACCCGGTGCAGCGCGACGCACGGCCTGATCGGCCTCGGATGCCATCGCTTCTTCGAGCGCCCGGGCCGCCTGGCGGGCACGCCAGCGCCGCACACCCCACACCGCGAGCCAGGCCGCCGCCAGCACCCCCAGCACCACGCCGGCCCACAACAGGCCCACGCGCATGGCGTCCGCGCCGAGCAGCAGCAGTCCCGCGAGCGCCGCCACGCCGATCACGGTCAGCACACGGGGATTGAGGAGAAAGTTCCAGATTCGTTGCATGCGGGGTCCGTCTCAGGCTGTGTGGGGTGCGGGGTTGGGCAGGTCGGCTGCGGGCTCGTCATGGGGACGGTCGGGGCGGCTCAGCGGCACGACCACGCGTTCGTGTCCGTCCTGCATCAGCACAGCCAGAGCGGCCGCAGCATCGTCCTCCGCGAGGTTCAGCGCTGCGTGGGCCAGCACCACGGGCACCACGGCCCGGGCAACGCCGAGCTCGCCACAGGCCTCGCCCACGCGAACGACCTGGGTTGCCGGATCCAGGCCCGGCAGGCTCTCCTGCACGGATTCGTACAGTTCGGCCGCGCGGCTGCCACGGTGATCGGCATCGCTGACCACCGTGAGCGCCTCCACCGGAGCAGCCAGGCGATGCCCGACCACCCCATCCAGCAACGCCCGGAGGGCGTCGATGCCGACACGGCCGATCGCGTCGGCGGACTTGCCACGCCGCGCGTGTGCAGGGCGGCCCAGCAGCGCAGGTGGCGCGTCCCCATCGTCGGGGCGCGGCCAGTGCGGGCACGCGAGCAACAGGCCCGCAGCGGCTTCACCTGGCACCTGCCCGTTCTGGTGATGCGCTGTGAACAGTTCACCGCGCGCCTGCCTGCGCTCCACCTCATCGGCGTCCACCGCGCTGTCCACCGCCAGCAAGAGCGTCAGGGCAGGCGTCGGATCACGCTGCCATCGCAACACCATCTGATCGATCTCGACCCACAGGGCCTCCGGCGTCTCGGGCGGCGTGGTCTGCCAGTGCAGAGCCCGGCACCCCGTCCGCTCGGCCCAGTCCAGCAGCGCGCCGGATGCCTGGCGTGCTGCCTGGGTGAACCAGTTCCGGTCCTCCTCCGCCCAGTCGCGCGGCAACACCAACCTCACCGTCAGGTGAGGTCGGCCTGCTTCGCGGGACTGCTGCTGTGACGCCGACAAGGGCATGGCCACCCCCGCCAGGTGCGCCTTCATCGAAACCGGTGCCTGGACATGGTCGGGATGGGGGTGGCTCTCCGGACCGGCCGCGTCAGGCCCGAGCAGTGTGAGCGCGTCCAGCAACTGGCCGAGCACCGGCTGCAACAGAAGCCAGGCGCGCCGCACCCTCTCCGGCCGTGCGTGCTCCTCGGCCGCGGCGTCGGCGTCAGCCAGCGCCTCGTCCACCCACGCAGCACGGCAAGTGAAAACGGGCAGGCCATCGTGATCGAGCAATGAAGGGTCGAGCGAAGGCCGCGCGGCCTGACTCGACAGCGTGGCCCAGGCCGCATCCGTGCGGGACCCCACGGGCAAGGCCACCGCCGAGGTGAGCAGCCACGCCTGGGCGCAACGCAAGGCCTCGTCCGCACCGCTGGAAGCCGCCGAGGAATCCAGAGACGGTCCGGCGCCCGGGCTCGTGGCATCAGACTCCAATGCCACGCTTGCGCGCAGGTGGTGCAGCCCCCATAACGCGCCCACCAGCGCACCGGTCAGCAACAGGGGCAGGACCAGCAACTGCAGCACGATGTCGCGGTCGGACACCATCACATCGGTGGTCTGCCATCGCCAGATGGTGAAGAGCCAGACGACGGCGGCCATCACCAGCCAAACCCCCGCCACTTTCCATACCTTGGTCATGCCTGAACTGCCTGATTGATGACCGGGAGCCACGTCGCCCACGTCAGAGCGGACGCGGCCTGCTCCCTTGCTGTCGAGCGTGCGCGTCAGATGTCCGTGGACACCGCCTGGCTGGCGATCAAGGTGGCGCCGCAGGCGCACTTGTCGCCATGGCGCGCGGCCGGCATGCCGTCGATCAGCATGGTCGGATCCCCCGTGACGATCACCGTGGTGCCGCCATGGCCCTTGCGGGGACAGGTCACCTTGTCGCCGACCCGAGCGATGCCTCGCCCATGGGTGTCGGTCATGGCCGACGCCTGGACAACGGTCCCGCCATGGTCGGTGGCGTCACCGAGGACGATGAATGGTCGGCCCATGGCCTGCGCTCCCTGTCTG
This sequence comes from uncultured Aquabacterium sp., assembly GCF_913773725.1. GTDB lineage: Bacteria > Pseudomonadota > Gammaproteobacteria > Burkholderiales > Burkholderiaceae_C > Aquabacterium. The sequence goes on along the minus strand of NZ_CAJYGK010000015.1, from coordinate 10,493 downwards.
CTTTCTGTTGTCGTGGCGCGGTCAGCGCCGCGCGGGGCGAGTCTAAGCCGCGACGAACGCGGCTCACCCCCCTCTAAAGCAGGTCAGCTGTTACGGCTTGTGTCGAATGTCAATGAATCCGTCAGGGGGTCTGTCTGGCCGCCCGCATCGCCTCGCGGATGCCCGGTTTGCGCCACTCCACATGGCCCAGGTCCGTCATCTGCCAGCGCCCGCCCCAGGTCAGGCCCACGCGCTCGGCCACTTCGCCGTATCGGCGATAGCCCTCCATGGCCCACGGCTCCCGCTCGGAGATCACGAGCTTGCCCTGGCGCACGAAAGCGCAGTCAGCGGCCAGGCCCCACTGGTGGTAGCTCTGCCAGGCCGTGGCCATGGTGACATTGGCGCCTCGGGCCGCCAGCAGGTTCTGGCGCTCCGGGCTGCGCCATCCCTCAAGCAGGACCATGTCGTAGCCGTGCTCCTCCTTCATGATCTTGAAGACGAGCAACAGGCGCTGTACGAACTCCGGGTCCATCTGCTCCCAGCGCCGATCGGCCAGTGCCAGCATGGGGCGCTCGATCTCGACCTCGGCCGTGGTGAAGACATCCGGCGGCAAGGGCGGCGGCGGCACCAGCTGCTCCCCGGCGAGCAGCTGGGCCACCCGTTCATCGGAGGCCGTCAGGCTGTCGTCGAAGCCCTCGAGCATGCGGGGGGTCGAGAGGCTCCAGGCCAGCACCCCCACCACCGGCAACGCGAGGACCACGATGGTCGCCACCGGTCTGCGCCAGGACGCGCGCAACCCTGCTGAGCTGTTCGACAGCCGGGGACGCGGCGCCTGCGCCGGCGCGCGCTGCCACCGCAGACGCCGGTGCGATCGGTGCCGCCAGCGCCCACCCAGTTGCCGCCACGGCCCCGCCCACCACCCCGGAAACACGACGGCGGCCAGTGCCATACATCCCAGCATCACGCCGAGCCAGATCCACCCTGCCTGCATCTTTTGGTAACCAGTGCTTGCAACCCCGCAACGGGGGTGCCGTCCCTGTGACTGTGATTCGTAGAATCAGCCGATTCAACCATAAACAAGTCACCCAGGGAGATTGGCTTGAGCCACGACCACGGCCGGACACGCGGCCTGGCAGACGACACATCGCCTGCCCGATCCCCGCGTCCTTCTCTCGACCGGCCCAGCCTGTTTGCAGGCATGGACCCGAACCATCCGGATGCCGACGCCGCAGACCACGCGGTGTCGCCGCGCCTCTTGTCGACCCTCGAATCCGCACAGAGACCGGCGCGCCATGCGCTGCCGCGCCGCCACCGCACCGCCCGGCGCCCCTGGCAGCGCACCCTGGCCCTGGGCCTGATGGGCGTCGGTGCGCTGGCCCTGCTCGCCGTGTTCTCGGTGGTGGTGAGCCACGGCAATCCCGGCGTCAGCCAGCTGGCGAACGCACAGGCACCACAGGCTGCCGAGTCGCCCCGCATCCCAGCCCCGACGCCCACCAGCTCGGCGCCTGCTGTGGTGGCCTCATCGCCGCTGGCAGCGGCGTCCTCGGAGGGGCCCCTGGCGGCGCTGGCGGGGCCGACCGCCCGCCCTACCGCCGAGGCAGCGGCGGCAAGAATCGAGAACGTGCCCCCCGCTGGACCGGAAGGTGTCCCCCCCGCGGCTCTCGCGTTGGCAAGCGCAGCCAAGCCACTGGCCGCCGCGGCCGAGCCCGCCCGGTCCACGGCGTCGACCGAGCGCAAGCCAAGCAAGCCCACCCGGCGCACGCCGGACAAGTCGGCGGGCAAGCCCAAGGACGCCGAGCCACGGCGAGCCGAGCAGGACCGCCCGGTCGCGCAGGCCACCCCCCGCCCGGGCGAAGACGACGTGGCCCTGGTGCAGGCGGTGATGACCCACGCCCGCACCCGGTCCACGACCGCCAGGCCAGCGCCGTCGCCCTTGTGCAGCAAGCTCTCGGGCGCGCAGGCCGCCACCTGTCGCGCCCGCCACTGCGTGCAACACCCCCAAGACCCCGTCTGTCACGCTGACTGAGCATGCATCGGCCCGCCGCCGGGCGGTGCTAGGCTGTGTGCATGCAGCGATTCGCGCAGCTCTACACAGAACTCGATGCCAGCACGGCCACGCGCGACAAGGTCGCGTCATTGACGCGTTACTGGTCCGACGCGTCGCCGGATGACGCTGCCTGGGCCGTGTACTTCCTGGCGGGTGGACGCCCGCGGCGGGCCATCACGACCACGGCCTTGCGGGAGTGGGCGGCTGACGCGGCCGGCATCGATGCCTGGCTGTTCGAAGTCTGCTACCAGGCGGTGGGCGACCTGGCTGAAACCATCGCCCATCTGCTGCCCGCTGCGGCCGCGGGCGACGACGCCGATGCCACGGCCCTGCCCCTGCATCGCTGGCTGCACGACCGCCTGTTGCCCTTGCGAGGGCAGCCGCTGGAAGCCCAGCAGGTGGCACTGCGCGCCTGGATGGCCCCGCTGGACTGGTCACAGCGTTTCGTGCTGATCAAGCTGATCGGCGGCGGCTGGCGGGTCGGGGTGAGCAAGCAACTGGTGATCCGCTCGCTGGCCGAGCATAGCGGGGTGCCGGCCACCGTCGTGGCCCAACGCCTGATGGGCTACACCGATGCCCGCCACGTTCCAGATGCCGATGCCTACGCCCGCCTGGTGGCGCCGCTGGAAGGGGACACCGACGAGCCACAAGGCACGCAGCCCTACCCGTTCTTTCTCGCCCACCCGCTGGAGGAGGGGCGCACGCCCGATCAACCGGAGCAGCCCATCGGCCCGTCGGACGACTGGTTGGTCGAATGGAAGTTCGACGGCATTCGCGCGCAGATCGTGTGCCGAGGCGGCGAGGTCGGCATCTGGTCTCGCGGCGAGGAGCTGATCACCGAACGTTTTCCGGATCTGGCCGCATTGGCGCAGCACTGGCCCGATGGCACGGTGCTCGATGGCGAGATCCTGGCCATCGAGCCCACACCGAGCGCGGCGCTGGGCCTGCCCTTCACGCCCGCGCCATTTGCCATGCTGCAGCAGCGCATCACCCGCCAGAAGCTCACCGCGGCGTGGCTCGCCAAGGTGCCTTGCGCCTTCGTGGCCTACGATCTGCTGGCCTGGGCGCACCGCGATCTGCGAGCGCAACCACAGCTGCTTCGCCGCCAGCTGTTGGAGTCGCACGTCACCACGTTGCACGACCTCGTTTTGTCGCCACTGGCCAGCCGCCCCGAAACGCCGCAGGCGTGGGCCGAGCTGGCCGAACTGCGTCGGCAAGCCCGGGCCCTGCAGGTGGAGGGCTTCATGCTCAAACACCGCGCCGCCCGCTATGGCACCGGCCGCACGCGCAGCGACGGCATCTGGTGGAAGTGGAAGACCGAGCCCATGACGGTCGACGCGGTGTTGATCTACGCCCAGGCCGGTCATGGCCGGCGCGCCAGCCTCTACACCGACTACACCTTCGCCGTGTGGAGCCGCCCCCCGCGCGACGAGGCCGAGGTGCAGTCGGTGCTGGAGGCGATTTCGGCCGGGCAGCCGCCCGACCCCGACGGGCTGCAGCTGGTGACGTTTGCCAAGGCCTACTCGGGCCTGACGGATGCCGAGATCGCCCAGGTCGACAAGGTGATCCGCCAGACCACGCTGCAGAAGTTCGGGCCGGTGCGCGCGGTGCGGCCGTCCCTCGTGTTCGAGCTGGGTTTCGAAGGCATCGCGCCCAGCCCACGGCACAAGAGCGGCCTGGCCGTGCGCTTTCCCCGCATCCTGCGCTGGCGCACCGACAAACCGCTGCGCGATGCGGATACCCTCGAATCCCTCAGGCAATGTCTGTCAGGCTACAGTGCGGACATCATCTAGCGCACTGCCTGGCGCAGGCCTGTGGCGGCCTCGCCCCATCGACCGGACCCACACAACATGAACAGCCCCTCCTTGCGCGCCATCGACCCCTCCCCTGCCGCCGCGGACGACGACCAGGGCGTGCCCGTTTCGGTGAAGATCCGCGAGCGCCTGAAGGCCGCTCAGCGCCGCTTTCACGCCAACGACAACATCGCCGAGTTCATCGAACCCGGCGAGCTGGAGCGGCTGCTCGACGAGGTGCAGGGCAAGATGAGCGAGGTGCTCTCCAGCCTGGTGATCGACACCGAAAGCGACCACAACACGCAGGACACCGCGCGCCGTGTCGCCAAGATGTACCTGCACGAGATCTTCAAGGGGCGCTATCACGCCGCACCACCGGTCACCGAGTTCCCCAACGTCGAGCGGCTCAACGAGCTGATGATCGTCGGCCCGGTCACCGTGCGCAGCGCCTGTTCGCACCACCTGTGCCCCATCATCGGCAAGGTGTGGATCGGCATCATGCCCAACGAGCACTCCAACCTGATCGGCCTGTCGAAGTACGCCCGCCTGATCGACTGGATCATGAGCCGCCCGCAGATCCAGGAAGAGGCCGTCACCCAGGTGGCCGACGTGCTGCAGTCGCGCATGAACCCCGATGGGCTGGCCGTGGTGATGGAAGCGGACCACTTCTGCATGCACTGGCGCGGCGTGAAGGACATGGACTCGAAGATGATCAACAGCGTGATGCGCGGGTCCTTCCTGAAGGACCCCAATCTGCGCCGCGAATTCCTCTCGCTCGTCAACAACAAGAAGGGCTGAGCCATGCTGGTTCGACTGCTGTATGCAAGCCGCTCGAGCGAGCCGCTGACCCCGGAAGCCATCGACGCCATCCTGGTGAGCTCGCGCAAGGAGAACCCCCGACGCGGCATCACCGGCCTGCTGTGCCACAGCGGCGACATCTTCATGCAGGTGCTGGAAGGCGGTCGCGACACCGTCAGCGAGCTCTACAACCACATCTGCCGTGACCCGCGTCACAAGGATGTGGTGCTGCTGCATTACGAAGAGATCACCGAGCGGCGCTTCGCCGGCTGGACCATGGGGCAGGTCAACCTGGCGCGGGTCAACCCGTCGACACTGTTGAAGTACTCCGAGCGCCCGGTGCTGGACCCGTACGCGGTGTCCGGCAAGGTTTCGATGGCGCTGCTGGAAGAGCTGATCGCGACCGCGTGCATCGTCAGCCGCCCGAACTGAACCCGGTCGGCACAAAGGGCTGGCTGCTCGGGCTCGATTTCAGCAGCGCCCCGTCCGCCCGCAAGCCCCTCACCCTGGCCTGGGGGCGGCGATCGGGTGCCGTGGTCAGGCTGGAGCGCGTGGACGAATTGCCCACCCACGATGCCCTGGTTGCCCTGATCTTGCCCCGGACGGAAGGCCCGCTGGGCGCCGGTTTCGTCATGGGATGCGATTTCCCTTTCGGCCTGCCGAGGGAGTTCGTCGATGCCCTGCACGCCCATGGCCCCGGGATGTTGCCGGACTGGCTGAGCGGCGCCCGCCCCTTGCCCCCTTGTCCTGCGCGCGGCTTCTCACCGCCTTGGCACAGAGAGGGCATCGGCGAGACGGAGCGGCTGATCCGTGCCCTGCACGCCCACTGTGGCGACCGGGCCGGCTTTCAAAAGCTGGTGGATGGCTGGGGCGTCACCTGGCATGCCGATCGGCCGCCGGGCTCCCGCCTGGTCCACCGCACGGCCGACCTGGCCCGCCCGGGCATGGTGAGCACCAGCCCCCTGCAGACCCGCTACGTGCCGGTGGGCAAGATGTACTTCGAGGGCCTCATGCGGCTGGTGGCCGCCGACGTGACGTTGCCCGGCCAGCGGCCCGGTCGCCCCGAGGCGGTCGCACTCGAGGCCTATCCAGGCTGGCTGGCCGGCGAGATCCTGGGGCGGCGCAGCTACAAGAGCGAGACCGACGTCAGCGAAGCCCGTCTGATCGCACGCAAGGACCTGCTGACGGCGCTGGAACAGGGGCGCACGCGACTCGGCCTGCGGCTGAAGCTCAGCGCGGCGCAGCACGATGCGTTGGTCGCCGACCCGAAGGGAGACCGTCTGGATGCCGTGCTGTGCCTGATGCAGGCGGCCTGGGCCCAGGCCCGCGCGGAGGCCGGCGACCGGTGTTACGGCCTGCCGGATGGCATGGACCCGGTCGAAGGGTGGATACTGACGGGATGAGTGATGCGAGCTTTCCGATGACCGAGGTGCTGGGTCAACCGGCCCTGTGTGTGCGTGCGCCCGATGGCGCGCAGGCGACTGTGCTGCTGCACGGGGGCCACGTGGTGTCCTGGATTCCCGCCGGGGCGGATGAACAGCTGTACCTGTCGCCCAAGGCCGTGGCCGGCCCCGGCCTGGCCGTGCGAGGCGGCGTGCCGGTGATCTTCCCTCAGTTCGAACAACGCGGCCCGGATGTGAGCCTGCCGCGCCATGGCCTGGCGCGCCAGCGCGCCTGGATGCTGGACAGCCAGCGTGCTGGCCGCGACCACGCCCAGGCCACCCTGGTGCTGCGCGACGACGAGGCGACCCGCGCGCTGTGGCCCCACGCCTTCACGCTGGAGCTGACGGTGTCGGTGAGCGGCGCGCGCCTGGACCTCGAACTTCACGCGCACAACCCGGGTACGACGACCTGGCCCTTTGCAGCCGCCCTGCACACCTACCTGGCCGTGTCGGAGCTCGGCCAGGTGCGCCTGCAGGGCCTGGAAGGCTGCCACTACGCGGACAGCGTCCTGCGCACCGAGGCCGTGGAAGACCACCCGGAAAAGCGCTTCCATGGCGAGATCGATCGGATCTACGCACAGGCCCCCAGCCTGCTGCTGCGGGACGGTCCTCGCCGCCTGGCGATCGAAACCGAGGGTCTGACCGACGCGGTGATCTGGAACCCCGGACCGGATAAATGCGCCGCGCTGAAGGACATGCCGGCCGATGGCTGGCAGCAGATGCTGTGCGTGGAAGGCGCCCGCATCATGCATCCGGTCACCCTCGGCCCGGATGAAAGCTGGTCAGGGCGTCAGAGCTTCACGCTGCTGAGCGCCTGACGGGTGGCTGCGACGTTCAGAGTCCCGCCAGGCTCACATCCACCCGGCTGGTGAGCCAACCGCCCGACGCGTGAGGTACCCAGGCCCGGGCCATCATCCGCTGCCCGCCGTCCACGGCATACAGGTGGCGAATGCCGGTTCCGGCTGTGGTGGTGTTGAAGCCGTCCCCGAACTGCCAGTCGGTCGACGAGCCCCCCTCCAGAGCCGCCTTCAGCGTGCGCTGGTTCCCCGTGCCGGTCGACGACAACCCGAAACCGGGCAGCGCGGCAACAGTCGACGTCGGCACCAGTCCTGGCCACAGGCCGCTGCTCGGCACGTTGATGGCCTGGTTGCCCGAGGCAGTGAACGACCCCGCCAGCCAGGTGTGAACACCCGCCACGGCCGACGACAAACCCTGGAACACGTTGGACTGGAACCGCACGCCCTGAGCCGCGCGCTCGGCATTGATCAGGATGCCACCGCCCCAACTGCCCGTGCTGCCGAACCAGTTGCTGTCCAGCGTCAGTCCGGTGAGGTTTCCGAGGGCCCCGCACAGGCACAGCCCCCACCCCTGTAACCCCGCCGTCGGGCTGCCTTCCAGCAGCAGTCGATTGGAAGCCACCTTCATCGCAGGGGCGCCGGCCGCGACCGGACTGATGGTGATGCCGACGTACCGACGGCCGGCATCGCCCTCCCAGCGCCCCGCCTCGCGGACCACCGTGTTGGACGTCACCTCAGGGGCATGGGCCAGGGTCCACTCGCCACAGATACCGCAATCACGGGCGTTCTCGATCTGGTTGCCGACAATGCGCAGGCTGCTGGCCACCGGGCCGTTGTTGAACTTGAAGATGCCGGCGTGGGCGTCATAGATGGCGTTGCCCTCGACCGTGATGCTGTCGAGGATGGCGACACCGATGCCGACCGAAAAGCCTTGCACGACGTTGCGCCGAATCTGCTGACCGTCGGCGCCGCCCAGTTCCATGCCCCAGCCACGTTCGCTGCCATCACAGCCCGCACCGCAGCGCAGGACGTTGCCCTGAATCAGCACGCCCTTGCCCGACACCACCGACAGGCCGATCAGCTCACGTTGGTCGGCCTGGTATCGCCAGTCAGACAGGACGTTGTCCCGGATCACGGCACCGGTCAGGTTGAGGCCCTGGATCTCGATGCCCATGCGGCGCACACCGCTGATGCGGTTCTGACTGACTTCCGTGCTGGACAGGTCGAAGAAATGCATGGCCTGAAACACCTGGCTCATGGTGTTCTGCCGGATGCGGCTGCCGGACACGCCATAGCCGATGATGGCTGTCTCGGTGTCGATGTTGCTGAACACGTTGTGCTCGACGACCCCGTCCGTGAAGTCGACGAGGTGCAGCCCGTACAGGCGGCTGCGGTCCGTGGTGGGTGCGCCAGCCGGACGGTTGACGTTGCGGAAGGTGTTGTTCACCACCCGGTTGCCCGTGCCGGCCAGGATGACGGAGGCGCCGTCGAAGGTCAGGTTGTACAGGTTGAAGCGGTCGGCGCGGCCACGGTAGACCGCGTCGATCAGGTGCCCCGATCCGCCCGTCCACGCCAGCGTGGCAGTCGTGCTGGCGCACAGCGTCAGGTCCGATCGCGGCAGAAGCACCGAAGACAGCTGGTAGCGACCAGCCGGCAGCACGAGCGTGGTCCCTGGCGTCGACTCGTTGATGGCCCGCTGCAGCGCCGCTGTGTCGTCCACGCCATCATCCGGGCGGGCACCGAAGGTGGCAACCGACACCACCTGCGTCTGCGGGCAGCTCACCTGCGCCGAGGACGAGGCCCCGACCAGGACCGGCGCGAGCATCAGCCCCGAAGCCTGAACTGTCGAGTCTCCCGCGTTCAATGAAGCCGTCGAGGTTGTACGGGCTGGCTCCTCGCCGCCGCCGCCACCGCCACACCCCCCAAGTGCCCCTGCCACCAGGCAGGCGACCACCGCCACCCCAAACTTCGTCATGCCAGATATGCCCTTACAGCTGCCTGTTCAGCCTAACAGACAGGGCTTCTGACTCGCCTTTCGGATGCAGCCGGCCCGTCCATGTTCCACTCATCCCCGGGACGCCAGCGCAGTCTGCACCTGATCGGCTCGGGTTAAACGGAGTATTCGCCAGAACACGGAAGAAGACGTGTCAAATCTTCCACGTGGCACGCAGGGGACACAAATCGTTTCAAGATGAAGCGAGCAGTTGCCGAACGTCGGCGGTGAGCTGATCGACGCCCATGCCGTAGCGCACGAACAGCCTGACGTGCCCCTGAGGATCAAAAAGGTAGCCACCGGCCGTGTGGTCGATGGTGTAGTGCCCCTCGGACGTGGGGACCTTCTGGTAGAACACTTTGAACTCGCGCGCCATCGCATCGGTCTCTTCGCGCGTGCCGCGCAGCCCGATGAAGTTCTTGTCGAGGTTGCCGAGGTAGGCCTTGAGGACCTCTGGGGTGTCCCGCTCCGGATCGACCGTGACGAAGATGGCCTGGACCTTGTCGCCATCCGGGCCCAGGCGACGGCGCACCTCGGCAATCTCGGCCATGGTCGTCGGGCACACGTCCGGGCATTGCGTGAACCCGAAGAACACGAACACGACCTTGCCCTTGAACTCGTCCAGCGAGCGCAGCCGCCCGTCGAGGTCTTTCAGGCTCAGTTGGCGCGCATAGCTGGCACCGGTGATGTCCACGCCGTGGAAAGTCGCCTTGGGGGCATCGGGCGAAGCATCGGGGCGGCCGCAGCCCGACAGCAGCAGGGCCGACGCCGCGGTCAGCACGAACTGACGGCGGCGCAGAGGAAAACGCAGGCGCATGGTCTAGAGGATCCAATAGTGATCGACCAGCAAGGCTGCGAACATCAGCATGAGGTGCACGATGGAAAAGCGGAAGGTCTTGCGGGCCAGTTCGTCACTGTAACGCCGCCACAGCCGCCAGGCGTAACCCACGAACATCGCCCCCAGGACGAGCGCACTGAGCAGATAGAGCCAGCCACTCATCCCGTAGATGAAAGGCAGCAGGCTGCCGGCCAGCAGCACGATGGTGTAGAGCAGGATGTGCAGCCGGGTGAAGGCGTTGCCATGGGTCACCGGCAACATGGGCAGCCCTGCACGGGCATAGTCTTCGACCCGGTACAAGGCCAGCGACCAGAAGTGCGGCGGTGTCCAGAGGAAGATGATCAGGCACAGCATGAGGGCTTCGGGCTCGACCGCTCCCCGCATGGCGGCCCAGCCGAGCACCGGTGGCATGGCGCCGGATGCGCCACCGATGACGATGTTCTGTGGTGTCATCGGCTTGAGAAACACCGTGTAGACGATGGCATAGCCGACAAAGGTGGCCAGGGTGAGCCACATGGTCAGCAGGTTGACCCACATGCCCAGCACCAGCATGCCGGTGCCGCACAGGACAGCGCTGAACAACAGCGTCTGGCGGCGGGATAACTCGCCGCGGGCCGTGGGGCGCCACGCCGTGCGCTTCATGCGGGCGTCGATGCCCTGCTCGACCAGGCAGTTGAACGCGGCCGCCGCCCCTGCCACCAGCCAGATGCCGGCGCAGGCTGCCACAGCCGTCAGGGCCTCGGCAGCCGTGAGAACGCCGGGTACGGCCAGCAGCATGCCGATGACCGCGCAAAAGACGATGAGAT
>NZ_CAJYGK010000014.1 GCF_913773725.1 uncultured Aquabacterium sp. | reverse complement strand
GCCCCGATGCCGCGCAGTGGTACGGCCGGCGCTGGCTGGCAGCGGCTGACGCGCTGGTCTGGCCGCTTGGCTGGATCTGGCTGGTGCACCGCGCGGCGGTGCCTACCGGCGTCGTCGGCCAAGTCGTGACCGGCGTTGCAGCGCTGTGCGCGTTGTCCCGGCTCCATGGCGCTTTGTTTGAGAACCATCGCTACTGGTTCACCACTTGGAAGTGGGGGCGGTTGGTCCTCGGCATGTGGGTGCTCGGACTCGCGATGAAGCTGGCAGGCCCGTCTTGAGCCTAGGTTCGATCAGTTGGAGGCGTCCGGGCGGTGCTGGAGCCACTGGTCGATGTCGGTGTCGCGCCATCCAACCGCACGGGGACCGAGCCGAACGGCCAACGGGAACAAGCCCATTCCCATCAGCCGATAGATGGTGGAACGCCCGAGAGCCGTGCGCTTGCGCACGGTCGGCATGCGAAGCATGACCACGGGCCGGTTCTCGGCCGTGGGATGTAGGGGCGTAGTAGGGGAGGGGTGCTGCACTTCCTGTCTCCGCTGGCTTTGCAATGAATCTAGGCGCACCGACAGATCTCGGCGATGCTGGATTCAGGTGGAAAAGCCGCTGTGGAGGTCAAGAGCAGCAGCGGCCGTGCTCACACCCTTTGCGGCAGTAGCGGAAAGGCGGGTGCGAGTGCCCGGCCACACGGCCGGACCTCAGGCAGTGCGGTCTGGGCGTGTTCCGGCTCCGCGCGCCTTCCGAGACGCAGGGGCAGTTCACCCCTGCTTCCGAACCCGGGCATGCACTGACCTTTCACGAGGTCATTGCATCGGATGCGTCATCGTTGGACGACCGCGTTGGGCGTTGGCGACTTCCTTGCGGCCCGCTCATGAGCGTTCGCGACTTTTTCGCCTCGGGACAAGGCCGCCAGCGCCGCCGCCCAGACACGTAACGCGTCCGCGCGCTCGCTGAGGTAGTCGTGTCGGTCATAGGTTCCCTCGATCCCTTTCAGCTTGTGGTTCAGGGCTCGTTCTGCGACGAAGCGATCCACGCCAAGCCTACCGAGGTTGGTTCTGGCGGTTCGCCGCATGTCGTGGACCGTGAAGTGCGCGATCCCCAGCCCGAGCCTGCCCATCGCGACGTTCAGCGTGTCGGGACTGACATGTGGAAATCTATTGACGCAGGCTTTTCCCATGCGCTGACGAACCAAGCGACGCGCCGGGAACACGTAGGGCCGGCCCGACGCTAGGACGCGAGCTTCCTTGAGCCATTCGATGACGGGGTCAGCGAGCGGGATGAGGATGCTCATCTTGGTTTTGGTGAAGGCCTTGTCCAGGGTCCAGATCCCTGCCTCAAGGTCGAAGCTCTCCCAGCGGGCCGACAGCAGCTCCATCTTGCGCACGCACAAGGCGAGCAAGAGCCAGACGGCCAACTCGTTCTCCCGCCCGAAGTTCGGGGTCGTCTTCATCGCGCTAGCGAGCTCTTCGATCTCCGCCAGCGTCAGGAACCGATCCCGCGACGCTTCCTTGCCGCCCGCGTCGGCCGGCTCGAAGTCAGCGGCCGGGTTGCGGTCGACCCAGTGGTTGCGCACGGCCATCTTGAACATGCGAACCATGTAGCGCAATGCGTCGTTGGCGACGGTCGGCGCGCCGTTCGCAACGATGCGGCGGAGCACTTGATCGACGTGCATGGGCATGACGTCTTTCGGCGTCAGCGCTCCAATGACTGGGTACACGTGATTGCGAAGAACCCGGGCGACGACATCCGGGTGCTTGTAGGTGGGCTCGATGTAGCGTGCCCACCAAAGCTGTCCAAGATCGCGTACGGTTTGCACCTCGGTCAGGCGCGCCTTCTCGGCCTGCTTCGCCGCGGCGACGTCAACACCACGTTCAATCTCCTCGCGGTCCTTGCGGGCGCGGTCGCGGGCTCCCTTGAGCGACAGCTCCGGGTAGCGACCGAGGACCTTCTCTCTGGAGCGCCCGTTGACCCGGTAGCGAAGGATCCAGCTGGCTCTTCCTTTGCTGGCCGCGCTGGCGCTGGCGACGAATGTCAGTCCTTCGCCGATGCCGCGGTCCGTCTTGCCGGCGGCGAGCCATGCGCGGAGCTCACGGTCTGTGAGCGCTCGTCGTTGCGGTGTGTCCATGTCCCATCTGCTCCATGAAGCTGTGGGGTTTTTTTTCGGGCGAGGGCCCAAAAGCGCTTCATCCTGGAAAAACCCCACAATAAACCCCACAGAATTCGCGCGCTTCGCTGGCACGCCCTGGGACGACGTTGGACGGGAAAATCCTTTTGAATCAGTAGGTTATCGAGTTTTTTGAGACGTCGCGGGACGCCCCAAAAACCTACTCAATGTTCTGCACCTGCTCCCGCATCTGCTCCACGGCCACCTTCATCTCCACCGAGATGTTGGTCAGCTCCAGCGCGGCGGACTTGGAGCCCAGCGTGTTGGCTTCGCGGTGCAGCTCCTGGATCAGGAAGTCCAGCCGCTTGCCCAGCTCGCCGCCCTTCTTGAGCAATCGGGTCAGTTCGTCCAGGTGGGCGCGCAGGCGGGCCAGTTCCTCGGCCACGTCGATGC
>NZ_CAJYGK010000013.1 GCF_913773725.1 uncultured Aquabacterium sp. | reverse complement strand
CGAGCCAAGTGCTGCAAACTTGGCGACCCTACGGGGATTCGAACCCCGGTACTCACCGTGAAAGGGTGATGTCCTAGGCCTCTAGACGATAGGGTCAATCCTAGAACTTGCGTAAATACTCAAGTCTCAATTTTTGGTGGAGGTAAACGGGATCGAACCGATGACCTCTTGCATGCCATGCAAGCGCTCTCCCAGCTGAGCTATACCCCCTTGCTGCAACGTTGCACTGCTTCGTTGCTGCGATTCAAAAATTGTAGCACAGCGTTTTTGGGGCAATTCCGGAATGCATGACTTTTTTATGTCGCCCTGCATTCCGGCGCCCTGCTGCAGCCCGGGTCAGGCCAGGCTTTGCCCATCGCGTATGCGGTGGATCTCGGCGATGTCCACCACCCAGACCAGGCCGTCGCCGACCTGGCCCGAGTGACAGGCCGAGGTGATGGCCGCGCGGATGGGCTCGACCATGGATGCCTCGGCCAGCACGCAGACCATGATCTTGTCGGAGAAGTCGGTCAACTCCTCCTTCACGCTGCGCTTGTCGATGGCGGCCGGGGCCGTGAAGCCCTCGGCACGGAACAGCGTCACGCCGGGGAAGTTGGGAATGGCGCGCAGCGCGTCGCGCAGGCGCTCCAGGCGGCTGGGGCGCACGATGGCCCGGATTTCCTTCATGGTCATTGCAGTGTCTCCTTCATCAGGCTTCCAGCGGTTTTTCGTCAAACCAGCGGTACAGGGTCGGCAACACCACCAGCGTGAGCAGGGTGGACGAGATCAGGCCACCGATCACCACGATGGCCAGCGGGCGCTGCACCTCCGAGCCGGGGCCGGTGGCGAACAGGAAGGGCACCAGGCCCAGCAGCGCGACGGTGGCCGTCATCATCACGGGGCGGAAGCGCTGCACGCAGCCTTCGCGCACGGCCTCGGCCACGTTCATGCCATCTTCGCGCAGCTTGCGGATGCAGGAGACCAGCACCACGCCGTTGAGCACCGCAATGCCCCACAGCGCGATGAAGCCCACCGATGCCGGCACGCTCACGTATTCGCCCGTGACGAACAGGCCTATCAGTCCCCCGATGGAGGCGAAGGGCAGCACCAGGATGATCAGCCCGGCCAGCTTGACCGAGTTGAACAGCAGGAACAGCAGGAAGAAGATGGCCACGATGGTCAGCGGCACGATGATCTGCAGCGTGCCCATGGCGCGCTCCATGTTCTCGAACTGGCCACCGTACTTGAAGTAGTAGCCATCGGGCAACTGCACTTCACTGTCGATGCGCTGCTGCACTTCGGTCACGAAGCCGCCCAGGTCGCGCCCTTCCACGTTGGCTCCCACCACCACGCGGCGCTTGCCGCCTTCGCGGCTGATCTGCGCGGGGCCGTCCACCAGCTCGATGCGGGCCACGCTGCTCAGCGGCACCTGGGCGCCCGTGGCCGTGGTCAGCAAGGTGGCGCCGATGGCGGCGGGCGAGCCGCGGAACGGCTCGGGGAAGCGAACCACCACGTTGTAGCGGCGCTCGCCCTCGTAGACCGTGGTCACTTCCTTGCCGCCGATGGCCGACTCGATCACGCCCTGCACGTCGGTGACGTTCAGGCCGTGGCGGGCGATCGCCTTGCGGTCGATATCCACGGTCAGCGCCTGCTGGCCTGACAGGCGCTCGACGCGGATGTCCGTGCTGCCCGGCACGCTCTTGAGGATGCGTGCGACCTGCTCGGACACGTCGCGCAGCTCGCTCAGCTCGTCGCCGAAGACCTTGATGGCCAGTTGCGAGCGCACGCCCGTGACCATTTCGTCCACGCGCTCGGAGATCGGCTGGGACAGCACGATCTGCACGCCCGGGATCGAGGACAGGCGCTGGCGGATGTCTTCGTCGATCTCATCCTGGGTGCGGTCGGACTCGGGGTCCAGCAGCACGATGGGGTCGGACTCGTTGGGGCCTGCGGGATCGGCCGGCGATTCGCCGCGTCCGAGCTTGGAGACCACGCTGAGCACGCCGGGCACTTCGGCCACGGACTTCATCGCCGCCATTTCCATGCGGATGGACTCGTCCAGCGAGATGCTGGGCACGCGGTTGATCTGCGGCGTCAGCGCCCCCTCCTTCATGGTGGGCATGAAGGACTTGCCCAGCAGCGGGAACAGTCCCAGCGAGCCCAGCAGCAGCGCCACGGCCACGGCCAGCGTGGCGCGGTTGCGCGCGGTGGCCAGGTCCAGCAGGCGCAGGTAGTGGCGCTTGAGGAAGGCGATCAGGCGCGTGTCATGGTCCGCGCCGCCCTTGAGGAAGTACGAGCACAGCACGGGCGACAGGAACAGCGACACGGCCAGCGAGACCGCCAGCGAGATCGCGATGGTCAGCGCCAGCGGGCCGAACATCTTGCCTTCGATGCCTTGCAGCGTCATCAGCGGCAGGAACACCAGGATGATGATGGCGATGCCGAAGATGGTGGGCGTGGCCACCTCGGTGGTGGCCGACAGCACGGTGCGCACGCGTGCGCCCATGCTGTCGCCGGCCTGGCCGAGCTTGTGGAACACGTTCTCCACCACCACCACGGTGGCATCGACCATGAGGCCGATGGCGATCGCCAGCCCCCCCAGCGACATGAGGTTGGCCGAGATGCCCCAGCGGTTCATCATGATGAAGGTGGTCAGCGGCGTGATGATCAGCGTGGCCACCACGATCAGGCTGGAGCGCACGTCACCCAGGAAGATGAAGAGCACCACGACCACGAGCAGGATGCCCTCGATCAGCACCTTGCCCACGGTCCACAGCGCCGAGTCGACCAGGTCGGTACGGTCGTAGTAGGGAACGATCTGCAGGCCGCCGGGGAGCATGCCCTTGGAGTTGATCTCCTGCACGCGCTCCTTCACGCGGGTGACCACCTCCTTGGCATTGCCGCCGCGCATCATCAGCACGATGCCGGAGACGCCTTCGGTATAGCCGCCCTTGATGATGGCGCCCTGGCGCACTTCCTGGCCCAGCTGGACCTCGGCCACATCGCGCACGAAGACCGGCACGCCGCCTTCCTGCTTGAGAACGATGTTGCCGATGTCATCCAGCGACTGGACCAGGCCCACGGCGCGGATCAGGTACTGCTCGGTGACCTGGGGCAGGATGCCGCCGCTGGCATTGGCGTTGTTGTCGGCGATGGCCTGGACCACATGGCGCACGGACAGGCCGTAGTGGCGCAGCCGGCCGGGATCGACCTCCACCTGGTACTGCTTGACGTAGCCGCCCTGCGAGTTGATTTCGGCCACGCCGGGAATGGAGCGCAGCAGCGGGCGCGCCACCCAGTCCTGGATGGTGCGGCGCTCGGTCAGCTCCTCGGGCGTGAGGGCCCGCTTGCCGTCGTCGGGATGGTCCAGCGTGTACTGGTAGACCTCGCCCAGGCCCGTGGACACCGGCCCCAGCACGGGGATGATGCCTGCGGGCATGCGCGGCGTGACCTCCATCAGCCGCTCGGTGACGAGCTGGCGAGCAAAGTACACGTCGGTGGCATCGGTGAAGACCAGGGTGATGATGGACAGGCCGCTCTTGTTGAGCGAGCGCATCTCCACCAGGCCCGGCATGCCGGTCATGGCGATTTCCAGCGGCACGGTCACGAAGCGCTCGATTTCCTCGGGCGAACGGCCTGGCGCCTCGGTGGCCACCTGGACCTGGACGTTGGTCACGTCAGGAAAGGCATCCACCGACAGATTCATGGCGGCGCGCAGGCCGAAGCCGCACAGCACCAGCGAGAGCACGATCACGATGAGCCGCTGGCTCAGTGCGGCCCGGATCATGGAAGCGATCATGGGCTTACTCCAGCTCTGCGCGCTTGCGCTCGTTGTTCAGGTGGAAGGCACCCGTGGTGACGATGACCGTGCCATCGGCCACGCCCTTGTTCACGGGGCGCATGCCGCCGCTGGCGGTGCCCAGCTCGACGGGCGTGAGACGGTAGTGGTTCTCGCCCTTCTTGACGAAGACATGGTCGCGGTCGTTCTCGCGCACCACGGCCTCGGCCGGCACGGCCAGCAGCTGGCGCACCTCGCCCTGGATGCGCATGGTGGCCAGCATCTGGGGCTTGAGGTCGCGCTCGGGGTTGTCCACCTGGGTGCGGATGGTGACGGTGCGGGTCTCGGGCGTCACGGTGTCGCCCACATGCACGATTTGGCCGGACAGCACGCGCTCGCCCAGGGCGGGCACGGCGATCTCCACGGCCTGGCCGGCACGCACGCCGCTGGCCATCTGCTCGGGGATCGCGCCCACCACCCAGACGCTGCTCAGGTCGGCCACGGTGAACAGCGGATCGCCGGGCTGGGTCACCTGGCCGGAGCTGACCTTGCGCTCGATCACCACGCCGGCCCCTGTGGACAGCACGGCCGCATGCGACTGCAGCGTGCCCTTGTCGCGCAGCTGGGCGATGGCGCTGTCGGGAATGCCGATCAGGCGCAACTGGTCGCCGGCAGCGCGCTGCTCGGCGCGCGCAATCGACAGCTCGGACTCGCGGCGCTGCAGCTCGGCCGAGCCGATGACGTCGGCGGCGATCAGCTGGCGCGCGCGCTCCACGCCGCGCTCGGCCAGCGTGGCGGCGGAGTGTGCACGCAGATAGGCCAGCTGGGCGGTGGTCAGCTCGGGGCTGGCCACGCGGGCCAGCACCTGGCCCGCGCGCACGCGGTCGCCCACTTCGACCAGCACTTCGGTCACGCGTCCCGTGGCGGCCGCGCCAATGCGGGTGACCTGGCGCTCATTGGCCTCGATGCGGCCGGACACCTCCTGCAGCAACGCGATCTGCGCCTGCGCCACGGGCTTGACGGCGAAGTTGGGCGCCATCTCGGCGGTGACGCGGACCTCCATCGGGTCCTGCTCCTGCGCAGCGGCCGCTGCGGGCGCCGCCTTGGCTTCGGCCTCTTCGTTCTTGCCGCAGG
>NZ_CAJYGK010000012.1 GCF_913773725.1 uncultured Aquabacterium sp. | reverse complement strand
TCGCTGCGGGGAAGCAGCTGCGCGCGCGCCAGGCCCAAATGCATACTGCCTCCCAAGCTCTTGCCATTGAGCGGCAAGCGAGCGCTCAACCTTCCTTGGCCGAACGTGTTTCGAGGCCCAAAACTCGCGCCATACTTGGCCTCATGCGGTTGAATTTCCTATCCGTGGACAAACAAAAGCCGGCGCGCCGGACTCGTCCACCCAGTGTAATCGAGTCGGCCACGCCGGCTGGCGAAAGTCTGCGGATCAGGCCTTGCCGGTGATGATCCGGTACTTGGCCATCAGCTCGTCATGGCTCTCGACATTGTTGGGATCGAGGGGGATGCAGTCGACCGGGCAGACCTGCTGGCACTGCGGCTCGTCGTAGTGGCCGACGCACTGCGTGCACAGGTTGGGATCGATCACATAGATCTCTTCGCCCTGGGAGATGGCGGCGTTGGGGCATTCGGGCTCGCAAACGTCGCAGTTGATGCAGTCTTCGGTGATGATCAGGGACATGGGATGACTCCGGTGCCGGTCAGGCACGGTATTGCCGGGACAGTGCTGCAATTTTGCCGCAAGGCGCGGGACGCCGCATCAGCGAAGATGCGGCGAGTTGCCTCAGATCACTGGGCGAAGCGGTTTTTCAGCGCTTCTTCCACCGCGGGGTGGACGAATTTGCTGATGTCGCCACCGAGGGCGGCGATTTCGCGCACCAGGGTCGAGGAGATGTAGGAGTACTTCTCCGACGGGGTGAGGAACATGCTCTCCACCTCGGGCACCAACTGACGGTTCATGTTGGCCAGCTGGAATTCGTACTCGAAGTCGGACACCGCGCGCAGGCCACGCAGGAAGACATTGGCCTTCTGTTCCTTGACGAAGTGGGCGAGCAGGGTGGAGAACCCCACCACCTCGACATTCGGCAGGTGGGCGGTGACTTCCCGGGCCAGAGCCACGCGTTGCTCCAGGGGGAACAGCGGGTTTTTCTTCGGGCTGGCCGCCACGGCGACGATGATGTGGTCGAACAGGCGCGAGGCGCGCTCGATCAGATCGCCATGACCCTTGGTAATAGGATCGAAGGTACCTGGGTACAGCACTCGGTTCATCGCAACGTCCAGACAGGTCCTTAGGGGACTTGGATGGTAGCGCAGCAGTTCCCCAAGGCCAAGCCAAAGGGAACTCTGCGGCAAAGCGGTGGTCAGGCCGCTTTCAGGCGCTCGGCGAGCAGGCTGGCAAGCTGGGCGGTGAGGCCGTAGATCGACAGCTGCGGGTTGGCGCCGATGCTGGTGGGGAACAGCGATCCATCGTGGATCGACAGGTTTTCCAGCTGGTGGTGGCGCCCCAGGCTGTCGGTGACGCCCAGCTTGGGATCTTCGCTCATGCCGCAGCCGCCCATGACGTGGGCGCTGCCCAGGCGGGTGCGGTAGATCTCCAGGCGTAGCGAGTCGATCAGCTCGCGCGCCTGGGCCGGCGTCTTCACATAGTCAGCATCGGCGTGCAGCGGCAGCACGGCCTTGGCGCCGGCGGCGAACTGGACTTCCGCCATGACCTGGAAGGCACGGCGGATGCCGTCCCAGGTGTAGTCGGTCATCTGGTAGTCGAGCACCGGGCTGCCGTCGCTGCGCAGCTCGACCTTGCCCGCCGCGCTGTCCGGGTGGAAACCATCGCGCATCAGCGCCAGCATGACGTTGGTGTGCGGCAGCTGCTCCATGCGCAGGGCATTGTCGATGCCGAAGCGGCCGAGCAGGGTGGCGGTCAGCGCCGGTTGCAGCGGTGGCACTTCGAGTTTGTAGGACATGCGCCCGGTGATGCCGTCATCCCACTGGAAATGATCGGAATAGAGCGACTGCGGGGCGCCATAGAAGGGATTGATCACTTCATCGAACTGCGCCGCGGAGAAGTTCACCGTGTGCAGGAAGGTACGCTGGCCGGTCCGGCCGTGCGGATCGGGAGCGTTGGAGCGCATCAGCAGCGCCGGGCTGTTGATGCCGCCGGCGGCCAGCACATAGTGTTTGGCCTTGACCAGGATCTTGCGGCCGTTGGGCGCCACGCAGCGCTCGTCCAGCCCCAGGCACTCGATGCCGGTGACCTTGCCGCCGCTGATCTGCAGCTTGTCGGCGCGCGCCAGATAGAGCAGCTCGCCGCCCTTGTCGAGGGTGGCCGGAATGGTGGTGACCAGCATCGACTGCTTGGCGTTGGTCGGGCAGCCCATGCCGCAGTAGCCCAGGTTCCAGCAGCCGCGCACATTGCGCGGGATGACTTTCCAGTGATAGCCGAGCTTGTCGCAGCCGCGGCGGATCACATCGTTGTTGGCATTCGGCGGGATGGCCCACGGCGCAACGCCCAGGCGCTGTTCCATCTTCTCGAACCAGGGCGCCATCTCGGCGACGCTGTGGCCCTTCACGCCATAGGCCTCGGCCCAGTGCTGCAGGGTGCCGTCCGGGGTGCGGAAGCTGGAGGTCCAGTTGACCAGAGTGGTGCCGCCAACGGCACGGCCCTGCATGATGGTAATGGCGCCGTCCTTGCTCATCCGCCCCATGCCTTCCTGATACAGCGAGCCGTAGGCCTCGGGCTCCTGCATCTTGAAGTCGGAGCTGGTCTTGAGCGGGCCTTCCTCGATCAGCAGGACCTTGAAGCCGGCCGCGCTGAGAATCTCCGCGGTGGTGCCGCCGCCTGCGCCGGAGCCGACGATGGCGACATCGGCTTCCAGGGTCAGGTCCTGGTTCAGGCGCGAGCCGTCGTAGGTCTTCCAGCCGCGAGACAGGCCCTCTTTGAACAGATCCGGTACAGGCATTTCAGGCTCTCTTTTTATGATTCAGGCAGTACAAGGCTGAGCGGGTTGCAGGCAGGTATCAGACAGTGGGCGGGCCGGGGTAGCCGCAGTGACCCCAGGAGTCCGGATTGCCGTACCAGGCCAGCATCACCAGTTGCAGCAGCGAGGCATGGCCCATCTTCAGCAGGCCCAGCGAGCTGTTCTGCCAGCGGCCGAGGAAGTGGCGGATATCGTCGGCGCTGGCTTTTTCCCAGCTGCCCCAGATGCCGGTCAGCGGGCCACGGGTCACGCCCATGGCCAGCACGTCGAACAGCTGGATGGTGAGCTTGGCCATTTCCGGCGAGAAACGGTTGAGGCTGTAGTCGATGCCGGCGATGGTCTTGCCCACGGCGGCTTCCATCTTCTCGGCGGGCACGGCGCCTTCGAGGATCACCGGGATCAGTGCGCGCAGAAACGGCAGGTCACCGTCACGCAGGATCGCCAGGCCCTGGGCCGGGACGCTGGCCGAGCAGCCGCTGAGGCTGGCGGTGACGCCGGCGGTGGCAAGGAAGGCCGAACCGAGCAGGCCGACCTTGAGCAGGCTGCGCCGGGAAAGTTCGGGCGCGTCCATCGAATGTGCAGTCATGGAAAATCTCGCGGCAGTTCAGCGACGGGCCGGTCAGGCGACCGGCCCAGGAGGCTCAGCGGACGAACAGCTTGTACACCAGCTTCTGGATGGCCTTGCCGTAGGGCGGGTAGATCATCCGGGCGGCGTTGTAGCGCTGCTTGATGAAGGTGCTCTTGGCATGGCTGAAGGTCTTGAAGCCTTCGTGGCCATGGTAGTGGCCCATGCCGGACGGGCCGACACCGCCGAAGGGCATGTCGTCCTGGGCCACGTGCAGCATGGTGTCGTTCAGGCACACGCCACCCGAGTGGGTGCGCTCCAGCACACGCTGCTGCTCGGCCTTGTCGTAGCCGAAGTAGTACAGCGCCAGCGGGCGGTCACGCTCGTTGATGAAGGCCAGGGCGTCTTCCAGCTTGTCGTAGGGGATCACCGGCAGCAGCGGGCCGAAGATCTCGTCCTGCATCACCTTCATCTCGTCGTTCACATTCAGCAGCAGGGTGTGCGGCAGGCGACGGCCCTGGCCTTCGGCATACAGCGGGATGACCTGAGCGCCCTTGCTTTCGGCATCGGCGACATAGCTCTTCAGGCGCGCCAACTGACGCTCGTTGATCACCGCGGTGTAGTCCGGGTTGTCCTTGAGGGTCGGCAGGAAGCGCTGCACCACCTCTTTATAGGCAGCGACGAAGCCGTCGACGCGGTCCTTCGGCACCAGCACATAGTCGGGCGCCACGCAGGTCTGCCCGGCGTTGAGGGTCTTGCCGAAGGCGATGCGCTCGGCGGCATCGCTCAGCGGCACGTTGGCCGAGACGATGGCTGGCGACTTGCCGCCCAGTTCCAGGGTGACCGGGGTCAGGTTCTCGGCGGCGGCGCGCATCACATGCTTGCCGACGCTGGTGGCGCCGGTGAACAGCAGGTGGTCGAACGGCAGCTTGGAGAAGGCCACGCCCAGCTCCACTTCGCCGAGCACCACGCACACCAGGTCCTCGGGGAAGATGCGGGCCAGCAGGCTCTTTACCAGCGCGGCGGTGGCCGGGGTGGATTCACTCATCTTGATCATCACCCGGTTGCCGGCGGCCAGTGCGCCGATCAGCGGGCCCATGGCCAGGTACAGCGGGTAGTTCCACGGCACGATCACGCCGACCACGCCGACGGGCTGGTAGACCACCTTGGCGGCGGCGGGCATGAACGCCAGGCCCACGCTGCGGCGCGAGGGCTTCATCCACTTCTTCACGCGCTTGGCCGAATAGTGGATGGCATGCAGGCTCGGCATGATCTCGGCGAGGATGGTCTCATCCGCCGAGCGATTGCTGAAGTCCGCGCTGATGGCCTTGATCAGGCTGTCCCGCTCGCTGGAAATCAGCTCCGCCAGGCTGTTCAGCCACTGCACGCGCTGCTCCGCCGAGGGCATCGGATGGGCGCGATAGGCACTACGCTGGCGGGCAAACAATTGCTCGAGCTGGGCAATTTCCTGCTGGGTCTGCTGCAGGTAGGCGATATCGGCAACCATGGTGGGGCTCCTGGTGGGGGTGGCTTTCGAGCATTTTTAGAGCAAATGCTCTAGAGTGTCAAATAGCATGACTGTCGGGCCGCCGTGCGGCAGCCCAACGAAAAGTTAGCGTGCCCGCCGAGGGCTGCTGCGCGGTAACATGCGCCTGTTTCCGCTGCGGCCCGGTGCCCCAGTCGTTCACGGTATCGGCCGCCCGTTGGGGGTGGCGCATTCCACCAGGAGCCCTGCATGACATCGCCCACCACCGCTGCCACCGCCCCGCTGCCCGTGCTGCAAACCCAGCCCCTGGGCCCGCTGTGGCCCACGATGGACCCGTTCCTTTTCTGCGCCCACCACGACGACGCCTACCCCGCAGGCGATGGCGCCTTTGCGCCCGCCGTGCCGCTGGAAGGCCGCCAGATCGGCAGCGACTTCAGCCGCAAGGACGGCTGGAGCATGTACCACGGCGAGACCGTGCCCGGCTTTCCGGGCCACCCGCACCGCGGCTTTGAAACGGTGACGCTGGTGCGCAAGGGGCTCATCGACCATGCCGATTCGCTGGGCGCCGCCGCCCGCTTTGGCGGGGGCGATGTGCAGTGGGTCACGGCGGGCAAGGGCATCCAGCACTCGGAGATGTTCCCGCTGCTCAACGCCACCGAGCCCAACCCGCTCGAACTCTTCCAGATCTGGCTGAACCTGCCTGCCAAGAACAAGATGGTGGAGCCGCACTTCACCATGCTGTGGAACGAGCGCATTCCGCGCCTGCAGCACCGCGACGCAGGCGGCCACCTGACCACCGTGACCGTGGTGGCTGGCGCGCTGCCCGGTGCCGACGCACCGCTGAGCCCGCCGCCCGAGTCCTGGGCATCCCAACCGGAAGGCGACGTGGCCATCTGGACGCTGCACCTGGAGCCCGGTGCACGCTGGACTTTGCCCGCCGCCACCGGCCAGGGCACGCGCCGCATGCTGTACTACTTTGTGGGCGACGGCCTTGCGGTGGGCCCGCAGGCCATCCGCGGCCACGCGGCGCTGGAAGTGGTTGCCTCGCAAGACTGGGAACTGGTCAACACCGGCACCACGGCCGTGGAATGCCTGCTGCTGCAAGGCCGCCCGATTGGCGAGCCCGTGGCGCAGTACGGCCCCTTTGTGATGAACACGCAGCAGGAAATCATGCAGGCCATGCAGGACTACCGCCGCACCCAGTTCGGCGGCTGGCCCTGGGCAGAGAGCGACCCGGTGCACGGGCCTGAGGCGCGGCGCTTTGCGCGTTACCCGGGGCAGACGCAGGACGAGGTGCCCAGCCCAGTGGCGGCAGTTGGAGGAAAATCGGGCGCATGAACATCACCAAAGACTCCGCCGTCACCCTGACCTACAAGGTGACCACGCCCCAGGGCAAGCCCCTGGATTCGGGCAACCTGGCCTACCTGCATGGTGGCTACGAAAACATCTTCCCCAAGGTCGAAGCCGCGCTGGAAGGCCAGGCCGTGGGCTTTGCCACGACGCTGGACCTGGCGGTGGAAGACGCCTTTGGTGCGCGTGACGAAAGCCTGGTGCGCACCATTCCCAAGAGCGAGTTCCCGCCCGGCGTGAAGGTGGGTGGCCAGCTGCAAGGCGTGGGCAACGACGGACAGCCTGCCGTGTTCAACGTGGTCAAGATCAAGGGCCCCGAAGTGCACCTGGACGGCAACCACCCCCTGGCGGGCCAGGCGCTGAAGTTCAGCTGCAAGGTCACCGCCGTGCGGGCAGCCACCGCTGAAGAAATTGCCCACAGCCATGTGCATGGCGCGCACGGGCATCAGCATTGATGTCAGGGTTCGCTGGCTGATTCGCTGAATCATTCCCAGCCCACCGCCACCCCGCTGTAGCCCTTGTCGGGCATCAGCCGGGTGGCTTTTTTACGCCCGCGTTTCCTTGCCCGCAATGCGCCTGCGCGGCGTGGTGGCTTCGGCCTCCACCATCTTCGCGCTGCGCTCGTGCGCGGTCTGCGCCAGTTCGGTGATGAGCGCGGCCTCAGGCAGGTTGTGCCAGTAGCGCGTGGGCATCTCTTTTTTCATCATCGTGAGCTTGAGCCGTGCGGGGTTGAAGATGTGGCGGTAGTAGGTGAGCCACAGCGCCTCGCCCGCATCGGGCGGCGGCGCGTCGCTGCGCTGTGCGCCGGGGCCAGTGTGCAGCTGCTCCCCGTCCCAGCGCACGCTGGCGTCGGGCGTAAGGATGGCCCAGCGCATTTGCGTGAAGCGGCGGATGAAGAAACCCGCGTTGGCCACGGTGATGTAGTGGTCGGGCTCGAACCAGGCCATGTGCAGGGTCTGTCCATCCGGCTCCACCACGGGCCGAAAGCGCACAAAGGCGTGCATCTTGTGCATGTCGCGCCGCACGGCGCGCACCATGTGGTGGGCCTGCATGCGGTCCGCGTCTAGCGGGTCATGCCGCGCGGCGTTGGCCTCTGCGCCGCCCTGGGCCATGCGCCACAGCAGGCGGTACATCAGCGCAAAGCGGGCGGGGTCGCGGTGCAGGATGAGTTGCTCGCACAGGCGCACAAAGTCGGGCGGCACGCGCAGCGTGGGAGCATGCGGCGCGGGGCTCGGCAGCGCTTGGCAGTGGGGCTCGGGCGCGAACAGATCATTGGCCGCATCGGCCTGACAGCGCCAGTCCACGGCCTGTGGGGGCACATCGGCTTGCACCAGCGCGCGTGCGGCGGTGCGAAAGCCGGGCCAGTCGGTGGGGTGCTCCAGCGTGATGGTGTGGCGCTGCATGGCTTCAGAACAAACTGCGCTGTACCGGCGGTGGCGCCAGTTGCGCAGCAAGGTCGGCGGCGTCCAGCGCACGGCCGGGGCGGTAATCGGCCGCCTCCACAAACGGCAGCACCTTTTTGAGCGGCACATGCAGCCGCGCCAGGTCGGCATGCCGCAGGCGTCGCACGCGGCGGGCGGCCAGCAGACGGTCTACCGTCTGCACACCAAAGCCTG
>NZ_CAJYGK010000011.1 GCF_913773725.1 uncultured Aquabacterium sp. | reverse complement strand
TCTTCCGCCTGCTCCGGCAGCGCACGAGCGAACACAACGCAATACTGGACGAACTGGAACGGCAGCATGTGCTGGAAAACACCTTGATCGATGCCTTGTTCACCGCCCTCGCCCGTCACGGGCATGGAGATGCAGACGCCGCGGAAGCAGTCACCGCCGCCGTCCAGCGCCTGAGCGGCGCGGTCTGGGAGCACATGTCCCTGGAGGAGACCGTCATTTTCCCGGCTGCACGCCGGCATCTGACCAGCGCCGACTGGTCAGCTGTCTACAAAGCCTTTTCCGCGCACCACGCCCCCCTTTTCAGCCACTCCCCCGAGATGCCAATGAGGCAATTGTTCGCACGCATCGCTACCGCCCTGCAATAGGGTGACGGGTGCATGCCACTGCCGCAGGAGACAATTCACCGCCTGGCGCGGGGGGGCGCACCTGTGGCCAGGGCCTCCACCATTCGGCCAATGCGCCGGGGCAACGTCTTGCGATCAGCATCCCCCGGCACCAGTTGCTCGCTCAACACATAGCGGATCAGGAGTTCGCATACCAGTTCCCGATCCACCTTGACGCCAAAACGAGCCTCCCAGGCATCGAAAACAGAGCCGAGAACGTCCTGGAACCGGACCACCGAGTCGTGGAAGATGCGGCGAAAGAAACCAAGGGCGTATTCCGGTGCGGCGACCAGCAACCGGCGCGCGCGGCCATGCTCCAGGTAGTGGTCCAGGTAGCGAATCAACGCGTCGAAGCGCTCGTCGGGGTCCTGGTAGGGTTGGACGGCCTCTGCCAAGGTGACATGGAACTGCTCGCGTTTGTGACGGGCAAACGCATCCAGCAGTTCATCCTGAGACGCGAAATAGCGATAGAACGTGCCGCGGGAAATACCCGCCTCGCGGCAGACATCGAGTATCGAGATCCGCTCGGCGCCAGATTTCAGCACGATGTTCTCGGTGACCATCAGGATGTTCGCAATCGTTTGCTCGGAACGCCGGTTGCTGCGCCCACGGCGTACGCCAACCGGCCCTGTCTCTGCGGCCACCGGGCTCTTCTTCTCCACCATGGCGACAGCCGCCGCAGGTTTCTGCACAACAGGCGCCGCAACGCCACGATCCACCACCCTGCGACGGGGCTTGCCAACCGCTTTCGATGCGACTGCGGCTTGCTTGTTCGTACTCTTGAGGGTCATTTCCATGCTTTCTGAGGTTCAGTGAGAGATTCGGCGCTTGGCGATGCGGCCAAGGGTTTACCAGCACGCGCGGTGAAAAATCTAAATATAGAATTCTCATCTTTATCTAGAATTTTTTGCATCCTTGGGTGTGGCTTGGAGCGTTTTGCATGGCAGGAATCGGCAATCCCGACACGTGGTCCCTCGGTCAACAAGATACGGTCATTGCGGCGCTCGAACGCGCGGTAGCCAAACATTCCGACCGGGTGTTGCTCGACTTCTCGGGTGAACTCCATACCTACGGCGAAGTGGATCGCCAGTCGACCCGTTTGGCCCATGCGTTCGCGGCGCTGGGCGTGCAACCCGGCCAGACGGTCGTGACGATGCTCGACAACAACATCGATGCCGTGCTGTGCTGGTTCGCCATCAATAAGCTCTGCGCCGTCAGCGTACCCATCAATACCGCGCTCAAGGGTGAATTCCTGCGCCACCAGATTGCCGATGCCGGCGCGGCGCTCGTGGTCTGCGAGGCCGCGTATGCCGAACGCATCGCGGCGGTTTCGGACGGGTTGCCGGACGTGCAGCAGGTCCTGACCCGGGGCACGCCCGGCGACAGGCAGTGCGGCACCCTGCCCCTGGCCTCGCTCGACGAACACCGCGGCAGCGATGACAGCGCGTTCGAGCGCAAACCCCAGCCCTGGGAACTGGCCTGCCTCATCTACACCTCGGGCACGACCGGACCCTCCAAGGGCTGCATGATCAGCTACAACTACATGTGCAATCTGGCGCGTCTGCAACTGCGCGCTGGGCCGGCCAACGAAAACGACGTCACGATCACGCCCCTGCCGCTGTTCCACATGAACGCCATGTGCGTGGGCGTGCTGGCATCGATTCTGGTCGGCGCCCGCGTCGCTTTCGTTCCGCGTTTTTCGGTGTCGAACTTCTGGCCCGAAGTGGAGCGCAGCGGTGCCACCATCGCCTCCATCTTGGGCAGCATGGGGGCGATGCTGGCCAACGCGCCGGATACCGAGGCCGGGCGGCGCTGCAAGGGGCAAATCCATACAGTGCGGGGCAATCCGTTCACGGAGGAAGTCAAATCCATCTGGCGCGAACGCTTCGGCGCGAAACAGGTGGGCGGCAACGGCTATGGCCTCACCGAAGCGGCAGTGATCACTTCGCTGGCCGGTGGCGAATATGCCGCCCCCGGTTCGTCTGGAAAGCGCATTCCCGATTTCGACGTGCGCATCGTGGACGACCTTGACCGGGAAGTGCCGACCGGGACTTCTGGCGAAATCGTGGTGCGGCCGCTGCGCCCGGACATCATGTTCATGGGCTACTGGCGCAGGCCGGAAGACACGCTGAAGATCATGCGCAACCTCTGGCTGCACACCGGGGATATTGGCAAGTTCGACGAGCAAGGCTTTTTCTATTTCGTTGATCGCAAGAAAGACTACCTGCGCAGACGCGGCGAAAACATCTCCAGCTTCGAGATGGAGGCTGCCTTCGCCCGCCACCCGGCCCTGGCCGAAGTCGCCGTGCACGCCGTCCCGTCCGACAAGGGGGAAGACGACGTCAAGGTGACCGCCATGCTGCGCCCTGGCATGGCGCTGGCGCCCGAGGATCTTTTCCAGTGGGCCATCGACGCCGTCCCCTACTACGCCCTGCCGCGTTACATCGAATTCCGCGACAGCCTTCCCAAGAACCCCCAGGGGCGGGTTCTGAAGTATGAACTGCGCGACCAAGGTTGCACACCGGCCACCTGGGACCAGGAAACCAGCGGCATACAGGTCACCAAGCGCTGAAGCCTGTC
The DNA here is from genome assembly GCF_913773725.1 of uncultured Aquabacterium sp. Taxonomy (GTDB): domain Bacteria; phylum Pseudomonadota; class Gammaproteobacteria; order Burkholderiales; family Burkholderiaceae_C; genus Aquabacterium. Next base: position 52,167 of record NZ_CAJYGK010000011.1, on the reverse strand, counting down.
TCCGGTGCATCAGTATTCGCGCACCGGCACATGGGCCGGGCGCGAGTTGTAGCCTGGCAAATGCAGCCCACCGTCCACGTGCATGGTGATTCCGGTCACGAACCGCGCCATCTCCGAGCCCAGAAAGACGGCCACTGGCCCGATATCCAGTTCCGGATCACCCGAGCGACCCATGGGCCGGGCGGCGGCCGAGCGCTCGGCGAAACCGGGGATTTCGGCGGCCAGCTTATGGAATGTCGCCCCCATGGCTGTCGGTGCAATGGCGTTGCAAGTGATGTTGAACCGGCCCCATTCGGCCGCTGCGCTGCGCGTCAGTCCGACGACACCGGATTTGCCCGTGTTGTAGTCGGCATGCTGCCAGGCTCCGATGTCCACGTCGATCGACGTGAAATTGATGATGCGCCCACCACCGCGCGCACGCATGTGCGGCAAGGCAGCGCGCATGGCCCACCAGGACGCCCAGACGGTAGATGTCAGGGTACGCTCCAGCATCGCATCCGTCTTGTCCTCCAGCAACACGTTCTCGGATGGGACGAAGGCATTGTTGATGAGAATGTCGAGCCCGCCAAAGCTATCCGCTGCGGCCTGAATGGCGGCTTCCACGCTGTCCTTGCGGAGCACGTCGGTGGGCACGAACAGGGCGCGCGCGCCCATCTGCTGGAGTTCGGCCTCGGCCTCGGCGCCGGTCACGGGATCGAGCTCGGCAATCAGTACCGCAGCGCCTTCTCGCGCATAGCAGCGTGCAATGCCGCGTCCGATACCACCGCCCGCTCCGGTGATCAGCGCCACCTTGTCTTTCAGCAAGCCCATTGAATCTCCTTATATTAGACAGAATTCTTTTTATCGTACACTTTAAGACACTTCGTGTCAGCCGGAAAAATCAGGCTTCGCGCGTTGCCAGCCGACGGCAGAGGCCCCGAAAGAAAGTTCCCATGCCTGTATTCCGACGCCGCATTCTGATCGCAACCGATCCCTTGGAAGCCGGCTTTCGCTGCCGGGCCGCGCTGGAGGATGACTTCCATCATTTCCGGGTCGAACTCGTCGTCCGGGATGGGCTCATCGCCTTCGTGCGTGGCGAAGCTCCTCGCCACCCTTACAGCCTGTGTCCTTCGGCGGCTGGCCAACTCCAACAGCTGGTCGGCACGCCCCCTGCGACAAGCGCCCACGGCGTGATGCGCCAAGTCGATCCCAGCGAGCAATGCACCCACATGCTGGAACTCAGCGGCCTGGCCGCGGCCGCCGCGTCCCGGGCCCTGCCGCGACGCCGCTATGACATCGAGGTGCCACTGAGAATCGAAGGACGCACATACGCGACCCTCGATCGCGACGGCATCCGGCTGCTGGCCTGGGATATCCAGGACCTGGACATCGTAGGGCCTCCCCCTTACGAAGGCATCGGGTTGCGCCAGGGCATGGCGCGCTGGGCGTTTGCCCACCTGACTGAAGACATGGCTGAAGCAGCACTGGTATTGCGGCGATGTGCCGTGATTTCCATGGGGAAGAATCGTCCCCTCGATGCACAGCGCCATGCCAGAACGACCGGAGCCTGCTATGCGCAGCAGCCTGGAAGAGCCCCTCTGGCTTTGCGCCAAGTGGGCTCGACCTGGAATTTCACGTGGCAGCCCGGCCAGCTATGCCGCGATGACCAGGAATGGCTCGCGTTCAAGGCTTGAAGGCAAGCGCGAGGTCAAAGGAAGATGGCCAGATTCGGCGTACCCAGCACGGCCTGGTCCAGCAGGATCTCGCGCTTGGCCAGCTTGAACCCCTCGCCATCCGACCGCAGGATGTCCCTGCGTTCCGCGCTGATCAGGTCGTATTCATCGAAGTTGAACCGGCTGCGCGTCACTAGCAGATAGCTGCGCACGCTGTATTCCTGGGGCTTGTCCGTCTCTTCGACCAGAACGTTGGTCACGAGTCGGCGCGTGCGCGATGGTGGATCTTCCGCCCAGGCGCTCTTGGTGCCGGTAAGGCGCACGATCCGCCCCATCACGGAGCGCCAATCGTCGTGGTAGTGCTGCATGGTGCGCACCACCGATGCCGCCTGCTGGTTGACCGGCCGTGTTTCCCTCAAGGGAGCGGAGTAGATCAGGTCTTGCGCGAGCAGGGCGCCCCATTCCTTGAGGCGGATTTCGTCAAGCAGGCGCGCCTCGACGTACAGAAATTGAAGGATCTGGTTGTAAACCGGCGATCCGATAGGCACCAGGGCGCCTTGGGCTTCACTCATGGGAGTCTCCGAGATTGGATGGTATCGAGTTGCAAGGAAGGATCAGACCGCGTCGCCCATGAGCTGGCGCCAGTACAACCACCAGTGCCACTGCGTGTCGTCCTTGGTGAAGCCTTCGTTGACGATGCCCGGGCCGGGCCAGCCTTTGGGCGCCCCGGTTTCATAGACAGCCTGGTACTTCAGGGTCATCTTCTTGCCCTGCGCGCCCTTGGCGGCCAGGGTCATGTGCGGCCAGGTGTCGGAGTCGTCCTGCTCCACCATGCCTGATGTGCCAAACAGCTGGATGGTCTGCCTGAGCATCTTGTCGCGCAACTCCTGCGGGGCGTCCTTTTCCGCAAAGATCCAGTTCACGAACTCCAGCTTGTCGGGCCCCTTCGGGACGTAGGCATGCATGGTCATCGAGCCGACCACCGAGCCATCGGCCTGTGGGATGTAGACGAAGCCAAACAGCACGTTCGGGAAGATGCCGCCGACCTGCGGCGGCATGCTGGTCTGCACATGCAGCTGTTCGGGCGTGAGGTTGCGCTTGAGCTGCTCGACCATCTCCTTCGTCATGCCGGCTGGCGGGAGCGCATTGAGCTTTTCGTCCACGCTCAGCACGTCGGGATCGAGCCCGGTCATGCGGCGAATCTTCCGCCCCAGGTCGATGCATCGCAACGCGTGCCCGTGCGGCGAACTGACTTCCACCCCGTACATCTCTGGGCTCAGGTCGCCACCGCTGCCCTCCCCTTCGCCCTTCTTGGAATAGTTGCCGACCTCGCCAAGCCAGCGGTGCAGGGTCAGCGTGTGGTAGCCGTCGGCGGCAGACTGCTCCCCTGCTGCCTTCCAGTTGGCACGCACCGTGAAGCGCTGCGGCGGCCCCAGCACTTCCATGCCTTTGTCGGTGCGCTTGAAAAGGATGTCGTAGTACCACTTGGCGTCGCCAAGGAATTCCTCGAACGAGGGGCCATCGATGTTCCAGGTTGCAAAGATCAGCCCGCCATACAAGGTGACCCGGGCCTTCTTCAACCCCAGTTCCTCCTTGCTCATCATCTTGCCGTGCATCGTCTCCTTCTCGACCGGCGCGCCGAGAAAGGCTCCGTTCGGACGGAAAGCCCAGCCATGGTAGATGCAGGTGTGGATCTGCGTGTTGCCCGCATCCAGGGTCGAAACCCGCATGCCCCGGTGCGTGCACAGGTTGAGAAGCACGTGAACCTCGCCCGACTTATCGCGCGTGACCAGCACCGAGTCGGAACCCATGTCGCGAGTGACGAAGTCCCCCGAGTTGGGAATCTCGGACTCATGGCCGAGGAAAACCCAGATCTTGCCGAAGATCCGCTCCATCTCCAGCTCGTAGAGCTCGGGGTCCGAGAGCGCGCGCATCTGCACCTCCCGTGTGTTCACATTGACCAGATCAACGACCTTGGTTCCATCGGAAAGCGTGGGGGGGGTGGGGCTTAGCATGCGCGTCTCCTTCATCTGTTTGGGCAGCTGTGGGGACGAAATATAAACAACCTAGCAAAGTCTGTACATATAAAGCCCGTTCCAGTGGCCCAAATGCGGCCAAAAACCAGGGTTAACACTAGGTTCGCGCATACCCTCCCAGCCTGGCATCCGCGCCATCCTTCTGGTTCGTGCCGAATTCCGATCAGGCCTTGAGAGAAGCGGTGATCTTGGCATGTGGCCCCGCCACCTGGCTTGCCCAGGCGTCCGGCATCTGGTCGAAGCGATACCCGACATGGTCAAAGGTGATGCGATGCTCGTGCGCCATCCGCAGGAGCCGGCGCCAGGTGGCCTCGCGATCGCTGGCCGAGCGCTGCCCCGTACCCACGCAACTGAGCGTGCGGAACAGCAGGTCGGCGATATCGAGCTTCACTTCGCGCCCGCCCCCCGTGCCGACGGTGAGGATGCGCGCGCCCCAGCGCGTGGCCTTCAGCGCCGCGAGCATGGGCGCACCGCATACGCCGTCGAGAACCACGTCGAACCCCTCGCCCGCCACGGCCTTCAGGGCCACGGCATCGTCGGTGCCGCCCAGGGCCACCACCGCGTCGGCCAGGCCCCGCGCGCGCAAGCGCTCCAGGGCGGCCGCATCGCGGGCCGCCCCCACCACACGGCCAGCGCCCAGAATGCGCGCGAGCTGCAGGGCGAGCTGCCCGAGCGTTCCCGTGGCCCCCAAGATCAGCACGGTTTCGCCAGGCTGGATGCGGGCCTGTTCCAGCGGCAGCAGTGCGCCGGTGCCCGCGATGCCCATGGTGATGGCCAGCGCATCGTCGACATCGTCGGGAACGTCCCACACCTCTTCGGTAGGTACCAAGGTGCGTTCGGCCCAGGCCCCGAAGGGCGCCACCGAGCGCTCGCCGAAATAGACCCGGCGCCCGTCCGGGGCGTGGCCTACCCCCTCGCCCCGAATCACGCACGGGAATTGCACGCCCAGGCGGTAGGCCCCCAGAACATCCCAGCCTCCCAGCCCCGCGGTATCGACCTTGATCAAGGTCGCGCCCTCGCGAGCCTGTGGTTCGGGAAAGTCCTGCAGAACCGGCGGCAGTCCGCGCTCGGCAATCACGGCCGCCCGCATCTTGCAGCCCCCAGATCGTAGAGATGGCTCATCTGATGCTCCCAAAGGCTACAGCGCGGTCTCTGCGTCCGCATCAGCGAACATCTTGTTGATGTCGCCCGAGGTCACCGGCTTGCCCGTCTGCCGCACCGGCTTGGCCCCCCCCATGCCCAGCATCGGTTCGACACTCACGTGCTTGGCCTGCGCCCGCAGCGCTCCCACGGTGCAGTTCTCGCGTCCCAGGATGGAGAACGGGTCGTAGGAGAACTCGCGCATGGCGTTGAGGTGGCCGATCTTGTCGATCTGCGCGTCCGTCAGGTGCCGGGTCTGCGCATGGAAGATCTCCGGCGAACCCGGCCAGGTGCAGTCGGAGTGCGGGTAGTCGCACTCCCAGGTCACCTTGTCTTCGCCGATGTCGGCCAGATTGCGCAAGCCGAACTCGTCTTCGATGAAGCAGGTGATGATGTGCTGCCTGAAGACGTCGCTGGGCTTGCCGCCGCCGAAGTCCGTCATGGTCCACTCGTGATGGTGCCGGTAGGTGAAGTCGGCACGCTCCAGCAGGTATGGAATCCATCCGATGCTGCCCTCGGAGAGGGCCATGCGCAGATTGGGGTACTTCTTCCACATGGGGGCCCATATCCAGTCGGCGGCCGAGTTGGCGATCGAGATCGGCATCGAGGTGATCCAGGCATCGATCGGCGTGAGGTCCGAGGCATGCTCGGCCTTGACGCCGGTGCCGATGTGGCAGCAGATCACCACGTCATTGTCCGCGCAAGCCTTCCACACCGGATCCCAATGGTCGGAGTGGATCGAGGGGAACCCATGCAGCGCGGGGTTGTCCGAGAGGGAGATCGCGTGAACCCCCAGCTTGGCCATGCGGCGGATCTCCTGGGCAGCCAGTTCACCATCCCACCATGGAATCAGGCTCAGCGGAATGAACCGCCCCGGCGCTGCATTGCACCAGTCGTGCAGGTGCCAGTCGTTGTAGGCCTGGATGGCGGCGAACGAAACCTCCCGCGCATCCCTGTACTGCTGGAAGCGCTGCCCCGCGAAACCGGGAAAGGTCGGGAAGCAGATGGAGCCCAGCACACCATTGGCGTTCATATCGTCCACCCGGGCCTTGATGTCCCACGTCCCGCGGCGCATGTGCTCGTAGCCCAAAGGCTCCATGCCGTATTCGTCCTTGGGGCGCCCCACCACGGAGTTCAGGCCCATGTAGCCTGTCGCGCGGTCTTCGAAGACCCAGACGTCACGGCCCCTGCTTTGAACCACCTTGGGCTGGCGGCCCTTGAATTTGGCTGGCATGTGGCGATCAAAAGCCCCGCGCGGCTCAATCGCGTGGTCGTCAACGCTGACAAGAATGAGGTCGTCGAGTTTCATGATGGACTCCAGATAAAGGAATATGCAAACAAAAGATGGGACCCCGATCGCGAATGGGACGATCGGGAATGCGCCGCGCCGGCCGCGCCGCACATCGCGGCGGGCACGTCCGGCGGGGCACACCGTGCGGCTGATTTGACGGCCTGGGGCTTCAGTCCCAGATCACGGGCACGGAGGACGCGCCGCGCAGCATGCTGCCGGCGATCACGGGCGCGGGGCGGTCCGGATCGAGCCGGATGTTGGGGAACAGGTCGAGCACCGCGTTGATGGCGATGGAAAGCTCCATCTTCGCCAGGTACTGGCCAATGCACATGTGCGGGCCGAAGCCGAAGGTGAAGGACGGCTTCTGGCGGCGGTCGATGTCGAAGGTGTCGCTGTTGTCGAAGATCTCTTCGTCGCGGTTGGCGGAGGCGACCACGCACTGCACCATCGCATCCCTGGGGATCTGCACGCCCCGGATCTCGACATCGCGAACGGCCTGACGCACCTTGACGGTGGACACGGGCTCGAAGCGCACCCCCTCGTCGATCAGCTTGGACACCAGGCTGCGATCGTTGCGGACCCGTTCGACCAGGGCTGGACGCTGCAGCAGCAGCGTCATGATTGAGCTGAAGGTCCGGGTGGTGGTTTCGCCGCCGGCGGCCACCATCGAACGCGCGAAGGTCGTGATTTCGTGGTCGTCGAGCTTGCGCCCCTCGAATTCGGCGCGCAGCAGGCGGCACACCAGGTCGTCTCCGGGAGCTCCTTCGGCGCGGCGGCGCTTGACCAGCGCCATCACGGTCTCATACAAGGTGTTGGTGGCCTTCATCGCGCGCTCGCGGGACGCGGCCTCTTCGGCCGGGTCGATCTTCGGGCCAGCCAGCACGGTCAGGCCCATCGCCGCGTACTCGTAGAAGTTGCCCAGTTCCTCGTCGGGAAAGCCGATCAATCCGTAGATGACGCGGATCGGGAAGTACAGGCCGAAGTCCAGCAGGTCGGCGCGCTTGTCGGGCACCAGGGGCAGGATGAACTCGTCGCGGATCTGGTGCTCGATCGCGGCGCGCCAGGGCAGCACGGCATCGGGTGCAAACACCGGCTGCAGCAGCCCGCGGGCCTTGCGGTGCGCCTCGCCATCCATGGCCGTGATGACCAGTCCGTCGGCACTGAAAAAGCTGCCGAAGCCCTTGGCCATGAAGCGGCTGTTGAAGGTGGCGGAGTCCTGCAGCACGTTCTTGACGTCGTTGTACTTGAACAGGGTGAAGGTCGGGTGGCCGTGGTTGGCACCGGCATGCGTGGGCACGCCGATGCTGTTCATGAAGTCGCCGGTCGCGACCGGCGACGTCGCGCGCCTGTCGCGGCACACCGCGTACAGGTCGATGTCGGTCCCTCGGTAGTTGGCCGAAAGTGCAGCGAAAGCCTCTTCGAGCTTCTCGGAACGATAGGTGGTTTTCATTTTTTCCTCAAAGGTGGAACGCGACACCGCAGGTCACAGAAAAATGCCGAGGTTGGGCGTGCCGAGCACGGATTGGTCAATCAGGACCTCGCGCCGCGCCAGTTGCAAGGCGCCGCCTTCCTTGCGCAACACGTCATGGCGGTCGCAGGGGATCAGGTCAAAATAGTCAAAATCGAATCGGTTCCGGGTGAGAAGCATGTAGCTCTGCACCTTGAATTCATTCGGCTTGTCGGTCTTGTAGACGCGCACGTTGCTGACCATCCGGCGCGTGCGCGAGGGAGGGTCTTCGCACCAGGCGCTGCGGGTTTCCGTGATACGGCGCACGCGCAGCATCAACGAGGCGTAGTTGTCGTGCATGTGCTGAACGGTTCGAATGGTCGTGCCATCCTGCATGCGCACGGGGCGTGTCAAGCGCTGCGGGACGTTGTATTCGATGTCCTGCGCCAGCAGCGCGCGCCATTCGTCAAAGCGCAGCTCATCGAGCATCTCCGCCTCGTCAATGAGGAATTCGACGCATTCGTTGTAAAGGGGACTGCCGACAGGCATGCGGTTGCCGCGCACGGTGGATGGCAGAGGCGTGGGTTCGAGCAGGTTGGCAAACATGGTGATCTCCTGGTGGTGAAGGGTTGGCATCGGCGGCTCAAGACTCGCGAGTCATCAGCTCGTGCCAGTACTGCCAGAAGCTCCAGTTGGTGTCGTCCTTGGTGAAGCCGCTGCCAACATGACCGGGACCCGGCCAGCCGTCAGGCTTGCCGGTCTCATACTTGGCTTGGTATTTGAGCGTGATGTTCTTGCTCATCGCCCCTTTGGAGACGATGGTCTGGTGCGGCCAGGTGTCCGAGTCGTCCTGCTCCACCATGCCGGAAGTGCCCAGGAACTGGCAGGAAATGCGCAGCATCGCGGCCTTCTGCTCGGGCGGCGTATCCTTTTCTGCCAGGATCCAGTTCATGAACATGAACTTATCCGGCCCCATGGGCACATAGGTGTGCAGGGCCATCGCGCCCGTCACCTTGCCATCGGCCGTCGGCAGGTAGATGAACTCGAACAGTCCGTTGGGAAAGAAGTTGCCCACTTGCGGCGGGTTGGAGCTCATGATCTCGATCTGCTCAGGCGAGAGGCGGCTCACCACATCGGGGATCATCTCGGCCGTCAAGCCCGGGGGGGGCAGGACAGTGAGCTTTTCCTGGGGCGAAAGCTCGGCTGGATCCCTGCCCGTGATCCGGTGAACCTTGCGGCCCAGATCGATACAACGCATGGTGTGGCCATGGTCAGTCCAGACTTCAACGCCATACATTTCCGGTGTCAGGTCCGCCCCACCCCCTTCGGCATTGGGCTTCTTCGCATAGGGGCCGATCTCACCCAGCCAGCGGTGCAGGGTCAGCGTGTGATAGCCATCGCATGCCCCCTGCTCGGCAGCTGTCTTCCAATTGGCCTTGATGATGAAGCGCTGCGGCGGCCCCAAAACCTCCATGCCACTGGTGGTACGGCACCACATGGTGTCGTAGTAAAACTTTGCGTCTCCCAGGAACTCGTCGAAGGAAGGGCCGTCAAGGTTCCAGGTGGCGAAAATCATGCCGCCGTAGACCGCCACGCGGGCCTTGGTGAGCGAGAGTTGCTCTTTGCTCATCATCTTCCCGTGCATGCACTCCTTGTCGACGGGGGCGCCGATGAAGTCCCCATTGGGCTTGAAGGCCCAGCCGTGGTAGATGCACATGTGGGCCTGGGTGTTGCCCACGTCCAGCGTGGAGACCTTCATGCCCCGGTGGGTGCAGACGTTGAGCACCACGTGCACCTGGCCCTCGCGGTCACGCGTGACGAGGACCGAATCCGAACCCATATCCCGCTGGACGAAATCTCCCGAGTTGGGTATTTCCGTTTCATGGGCCAGGAAGACCCAGGTCTTGGCGAAGATCTTTTCCATCTCGAGCTGGTACAGCTCGGCATCGGACAAGACCCGCATCTTCACTTCACGGGTGTCCAGATTGATGAGGTCCGAGATTCTGGTTCCGTCGGACAACACCGGATTGCTACGCGTCAACATTTCATCGTCTCCTTGGGACCGGCACGATTGCCGGCATGGAGACAATTTAGGACAGTTTTTCTATTTGTGTTCAACTTCTAGAGGTTTACCCGAAGCCGAAACGCCTGCCCTGTTGATCTATCGCAAATTACCAGGGGGGACTGGCCATGAAAGGCGCCTTCAAGAAGTCTCCGTTCCCGCCGGATGCAAGGCAACGCCAATCGCCAGCATGATCAAGAGCACCGCGGCCCCGTCTTGCCAATGCAGCGCCTCGTTCAGCCACAGCGCGCCCGACAGCAGCCCGAGCACGGGGATCAGGGAAATGCTGACACTCGCTGCGACTGGCGGCAAGGCGCGGGCCAGGGCGAACCACGCCACGTGGCAAAACCCAAAAATCAACAGTGCGTTGTAGGCGATCGCTGCCCAGACCCCTGGCGAGGGCTGGTTCGCGGGCAGGCCATCGGTGATCCCCACATACAGCAGAACCGCGACTGCCGTGATCGCCGTCATCCAGAACCCGATCGCGAGCACAGGCACATCCATGGCGCTACGCCGCAGTTGCTGGGTTCCCAGGGCCCACACCGCGGTTCCGGCCAGCAGGGTGAGCCCGGCCAAGGGAACCCCGCTGAGGCGCGAGAACTCATGCCACAGCAGCAACACCACGCCTGCAGTCGCGCTCCCCACGCCCACCCATTGCGGCCGGGACAGGCGCTGGCGATACAGCAACATGCCCCAGAGCGCCGAAAACACGGGCATGGTGTAGCCGATGATCGCCGCCCGCCCGGAACTCAGGCCCGGCAGGGCCCACATCAGGCACAGGTGCCAGGCCACCATGTTGGTGGTTGCCAGCAGCAGCAACTCGCCCCAGTACCGTCGTGGCACCTGCAGGGGAACCCGCAGCAGCTTCAGCCCCACCCACAGGCACGGCAGGCCCAGTACCATGGACCAGGCCCGGAATGCCATCGCGGGATAGGCGCTGACGGCTGATTTCATGATGGGCCAGTTCACCCCCCAGAACAGGGTGACGAACACGAGCAGCCAGACCTGGCGTCGGCTCAGGACAAAACCCGTCATGCCGCGACGGAGGTATCGAGTTTCAGCAGGCGGCGCGCATTCCCGCTGCGGATCTTGGCCACATCGGCGTCAGAAAGGCCCAGTCCGGCGGTCAGGTCGCCATTGTCGTAGGCGCCCCCGAAGTTGGTGCCATAGAGAACCTGGTCGGCGCCCACCACCTCCACCACGGCGCGGCGCAGCGCCGGATGGTGCACGTCCAGGTCGAACCAGAAGTTGGACAGGTAGTCCATGAACGGGCGCTTGTTGCGTGCGTCGGGCGCCATCGACTTGTTCAGCTCGGCCAGGCGCCCGAGCTGGAACACCGCCATGCCACCGGCGTGGTTGATGTAGGTTTTCAGTGTGGGGAACACGTCCAGCGCGCCGCCGCAGATCAGGTACCAGAAGAACAGGGTTTCATCGACGCAATCGCCCACGATCGAGGTGGTCTCGAAACGGTCTTCCGCATGCTTGTCGCCCCACCATACGGACTGGTTGTAACCATGCACCATCAGCGGCACATCCAGCCGCGTGACAGCCTCCCAAACGGGGAACAATTCCTCGCTATAGGCCTGCAGGCCCTTGAAATTGGCGCCCCCCACGCAGACCCCCTTGGCCCCGAGTTGCGTGACGGCGCGCTCGATCTCGCGTGCAGCCGCGACCGGATCGGCCAGGTTGGCGTGTGCCCAGAAAGCAAAGTGCGCCGGGTCCTGGGCGCAGTAGGCGGACATCTCGTCATTGCAGATGCGCGCGTATTCGCTTCCGAAGTCGTCCGCCCAGTACATGAATGCATGCGAGGGCGTGGACACCACTATCTGGTCCACGCCGCGCTGGGCCATCAGTTCGCGGCGCGCGGCATGCGTCATCTTTGCCAGCAGGTTCGCCTCCGCCTGCTGGTCCGAGGTGGCCTTCGATTTTTGCTTGGTTCCCAGCGCGAAGTGCCCGACGGTGAACCCCTGCATCTTCATGAAAGGCCCCCAGAAATCGTGGCGGTTGAGCATTCCAGGAGTCAGCAGGTGGGCGTGGGCGTCGATCAGCATAGGTCGTCAGGGTGATGGGACGGGGAATGGCCCCCGGGACAGCCGCCCGGACTTGACATCAGCCGAGCCAGCACAGTCTAATGTTTGAACACTTATTGTCAATGTGTTTCAATTTCAGCAAGAACCTGAGAGACCCGATGCAACCCACCACATACCACCTGCTTGGCCGTACCGGTTTACGCGTCTCGCGCCTGTCCCTGGGTACCATGACCTTTGGCACCGAGAACGGTTGGGGCTGCGATCGGGAGACCGCACGCGCGATGTTCGACGCCTACCTGGCATCCGGGGGGAATTTCATCGATTCGGCTGACATCTACACGCAAGGCACCGCCGAGACCTGGCTGGGCGAATTCATGTCGGAAACGGGTATGCGCGATCGCGTCGTTCTGGCCACCAAGTACAGCTTCAATCACCAGAACCCGCAAGGCAACCCGAACGCCGCGGGCAACGGCCGCAAGAATCTGATCCGTTCCCTGGATGCCTCGCTGGCGCGGCTGAAGACGGACTATGTGGATCTCTACTACCTCCATGCATGGGATGGCATCACGCCGGCGGAGGAGGTTCTGCGCAGCATGGATCAGTTGGTGCGCGCCGGCAAGATCCGCCACTGGGCGCTCTCGGACGTGCCCGCCTGGTATGCCGCGCGCATCACCACCCTGGCGCAGTACCATGGCCTCGAAGGTCCTTGCGCGGTGCAGCTCGAGTATTCGCTGGTGCAGCGCGGCATCGAGTACGAGTTTCCCGCCATGTGCCAGGAAGTGGGCCTCGGGCTGGTGGCCTGGAGTCCTTTGGGCGGCGGCCTGCTGTCCGGCAAGTACCAGCCCAATGTGGAGGCACCAGCACAGCAGGCTGGGCGCATCAAGGCCACCGCCGCGGTGGCGACACCCGCGCTGAACAAGCTGACGCCGCGCAACTGGGAGATCGTCGCCGCGCTCGAATCCGTCGCCAATGAATTGGGGCAGCCCATGGCTAGGGTGGCCATCAACTGGCTGTCGGGCCGCCCGGCGCTCAGCTCGGTGATCCTGGGCGCCACCCGGCTCGAACAGCTGCAGGACAGCTTGGGCGCGCTGGACTTCGAGTTGCCTTCCGAACTCCGTACCCGGCTTGATCAGGTGAGCGCGTTGCCACCGCTGTTTCCCTACAACTTTCTGAGCGCCATTCAGCCGCGCATGCACGGGGGAGCCAGCGTGTCGCCCCACCCTCCCCACTTTGACGAACCTCCTGCGGCTCGCAGTGGCGGCTGGCGCTGAGCGACAGACCAGCGCCCCTGGAGAACCCGCCCATCCATGGCAAATGTCCGGGGAACTCGCACGAAAGAGCCTCGGAGGAACCAGTGAAAATGGCAGGCATGGCCTCCCAGCCAATCGAAACGGAGACATCCACATGATTTTCTGGACCCGGCGTCGGATGCTTGGCCTCGCGGCCAGTGCACTCCCGACATGGGCAGCTCCTGGCTACGCCCAAACCATCTGGCCCACCAAGCCTGTCTCGATCACGGTGGCATACGCCGGTGGCGGTGCCATCGACGGGCTGATTCGCTACTGCACCGAGCAGATCCAAAAGCGCCATCCCGAGATCGTGTTCGTCATCGAGTACAAGCCTGGCGCAGGCGGCAACATTGCGGCGGACGCTGTCGCCCGCATGAAAGGCGATGGGCATCAGTTCCTGATGACAGGATCCTCGACCCAGGCGGCCAACGTCAGCTTGTACAAAACCCTCCCATTCAATCCGGAAAAGGATTTCGCGCCGATCGCCTCCATGGCCACCGTGCCTTACATCCTGGTGGTCAACCCCGCGCGCGTGCCGGTCAGCACGTTTCAGGAGTTCGTCGCCTTCGTCAAATCCAGGCCGGGCCAGTTGAGCTACGCCAGTTCGGCGATCACCGGAAGGCTCGCTGGCGAGATTCTCAAGCAGCGCCTGGGATTGCAGGCGACCTTCGTGCCGTACAAGACCTTGGCCCAGGTGGTTTCCGACATCATCGGCGGCCATCTTGACTACGCCTTTGGCGACCCTCAGGGCTACCTGCCACATGTGCGCTCCGGCCGCCTGCGTGCAATTGCCGTGACGACGCGCGCGCGCATCGCCGCCGCCAGCGACATTCCTACCCTCGCGGAGTCGGGCGTCGCTGATTTCGACGTCTCCGCGTGGCTGGCTCTCTACGGGAAGGCCGGGATGCCAGCCTTCGCAATCCAACGCTTCAACCAGTTGATCAACGAGGTGCTGGAAGCGCCCGAGGGCCAGGCATTCCTTACCAGCATCGGGCTGCAGCCACTGCTTGGCAAGCCCGACCAGCTTGCCACCCTGCAAAAGCGCGATACGCTGGCCTGGGCACAGGCCATCCGGGCGGCAGGCATCACGATCGAATAGTCCATGCCTGAAATCAGATCCCCGGCCAACGCCAGCCCTATGCCGGCAGTCGATCCCGCTTACCTTTGCGAGGGTGCGTTGGGCTTCTGGCAAATTGCCGAGCGGCAGCCCAGCCGCATCGCGATCACGGAATCCAATGGCGGCTGCAGCACGTTCGGCGAGCTGCGCGACCGCGTCGATCGCCTGTCCCATGCGCTGCGCGGCTGCGGTGCGAAGACCGGCGACGCCGTCGCGGTCTTGTTGCCGAACTCCAGCGACTGGCTGGCGAGCGCGCTCGCCATCTCGCAAATAGGCGCCTACCTGGTGCCTTTGAATTGGCACCTGACGGCCGAAGAATTGGCCTACCTGTTGTCCAACAGCATGAGCCGCGTGCTGATTGCCGATCATCGCTTTGCCTCCACGGCCAGCCAGGCGGCCCGACAGGCGGCACTCCCCGAGCAAGGGCGCCTGGCGGTTGCGGGAGACATACCGGGTTTTCGCGATCTGCAATCCTTGCTGGACGCGCAGCCCGACGCCCCTCTTGGCGACCGGCTGGCAGGCAGCACCATGTTCTATTCCTCCGGCACCACGGGACGCCCCAAGGGAATTCGGCGGCCGCTGACAGGATTGCCCCCCGAAGGGGCATTGGCGCGCACCCTTCCGCTCTATTCGGGCATGTTCGGCCTGCGCGCGGGCAATGGGGCGCACCTGGTCTGCACGCCGCTCTACCACGCGGCTCCCGGCTCCCGCGCCATCCAGATGCTGCATCTCGGGCATCGGCTCGTGCTGCTGGAAAAATGGGACAGCGAACGCGTGCTCGCCCTGATCGAAAGCGAACGCATCGACAGCGTGCAGCTGGTGCCGATCCTGTTCCACCGCCTGCTGCAACTTCCGCAGGCTATCCGGCAGCGCTACGACCTTTCGAGCCTCAGAACCGTCATTCACGCGGCTGCCCCATGCCCGCCGGAGACCAAGCGCCGGATGATCGAGTGGCTTGGCCCTGTTCTGCACGAGTACTACGCGTGCAGCGAGGGAGGGGGCACCTATGTCGGCAGCGACGACTGGCTGCGGCGCCCCGGGACAGTGGGCCGCAGGTATCCGTTCAGCAAGCTCGCCATCCTGGATGAGGGCGGAGCCGAGCTTCCTGCCGGCGAGCCCGGGTTGATCTACATGAATGATGGCTTCGATTTCGAGTATTTCAACGATCCACAGAAGACCCGTTCCGTCAAGCGCGGTGACCTGTTCACCGCGGGAGACTATGGATACCTCGATGAGGAAGGCTGGCTCTACCTTTGCGACCGCCGCTCCGATCTCATTCTTTCCGGCGGCGTCAACATCTACCCTGCCGAGATTGAGGCCGTTCTCATGCAGCATCCTTCGGTATCCGACGCAGTCGTCGTGGGACTGCCGGATCCCGAATGGGGCCAGAGTGTCTGCGCATTGGTCCAACCCCGCGAGCCGGCCCCATCGCACGCGCTGGAGGCGTTGCGTGCCGAGCTGATGGCGTACTGCGGGCAGCACCTGGCTTCCTTCAAGCGGCCCAGGCACCTACTCCTCGCGCACGTCCCGCGCACCGATGCCGGCAAAGTCGGCCGCGCTGCAGTCCGGCAAGCGCTGCTGGCGGGAGAACTGCGTCCGCTGGCAGGTGCCGCTCCTGCCTGACCACCGGCTCAGCGCACCATCAGCGTCCCGCCATCGACGGCAAAGATCTGGCCGGTCATGAAACGCGCGCCGGGAGATGCCAGGAAGGCGAGCACCGGCACCAGATCCTGCGCCATGTCGCCCAGCTTGCCGCCCAGCGGGATCACCCTGGCCATCAGCGCATCGTGCGCGCTCAGTTGCTCCGGGCTCATTTCGGAACGGGTCTGGTCATACATGGGCGTCCAGATGGCCGGGGCGATCGCATTCACGCGGATGTTGTAGGGCCCCCATTCCTGGGCCACGGTGCGGGTCCAGGCCAGGACAGCCCCTTTGGCGGCCGAATAGGCAGACTTGTTGGGGAGCCCCAGCGCGCCGGCTGCGGAAGCGAAGTTGATGATGCTGCCGCCCTGCTCCCTCATATGGGGAAACACCGCCCGGTTCATCAGGAAGGTACCCGTGGCATTGACAGCAAAGACCTTTTCCCACAACGCCAGACTGGTCCCCTGCGCCGGCGAAGACGGCGCGATGCCCGCGGCATGGATCAGCACATCCAGGCCGCCCAGGCGGGTGCAGGCGGCATCGACCGCGCGCGCAACCGAGCCCTCGTCGGCCACATCGACCTCCATGAAGCCCCGTGCTCCCGCCGCCTTGGCAACGGCTTCGCCGCGTTCGCGGTTCAGGTCCATGGACACGACCAGCGCCCCCATGCCCGTCAGCGAGCGCACAAGGCCCTCGCCCATGCCACTGGCCCCTCCGGTGATGAGGATGCGGCGGCCGGCCAATTCTGAAACGGACATGGTGGTGCTCCTCTAGCGCTGCACTTTGATGGTGGAGGACTCGATGTCCCAGGTGGCAGGCGTCACCCCTTCATCGCGCAGCTGGTACTTCAGAATCCGCCCCTGCGGATTGACCGGCAGTTCGACCCGGAACTCGATGTAACGGGGCACGGCGTAATAAGGCACCCGATCCACCATCCAGCGGCACAGGGCCTCTTCGGTGAGTTGGGCACCCGCCACCCGCTTGGCGGTGACCTTCAGGTCGTCCTCGCCCAGATTCGACCGCACGGCATGAACCGCGACCTGCTCGATGTCGGGATGCTGCAGGATCGCCGATTCCATCTCGAAGCTGGAGATGTTCTCCCCCCGCCGGCGCAGATAGTCCTTCTTGCGGTCCACGAAGTAGAAGAACCCGGCCTCGTCGAACTTGCCAATGTCTCCCGTGTGGAACCACATGTTCCCCATCACCTTCTGCGTGTCCTCGGCCCGGCGCCAGTAGCCCTTGAACATGATGTCGGGATGCAGGGGCCGGCACACAACCTCGCCGGCCTGCCCGGGCGGCAGCGGATTGTCCTGGTCGTCGAAGATGCGCACGTCGAACTCGGGAGCGCACCGTCCCGACGAGCCTGGAGGAACCGGCTCGCCGGCTGGCACCGACGTGATCAGCGCCTCCGTCAGGCCGTAGGCGTTGGAGCCGATGTGGCGCGCGCCGAAGCGGGTGCGCCACATCGCCTTGATGTCTTCCGTGAACGGATTGCCCTTGACCGTGTGGATCTGGCCGAAGCAGCGCCTCATCGCGTCATTGTCCGGTGCCTGGGCCAGCAGCGTACCCAGGGCGCCCAGGATGGACACCACGGTGGCCCCGGATGCCTCCACGGCAGGCCAGAAGCCGCTGACCGAGAACCGTGGAGCGATCGAGATCGTTCCACCCACCAGCAGCGTGGACACCACGCCGGTCGCGATCGCGTTCATGTGGAACAGCGGCAACGGGGTCCACAGCACATCGTTCGGGCCGAACGGCGCATCCCGCAGGAGCAGGCGCGCCACATGGCACATCTGGTTGCCGCTGATCATGCAGCCCTTAGAAGGCCCTGTTGTCCCGGACGTGTAGATCAGGGCGTTGAGCGCGGCCGGATCGGGCAGCTCGGCCAGGGGCGTGGTGTCGTGCCCCCGGTGATCGTCAAGGCTTTCGATGGCAAAACCAACGTCTGGACACCCATTTTCCACAACCCCGCGCACCAACAGGCGCCTAATGCCTTGAAGGTGCCCGGCCACCTCGAACAGGCGCGGAGCGTAGGCCGCATCGCACACCACGATCTCGGCCCCCGAGTCGGCCACCTGGTGGCGCAGGAACTCGCCCTTGAGCGCCGTGTTCAACGGAACGCTCACGGCGGACAGCTTGTTGAGCGCGATCCAAAGAACCACGGCGTCGAGGTGGTTGTCGAACAGCGAAGTGACGGTGGCGCCGGCCTTCACCCCCAATGCCTGCAGCGCATGGGCCATGCGGTTGCTGAGAGCGTCGAACTCGGCGTAGGTGGTTTTCTCGCCACTGAAATCGAACAGGATTTTGTCCGGATGCGCGAGAACCGCGCGGGCCAAGGCCGCCACGGGAGTGTCGCGCAGTCCTGGCGTCCAGCCAGGTGCGCTATCAATGTCTTTGCTCATTCGATGTGCCCTGCCGCGACCGGCGGCAGATTTTTTGCGTTGTGTGAAGGCGCCGATCGGAAGCATGCTGCATGCCACCGCGGCGACGGAACCAGGGCGCCCGCCCGTGGGTGGAGGACGCCCATCAAGGCTGCGTGATGCGCGTACGCAGCAGGCCGATGCCCTCCACCTCTAGTTCCACGACATCGTCAGGCTTGAGGTAGCGCATCTGCTCCAGGCCACAGCCATTGCCCACCGTTCCCGACCCGATGAACTCACCGGGATGCAGGGTTTCGGAGCGCGAGACATGCGCGATCACATCCTCGAACTTCCAATACATGTCGCGCGAATTGCCGCGCCCCCATTCCTCGCCATTGACACGGGCGACCATGTTCAGGTTGTAGGGATCGGGGAGCTCATCGGCAGTGACCAGGCAGGGCCCCATCACGTTGCTGGTATCGAAGTCTTTGCCCTTGGCCGGCCCCAGCATGCCGCCCATTTCCACGGCCTGGGCATCACGCGCGCTGATGTCATTGAAGATCGTGTAGCCAAAGATGTACTCGCGCGCCTTCTCTTTGGGCACGTCCTTGGCCCGCGCGCCTAGGTAGAAGCCGAACTCGAGCTCAAAATCGAGCGCCTTGCTGTAGCCGGGCCACACGACATCGTCGTCCACGCCGATGGTCGCAAAACGGTTGCATTTGTAGTAGATGGGCTGGCGCAGGAAGGTCTCGATCGCGCGCTCGTCTGAGCGGGTGTTCATGGCCTTCAGTGTGGCCTCCGGATCCGGTGTGCGCGCCGCGCGTGCCCGCCGTGCTGCCGCATAGCTCTGGCGCAGATGCAGCTCGAAGCAAGAGGCATCGCGCATTTGCGGTGGCGGTTGGATGGGCGCCAGGATTCTGACCGCGCTGCGCTCCCGGACGGCCGCACGGGGCGCGCGCGCGATCAGGTCGCGCGCAAGCTCGGAGGCAGCGGGCCCCGCTTCGATCAGCGCGAGGATGCTCGCCAGTGCGTCCGCGCTGCCGCCATGCACGGTCTGCGCCGCCTGCCGCAAGTCAAGCACCGCTTGGTCGCCCTCGATGAATGCGCCTGCGCGGGCGGCTTCGCCTGCAGCCTGAAATGTCACCAGTCTCATATTGATCGTTTCTCTTGTGGGGGGATTGAAAACCAGGGGCAAAGCGCCTCTAGCGGGAACGAAGACTCAGTTGGCCGGCGGCAGAGGCGGCGCGTCAGCGGGCTCCAGCCGGCGGCGAAGCACCACCGGCGCTCCACCATGGCTGCGCTTGACCAGCCATTGGGCAAGCGAAGCATCCATGTAATCAGCGTGTCCTGGGAACCAATTCGCGAGCGCATGGGCGAGATCGCGGGCTATCTGCCCTGGACCGCCATTGCGCAGAATCTCCTGCACCTCGTGCACGGAACGCAGAACCGCCGTATGTTCGTCCACATGGCACTGTGCGGCAGGAAACCCGGTGGAGTCCATCCAGCGCCGCTCCTGCTCGAAATGCTCGACGGCATGTGCTTCGAAAGCGGCAAGGCACCCCGCAAGATCGACATCTTTCGCTGTTTGAAGGGCCGCCACGCACGCGACAAATTCGCGATGGGTGCCATCCATGTCACCGTGCCCAAGCAAGTAGCGATCGGACCAAGCCATGGCATTGCCGCCGCCCTCTCCAACGGCCCCGGGTGACGAGTGCTCCTGGGACAAGCGCATGTCTTCCATGATCACACCCGACCGGCCACCGGAATGCACGCGCCTGTGACGGCGCTGGCATCGTCCGACAACAGAAACGCGATGACGGCGGCCAGCGAGCGCGGCGATACCCAGCGCGCGGTGTCGGCATCGGGCATATCGGCCCGGTTGGCAGGCGTGTCCAGAATGCTGGGGCACACAGCGTTCACACGCACGCCACGATCCTTGACCTCCTCGGCAAGCGCTTCGGTTAGCCGCGCGACGCCAGCCTTGGACGCCGCATAAGCCCCCATTCCCATTCCGGCCTTCTGTGCAACCAGCGCTCCCACGTTGACGATGCCTGAGCCATCGGCCGCCAACAGCCGTGGCAGAGCCTCCCGGCACGCCACCACGGTACTGCGCAGATTCATCGCATAGAGCGCATCCCACGACTCCAGGGTTCCGCTCTCCAGCGTTTCCCATCGGAACCCCCCGGCGGCGTTCACCAGGCCATCGAAGCCCTGGAGCCGCTCGCTTGCCTGCTGGAATGCGGACCGTGTGGCATCCGGGTCGGTCAGGTCAATGCCGCCGATCACCGCCGTGATCCCAGGCACATCCTGGGCCGCAACACGATCGAGCAGGACAACGCGGGCTCCCTGCTCGACCAGCACGGCCCCCACGGCACGGCCCAGCACGCCCAGGCCGCCGGTCACAACGATATGGCGGTTCGCCAAAGAATGTTCACTCATAGATGCAGATGGTTGGTAGAAACCATTAGTTAGACACATTGACGCAATTTGTTCAGATATTAAACTCTCTCAACCCGCCTGCGTCAATTCGTAGCGGCCCTGATTCAACCCACTGCCAGCCCGACATACCCCGCGTTCATGCCACGAAAACTGCCCCAGATCACCAGCGACTCATCGGCCTTTTGGCAGGGAGGGGAATCGGGCCGACTGATGATCCATCGCTGCAGCACCTGCCGGCGGTTCTTTCATCCACCCGCTCCGATCTGCCCATTCTGTGGTTCGCTGGATGTGGCGCCGCAGGCCACAAGCGGCCGCGGCCGCATCGCCACCTACACCATCAACCACCAGGCGTGGAAGCCCGAGCTGGCCACCCCCTACGTCGTGGCCATCGTCGAGCTCGACGATCAGCCCGGCCTGCGCCTGCTCAGCAACGTCGTGGAATTAGTGCCCGATCAGGTGCGAATCGGCATGCCGGTGCATGTCACTTTCGAGCAGCACGAAGACGTCTGGCTCCCTCTGTTCAAGAAAGCCGAATGATGTTCGACCATCTGTACGAAAAAAACGTGGCGATCGCCGGCGTAGGCCAATCCGAAGTGGCCCGCCCATCCGACAAGTCCGCCATGCGCCTGACCCTGGACGCATGTCTGGAAGCCATTGCCGATGCGGGTCTCACGCGAAAGGACATCGACGGCGTGGCTTGCTGGCCAGGCGACAACAACAATGGCAACAGCTTTTCCCCGGTGGGCCCCAATGCGCTCATCGGCACGATGGGGCTCCACGTCAACTGGTATGGCGGCGGCTACGAAGGGCCGGGGCCACTGGCCGGCGTGATCAACGGCGCGATGGCCATTGCCGCGGGCCTGTGCCGCCATGTGCTGGTGTTCCGCACGATCACCGAAGCGAGCGCGCGGCGGCTCGACAAGAATGCCAACGCCTTGAGCAACAAGACCGCCGGGCGCGACAGCAGCTTCTTCTGGCAGTGGTACACCCCCTATGAAGTGCACTCGGCCATCAACCTGATGGCCATGTACGCGCAGCGGCACTTCCACGAATACGGGACCACCCCCGATCAGTTGGCGCAAATCGCCCTGACCTGCCGTGCCAACGCCGAGCTCAATCCCAAGGCTGTGTACCGCACGCCCATGACCATGGACGACTACTTGGCCTCCCGCATGATCTCGACGCCCCTGCGCATGTTCGATTGCGACGTGCACTGCGACGGGGCGACGGCCATCGTGCTCTCGCGCATGGATGCGGCGCGCCATGGACCGAATCCCCCCATCCGCCTGGAGGCCATCGGTTCGGCATTGCACCAGCCCTGGTCCTGGGATCAGGTTTCCCTGACCGGCGGGGCCAGCATCGACGCGGCACGCATGATGTGGCAGCGAACCGATCTCAAGCCGGCTGATGTCCGCAGCGCCCAGTTGTACGACGGCTTTTCCATCCTGACCCTGCTCTGGCTGGAGGCCTTGGGCCTGTGCCCGGCGGGCGAAAGCGGCCGCTTCGTCGAAGGCGGCACGCGGATCGCCCGCGACGGCGCCCTGCCGGTGAACACCAATGGCGGCCAGCTCTCGGGGGGAAGAACCCACGGCCTTGGGTATGTGCACGAGGCTTGCACCCAACTCTGGGGGCGCGCCGGACAGCGCCAGATCGCGCCGCACCAGGTAGCGGTCGCGGCGGCCGGCGGAGGCCCGCTGGCCGGCTCGCTTCTGCTCGTGCGCGAGTGAACCGGCCCTGGCCCTACCTGCCCTTCCCTTCCCCATTGCCGGCACCCTATGACACAACCTCTCCCCACCTCTTCACATACCGCGCATGGCCTGGGCATCGATCTGACCGAGTTCAAGAGCGCGTGGCGCATCGTGATTCTGGCCACGCTGGGACTGGCGATCAACTCCAACTCATCCATGCTGTATGCCTACGGCGCGATGATGGTTCCGCTGCAGCAGACCTTTGACTGGGCCCGCGCGGATCTTCAGTCGGCAGTGAGCTTCATGTTTCTGGGATCGGTGGTCGCATCCCAGATCGTGGGCTGGCTCAATCTGCGCTTTGGCATGAAGCGCGTCACGGTGATCTCGCTGTGCATGCTTTCCCTGGCCTTCATCGCCATGACGCGCTTGGGGCCTTCGATCGTGACGCTCTACCTGGGCTTTTTCCTGATGTCCATGGCCAGCATGGGCACCATGCACGTCACCTGGACCCATCTGGTGAACCTGTGGTTCGAGCGCAACCGCGGCCTGGCTCTCGCGCTGGTTCTTTCCGGCACCGGTCTGGCCGCCATGCTCATTCCCTCGGCGGTGAGCGCCGTGATCTCGCAATGGAACTGGCAGGCGGCCTTCTGGCTTCTGGCGGCCCTGCCAATGATCCTGGTGCTGCCCCTGGTGCTGGCCTGGATGAAAGAGCCTGCCCGCGCCCCGGCCCGCAAGCACAGCGAGTCAGCATCGTCAGCAGGTGCCGTGATCACGGGTGCCTCGCTGCGCGAAGGCCTGCGCAATCCCCGCTTCTGGCTTCTGAACATCGCCTTGTCCATGGTCGTGGCCTGCGTGGTGACGCTGGTCACGAATGGTGTCCCCCTGTTGCGCGACAAAGGCCTGGAGGCAGGGGATGCAGCGCGCATCTTCGGCAGCTTTGGCTTGTCGCTGATATTGGGGCGGGTCGTCGTGGGCTACCTGGTGGACCGCCTCTGGGCGCCTGGCGTGGCCGCCGTCGCCCTGGGGCTGCCGGCCCTGGGGTGCCTGCTCCTGGGTATCAGCGGCGCGAACGATACCGGCTGGCTCGTGCTGGGTGTCATGCTGGTGGGCATCGGCGCGGGTGCCGAGTTCGACCTGGCGGCCTTTCTCGTCTCGCGGTATTTCGGCATGCGCGACTACGGCCGCCTGTTCGGCATCCACCTCGGGCTGATCACGCTGGCTTCCACGCTGGCCCCATGGCTCTTCGGGCAACTCTACCGGAGCACCGGCTCGTACCAGGCGACGTTGTGGGTCTGCGGGCCCATGTTTCTCTTTGGTGGCCTCGCGTTGCTCTCGTTGGGCCGTTATCCGATCTTCGAGCGCAAGACCGCCCCTGACCAAACTCTTTGAAGCAGAACTCTATGTCCCACAATTCCATTGTCATCGTCGGTGCCGGCCAAGCCGGCTATCAGGTTGCAGCATCGCTGCGGCAGGAGGGATTTGAAGGCGCGATCACCCTCATTGGCGACGAACCTGGCGTTCCCTACCAGCGTCCACCACTGTCCAAGGCCTATCTGCTAGGAAAGGTTGGCGTGGCGGCGCTACGCTTTCGCCCCCCCGAGTACTTTGACGAGCACCGCATCACGCGCATACAGGGCAGTGCCACTGCCATCGACCGGGAACGCCGCGAGCTTGTCCTCGCCAGCGGCGAAAGACTCGCCTACGAGCACCTGGTGCTGGCAACCGGCGCGCGCAACCGTGTGCCGGCGGTCGCGGGCATCGAGCTCGGCGGCGTATTCGGCTTGCGCAACCTGGCAGATGCCGACGGGCTGTCACAGCGCCTGGGCAGCGCGAAGCGCGCAGTGGTCATTGGCGCGGGCTTCATCGGCCTGGAGTTCGCGGCCGTCGCAGCCGCACGCGGCATCGCGGTGGACGTGCTGGAGCTGGGCACGCGGCCAATGGCCCGAGCCCTCTCTGCGGTCACGTCCCAGGTATTCGATCACGCCCACGCCCGGTGGGGTGTGCGAATCCACTATGGCCAGAGCCTCGCCGCAATCCACGGCGATGGCGGCCAGGTGCGCAGCGTGGAGCTGGCCAGCGGCGAAGTCCTGCCGGCGGATCTGGTGGTCTATGGCATCGGCGTGCTGCCCAACGCGGAACTCGCTGCTCAGGCACAGTTGACCGTCAACAACGGCATCGTTGTCGACGCCCATCTGCTCACCAGCGACCCGGCCATTTCCGCCATCGGCGACGTGGTCAGCTTTCCCAGCCCCTGGTCACCACAGGCCATCCGGCTCGAGTCGGTTCAGAATGCCGTGGACCAGGCCAAGGCCGTGGCGGCCCGGCTCATGGGCAAGCCCGCCGGCTATGCCGCCCTGCCCTGGTTCTGGACCGACCAGGGAGAACTCAAGCTGCAAATCGCCGGCCTCGCCGACGGGCACGATGAAACCGTCGTGCTCGGCTCCGTCGAGCAGCACCAGATCAGCGTCCTTTGCTTCCGCGCCGGCCGTTTGGTGGCAGTGGAATCATGCAATCGGCCAGCCGACCACATGGCGGCGCGCAAGCTCATTGCACGCAACACGCCGCTCAGTCCTGCCGAGGCGGCCGCTCCAGGCTTCGATCTCAAGGCGTTCGAAGTCTCGACACGCGAGACCGCCTGAAAACGCGCCGATCCAGCGGCTTCCGCCGGGCTTTCAGCGGCCCTGCGCGGCGACCCCACCCCCACCCCCACCCCCACCCCCACCCCCACCCACGCCCACGCCCGCCACTGCCAACTACCCCGCGTCATGAATCGCTTAAAAATCTCCACCCGGCTTGCCATTTCGTTCTCCACCATGGTGCTGCTGCTGGTCGCGCAGGGCGCAATGGTGCTGTTCCTGTCCGCCGCGCAGCGTGAGGCGATGGAAGACATCGTTCAAAGGAGCAACCCCATCACCAAGGCATTGAGTGCGGTGATCGACGGGTCGAACATGGAAACCATCCAGTTCCGCAATCTGGCCTTGTTCTCGTCCCCGGACATTCAGCAGGCGGCGCTGGCCCAGATCAAGGTCGAACGCGGCAACATCGCCGCACAGACGCAAATTCTGGATCAGCTCATCGAATCCGACGAAGGTAAGGCCTTGCACCAGAGCATCAAGCCTCTGCGCGCCAAGGACCTTGCATTGGGCAATCAGTTTCTTGAACTGTTTGCCAAGGAACAATGGGTGGAGGCGCTGGCCTTGCTGGAGAGCAAACAGCGCCCCGCGCAGATCGAATACCAGAACGCGATCCGCAAGCAAGCGGAACTCCAGGCGCAGGTCATGGCCGAAGCCGGCCATCGGGCCGAGTCGGCCACCCGCAATTTGATGCGGGGGCTCCTGGTCGCGAGCGCCGTGACCATTGCTCTGGCCCTGTTCCTCGCTATCACCATCATCCGCTCGATCACTCGCCCGCTGATGCAGGCCGTTTCAGTGGCCGACCGCGTCGCCAGCGGCGATCTGAGCGGGCACATCACCGTGCAGTCCCAGGACGAAATGGGCCACCTGCTGGAGACGCTGCAGCGCATGCAGCACAGCCTGGCGCAGACGGTCACGGCGGTGCGCAGCAATGCACAGGGCGTCGCCTCGGCCAGCACCGAGATCGCGGCGGGCAACCATGACCTGTCGGGCCGCACCGAAGAGCAGGCCAGCGCACTGCAGCAAACCGCCGCGTCGATGGAACAACTGGGCTCCACGGTGAAGCAGAACGCCGACAACGCGCGCCAGGCCAACCAGCTCGCCCTGAGTGCCTCCACCGTGGCCACCCAAGGCGGCGAAGTGGTCGCCGAAGTGGTCAAAACCATGAAGGGCATCGACGACAGCAGCCACAAGATTGCCGACATCATCAGTGTGATCGACGGCATCGCTTTCCAGACCAACATCCTGGCCCTGAACGCCGCAGTGGAAGCCGCCCGCGCGGGCGAGCAAGGCCGCGGCTTTGCTGTGGTAGCCAGCGAGGTGCGCAGCCTCGCAGGCCGCAGCGCCGAAGCAGCCAAGGAAATCAAGCGGCTTATCACCGACAGCGTGGAGCGCGTGGAGCAGGGGTCGCAGCTCGTGGGCAAGGCCGGTGCCACGATGACGGAGGTCGTCACCGCCATCCGCCGTGTAACGGACATCATGGGCGAAATCAGCGCCGCGAGCAGCGCACAGAGCCAGGACATGGGACAAATCGGAGAAGCGGTCGCGCAGATGGACCAGACCACGCAGCGAAATGCCGCGCTGGTCGAAGAAATGGCCGCGGCCGCCAGCAGCCTGAGCAGCCAGTCCCAGGCGCTGGTGGAAGCTGTGGCGGTATTCAAGCTGTCGGACGGAGAGGCCGTGCGCACCATCAGTGCCGTGCCCGTGCCTCGCACGCTCCACGCAAGCGCGCCGATAAAAGCCATCCTGCTCGCCAGCGAGCACTAGGCTGAATCGACATTCACTGTAGCCATAGCCAGATTGAAGCAGCCAAGACCGCTGCCATGAAGTTGGCGGGCTTGCGGTCGTAGCGGGTGGCCACACGCCGCCATTGTTTGAGCTTGGCAAAGCAGCGCTCGATTCGACTGCGCAGGCGGTAGCGAGCCTTGTCATAGGGGCGCGCGGCCGCTCGCAATTGCGAGGCGGGATCACGGCCTGCGCCCCTTGCTGCTCGATGGCCTGTATCAATTCCGGGCTGTCGTAGCCCTTGCCGGCCAGCACGTAGCTGGGCTTGAACCCATCCACCAGGGCGCGGGTCTGGGTGACCATCCTCCGAGCTTAGAGAATGAATATCGATTAAGCCTAGGGCCGCAAGCATCAGAGCGGCAAGGCCCAGCCGCCATGCCGCGCCCGTCTCACACGAAAGCGCGCCGCCCGCCATGGGCAGTGGGGGCGATTGGAAGCGCATCTGAGTTTCCGGCGGTCTGGACTCTTCGGCGGGAAACCAGCACGCGAATGAATGCCCCGTTCATTGGCGCGGGATCTGCCTGAGCGGTGAACACGTCCTCTATGAAGTTTTGATAGCTGCTTGCGCGTTCTGAATGGGCGCTTGAGGCCAATTTGGCCCGTATCTTCCGTGCACGCGTCCGGGCCCCTGCGAAAGTATTGCCCTGCACTGAAGATGAGATCAGCCCCGCCACAGCGCCAACCTGGACCGCTGGTGACGAACGTGCCACGCGCACTCGGAGCGCGTGGACATCCACCCGCAAAAAAACACCCCCTGGTACAAGCCGTGAAGGTCTGCCAGGGGGTTCAAAACCCCGGATTCCACGGGGTACTGTGTCAATCACCGGCCTTGCCTCCGGTACTTGCACCTTGGAGAACGTGTCCAGGTCCGGCCCGGTCAGGCCATGGCTCCCAGAAAGTCAGCCTTGCCCAGCTCCACGCCTGCCTGGCGGAGCAACGCATAGGCCGTGGTCACATGAAAGAAGAAATTCGGCAGCGACCACTGCTGTAAGAAGGTCTGCCCCGTGAAGTGCAGCGGATCGCCTTGCCGCTGCGGCACGACCAGGGGCCGCTCGGCGCTCCCGGCCAATTGCTGCGGCGAAACGCCTTCCACGAAGCCGATGGCGTCCCGGACGCGGACACGCAACCCTTCGAAGCTCTCGTCGGAGCCTTGAGCGGCAGGCAGTTCCACGGCACCCAGGCGCGCGACGGCGAGCCGCGCCACCTCGCTGGCAATGGCAACTTGCTTGCCAAAGGTCAGCATGTCGGGCGACAGCTTCGTATTCAGGAAGGCCGCGCTGTCAAAACTTCTGGCCTGGGCATGGCCTTCGGCTTTGTCAAGCCAGGTCAGCAGGTTGCGCAGCATGCGGGCATAGATTTCCGCGCTGGCGGCATGCATGGATAAAGACATGGTCGGATATGGTTGGTTGGGTTCAGAGTTTGTTGGATCCCATGCGTGCGAAGAACTCGCGCATGGGCACCATGGACGGAGCGTGGCTGGTGAAGCCGCCATCCACTGGAATCACCGCCCCCGTGATGAATGAGGACTCGTCGCTGGCCAGGAAGCTCACCACGTCGGCAATCTGCTTTGGCGAACCGAGCTGGGGCGTCAGGTGCTGATCCAGGAGGATCTGCTTGATCTCCTGCGGAACGCCCTTCTGCGCGTGCTCGTTGAGCACAAAGCCAATCATGATGGCATTGGATCGGATACCCTCCTTGCCGTACTGAGCGGCCACGGAACGTGCCAGCGCCATCAGGGCCGCCTTGGAGGCGGCATAGGCGGTCAGCGTTGCATCACCCAGCAGCCCGAAGCCCGACGTCGCAAAGATGATCGATCCACCGCCGACCTTGAGCATGTGCGGGATGGCGTGCTTGCAGCACAGCATGGCGCCGCGCGCATTGACGTTCATGGCCCTGTCCCATGCGGAAAGGTCCACGTTGCAGACATCGCGGTCACCGGCACGCTGCGCCGGATCCAACGCGGCCGCATTGTTGTGCAGGACATCGATCCGCCCAAAGTGGTCGAGCACGGCTGAAACCATCGCCGCGACCCCCTCCTCGGAAGTCAGGTCGGTTTGGATGGCCAGAGCCTTGCCACCCCCCGCCTCGATTTCGGCGGCCACCGACTGAGCGCCCTCCAAGTTGATGTCCACCACCGCGACACGGGCTCCATGCCGGGCCAGCGAACGCGCACATTCAGCCCCAAGACCCGCCCCCGCACCGGTCACGATGCCGACCTTTCCATCCAGTTTGCGTTCGCTCATTGCATCTCCAGAAAAGCGATGTTTTGAAATTCATTCACCAGAAAAACAGGGCGCCCGTTTCTCGCGAAACGCCAGCGCGGCTTCCTTGACGTCGTTCATTGGAACCAGCATGGCGAACAGATCCAATTCCAGGTCCAGGCCACTCTTGAGGTCAAGGTGGCAGGCCGCGCGTGCAGCCTGCTTGGCGAACAGCGTTGCCGTGGGCGGCTTCTGGGCAATGCGTTCGGCCAGGGCAGTGACCTCCGCGAGCAGCGAATCAGCGCTGTCGGCCATGCGGGTGATCAGGCCGATGTCGAATGCCCGGCGTGCGTCGACGCGATCACCGGTCAGGAGCAAGTCCAGAGCACGCCCCGGGCCGACCACGGCTCCAAGGCGCTGGGTTCCTCCCCCTCCGGGGATCAGGCCCAGCCCCGTTTCGGGAAGGGCAAACACGGCGTCCGGGGCCGCGAAACGCAGATCGCAAGCCAAGGCCAGTTCCATGCCCCCGCCCATGCAATAGCCATGAATGGCGGCGATCACAGGTTTCTCGGTGCGATCCAGCGCCTCGATCCAACGCGACTTCTGCATGCGCCGACGCACCTGCACCGATGTTTCCGCCGCCCGCCGTTCCTTGATGTCGGCTCCGGCGCAAAACCCGCGCGCGCCCGCGCCGCGTATCACGATCACCCGAACGGACGGATCGCTATCGAGCTCGGCCAGCGCCGCGGGTACACCACGGCGGATGTCGTCGTTGATCGCATTGATCTGGTCCGGGCGATTGAGCACGATCCAACCAACGCCTCCCCGGCGCTCCACCTCGACGGCATTCCCGGGGGCCGCAGCTTCGTCACGCGTCGGGGTGGCCGGCTTGTGAAAGGAGGTTTCCATCATCGGTTCAATACTCCTCGAACTCAAACAGTTGCCCCCGCACGTCGGCCGGATCGACCCGGATCAGCGGCTTCCCACCCACGGCCTCGCATTCGTCGATCCAGGTGAAACGGGTACCGCGTGCCTTCAGGTCCTCGGCCTTGGCCTGGAGACCGTTCACCGCGATGCGGATGTAGTAGGGGCCGGGCCCCCAGGAATTCAGGTAGACGCCGGCATCACCGTTCCAGCGGGTCGCCTCGATCACGTCCAGCGAAGCGCTGTGCGGCACCGTGAATTCCATGCGGGCGCGACGGTACCCCTCCTTGTCCAGAGACTCCACAGGGCTGCCAGGCTCCCAATCGAGGTTGGCCGATACCGTGCGCAGGGTTTCGTCCAGATTGCGGACGATGTAGCCGCGCGAGGTGACTCGCACCATGTCGCCCGGCTTGGGATCGCGCGGCTCGGGCGGGGGCATGCTGAAGGTGTCGGCCGGCATCTGCAGCGGCTCCAGGGGCATGACCTCGATGCACAGACCGCCGTCCACCGATGGGTGGTAGCGGGGATCCTCGGGCGTCGCGCCCAGCCAGAGCCGGTCGAACGGCATGTCGGGGGTGCGTTGTGCCATGCGGAACCGCAGGCGCCGGCGCATGAGCTTCTCGACCAGCAGGTCGAACTTGTCGCCGCGCGCGGCCAGCACGATCGAGTGGGTCACCATGGGCCGGTGCGCGCCCTGGTAAGCCTTGAGGCTCTCCAGGAAGTCGTGGAACATCGGATCGCCCGGGTTTGGTTGGTCCAAGTGGCACTGCGGCTCGATGCGGGTGGGGGCGACCGCCAACGATTTGTGAACCCGCAGGAAATGGGCAATGTAGGGATGGCCATCGAACGCTTGGCGCCAGTTGGGATGGCCGTGGAGGCCCAGCTTCGTCACCAACAGTTGCGCCATGCCGTCCGGGTCGGACAGCATCATGTCGGCACTCATCAACAGATCAAACACAGGCGTTGCTCCAAGAGAAGGAAAAAGTCAAAGAGAAAGTGCGCCATCCGCGGGCAGTGCAGACTTGGTCTGCCGTGGATTGAGCAGGAAATGGGACAAGGCGGGAATCAGCACCAGGGCACCCACCATGTTCCACAGGAACATGAAGGTCAGCAAAATGCCCATGTCCGCCTGGAACTTGATCGGCGAAAACGCCCAGGTGATCACGCCCGCGGCCATGGTCAGCCCCACCAGCGCCACCACGCGTCCCGTGAAGTCGAGCGACCTCCGGTATGCCTCGGCGAGCGTCGAGCCACGGCGCTGCATCGCAATCTGCACACTCAGCAGGTACAGGGCGTAGTCCACCCCGACGCCGACACCCACCGCGATCACTGGCAACGTGGCCACCTTGAGCCCGATGCCCATCCACACCATCAAGGCCTTGCAGATGATGGTGGTGATCACCAAGGGAACCATCGCCACGATGGTGGCGCGCAGGCTGCGGAAGGTCAGCAGGCACAGCAGCGCCGTGGCGCCATACACGGCCAGGTACATCAGCAAGATGCCGCGCTCGACCTCAATGTTGGTCGCCGCCTCGATACCCGCGGAACCCGCCGCGAGCAAAAAGCGCGGCCCGCCGTCGGCAGAAGCACTGTTGTGCTCCGCGGCAAAGGCCTCACTCACCTGAAGCACGCGCTTGAGCGTGTCCGCCTTGTGATCGGCCAGATAGGCAATCAGTGGCGAGACGGAACACGAGGTATTGGTGATGTCCGGACTCGCAATCATGGCGGCCCCCACCGCCGCATTCGTGATGCCCTGGTCCCGGCTGATGGTGAGCCACTTGCCACTGCCCTCATTCAAGGCTGCAGTGATGAAGCGCGTGGACTCCGCCAGCGAACTGGTGGCCTGCACGCCCTCGGTCTGGCGCAGTGCCTGGGCCAGTTGGTCCATCAACTGCAAGGTGCCGTACAGCCGGCAGCCATCGTCAGGATTGGTCATGATGACCACGAACTGATCATTCGACAGCCCGTAGTGGGCCGTGATATAGGCACTGTCGCGGTTGTAGCGCGAGTCCTGCCTCAATTCGGGCGCCCCCGGATCCAGGTCGCCGATGCGCAGGTCGAACATCACGACCGTGCAGACCGCGGTCATCACGGCGGCAAGCGCCACCGTCACCGTGGCCGCGCGACGCTCCGTCAGGCGATCCAGCGCACTCCAGGTGCGTCCGAGCCATCCTTGCTTGCGCGTCGTGTCCTCGGCGAGGGCGCGGCGCGCCGCAGCCTCGCTCACGCCGATGTAGGACAAGGTCACCGGGATCAGCACGAGCTTGGTGAAGACCAGCACCGTGATCCCGATGCTGGTGGTCAGGGCCAGATCGCGAATAACCGGGATATCGATGATCACCAGCACGGCGAAGCCGACAATGTTCGTCAAAAGCGCCGTCAGGCCCGCCATGAAGAGGCGCCGGAAGGTGTAGCGCGCGGCAACGTATTTGTGCGTCCCACGGCCCACGTCCTGCAGGATGCCGTTCATCTTCTGGGCACCGTGCGAGAGCCCAATCGCGAAAATCAGGAATGGGACCAGGATCGAGTAGGGGTCCAGCTCGTAGCCCAGCAGGTTCATCAACCCCAGCAGCCACACCACCCCGGCAACGGCCACGCTCACCAGCAGCACGGTGCTGCGGATGCACCGGGTATAGAGGTAGACAAACAGCGCGGCGACCGCCACCGAGAGTCCGAAAAAGAGCATCACCTCATGGAGCCCTGCGATCAGATCGCCGACGATCTTTGCAAACCCGACCATGTAAATGCCGGTGCTCTCGTCCTCGAACGACCGGATCTCCTTCTCCAGGATGCGGGAGAACTCGCCATAGTTCAACGGCTCGCCTGTCTTGGGATGCCGATCCAGCAACGGCACGATGATCATCGTAGAGCGCGCGTCATTGGCCACCAGGCTTCCAACAATGCCTGACCGCCCAACGTTTTCCTTGAGCTTGCCGATCGATTCCTGGCTGCCGCTGTAGTCCGGCGGCATGACAGGCCCCCCCACCACGCCCTCCTCCGTCACCTGCCGCCAGCGCACGATGGGCATCCAGAGCGATTTCATCCACGAGCGGTCGACCCCTGGAATCAGGTAGAGAGCGTCATTGACCTTGCGCAGTTTTTCCAGGTAGGCTGCGTCGTAGACATCACCGCTCTTGTTCTCCACGACGACCCGCACCGTGTTTCCCAACCCGGGGAGTTCCTCCCGATAGGCAAAGTAGGTCTGAATGTACGGGCTGGAGGATGGGATCATCCGCTCAAAGCTGGCATTGACTTCCAGCTTCAGAGCGAAGTAGCCCAGCACTGCGGTAGCCGCAAGGCACAGGAGCAACACCAACAGCCGGTTGTTGAACACCAGTTGCTCCAGGCGGCTGCCTGACTTGCGGTCGAACTGTGCCGGATCGCGAACGACCGGCATGGCGGGTTGCTGGGAATGAGCAGACATCAAAACTTTCGTGAGGGAGATCCATGGGATCTGCGGCCTTCATTTACCTTGCGTGGGGAGCGCGATGACTCCGACACCGTTCAGGCGTGCCAGAGCCAGACGATGGGGGTCGGTCATCGCGGCGTCATAGACCTCAGCACCTGGTGCCTGGTCATATACCGTGGCGCGAGCGGCAGCGAAATCCACGGCGAGCACACTCCCTTGCTGCGACACTAGAAAAGCGGAATCCTCAAGGGTGACCGCACTTACCAGGTTGGCATCAAGACCGGTCTCGATCTTTTTCCACGCATGCCCAGCGTCCTCGCTGACAAAGGCATTGCCACGCAGGCCGTAGGCCACCAAGCGGGCACCGAACTGCGAGATCCCGAAGAAGCTGCCGTTGTAAGGCGTCTGCACACGTTTGAAGCGCTGGGTTGTTGCATCGAGATGCATCACCAGGCCCTGCTCACCTGCGACGAAGACGCCCCCTTCCCCACCTGCCAGTGCATAGAGGTGGTACCGCTGGTCATTGTCGGTTTTCCATAGCCAGGGTTGCCACGTGTTGCCGGCATCGCTGGTTTTCAGGATCAAGCCGAAACCGCCCACGGCAAAGCCGGTGAGGCCATCGGGAGCGAACCAAATGTCGAGCAACGGCGCGGGCCAGACGTCCGCCGTGGCCGATTGCCCAACTGTCCGCTGGATCTCCGCCTCCCTCTCTTCGGAGCCTTTGGCGGAATCGCGCAGCAGCATCAGTACCGCACGCCCGTCCAGCACCCGCGTCCACGAGGCGCCGCCATCGGGCGACCTCAGGGCCACGGCATCGTGCCCTACGGCCCACGCCACGCCGGAACTGGCGAAGCGCACCGTGGTGAGGTCGGTGGAGACCGGGCTGCCGACCTGGCGCCACGATACCCCACCATCTTCGGACAGCAGGATCAAACCGCGCGGACCCACCGCAATGGTGCGCCCGCCTTGGCTCGCCACCCCGCTGACCATCGCCCGCTGCGCCGCCACAAGGGCTCGTGATGGCGCATCGATCAGATCCAGGCGGGCTGCGCCTTGCGCTGCGATCACCCACGGCACCGGCAGCAGTACACACACGCCAACGAGCGCGGCGCAAGCCCAACGCAACCGCAGGAAAGGATGCAGGAAAGTCATGGCCCGGGGATCCGATCGAGGTTCGTCATGCACGAGGTTCAGCGAGCCGATTCACGCGACACGATGGCTTCAGGATTCATCTCGCGCTCGCTGCGCGCGGACGGAAGCACCTTGTAGCCTCCCACCATCACATCGTTGACATAGGCGTACATGCCCTTGTTGAAGTCGTACACCACGTTCTTCGCAGCAAAGGGGATCTGCTTGTCGTACATCGGCGAAGCAGCCTGAAACAGGCTACGGTACAACTGACCATTCTGGTCAAAGGCATCGTAGTTGGCGGCGCCGGTCAAATCTTCATCAAAGTAGTAGATGCGCTTGGAATACGCATGACGCTGGCCCGGCTTGAGCGTGGCTTCCACGGCCCAGACACGGTGCTTTTCCCAGCGCTCGCACTCCGGATTGACGTGGTTCGGCAGCAAAGCCTTTTCGGCCGTCGGGCAATCGTACAGATTCTTGTAGGCGTTGTACTGGATGTACATCTCCTTCTTGCCGATGAGCTTGAAATCGAATCGATCCATGGTCCCAGAGAACACGAACAGTTCGTCGAACAAGGTCACGCCCCCCATGCTTGCCACGGGAGTGTCATACGCGAACTCCGGCGAGAGCTTCACGCGGCGCAAGCCCGGGGTGTAGCTCCATGCCTTGCGCGGACGAGCCACGGGATCGAGGTAGTCGGCCAAGCCTGTCATTTCTCCTGCACGCCGTGCCGGCACCTTGCTGATCGAATACACCCGCCACGCCATGTCCGGATCGCGATCTGCCACGTCGGTCTGGTAGTACACAAAGTCCTGGAACGTCGCTTGCTCCGCCGTCACCACGGCCTTGCCCGAAGTATCAATCACCCAGGAGCGGGAGGCCGCAGTGGTGATCGCGGTCTCTCCCTGGTAACGCAGGATTTGGTTCCACATCACCTCGTATCCGGTCTTCGGAATGGGGAACGGGATGCCACCGCGGCAGGCGTTTTCAATGGCAAGGCCCTCTTTGGTTGCCTTGCACGTGGTCGCATTGCGGACGGTCGCATCCAGAATCTTCTTGGGATAGGCCGCCGTTCTGTGCGTGGGATACACATTGAGGTAGTACCCTGGGTACTTGGACAGCAGGTGCTTCTGCCCTTCGCTCAGCAAGGCTGCATGCTGTGCCATGTTCTTGCTGTCGATGCGCAGCACGGGCTTTTCGTCTTTGAACGGATCGGTCCAGAAGCCGCTATCCGGCTTGAAGCCCTCAGGAGCCTTGGTCAACCCCCCGGTGTAGGCCGGGATGCTGCCATCGGCATTGGCTGCCTTGACCGCTCCGAACGGGGTCAGGGTGGTGCCCAGTTGCTTGGCCTCCTCCGCTGTCACGGCCGCGAAAGCTGGCGTGGCAAGGCCAATGGCAACCAGCGAAAGGATGTTGTGGAATTTCATGATTGCAGCTCCAGGGAATCAGAAAGAGGTCTTATAGGTGAAAAACAGGCGACCACGATCGGTTGCGCCCACGCTGCTGTTGAGTGCGTTGCCACCAATGGCGGCCGTAGCGGCAGCGTTGTATTTGGTTGGCACGGACATGTCCGCATAGGTCAGGCTGAATTCATGCTTGCTTGCGTAGGTGGCAGCAATGCCGATTGACCACTTGAGGAGGCCTTCAAAGCCGCCACCGCCGGTGGCGGCCGAACCCTTGAGTCCGTAGCTGACGGTTACTGGAACCGACACATCCAGGGACGGCAGCACGCCCAGGTATTGGGGCGTGAAGCGCAGCGCAAGCTCCCAATAGTTCTTGGTCGAGCAGGTGTCGGTCACGTCCCCCGGCTGGGCGGTGGCACCGCTCGTTCCGAGCCTCACGCAACCGGCATACCCGACACCGCGATACAACTGCTCGTTACCCGTGACCTTCAGCAGGCGGCTGTACGCGAGTTCGCCGATCAGCGTACCGGTATCCCAGAGGGGTGTCTTGGGCAGCCCGTACGTGCCATTCACCACGGCATGGAAAGTGTCTCCCGTCGCCCCCGTGCTGGTAGCGGTATAGCTGGCAACCGAATTGAGGTGCGCGTTCTTGCGCCAGGACACTTCGGAGCCAACGCTCACCGGGCCCACAGACTTGGAAAGACTCAGGCCCCAGAGCTTGGTAGCGGCCGGGTAGACAAACCTGAAGGTACTCGGCAGCGCTGCCCCCAGGATAGTGTTGTAGGGTGCCGACACCGGAGCGAAACTGGTGAGTTGAATGCCCGTTTCCGGATTGGTATCGTTGAACTGCCGATAGTAGGCGCCCAGGGTGGAATCGATGGCGTCCACATCCAGACGCGCGGAAAGCCCCCAATTCTTGTCGCCCGAAGTCTTAACTGCCGTGTTGGCCATGGCCAGGCAGGAATAAGGACCCAGTGCCGGGTTGCAGGGCGTCAGGGCAAAACGATCGACACCGGGCGCGTTGTCGGCGCCCATCAGATATGTACCGGCATACGGTACGCGCGTCGCCTTCCAGTCCAGCGCATATTGGCCTGCAAGAGACAGCTTGTCGGTCACCTGCGCCTTGAAGGTCAACTGGTTGATGGGCAAGAAAGTTTCCTTGGTCTCAATGCCCGGGCTGGAAACAGCCTTCATGCCATCCACGGGCGACTGGCCATAGGAAATGGCATGGGCGCCGATGAACATGCCTTCACCCCAAACCACCGTGTGGCGGCCCAACTTGACGTTGACGGGAACAGAACCGAGATCGAAGTTGGACCAGACGAACGCATCCAGGACTTCGCCAGACGGGCCGTGGACAAAGCGGTTGACCTGATCGTTAAACCGGTTGTTGTTGTACGACGTCGCGGAACCAGCAGGCGAAGACACCGACCTATCGCGATACGCATGGTCGTACCAGCTTGCGGCACTGATCCGCGCCCCAAAGATCCCTTTGTAGTTAAGGTCAAGTTCCCCCAAAAGATCGAGCCGGTTGGACACGATATCTCCACGGCCGAACTTGGCGTTGCCTTCGTCGGTGGTGGCAAAATTCAACAGTCGCTGGTCTTGTGCCTCGGTACGAACCCCCAAGTTGTATCGAACCGTCGCATCGGCACGCACCTTGAAGTCGGGATTGCCAGTGTCAAGCTCCAGTGCGTGTGCACCACTGGTTGCGACCAATGCCGCTGCAGCGGCAATCATGTGCACTGCGGCCTGGGAGGGAGCCGTCCTCGTTTGTCGATTTTTCATGAGTTTGTCTCCATCAGTTGGGGATTTACCTGCTACTTGGCACAAGCTTCAGTCAGCCCTCCCATGCGTCCCCCTGAGGTGTCAGGGCTGGCCAGCGCAGCTCGCCTTCATTCTGTATGCTGCCTGCGATTCTGCATTTAGAATTTTCTTCCCGATTCCGGGTTTTCACCTAATTTGAACAAATTTATCCATAGCGTCTAAAATAAGACCGATGGAGGCGGTGCAGTCGGCATCCAGCGTGGCGGCGAAGCCGCTATCCAGCGTCGAGCATCAGGGATGGAGTCCGCTGCGGTCGCCGGTCCACGAAACGCACCCTTTGATGCAGATAGAAGCTCAGCCACGTCCACGAACGAAACCGCCGGAAGCACGGCGAGAAGAACTCATGAATGCCGCCCAGGCGTTGTTCCTGAAGAAGGGGGTGGGCGCTACCGTGATCAGGGAGATCACTGATAGCGCGAAAGTGGCGAAGGGCTCGTTCTACCTGTACTTCTCATCCAAGGAAGACATCCATATCGCATTGGCCGAGCGGTTCCATGCCCTGCATGTGGGCAACCTGGATCGGGCGACTGGGCAATGGCCTGGAACAGATTGGGGCGGCAAGCTCGGAGCTTGGGTCAAGGCTGCCGCAACGGGATTTCTTGACGATGGGCCGTTGGTTAGCATGTTTTTCGATGCTCTCCCGCACATTCCGGACAAAAGGCCAAACGCGATCGGCAAGCATCTCGAGGAATTGCTCGGGGCTGGCACAGAAGCGGGTGCCTGGTTCGTCGTCGATCCAGGAGTCACCGCCGACTTTCTGCTTGGAGGGCTCCGTGGTGTTGTCGGTGACGCCTTGACTGGCGAAACAAGCGCCAGCCGCATGCAAGTTGTCGAGCGCCTGCAGCAGCTCTTTTTCAGGATCGTAGGGTTGCCTGAAAACTGACAATCGGGCCGCTTCGTTCATTCAGCAGTCATCTCTTTCAGAGATGACTGCTGCGTCGTACTGAACCCAAAAGCAGCAGTGACCCCGAGCCCACAAACTGCCCACTGGGTGGCACGGGGCCGATGAGCAGCGCAATGCGGTCAGCAACATAGGGCAGCAACGTTGCCCCGGGGGGGCGATGCCCTTGCACTGCTCCGCATCAGAGCGCGCACGCATCAGGCCGCGCCGCTCTCGCGGTCAATCGACCTGGGCAC
The DNA here is from genome assembly GCF_913773725.1 of uncultured Aquabacterium sp. Lineage (GTDB taxonomy): Bacteria > Pseudomonadota > Gammaproteobacteria > Burkholderiales > Burkholderiaceae_C > Aquabacterium. The sequence goes on along the minus strand of NZ_CAJYGK010000011.1, from coordinate 13,528 downwards.
CCGAAAGCCTGACGACACCGCCCCACTTCTCGAGTTCGCTTGCCGCGAAGCGCGCGAACTCCGGCTGTGTCATGACCAGAGGGTCAATGCCCACCGCTGCAAGCCTGGTCTGGAAATCTCCCGACTTGACGACTTTGTCGCCAGCTTGCACCAGCTTTTGCATGACCGCAGGTGGCAGGCTGGCCGGACCGGCAACGGCCCACCATCCGGTCAAGTCGAATCCTGGAAAGCCTTGCTCGTCCAGCGGCTTCACGCCTGGCGCCGCCGGTGATTTGGCAACGCTACTCAAACCCAGCGCGCGCAGCTTGCCAGCTTGAATCTGCGGCATCGCCACGGCCGGGTGGTAGAACATGAAATCGGTCTGCCCCCCGATAACTGACGTGACGGCCTGTGCTCCCTCCTTATATGGCACATGGACCATCTTCGTATTGCTCATGGCCTTGACGAGTTCTCCCGCCAAGTGACCGGTGGTGCCGTTGCCTGCGGATGCGTAGGTCACCTTGTCGGGGTTGTCCTTGGCGTATTGCACCAGTTCAGCCACGCTGTGCCACGGGGCGTTGGCCCGCACCAGCAGCAAGGTGGGCGTGTAGCCAATCATGGTCAGGGGCGTGAAGTCCTTGATGGGATCGAAATTAATCTTCTTGTAGAGGGCCTTGTTGATGGAGAACTGCCCAGTGTTGGTCAGGATCAAGGTGTAGCCGTCCGCAGGTGACTTCGCGACCAACTCGTGCGCGATGTTGCCGCTAGCTCCAGTCTTGTTCTCCACCACCACGGGCTGACCAAGCTCACGCGCGAGACCTTCGCCCATCAGGCGTGCCACGATGTCGGTGGACGTACCAGCACCCGCAGGCACGATGAGCTTTAGAGGCTTGTTTGGATAGTCTTGTGCCAGTGCCTGGGTGGCGGAAAGGACGGCTGCGAGGCCGCAGGCCAGCGTGATGGCCGCCCGTGCAAGAAGTCGATGGGTGTACGTGAACATGTTGTCTCCTTTGTTGTTTGACTAGTACTTGAGCCCCGCGAGCAACTCGCTGCGATGCTCGTCCAGCTCCGGCGGCGGTACGAGTCTCGCGGGCGGCGAGCGGTCGTAGATCACCGGATTTCTCACGGCTGTAAAGATCCCGCGTCCAGGTCGTTCTGCGGCCTGCCTGAGCTGCATGTGCAGCGCCTGCGGATCATTGAGTGCCTCACTCGCGTCGTAGACCGGCGAATGTGGCACGTCATGTTCCTTCAGACGGATGCACCACTCGGATCGGTCGTACTCCTTGAAGTAGCCATCCAGCACGCGAATTACTTCGCCGTGATTACGTATGCGCTCGCCGCGCTGCTTGAAGCGCGGATCGTCCAGCAGCTCCATATGGCCGGTGGCGCGCACCAGGTTCTCCCAGAACTTGAGCGGTGAGGACATGTGCAGCGCCACGCGCTTGCCATCCTTGCAGGTGAGCACGTGTGCCTGCGACGCACCCGGCCGACTGTATGGAGTCATCAGCTCGCCGTCACCGTAGTAGTGCGTGAAGGCGTCGATGTTGAAATGCGCCATCGCACCCACCATGGCCACCTCCACCAGCCGTCCCCGGCCAGTGCGTTGCCGCTCATGCAGCGCGCCCAGGATTCCGTAGGCCGCGTACATCCCCGTGATCGAATCGGCCACCGCAGGACCGCACACGCGCGGGTTGCCGGGATTGAGCGTCAGGTCCAAATAGCCGCTGGCGGCCTGCGCCACTGTGTCATAGCAAGGCTGGTTGGCGCCTGGACCGTCAGGCCCGAAGCCGCTGATGGCGCAATACACCAATCGTGGATTGATGAATCGCAGCCGTTCCGCACCCACATTGAGTTTCTCTGCCGCACCTGGACGAAAGTTCTGAATGAACACGTCTGCATCGGCAATCAATGCGTCGAACACGGCAAGATCCTGTGGATCGACAGTGTCGAGCGCGAGGCTGCGTTTATTGCGGTTAAAGGCCTGGAAGTTGGTGTCGTACAAGCTTCCGTCTGCCGACATCCGAAACGGGTCTCCTGTGCCGGGTTTCTCGACCTTCACAACGTCGGCCCCCTGGTCGGCCAGCAGCACTCCGGCAGCCGGGCCAGTGATGAAAGTCCCCATCTCGATCACGCGCAAGCCGTGCAGCACCCCGCTCATGCCAGATCCTTCCGTAGGGATCTGGGCGGCGGCCCGTCATAGGTGATGCTTTCGTCTGCCACGTTGTACATGTAGAACCCGATAGGCCGCGTGGCTTCCTCGTGCAAGTGGCCCAACAGACCGGCAGTGCGCGCCAGGATGGGAATGCCCTTCAACGCTCCGACGGGAAACCCTACATCCAGCAGCACAGCAGGGATCGACCCGGAAGCATTGGCCAACAGCGGACGGCCATAGACTTGGGGCAGCAGTTGCTCGAAGGTGCACAGAGCCTCGATGTATCTGCCCGTCACACCTTGCTCCCTGGCGAGGGCCAGCAGCCGGTGCGTGCGCGGGTCGCCCTGCGTGTGCAGTGGGTGGCCGTAGCCCGGCACGGTCTTTCTGGCCTCGCGTAACTGCGTGACCTTCTCGAGCGCCGCGTCTTTCAGCGGCCGACTGTCAGTCTCGGCCAATGTGATGATCTCGTGCAGGAAACGCCCGCACAGTTCGGATGTGCCCATGACCACGGAGCCGGCGCCAAGAATGCCTGCAGCCACAGCACCCTGGAGGGCGGCTGGATCGGCGTCGTAGGTCATGCGCGCAGCCTGGACCGTGGGCGTCAGTCCATGCTCGGCAATGGTGACAAGGGTCGCGTTGACGAAGAAGCTTTGCTGCGGCGTAGGCATCTCGCCGGTCAGCAGGAAAAAATAGAAATCGGCAAAGTTCAATTTGCCGATGAGCTCGCTGCACAGATCCTTGCCGCGGATGGTGATGGAGTCTGCGTCCGATGTTGCGATGGTGCTGAACGGCTCCTGCTTGCCAATCTTCATGTCGATGTCTCCAGACGCCGCAACGGTGGGCGTGCCGCATTCTTGGTCGCACGGAGCAATCGGGCAAATGACTTATTTCGCTGACTATGATTGATGCTGTCGATTATTTGGGGATGGCCATGGAACTGAGACACCTGCGGTACTTCATCGCCCTGGCAGAGCGGCTGAACTTCACCCACGCTGCCGCGCAAGTGCACGTGACGCAGTCGACGCTGTCGCACCAGATACGCCAGCTCGAGGAGGAGCTGGGCCAGGCTCTCTTCCAGCGAACGAAGCGCAGCGTGGCCCTCACCGCAGCGGGCGAGCTGTTCCTGCCGCGTGCGGTGCACGCGCTGGGAGAACTGGACATCGCCATAGCGTTGCTGAGCCCGGCCTCGCCCGAACTCACCGGCCAACTGCGCGTGGGCACGACGCCGACGTTCGACATCCATGTGATTCCACGCGCCATCACAGCATTCACTGCACGGCACCCGGCCGTGCGGCTGACGGTGGAAGAAGATACGGCCGCCAGCATCTCGCGCAAGGTCTTGCAACGCGAGTTCGACATCGCCATCTCCTACCACCCCGGCGATGAGCCCAAGCTCAGCTTCGAGCCGTTGTGCAACGAAGAACTGGTGCTGCTGGTGGGCGCGAAACATCCCCTGGCCAGCCGCAAGCGCATGAGGATGGTGGAGTTGCACCGGCGCGAGATGATCCTCCCATCATCGCGCTACACCACGCGGCGCATGATTGAAGAGGCATTTGCTGCAGCGGGGGCGACGCCCATTGTGCGCGCTGAGTCTGACTCCATCACAGCCATGCTCGGCACGGTACGCCAGAGTCATCTGGCAACTATTGTGTCGCGCCATGCAGTCCAGGGAGACAGTGGGTTCAAGATCATTGCTCTTGAAAGCCCCACGCCGATGCGCACGCCTGGTCTCGTACGGCTGAAGGGGGCACCCGTGGACCCCGCCCAGGCCACGCTCGCTTCCATCATCCGGGAGGTCACGACGGCTGCCGATTTTCAGCCCCTGCAGCGCAATCGCTAGAGGCACGGCGACCCGTCCCATGAATGCACTCTGCTATCACCGGGAAGGCTCATCTGGCACTCACGGGAGATTCATTCTGAATACCGTTGATCAGTCGCAAACGTCGAGCATTTGTTGGCGTTGTTGACTCTGGGTAAGCCTCAAGAGTGCGGGAAACGAAGCCTCCATGCAATGAAACGCTAACAAGTTGTGAGCTGCCTGCGCCGCCCGCGCGCGATTCCCTCCCCTGAATGGATGGCGCGCGGCAGCTCCTGCGGCGTGGCCTCCCCGCTTCCCTTCCGTTGGACGCGCACGCGCCCACCCAGCGTATCCACCGCCTACATCTGTGGGGTCTCGGCAATTGACCCGCGCGTTGTCAGCACCTTACGTTTTGCTTCATCCGTAGGGTGAGTGTGCCGAATCAGCTCAAGGCCGCGCCCGTGCTGACTCAGCGGCACATTTCTGCGGCTTTTAAGTTGAATGCATCGTGGTAGGCCACCACAGCCGCCGGAATTGCCCCTTCGAAGGCAATGGCCAAAAAGTACTCAGGCGGCACATCGGGCAGCACCAGTGCGCTCTCGGCCTTGAAACCAAAGCGTTGGTAGTAGTGCGGATCTCCCAGGAGCACGCAGCCCGACGCGCCCATCGAACGCAGTTGCGCTATGGCATGGTTCATGAGTTGCACGCCGATCCCCTGCCTCTGCCGCTGCGGCAAGACCGACAACGGCCCCAGGCCGAACCAATCCGCAGGGCCAATGGAGAGCCGTATCGGCGAGATCGCCACATGGCCGACCACCGCTCCATCGACGTCAGCCACCAGCGACAGCGTGAGTTGCCCCGCATGACGCAGCGCGTTCACAATGAAGTGCTCAGTGTGGCTGGTGTGCTCGGCATCATGGAACGCCGCTATCGTGACGGCCTCGATGGCCGCTACATCGGATGCTGTTTCGTTGCGGATCTTGAGGGTCACGGCGTATCCATCGTATGTTGATTGCTCATGTTCGTGTGCACAGCCGCCCCCTGTGCGGCTCCATAAAACTGTCCTTTTCCAAACTGGAAAGGTATGAACCGCGAGTAGGACGGGCCGGGGTGCAGTGCTCAGAATTCCAAGTTGTCGATCAGCCGCGTGCCGCCCAGGCGCGCCGCGCCCAGAACCACGAGTTGGCCCGGCTGCGGAGCCTCTGCAGGCGGCAGCAAGTCAGCGCGCTGGCGCACGGTTAGGTAGTCGGGCTGCCAGCCCTGCTTGCGCAGGCGCTCCACCGCCTGGGCCTCCAGCGCGGGCAGGCTGGCGCCTAGCTGCAGCGCCGCATCGGCCAGCGCGCGTAGCGCCTGGCTCAGTTGCACGGCCTGGGCACGTTCTGCGTCGTCCAGATAGCCGTTGCGCGAACTCAGCGCCAGACCGTCGCCGGCGCGGCAGGTGTCGCCGGTCACGATGTCGATGGGCAGCGCGAACTGCTCCACCATGCGGCGGATCACCAGGACCTGCTGGTAGTCCTTGCGCCCAAACACGGCCGTGCCCGGGCCGCCGCTGAACACGCAGGCCAGCAGTTTCATCACTACCGTGCACACGCCGGTGAAGAAGCCTGGACGGAAGTGTCCCTCCAGGATGTCAGCCAGTCGCGGATCGGGCTGCACTTTGAAGGTTTGCGGCTGCGGGTATAAGTCTTTTTCGGCAGGCGCGAACAGCACGTCGCAGCCCTCGGCGTGCAGCTTGCCAGCGTCTATTTCCAGCGTTCGCGGGTAGCTGTCGAAGTCCTCGTGCGGCAGGAACTGCAGCCTGTTGACAAAAATGCTGACCACCATGACGCTGCCCAACGGCTTGGCTTGGCGCACCAGGGCCAAGTGGCCGTCGTGCAAGTTGCCCATGGTGGGCACGAAGGCGGGACGGCCGCGACCCGCCAGGGCGTCGCGCAGGTCAGAGATGGTGTGGACGATTTGCATGGGTGGATTCATCAGGCGCGGAGCTAATTGTCGGGGAAGGTGGCCAAGGGCTCAGGCCGCGTCAACGGACTAGCGTTCGACGAGGACGGCGGGGGGCTGGACGGCCCTGCGCGGCAGCTGGGACATCATGCGTTTCGTCGCCGATGGGGCCTTCGATCGGGTGCAGGGCCTGCACGTGAGTTTGGCAAATATGGAATTTTCTCGGAATTCTTCAAGGAAATCATCCGACTTCCTCTCAGAGGCGGACAGACCGCTTGCACGCTGACACGCAACCGACTGTGTGCTCAGCGATCTCTCCCTCTACTTCGCGCTGCAAACAAAATCTTGCGCAGGCTCTCAGGATTGGCTCCACCTCGCGCTCGCCCTGCACCGCCAGCGATCCAAGTCTTACTCCGCCCCTTCATGCAATAGATTCGAGGCTGTATCGCCCCGCCTCCCCTACTTACCTTGCAGGAGAATGGGGATGTACCTCTTGCCTACCAAGCTATCAATACGCGGCTATTTCTGCTCCGCGATCCAGTGACGGACATCTTCTGCCCGCCATGCCGTTATGCCGACGGAAATCCGGACAGGCGCAGGGAACAGACCCGCCTTCACCCGCCTCCAGAGCGTTGATTTGGAAAATGGTACGAATCTGAGCAGCAGGCTCTGGCGCACAAAGCCAGTGTGGGGTAGCGTCATGAGATCGGTGTACTGGCCGGAGCGCACGGGCTTAAGCGAAGAAGTGTCTTGCATGATCATTCCTTTCCCGGATCTATGTCCGAGATCTGAGGGATAACCAGCTCTGTCGCAGCGGTGTTGGTCGAAAGGGTTCCGCTGCCAAGGAACGCAGGACTTACGCATCTTTGCCGACGGTCCGGTCGGGCAAAGAGGGGGAGACGTGGGACGACGCGCGCGCATGCACGAATCGCCAGCACACTTCAGGAAGCCTCCCAAGGCTGTCAGCAGGCAGGTGACGACTGCGACGTGCCCATCTTGCTGGGCGGGCAATGGAAGGCCCGATGAGCATCTCCATTGCTGCCGTCTACTCTACAAGCTTCACGTGCTTGCTGGCGCCCTAGTATGAGCAGTGCGGAGAAAAACCCTCGCAAGCGCTTCCGTTTGTGCATGGCGATGCCTTCTCTCTACTGGGGATCCGCTGTGAGCTCATCGCGCTTTGGGTCTTCCAACCTCCCAGTAGCAGCGCCAGCCCCGGCAAGACCCTCGTGTTCCCTTGGAAACTCAGTCAGGCTGCCGACGTCACCCTGTCCTGCTCCACCGCTAGGCTCTTGTGCATCTGCCATCATTTCCATGTCGCTGGCTGGGCGACGACTATCTAGTGCATTCATCTCGCGCCGCAACCGCGACGCCAGATTTCGGGCACCGTTCGCGACGTCGCGCACCCTGCGTTTGAGCGCAGCCCGCTCGATGTCGACTGCCTGCGCTGTGATGACCTCATGGATTTCCAGGGTCTGCAGCAAAGGCATCAATTGATCCAACTTGCCCAGGATCTCAAGATACCTGCGACTGCTGGAGGACAGCACGCCCACCTCCAGTTCCAGGGCAACCGTGTCATAGGTAGCGACGCTCGTGATGCCGTTGGCTTTAAACAGAGCCTCGGCCCCGTCAATAGCTTGGTTCAGTTGCTCGGCAACCTTGTCCACCTGTTCTCGGATGAGCGTCTCGACCTTCGCGACGTCTTCATGATTGAGCCGGGTTCGTGAGATCACCGAGATGAAATGGATGCCCAGTTGAAAGGTATTGAAGTACCGGATGAACAGGCGCTTCCCCTCGGCGCTCGCAAAGCTGGCCTTGATTTTCAGGCTCGCGGCCTCCACTCGCCGGAAGTCGGCCTTGGTTTCTCGGGCAAGGATGCGGGCATTGACACCCCCCTGGTCGTGCTTGACGAAATCGAGGTCGGCCATAGTCATCTTCTCCTGGTGCAACGAGCTTCGGAGAAATGATCGGCAAGACCTTGGCGCATCGCCACGCGAAACGGCCACGAAGTCGGGCTGCTTTCGGCATCGGGGTGGGCGGATGGCGCTTCGGGCATTGACGCATAAGGGTTCGGCCCCTACCGTGGGAGGCATGCAGTAGCTGGCCCTGCACCCCCTGGCAAGCCCTGGAGTTCCGCCGGCACGGTCTGAGCGCGACACGCTCTGGATCGCTGTCTCTAACCAATGCTTCCGGTCGGCGGCTTTCGAGGCCAGCCTGGGGGCAGTCACGCCCTCGGCCTGGCGCCGAAAGCTTTCTCCCTGCCGGTCGCTGGCGCACCGGTCCCACGGCGCATCGCGCCGTGTCCAAGCCAGCCTTGGAATCCCTGATCCGCCACACGGATCCGTTCATTCATCCACCCCCTGGGGGCTAACAGCCCCTAGATCGGTGCGTTGGCTCCTGCCGTCATCCCAAGGAGCCAACCATGCTGAGCCCCAGCATCTCATCCGAGATCCGTACTTGCCCGCCGATGGGAATCCTGTCCGAAGGCATGCACGCCGAGCGGACGGCCTTCCAGGTCCTGCTCGAACGGCTGCAGGCTGGAAATGCGCACGTCGTTCCACTCGCAACTGCCGCGGCAATGCTCGATGACCCCGACGACAGGTCCCCCGTCGAATGGAGCGAGGAAGACATCGTGCTGCTGCACTGGCGGCTGCTCAAGGAGATCGGCCGACTGGCAGATCCCGAGACACCGCTCGAAGATAAGTTCGACACGCTGCGCTGGGTGTTCACCGAGCGCGAGAAGGATCGCAAGCCATTCAGTTTCGTCTCCTGCCTTCGCGTGGTGGGCTGCAGCCCTTTGTCGCCCCTGCCGTATTGCGGCTTGGTCGACGTCGAGGAAGTCCGGGACGTCATCCGCTGTGCCATGCGCAGCTGGCTGCGCCAAACCCTGATGCGCTACCCGAGCTGGGTGCGTGAGGCCATCGTGGACCACCCCGAATGGATCGAGTCCCGTCTGGCCCGCAACCCCCAGTGGATCAACGAAGCGATCCGGCGCACTGCCCTCGAGGGCGATCTTTTCGCCTGACTGCTCCGGCCTGAAACCCCAATCCGTGGGGCGCGCCCCGCCCCACCCTGCAACTTGAAAGGAGTCCACCATGACCGAATGGAAGGACGTTTTCTGCCTCCTGGCGATCTTCGTGGCCTACGGGTTCGCCGGCCATCTGGACTACCAGGATGCCATCGCGATGGAAGAAGCCATGCGCGAGGACACGCCGTCTCACTGCTCTGCGCCCGCGGGCGTGGCAGCGGAAGGAACACCGCCGCTTGCGGCCGACGCACGGACTGTTCGCCTCGGCACCACGGCGGCGATTTCTCGCCCGGCCTGTGGGCCGGACAACGAATGAAGGGTCGAACCATGCACTATGCCGCACGCCACCCGAACCCGTCGGAGGCCTTGCTTCCCGTCAGGGCGCTGGACGACATCGAATACCTCGTCAAGGAAAGCGAAGTCGTGACCGGCCAGGCCGGCAGGGCCTTCGTCATTGCCGGTGCCGACCGGCTGATCTACCGCGTGCACTGGCACCCGCTGGGATTCAAGGTCGAGCGCCTGGACGTGCACGGCGACATCCTGGACAGTCGGCACCTGCTTCCCCGAGTTTCGAGCAGCACGGCCTGGCCCAGGCACTGGCCTGCGGCCAGCTGTTCACTGCATCGGTGTCCCTCGACATCGACGGCAGCGCCTGATTTTCGCTACTCGCCAGCGGGTCATCCCGCTGGGGACGGAGCCTTGGCCTCACAGGAGATCTCCATGAAGATCCAAATACGCATCAAGCAAGAAGGCATCCTGCGCCCTGAGCGCGGTGCCTTCGCCGACCGGCCCACGCCGGTCACCGACCTGGTGAAGAACACCCGGCAGGCAGGCGCGCGCCCCATCACGGCCGGCCACCACGCCGAAAAGCGGAAGCAGGAGGGAGACCGCCATGCTGAACGCTGAATACACCGCTCGCGTGGACGCCGTCAAACGTCGCGCGCACGGGCGCTGGACCGAGATTCTCGGTGCCATGGGGATCCACGAGCGCATGCTCAAACGCAAGCCCATGGCCTGCCCCGTGTGCCGCGACGGAGAGGACCGGTTCCAGTACACCGACAAATTCGGCGAAGGGAACTACCACTGCCGCAAGTGCGGTCCAGGCGGCGGCTTCAAGCTGCTGCAGGCCTGCAAGGGAATGGACTTCCACACCGCGCTGTGCGCCGTCGAGAAACTGCTGGGGGTTCTGCCTCCGGCCAGGCCGGCCGATGAGCCGACGCCGGACCGGATGAAGAAGCTTGCGCAGCGCATCTGGAACGAGGCGCGCCCCATCACCCTCGGCGACGAGGTGGACCGCTACCTGCGTGGCCGAGGACTCGCGCTCCGTACCTATCCGCCCTCGCTGCGTTTCCACCCCGCGCTGGGCTACTACCAGAAGGAGGGCGCTGCCAAGTCCCGCAAGGTCGCCGAATACCCCGCCATGCTGGCCAGCGTGCAGGACGCGCAAGGCGCGGTGACGCTGCACCGCACCTACCTGCGCGATGGCCGAAAGCTCGATGCGCCAGATGCAAAGAAGGTGCTGAGCAGTGGCTTTGCTGGTGCCGCCGTGCGGCTGGCCGAAGCGACCGACGACCTCGCGGTCTGCGAAGGCATCGAGACCGGCATCGCGGTGTTCCTGGCGACCGGCAGGCCCGTGTGGTGCGCACTCAGCGCAGGCAACCTCGAAAAGATCTGGATCCCCGAGACAGTCGTCAGCGTGGGCATCTACGGCGACAACGATGCCGACGGCGACTTCACCGGCCAAGCCAGCACCTACGCGCTCGCCCGCCGACTCATGAGGGAGCCCTGTCACCGCGGTCGCCGCGAAGTGCGCCCGCATCTGCCCCGGCGCATCGGCTCCGACTGGGCCGACGTCTGGCGGCAGCGGCAGGAAGCCCTGCTGTTGCAGGCCGCGTGACCCTTGCTGGGATGGGCATCTCGCCCATCCCGCCTTTTCAACGCAGATTCGCCTCCCGCGCGTCTGCGCTGAAAAGGTGTCTCCCCTGGTCGCTGCCAGACCAGGCCGTTCACGCGGCGAAGGCAGCCTGGGAGTTCTGCGCGCAACCAGATTGCGCGATCGCGGGCCGGCTCACGCCGGTCCTTCATCAGCCCATGCGGGGATGCGCATCCCCGCCGGGGCTCTGCCGTCCCCGCTTCTTTCTCTCCGAAGGAGATTGTCATGAGAAGCGGACGTACCCTGTTGAATCTGGCCCAGGAGTTGGAGCGCCAGCTCGACACCAAGAAAGATCTGGTAGTGTCCTCGCCACTGGTGCGCCACAGCACCAGCGAAGGCGGCGGAACGACCCTCGTAGTCGAGGAGGCAAGCGGACCGGCAGCCTATGGCGTGACGCCGCTCGCGCGCCGGCAGCTCGCCGACAAGCTGAACATTCCGTATGCCTATTTCGAGCGCATGCGCGAGAACCAGCCGGCACTGCTGGACCGCAACGTCAACACCTGGCTGCAAAGCGAGCCCGACCGGCGCTTGCTGCGCACCCTCGACGGACAGGTACGTGCCGTGCTGTCCGACCGCTACCGGCGCCTGGACAACTATGATCTGGCCGTGCATGTCCTGCCCATCCTCAAGGGCTTGCCCGAACTCCGGTTCGAGTCCGTGGAGCTGACCGAGACGCGCATGTATATCAAGTGCGTCACGCCGCAGCTGAAGTTCGAGATGGCGCCCGGCGACATCGTGCAGGCAGGCATCGCTATCTCGAATTCCGAGGTGGGCCAGGGCACGCTGTCTGTGCAGCCGCTGCTTTACCGCCTGGTGTGCCGCAACGGCCTCATCGTCGCCGACCGCGCCCTGCGCAAGACGCACGTCGGCCGTTCGCTCGCACAGGACGAAGAAGGCGTGACGGTCTACCAGGACGACACCCTGCAGGCCGACGACAAAGCGTTCTTCCTCAAGGTCCGCGACGTCGTGCAGGCAGCGGTGTCGGAAGTGACGTTCCGTCAAGCTGCGGCCAAGATGCAAAGGACCATGGGCATCAAGCTCGTCGGCGACCCGGTGCACAGCGTGGAGGTGCTGGCCCAGCGCTATACGCTCAACGAAGCGGAACGGTCAGGGGTGCTGCGCCACCTGGTGGCTGGGGGTGATCTGTCGGGCTACGGCCTGGTGAACGCGGTCACGCATTTCAGCCAGGAAGTCGAGGACTACGACCGGGCCACAGAGTTCGAGGTCCTGGGCGGCAAGCTCATCGAGTTGTCGGCATCCGAGTGGAAGCCGCTGGCCGAAGCCGCCTGAGAAACGTGTCGCGGCTGCAGGAGGGTCAATCCCTCCTGCAGCCCGCCATTGGCACAGAATGGCTTCCTTCAGAACACCTGCACGCTGATCCCGCCATGGACTTTGCCAAGCAGCTTGACGCCGGAACGCGCAGCTGCTGCGGCCCCTTTCCATTCATGATCCCGATAGGCCTTGTTGTCGCACTGAAGCACGATGCTCTTGTCAATTCGCTGCTCCACGCGGCGGATAAGAAGTTCGTCGTCGCGGGTGAATGCGTAGATGCCATTGCCTTCGATACGAGTGATGGCCGTTTTCACGAACACGATGTCCCCGGCCTTCAGGCGTGGTGCCATTTCGTCGCCAGGCACACGGACCGGAATTCCCAGTTCGCCCCTGCGGGCCAGCGAATCGGTGATCGCGCGAATGCAGTTGGCCATCTGGACCATGTGAGCGCAGCGAGCCGGATCGTGCCCTTCGCGATGAAGGGCCCCAATGATCTCGTCCGCGCTGCACCCCAGGCCGATGCACAGCCGAGCAAAGGATTCGAGGTCCGGTAACCCGGGCTCGCGTGCATCAAACCAGCGGCGCACGCTTTGCGCGGCTCGCTGCGTGATGCCGGCCACATAGGACACCTCCTTCGTGGCGGGTATGCCCATGGCGACCAGTCTGGCATGCAGACGATCACGCACACCAGGAACGAGGTCGAGATCGACCTCTGCGGCTTCGCGGCCTATGTGCCCAGCCCTGGCACGCAGGCCACCTTCAAGCCCTTTCATTCGCGGGGTAGGCGCGCGCCTCGTGGGGCAGCGCGCTGCACTGGTTATGGGTGTCACGCTTGTCTCCTTGCCGATCGCAAATCGCGTGTTGTACTGCTACTTTTGTTACCGGATGTGCGCGAATGCGAAATCAATCTCCAAAGCTGCCATTTGTCGGTGGCAAGTCCTGCGGACTCTCCGCGCGCAGCTTGGGATGCGGGATTTCGCGCAAAGCGCAGCATATGCTGTATCCCCAAAAGCCCCCATCAACTCGCTCCGAGGACGTCGTGAAACATCGTTGAACCACACAACCGGGATATGAGGAACCGATCATGCGCCACCTGCATCTGTCCGATGTGCAATCCACCAACCTGCAATTGCTCCACGTGATCCTCGTGGGTGCGCAGCGAGACCTGGTGGAGACCTGCCGCAAATTCCATCTGCACGCCACCCAGGCCGAGCGCCTGCGTACGATGCAGCCGTCCGAGATCTGGTCTCTCGTGCATGCCGTCGGCGACACATCGCTGTTCGTGCCCAGGAACGACTTTCTCGCATTGGTCGACTCGCCGCCCTCATTGGTCGGCACGCTCGCTGCGGTGCGCCCGCCCTTCCCTCCGTCGCTGGATCCCATCCAGGTGACCCGCTGAATGCCGGGAACAAAAATCGGCCATCGCAT
>NZ_CAJYGK010000010.1 GCF_913773725.1 uncultured Aquabacterium sp. | reverse complement strand
GCGCCTGGCCCTGCTGGCTGGACCCCATCGGATGGACACCGGCTGGTGGGGGCTGGATGCGGCGAACGATGCGATCGGGATCGCTCCTGCCCCGTGCGCCCCCACCTGTCAGGTCGCCGAGCCTGCTGCCAGCTATGACGTGGGGGCGCACGGGGCAGGAGCGATCCCGATCGCATCGTTCGCCGCATCCAGCCCCCACCAGCCGGTGTCCATCCGATGGGGTCCAGCCAGCAGGGCCAGGCGCCCGTGGTACAGCGGATGCACCTGTCCGCTGGCGTCCTGTTCGGTATGCAGGGGCTGGGGTACGGGCAACACCCAGGCCGGATGGGGCAGCCCATGGTGGACACCCGGGGTGTTCGATGACGGTGAGCGGCCCTGTGGCGCCCAGGGCAACCAGGCCTGGTCCAGCCCGAGGCGATGGTCATCCTGCAGCTGTCCGGTGCGCACCCGCTCGCTGCCAAGACGCACGCTCAGGCGCTCCAGCAAGGCGGTCAAGGCATCGTGCTGGTGTCGTCTGCACGCAGGGGTCTGCCACGCATCGGCATGCCAGGCCACATCCTGGCTGTGGGCCAGGAACAGGTCGTCTTCACAGGCCTCGACCGGGGCGATGTCGGCCGCATGCAGGCTGATCTCGCCCACGGGCGCCAACAACGCCAGCCGGCGCAGGTGCTCGGCCACCAGCCTCCGCAGGCGCACCACATCGGCCGTGGCCGTTCCCAGCCGAACCGTGTGCTCGCCGCTGCGCGCGGCATCGCGGCGCTGCCCATCGTGTTGCCAGCGCAACGTGAAGCTGCGCACCCCCATGTGCCGTGCGACCAGCCAGGCGCCGAGCCGTGCCAGCAACCAGTCGCAAGCGGGCTGCAAGGCATCAGCCTGGTCGACGCGGCCCGGCAGCTCCAGACGCGCATCGAACACCGGGGGCAGGCTCAGCCACGTGAACGCCTCGGGCGCGACACTGCGAGCCTGGTCCAGCGCCTGCAGGACAGCCGCCCCGAACCGCCGGCTCACGCCATCACGCGGCAGGCGGGCCACATCGCCCAGCGTGCGGCACCCCATTCGGCTGAGGGTGGCCTCATGGGTGGCCAGCGCACTCAGGCTGGTCAAGGGCAGGGCATCCAGCTGACGAGGGTGCGGGCGGGGGGTGCGAGCCAGGGCGAGCGCCCCCAACGCCGTACGAGCATGCCCCCATCCCTGGCACCCGGCCTGTTCGGCACCTTGCTCCAGCTGCCGCATCAAGGCTCTGCGCCCGCCGAAAAGACGCTGGCTGGCCTGCCACTCCAGCACCACCGCGTCTTCCAGGCAGGCCACCCGGGGGGTGAAACCCAGTGCCCACCATGCCAGCATCTGGGCATCGGGCAGGGGCGTGTCGTTGCCCGCTTCAAGTCGCGGCGACATGGCAGAAGGAATGAGGGCTGTCCAGCAAGGCATGGCAAGGCTGAGCCCGGCTCAGTTGGGGGCGATCACACCAGACACCGCGACCGCATGCTGGCGCGGGGACTCGGCGGGCCATTCGGATGGAGCCGACGGTTCCCTTGCGGGCAGGCCGGCCTCAGCCGGGACCGCGACGGGCACGGCCGGGCCCGGGATGGGGCGCTTCAAGGGCAGCAAGGTTGGCAGCAAAGGCTTGAGGCCCGCCGGCCAGCGCGCCAGCGCCAAAGGCTGCTCGTGCAGAGGGCCGCGTCGCTTGAGCAACTGCACCTGCAACGGACTCGGCCAGGGCCCCAACTCCAGCCGGAGTCGCAGTGGCGCAGCGGAGGCCTCTGCCTGGGCCACCATGGGACGGAACACCACACACAGGCCGGGATGCCGCCCCGCACAGGCCTGCAGACGCCGCAGTTGTTCCGGCCGGGCCTGGGGCAGCCAGGCCAGCACGGCACTCAGTCCGCCAGCTTTCAGGGCCTGTTCTGTCGCCCACAGGCGCTCGGCATGGGTGTGCGCCTGCACCCAGATCACCTGCCGGGCTGGCACCCCTTCTGCATGCAAGCCCTGCAGCCCCGGCACGTGGGGCGGGGCCACCAGGAACAAGGGAGCCCCCCGCTGCATGAGGCGAGCCAGCACGGGACTCAGCAGACGCCATTCGGCCTGCTGATGAGCCGCTTGCAGGACTTCGATCACGTTGCGGGTGGGCCACCCTCCGCCGGGCAACTCGGCATCCAGCATGGCAAAACCGCTGGGCAGCACATCGGACGGCCCACAGCCCAGGTCGCGGCCACGCCACATGGCGCGGGCCACATGGGCGGGCAGACGACTTTCCAGGGTTCCCCATCGATCTGTGGGCCCCCCGAAGGCAGCAGGCAGGGCAGAGTGCATAGTGGATACTGTATGAATAAACAGTATCGTAGCGGTCTGCATCTCTGCCGTCCAGAGGGCGTGCGCTATTCCCTCTGCACAGCCGCACCCGCCAGCATCATCCGGACCGTCTTCTCATCCATTCCGCACAAGCGGGCCAGCTGGGCCACGCCCCGTCCTTGCGCCGCTTCCTGGCGCACCCAGGCCACCAGCGCCCGCGTCGCCCGCCGGGCCGGGTCAGCCCACTCCGGCAAGCGGGCATGGGTGTGACGACAGCCTGGGCAGCGCCACCGCACAATCTGCCCGCGGCGAACACGAGGCTGCCCCTCGTGCGGCACATCGCGCCACCAACTGTCCCGGCGTGCATGCCGTGACAGGGTGCCCGAGTGCCCGCAGGCCGGACAACCCATCGCCCCCTCGTGGCTCCCGCGTTCCTCTTCACGGTCCCGGGATGCCTGCGGCAGCAGCACGGGCGGCAGCGCGGCACGGTTGGCGGTGGCTGAATGAACCGGGTGGGGGCAGGGGGCGGCATGCATGACAGAAGGCGCTTTCTTCAACAAGTGGAAGACAAGGCCGGCTGGCATGGCGCTCGGGGACGCAAACCGCAGCGTGATCCCGAAAGCAACACGCCAGCCGACGAAGGCTGGCGTGAGGAGGGTTTCGGGGGGAGAAAAGAGGAATTGCTTCAGCTTACTCCGCGCACACACCTGCACCGCCAGCCGGTCGGGCTAGCCATCGGGAGGCGGCTGGTTTGTGCAGGGATGCGTAACTCATGCGGATCAGTGTGGCCTGACCCACCGGACGGGTCAAGCAGCTTCACTATTTTTTCCGCTCGAGGGTGTTTTTGCAGGAGGTGCGCCCCCATCTGGTTGCTTTTGGCAAAATGTGGTCCCCCTGAGGAAACCGAATGTCCCGTCCTGATTCAGACAGCCCCATCGCTGCCAGCGCCCTGACCCCGGTCACGTCTGCCCTGGTCGAGTTCCTGGCCGAGGCCCGCGTGCCCACCGAGCACGGCACCTTCACGATGAAGCTCTTTCGTGAAAAGGCCACCGGCCTGGAGCATGTGGCCATGGTGATGGGCGATGTCGCCGGCAGCGCCCTGGTCCGCGTCCATTCCGAGTGCATGACGGGCGACGTGTTCGGTTCGCTGCGTTGCGACTGCGGCCCCCAACTGCATTTCGCGATGGACCGCATCGGCAAGCAGGGCAGTGGGGTGGTGGTGTATTTGCGGCAGGAAGGGCGAGGGATCGGCCTGGCCAACAAGCTGCGCGCCTATCAACTGCAGGACCAGGGCATGGACACGGTCGAGGCCAACCAGCACCTGGGTTTTGCGGCCGACCTGCGCAACTTCGACGTGGCGGTGCAGATCCTCGACCACCTGGGTGTGAAGTCGGTCAAGCTGATGACGAACAACCCGCGCAAGGTCGACACCCTGCAGGCCCATGGCATGCAGATCGAAGAGCGAGTGCCCGTGCGCAGCGACGTGCAGCCCGAAAACGAACGCTACCTGGGCACCAAGGCCCGCAAGCTGGGTCACCACATCGATTGGCTGGGCTGATCCGCGCCCCTCATGGACTTCTCACCGCAAGACGACCCCGAACAGGATTCGCCAGAGCGCCACGCTGTGGCTGAACGCAGCACGTGGGTCAGCGTGGTCGTCAACCTGGTGCTGACCGCTTTGCAGGTGGTCATCGGCGTGCTCGCGCACTCCCAGGCCTTGATCGCGGATGGCATCCACTCGCTGTCCGATCTGGTCTCCGATTTCGTGGTGCTCCTTGCCAATCGGCACAGCCGCAAGGAGGCCGACGACGACCACCACTATGGACATCACCGCTACGAGACCGCCGCCTCGCTGGCACTCGGCGCCTTGCTGCTCAGCGTGGGGGTGGGCATGCTCTGGGGCGCTGTCCACAAGCTGAGCACGCCAGAGGACATTCCTCAGGTTCAGCCCATTGCGCTGTACGTGGCCCTGGCCGCCCTGGTGTCCAAGGAACTGCTGTTTCGCTACATGCTGGCAGCGGCCGAGAAGGTGCGGTCCAGCATGCTGGTGGCCAACGCCTGGCATGCCCGGTCCGACGCCGCATCATCGCTGGTGGTGGCCCTGGGCATCGGGGGCAACCTGCTGGGTTACCCCTTGCTCGATCCCGTGGCGGCCCTGATCGTCGGCCTGATGGTGAGCAAGATGGGCTGGGAATTCGGCTGGGGCGCGCTCCATGACCTGATGGACCGCTCGGTGTCCGAGGAGCAGGTTCAGTCCATCCGCGCCATCCTGGAGCAGACCCCGGGCGTGCAGGGTGTGCATGATCTGCGTACGCGCAAGATGGGCGACATGATCATGGTCGACGCCCACCTGGAAGTCGACGGCCGATTGACGGTGCGCCAGGGGCATGACATTGCCACCGCCGCACGCGATGGCGTCATGCGCCAGCTGCCCGTGCTCGATGTGATGACGCACCTGGACCCGGTCGACGTGCGCGAGGGCGTGAACGCCTGACCCGGGCCATCACAGCGCCTGGCTGGGCTGAGGCAGTGGGCCTTGCAACAGGCGCGTGCGGTTGCGCCCCTCGCGCTTTGCCTGGTAAAGCGCCTGGTCAGCTTGTTTGAGCAGAGCCTCCGGTGACGCCACGTCGCCCGCCACGCCATGGGCCACGCCCACGCTGACGGTCAGCACTCGGGCCACGTTGGACACCTCGTGACGCAACGCCAGGGCCTCGATCGCGGCGCGCACCCGTTCGGCCACCAGCAAGGCCGTCTCTGCCGACGTCTGAGGCAGCACGGCCACGAACTCTTCGCCGCCGTAACGGGCGACCAGATCCCCCGGGCGGCGCACATTGGACTCGAGCACCCGCGCCACCTGCCTCAGCGCAGCGTCGCCGGCCGGGTGACCGTAGCGGTCGTTGTACTTCTTGAAATGGTCCACATCGACCATCAGCAGGGCGAGTGGGGCGCGGTCCGGCTGGGCACGCCGCCACACCTGCTCGAGGTAATCCTGGAAATGGCGTCGGTTGGCCAGCTCGGTGAGGCCGTCGACCTTGCTCAGGTCCATCAACCGCTCATGCGTCTGGGCCAGCTCCTGCACCAGGGCACGCTCCCTCAGGGTCAGCAGATAGTGACGGCGCTCATCACGCTCCAGCGTGTAGTTGGCCACCAGCGTGAACACGATGGTGGCCAGCACCATGATGACGATGGGTCCCAGCAGGCGGGGCGGCATGTTGTCCAGCACCACGACGCCGCCCAGGTGCATCAACAACACAACGAGCGAGAAGGGCACGGCCATCCAGAAGCGCAGGCGCTGCACGATGTTGCCGTACATGATCACGATGATGAAGCCAACGTGGTAGTAGTGGCTCAGGGGCGTGGACGAACTCGACAGGATGAACGCCAGGCTGGCCGCCGCCATCAGGCCGCTGCACAGCACCGGCCCCTCGATCAGGGCCGGTGAGCGCCACCGCAGAATGTGGTCGCCCCAGCGCCAGTACACGTACAGCACCAGAAGCGCAAACGGCGTGAAGACCAGCAGCCGGATCTGCAAGGCCAGCCAGAACACGTCGCTGGCCATGAGGTAATCCACCACGAGGAACCCGTTGTAGACGAGCAGGGCCACCAACCCGCTGAGCAGGAAGTGACGCAAGCGCTGGGCCACCATGTCCTGCTGAAAGCGGGCTTCCAAATCGGGCGGAAAGCGCAGCCATGGAAAGCCGTGATCCAGCAGCCGCTGCAATTCCGTGCGGTCCTCCCAGACAGGCTGGTTGCTGGCCACCGGTCGGGGCAGCGAGGGCGAGGCAGGCCAGGGCGAGGAAGAGGACATGGGGGGCCTCAGTCGGCTGTGCCGAAAGCGAAGACACGGTTGCGGCCCAGGTGCTTGGCCTGATAGAGCGCCTCGTCCGCGGCGGAGATCAGTTGTGCAGGCGTGGCGTGCGGGGCCGAGGGCCGCATGCACGCCACGCCGACGCTCACGGTGACGATGGCGTGCGTGCTCGAGGCGGAGTGCAGCCGGTTCAGGCCTTCCACCCCCTTGCGGACACGCTCGGCTGCCGCCTGAGCCGTGCTCAGCGGGGTATCGGTCAGGACCGCGATGAACTCTTCTCCGCCGAACCGCCCCACCAGGTCCGTGGGGCGACGCAGTCGGCGTTTCAGGGTGGTGGCCACATCGCGCAGGCAGGCATCCCCTTCCGGGTGGCCGTAACGATCGTTGTAAGCCTTGAAATGGTCCACGTCGATCATCATCACCGACACCTCGGTGCCATCCATCCGGGCGCGCTCCCAGACCTGAGCCAGGAACTCGTCCACGTGACGGCGGTTGGCCACGCCGGTCAGCATGTCGCTGCGGGAAACCCGATCCAGGTCTTCATTGGCGGATGCCAGTTCGTCCAGCAACAGGTGCTCGCGCAGTCGCATCAGCCAGTTGCGACGCTCGTCCTTTTCCATGGTGTAGCTGGCATACAAGGTGAACACCGCGGTGGCCACGACCGTCATCACCACCGGGATGAGCAGAGCGGCCGGAGCGCGCTCGCGCATCAGCCAGGCCGAGACGAGACAGAACAGCACCACGGACACATCCAGCCCCAGAGCCGGACGGAAGCGCATCCGTGCCACACCGCTGGCAAACGTGAGAATGGAGGTCAGGCTCACCAGGTAAGCCGGCGCCAGGACATCGGTGCTGAGCACACACAGCCCGGCAGAGATCAGTGCGGCGGCCATGCCGGATACCGCGGCCATCCCCTCCCGCACGCGGGGAAGGTTGAGTCTGGCCAGCACGATGATGACGGCGAACAGCAGGGGGGTGAACACCAGCAGCCGCAACCGCAGGGCCAGATCGAACTGATCTGGAACCATCAGGTAATCGGACACCAGGAACAGATTGAACGCCGCCGCGACGAAGACGCTGTTGAGCAGCAACCGGCGTATCCGCTCCGCCGCGGTGTCATTCAGGAAACGGGCTTCCAGATCGCGCGGGAAACGCAGGCCGCGCCATCCCTCGTCGAGCAGGTCGTCGATGCGACCCACCTCCTGCCCGGAAGGATGGGAGGGCAGGGCAGCCACCGGCAAAGAGGACGGCTGCAGGCGTGTTTCACTGGCGGCGCCCGTCACGGGCCCGAGCCTGTCACTGCAACCGGTACATGCCATGTGGAAATCGTACCGGAATGACAGGGAGGGCGGCGCGGTTTGCGCTCAAGGCTTACCCTAGCGCCCCCCCTGCGTATCACCGACGATTCAGTCAGTGAAACAGCCCCTGCAGTTGCTGCCAGGTGCGCTTGAAGAAGCCTGCGCGCTCCACCGCGTCCAGAGCAACCACGTTCTGCTCGGCCAGCGGCTTGCCATCTACCGTGGCCACCACCTTGCCGATGACGGCGCCCTTGGCGATCGGCGCTACCAGATCGGGCTGCAGTTGCACGGCCGTGCGGACCTGCGCTGCCTGGCCACGCGGCACCAGCACGGTCCAGTCCTTCGGCACCCCGGCGCGCACCTGATCGACCACACCGAACTTGACGTTGCCCACGCCGGCCGGTGCCTGCGCCTTCAGAAGGCTGGCGCTTTCAAACGAGCTGAAACCCCAGTTGAACATGGCACGGGTCTGGTCTGCCCGCGACTGCATGCTGGACGAGCCCATCACCACCGAGATCAGCCGCATGCCGTTGCGCCGCGAGGAGGCCACCAGGCAGAAGCCGGCATCGTTCGTATGGCCGGTCTTCAGGCCGTCGACGGTGGGGTCGGTGTAGAGCAGGGCGTTGCGGTTGCCTTGCTTGATGCCGTTGTACTTGAATTCCTTTTCAGCGTAGATGCTGTAGTAATCGGCGCTGTCACGGATGATGGCGCGGGCCAGGATGGCCAGGTCACGGGCGGATGCCTGGTGGTTGGGCGCAGGCAGACCGGTGGCGTTGGCGAACTGGCTGTGGTTCATGCCCAGCCGCTTGGCCTCCTTGTTCATCAATTGCGCGAAGGCGGCCTCCGTGCCGGCCAGGTGTTCGGCCATGGCCTTGGAGGCGTCGTTGCCGGACTGGATGATGATGCCGCGCAGCATGTCCATCACGCTGGCCTGCCCGTTGAGCGGCAGGTACATGCAGGACTCGGTGCTGGAGCCGCGGCACCAGGCGTTCTGGCTGACAGACACCATGTCGCCCTGCTTGATGCGACCGCTCTTGAGCGCCTGCTCGACGATGTAGCTGGTCATCATCTTGGTGAGCGAAGCCGGGGGCAGGGGTTGATCGGCGTTGTTGGCCATCAGGACCTGCCCGGACTCGTAGTCCATCAGGAGGTAGGCCTTGGCCTCGATGGCGGGCGGCGGAACGAGCGTCTGGCCGACAGCAGTGAGCGGTGTGGTCGCCCACATGGCGACGAGGAGCAACGCCGCGTGGACGCGGCGGGAGGAGGAGCGGAAGATCATGGACAGTCTGGGCCTGCCGGCATGCCGGCGGCGGTCATCACGAGAAGCAGGGGCTGGCATGGAGCGCAGCGCGACCCGGAATCATAGGCCCATGACGCGGCGCCTGTCGGGGGCGAAGGGTGCGTTTACAGATGGCAACGGTACAGAGGGGGGACACACCACCAGCGCCGCCGGGTGCGGAAATTGCCCCGGGCAGGCGCGAGGTGCTTCCCATGCTGACAGACATGCTGTCGTTCACGATGGACCCGATCGAAGTGGTCCTGCGCGGAACCATGATGTACTGGTTCTTGTTCGCCATCTTTCGTTTCGTGCTGCGCCGGGATGTCGGCGCGGTGGGCCTGGCGGATGTGCTGCTGCTGGTCATCGTGGCAGATGCCGCGCAGAACGCCATGGCCGGTGATTACAAGACGGTGCCGGAGGGCATGTTGCTGGTGTCGACGCTGATTGCGTGGAACGTGCTGCTCGACTGGGCGAGCTTTCGGTTCCATCTGGTGCGCCGCGTGGCCATGCCTCGGCCCTTGCTGCTTATCCATCACGGGCAGGTTCAACGGCGCAATCTTCGTCGCGAATTCATCACGATGGATGAGCTGATGACGGCGTTACGGCAGAACGGCGTGAAGGACCCATCCGAGGTGGCCGAGGCCTACATGGAGGGCGACGGCAGCTTCAGTGTGCTGCGCAAGGAAGATGAAACCTCTCACCAAGGGCGGCAGGGCTCGGAACAGAGAAAGGAGCGTGTGGTGAAGTGAGAGGAGCTTGGCTGGGTGCTGCGCCCAACGATGCACATTAGTTGACATAATATACATCGTCACAAGTCCGTGTACTTGGTCCGCCCTGAACAATTGCCTCACGCGGCAGTCGGCGCAACCTGACCGCGGTATTGACAGGCCGAGCGCCCCAGCCAAGCCAAGACGACGGCCTGTAGATGGGCAACAAAAAGCCTCAGCAGGCTCAGCAGCAG
>NZ_CAJYGK010000009.1 GCF_913773725.1 uncultured Aquabacterium sp. | reverse complement strand
CCGATCAGTTCCGGATGACGCTGGTGCCAGGTCGTGGCTTTCTCGTAGGCCAGCCCAGCACGCAGCAGGGTCTTCTCGTCCAGCGGCCGGCCGCTGATCTGCATGCCGATCGGCAACCCATCCTTGGAGAAACCACAGGGCAGGTTCAGCGTGGGTAATCCTGTCACGTTGCCGAACGAGGTGAAGCGCGTATAGGCCATGACCAACGCCTCTACCGTGCCGTCCGGCCATGTGTGGACCTCCTCCCCGCTGCGAGCAGCCGGGATGGGCAGTGTGGGTGCGATCAGCACATCGATGCGCTGGTACATCTCGGCCACCGCGCGCTGCATCAGCGTACGGACGCGCTGCGCCTGCAGGTAGTCGGTGGCGGTGACTAGATCTCCGAGTTCCAGCAGTATGCGGACATCGGCGGTGTAGAGCTCGGGTGACTCGCGCAGCATCGTGCGGTGGTAGGCGCTGGCTTCGGGTAGCATGATCCCGAACTCCACCGGGATGATCTGCTCGGCCATGGGCACTTCGACTTCCACCAGTTCGGCGCCCAGCTCTTTCAGTTGATCGATGGCGGCACGAACCGCACTTTCAACTTCCGGGTCCACGCGGTCGAAGAAGTAGTTCTTCGGCACGCCCACGCGCAGGCCTTTCACGCCTTGGCCGAGCCCTTCGGCATAGCTGGGCACCGGCTCATCCAACGAGCCGCGGTCGGCTGGATCGAAGCCAGCCATCACCTGAAGGCTGAGCGCCGTGTCTTCCACGGTGCGCGTGATCGGGCCTGGATGGTCCAGGCTCCAGGAAAGTGAACTCACACCGGCACGGCTCACGCGCCCGTAGGTTGGCTTCAGGCCTACGGTGTTGCACATCGACGAAGGGATGCGAACGGATCCAGCGGTGTCGGTGCCGGTCGCCAAGTAGACGCCGCAGGCTGCGACCGTGGCCGCCGAGCCGCCGCTGGAGCCACCCGGTGTTCTTCCCGGGTCCCAGGGGTTGCGCGACTTCGGAGTGATGGCGCCATAGGCGAATTCGTGCGTATGGGTCTTGCCAAGGATAACGGCACCTGCGTCTTGTAAGCGCCGGACTACGGCGCAGTCTTGCTGCGGCGTCCAATTCGTGCGCTGGCGCGACGATGCCGTGGTGGGTACGCCAGCGATGTCGTATAAGTCCTTGACCGCTACAGGCACGCCATGCAGCGGGCCTTTCCAGCGCCCGGCGCTGATGTCGGCGTCAGCTTGCTGGGCTGCTGCACGGGCCTGATCCTCCAGCACGCACACGTACGCACTGATCTGTTTTTCGGTGGAGCGCACCTGCGTCAGACAGGCGTCCAGAACTTCAACGGCGGAGACTTCCCGTGCCTTAAGTTTCTGCGCAACTTGCGCGAGGGTGAGGCGGGTTAGCGAACTCATGACTGCACCTCCTTCCAGCGCGGGTCGAAGGCAGGTGCCGGCTGGATTTCACCGGTATTGACCGCATCGAGTTGCTGGAGGGTCGGCAGCACCATCAGGTTGAACGCCTCGGCAAGGGACGCCATGCGTTCGGACGGCAGGCCGAGGGCGACGGAATCGCTGACCGAACGCACGCCAGCGTCGGTGAGTAGGGATCGTGGCATGGCTGGCTCCGGGGTAGTTGGTTTAAATGGGCATTGTAGCATGTTGGTCAAAGCCTTGCCATCGTGTCGGGTTCTCACCGGTACGATAACCCCGCACACTAGGGCGTGTTAACACTAATGGCGACGGCGACGATTGCGCCAGAAAATCTCCGACATGGAGATCACGCCCGAACAATTCGCTACCATTGAACACTGCCTGCCCAGGCAGCGTGGCAACGTCAGCCTGAGCAATCTGCAGGTGGTCAATGCGATCCTCTATGTGGCCGAACATGGTTGCAAGTGGCGCGGACTGCCCAAACGCTTCGGCAACTGGCACACGATTTACACGCGCATGAATCGCTGGACCAAAGCTGGCGTCCTGGATCGCATGTTCGAGGAGTTGCAGCGTGCGCAAGTCGTGCGTATCAGGATCGAAGCCGTCTCGCTGGACTCCACAAGCATCAAGGTCCATCCCGACGGCACAGGGGCACTAAAAAAAAGGTCCGCAGTCCATCGGAAAGTCCCGAGGCGGATGGAACACCAAGATTCATATGGTTGCCGCGGATGCTCGAACGGCCGTGACGTTTTCGCTCTCGCCTGGGCAGGCGCACGACGCACCCGAAGGCCGGCGCCTGCTCAGCAGTCTTGGGCCGACCAGCAGACCGGTGCATTTGTTGATGGACCGTGCCTACGAAGGCAACGAGACACGGCAGCTGGCACTGGATCTGGGTTTCATTCCGGTGGTGCCACCAATGAAGACGCGGATCGAACCGTGGGACTACGACCGCGAGATGTACAAGCGCCGCAATGAGGTGGAGCGGTTGTTCCGTCGACTCAAAGGCTATCGCCGTATCTTCTCGCGGTTCGAGAAACTCGACCTCATGTTCCTGGGCTTCATCAGCTTCGTGCTCGTCGCTGATGGACTGAGGATGTGTTAACAGGCCCTAGCCCAACCAAAAATTCGTTCAATGCGCCCACGCACCCGGCTCGTGGTTTCGTCCTTGGTGTTCCAGATCGGCTTCAGGATCCGGCGAATATGGTCGACGGTAATGTCATCGACTGGTAGCTTTCCAATGATTGGATGGGCATCCATTTGTACAGGCTGTGGGTGCTCACGCCCAGGCGGTTGGAGACATCGGCCACGCTGTGGCCCTGGTCAAGGATTTGTTTGACCGCCTCGGTCTTGAATTCTTCGGGGTAACGTTGACTGCTCATACGGGCTCCTATTGGACAGGAAATAGGAGGCTCTTGAACCGCCCCGGGAATCGTGGAGGCCGGTTGGTTTAAGTCAGGCCACCACCATGGAGGCCTGATTGGGGTCTCCTCGTTTTCAGTGCAATAAGTGACGGTACGAAAAGCTAGCACTGGCGCGGAGGTGGTGTTGGTAGATCGTTGATTTCATTGACTTTCCTGTTCACTTTCAAATCTGCGATTCGTGGC
>NZ_CAJYGK010000008.1 GCF_913773725.1 uncultured Aquabacterium sp. | reverse complement strand
CCACGGGCGCGTGCGTGAAGCCCGCGAGCATCACGTGGTCGAGCCGCGCGAGCTGGTCGGTGAGCGCGGCCTGGATGTGCGGGTGGCCGTGGCCGAACAGGTTGACCCACCAGGAACTGATGCCATCCAGGTAGCGCCGCCCGTCGGTACCGTGCAGCCACGGCCCCTGGGCGCGCGCGATGGCCACGGGCGGCTCGGCCTCATGGCGCTTCATCTGCGTGCAGGGGTGCCAGACGCTGGCGAGGCTGCGCGCGGCGAGGGTGTCGGCGGCCGGCATCACAGGGGCTGCGTGGGCGCGTGGTGGCGCGGCGCGGTCTGGCGGTTGTGCGCGTCCACGAACACGAGCTGCGGCTGGTGCGCGGCCACGTGGTCTTCGTGCACCTGGGCGAAGGCCGCGATGATGAGCAAGTCGCCCACGCAGGCGCGGCGCGCGGCCGAGCCGTTCACGGAAATCATGCCGCTGCCGCGCTGGCCCTTGATGGCGTAGGTAACGAAGCGCTCGCCGTTGTCCACGTTCCAGATGTGCACCTGCTCGTTCTCGCAGTTGTTGGCGGCGTCCAGCAGGTCTTCGTCGATGGCGCACGAGCCTTCGTAGTGCAGCTCGCAGTGCGTGGTCTTGACGCGGTGGATCTTGGATTTGAGCAGGGTGCGGAAAATGGCGGTTTCTCCTGAGAGCGTGTTCAAAGTCTTTTCATGGTGCCCGCTAGGCTGGAAAAAGCTGCAATCTAGGCGCGTGCCGTAGCCCAGGCTCTCTGCCTGGGCAAGGTGCGCAACGACGAGTGCGGCTTTTTTCTGCCTTGCCTTAAACGAACGCTAAGCTTGCCGGGGTGAAAACGGCCATATGGATTAGCCCTCCACGCTCTGGGCCCCCAAGATGCGGTGGTGGGAAGCATGGCGGTGCAACTCGCTAACAGAAGCGAGCTGTACACCTTCAAGGTGATGCCACTGCGCAGGATTGTGGTACTCAACTGTGCATGGCGGGGTAAGAATAGGCGGTTGCGGGCATTGCCGCTCACGCACCTCCTGCAGGCATTGGCGCAGCAAACCCATGGCGTAGAACCTCCTTACGAGATCGCCTTGACCAGTTCCGGCACGGCCGTGAACAGGTCGGCTTCGAGGCCGTAGTCGGCCACCGAGAACATCGGCGCCTCGGGGTCCTTGTTGATCGCCACGATCACCTTGGAGTCCTTCATGCCCGCCAGGTGCTGGATCGCCCCCGAGATGCCGCAGGCCACATACAGCTGCGGCGCCACGATCTTGCCCGTCTGGCCCACTTGCAGGTCGTTGGGGGCGTAGCCCGCGTCCACGGCCGCGCGCGATGCGCCGATGGCGGCGCCCAGCTTGTCGGCCAGGGGCGTCATGACTTCGGTGAACTTCTCGGCGCTGCCCAGGGCCCGGCCGCCCGAGACGATGATCTTGGCGGCGGTGAGTTCGGGGCGGTCGTTCTTGGTCACTTCGCGGCCCACGAAGCTGCTCTTGCCGCTGTCGGCGGCGGCGGCCGTGGTTTCGACGGCGGCGCTGCCGCCCGTGGCGGCCGCGGCGTCAAAGCCGGTGGTGCGCACGGTGATGACCTTGACGGCGTCGCCGCTCTGCACGGTGGCGATGGCGTTGCCGGCGTAGATGGGGCGCTCGAAGGTGTCGGCGCTGTCGACCTTGGTGATGTCGCTGATCTGGGCCACGTCGAGCTTGGCGGCCACGCGGGGCGCCACGTTCTTGCCGCTGGCGGTGGCGGGGAAGAGGACGTGGCTGTAGCCGGAAGCGATGGCCAGCACCTGGGCCGCCAGGTTTTCGGCCAGGCCGTCCTTCAGCGATGCGCCGTCTGCATGGATCACCTTGGCGACGCCAGCGATCTGCGCGGCAGCGGCCGCCGCGGCACCGGCGTTTTCGCCGGCCACCAGCACGTGCACGTCGCCGCCGCAGGCCTTGGCGGCCGTGACGGTGTTGAGGGTGGCGCTCTTGATGGAGGCGTTGTCGTGTTCTGCGATTACGAGGGCGGTCATTTCCATCAACTCCTTAGATCACCTTGGCTTCGTTCTTGAGCTTGTCCACCAGGGTGGCGACGTCGGGCACCTTGATGCCGGCGCCACGCTTCGGGGGCTCGCTCACCTTGAGGGTCTTCAGGCGCGGGGCCACATCGACGCCGAGGTCCTCGGGCTTGACGGTGTCGAGCTGCTTCTTCTTGGCCTTCATGATGTTGGGCAGCGTGACGTAGCGCGGCTCGTTCAGGCGCAGGTCGGTGGTGACCACGGCCGGGGTGGAGAGGCTCAGGGTTTCGAGGCCGCCGTCCACTTCACGCGTCACGCTCACCTTGTCGCCCGCCACTTCGACCTTGGAGGCGAAGGTGGCCTGGGGCAGGTCAGCCAGGGCGGCGAGCATCTGGCCGGTCTGATTGGCATCGTCGTCGATGGCCTGCTTGCCCAGGATGACCAGGCCGGGCTGTTCCTTGTCCACCAGGGCCTTGAGCAGCTTGGCCACGGCCAGGGGCTGCAGTTCCTCGTTCGTCTCGACCAGGATGCCGCGGTCGGCACCGATGGCCATGGCCGTGCGCAGCGTTTCCTGGCACTGGGCCACGCCGCAGCTCACCGCGATGACCTCGGTCACCACGCCCTTTTCTTTCAGGCGCACGGCCTCTTCGACGGCGATTTCGTCAAAGGGGTTCATGCTCATCTTCACGTTGGCGATGTCCACGCCCGTGTTGTCCGATTTCACGCGGATCTTCACGTTGTAGTCCACCACGCGCTTGACAGGGACGAGAATTTTCATATGTATCTCCTTTGGAATGGGTAGCAGCTTTGTCCTGGCTGCCTTAGCCTTGGGAAAGGCCGGTCTTCGTTCGCCAGCGCGCCAGGAGTTCCAAGGCCTTCTTCTGCGCGACCTCGTGCTCGCGCGCCTTCACATGGCCATAGCCTCGCACTTGCTGGGGCAAACGGGCGAGCGCCAACGCCTCGTTGAAGTTGTTGCTGTTCAGGTCTTTCAGCAGGTCTTCAACCAAGGCCTCGAATTCGTCGATTGCCGCACGTTCCTCCCGCCGCTCCCGAGTCCAGCCGAACGGATCGAAAACTGTTCCGCGCAGGAACCGCAAACGGGCCAGGAGACGGAAGGCCGTCTGCACCCAGGCGCCGTAGCGCTGCTTGACTGGACGGCCTTGCGCGTCGCGGCGCGCCAGCAGTGGCGGTGCCAGGTAGTAGCTCACGGTGAAATCACCTTCGAAGCGCTCTTGCAGCCGGGCGAGGAAATCACTGCTGGTGTGCAGGCGAGCAACTTCGTATTCATCTTTGTAGGCCATCAGCTTGTAGAGGCTCATCGCGACCTCGCGCGCTAGGCGCTCTCCCCCGACACGCGCCTTCTCGACATCGGAAACACGCCGCACGACCGCCGCGTAGTGCTGCGCGTAGCGTGCATTCTGGTAGTCGGCGAGCCGCTCAGTGCGATCGGCCAGAATGCTCGCAAGAGACGCTGTTCTGCTCGGCATCAGCATCACCTTCTCGTCGGAAGGCAGGCCGGCCGCACGGCGCACCGCAGCAGGATCCAGCGCAGCCTGGCGTCCCCAGGCAAACGCTGCGCGGTTCATGCCCACCGCGGCGCCGTTGAGTTCGATGGCGCGCAGCAACGAATCCTCTTGCAGAGGCACCCAGCCTTTTTGCCATGCAAAGCCCAGCAGGAATACGTTGGTGGCCACAGCATCCCCCATGAGGGCGACCGCCAGGCGGGAGGCCTCCAGAGACTCCACCTGGGCAGCGGCCGAACCGACCCGCTCGAGCATCGCATCGGGCGACGCTTGCCAGTCGGGATCCCGTGTAAAGCTGCCTGTGGGGGCCACGTCCGTATTCAACACGGCGCGAGTGCGCCCGGACGCCATGGAAGCAAGCGCATCCCCGGCCGCGGCCACCATCAGGTCGCAGCCGAGCACCACGTCCGCCTGTCCGCGCGCTACCCGCGCGGCATGCAGTTGGACGGGATCCGCCGCCAGCCGCACATGAGACATCACGGCCCCGCCCTTCTGCGCCAGGCCTGCCATGTCCAGCACCAGCACCCCTTTGCCTTCGAGATGCGCGGCCATCCCCATGAGGGCACCGATGGTCACCACGCCGGTGCCGCCGACCCCGGCCACCAGAATGTTCCAGGGGCGCGCCAAGACTGGCAGCTCGGGTCGCGCCATGCCGGTGGGCGGCGCCACGCGGTCACGCTGGGGCTTTCGCAGTTCGGCGCCATCGAGCACTACGAAGCTTGGGCAGAATCCGCGCACGCAGGAGAAGTCCTTGTTGCAGCCGCTCTGATCGATCTGCCGCTTGCGCCCCAAGGGCGTTTCCAGTGGCAGGATGGAGACGCAGTTGGACTGCACGCCGCAATCGCCGCAGCCTTCGCACACGGCCTCGTTGATGACCACTCGACGCGCCGGATCGACCAGAGTCTTCTTCTTGCGCCGGCGGCGCTTCTCGGCGGCGCAGGTCTGCGCATAGACGATCACCGACACCCCCTTGACGTCGCGCAGCGCACGCTGCAGTGCGTCCATGCCGTCACGGTGCGACACCTTGACATCCTTGGGGAAGTCGTCCAAGGTCTGAAAGTCCTCGGGCTCGTCGCTCACCAGGTGCAGTTCCTTCACGCCTTCGGCGGCAATCTGCCGCAGCAACTGGGGCACCGAAGGTGCGCCTTCGACTGGCTGACCTCCCGTCATGGCGACAGCATCGTTGACCAGCAGCTTGTAGGTGATGTTGACACCGGCAGCCACGGCAGCCCGGATGGCCAAGGAGCCCGAGTGCATGTAGGTTCCATCTCCCAGGTTGGCGAACACATGTGGCGTATCCGTGTAGGGCGCCTGCCCTATCCACGGCACCCCTTCGCCGCCCATTTGGCTGAAAGTTTCCGTGCGGCGATCCATCCACATCGACATGTAGTGACAGCCGATCCCCGCCAGCGCGCGCGACCCTTCCGGCACCTGGGTGCTAGTGTTGTGGGGACAGCCCGAACAAAAGTAAGGGAGCCGCTGGGGCACAGGCGCATCGGATGGGGAGCGAGTTACCGCCACCGCCTGACGCTCCAACCACACCCGCACCGACTCCGGCAGCACGCCTTGGCCGTACACCTTGACTAGGCGCGCAGCGATCACATCAGCGATGCCGGCTGGCGTGAGCTCGCCATTGGGCGACAGCAGGATGCCGCTGCTGGGAACCTGAACCCATTCGCC
This sequence comes from uncultured Aquabacterium sp., assembly GCF_913773725.1. Lineage (GTDB taxonomy): Bacteria > Pseudomonadota > Gammaproteobacteria > Burkholderiales > Burkholderiaceae_C > Aquabacterium. The sequence continues at coordinate 9,795 of NZ_CAJYGK010000008.1, read as the reverse complement.
CGATTCATCGTATTTGCCGACCACGCGGGGGCGATGGGGTTCGTTGTAGAGGTGCTCCTTGATCTGGTATTCGAGTACCTGGCGCTTTTCCTCCACGACCAGTATTTCGTCGAGGCCCTGTGCGAACTCAACCACGCAGGTGGGTTCCAAAGGCCAGACCACGCCGATTTTGAGCAGGCGCACACCCAGCGCCTGTGCGGCCGCCTCGTCCAAGCCCAGCAGCGACAGCGCCTCGCGCACGTCCAGGTAGCTCTTGCCGGTGGTGCAGATACCCAGGCGTGCGTCCGGGACTGCCCAGTCCTGGCGATTGAGTTTGTTCAGGCGCACGTATTCGAGCAGTGCATACAGGCGCTCGCGCTGCAGCCGGTTCTCCTGCTCCAGCGGAGGATCGGGCCAGCGGATCGAGAAGCCGTCGGCGGGAACGGGGTAGGACTGCGGAATCTTGATCTCGACCGACATCGGATCGATGTCGAACGACGACGAGGACTCGACCGTGTCGCTGATCACCTTGAAGCCCACCCAGCATCCGGAGTAGCGCGACATGGCGTATCCGTGGAGTCCGAATTCGATGAATTCGTGTACTCCCGAAGGATGCAGCACCGGAATCATCGCAGCGATGAATGCATGCTCGCTCTGATGCGGCAGGCTGGATGACTTGCATGCGTGGTCGTCTCCCGCCACCAGCAGCACGCCGCCATGCGGAGCGCCACCCGCGATGTTCCCGTGCTTGAAGACATCGCCACTGCGGTCCACGCCCGGTCCCTTCCCGTACCAGAGGGCGAACACACCATCGACCCGTGCCTTCGGATCCAGGCTCACCATCTGCGTGCCCCAGACCGATGTTGCCGCCAGCTCCTCGTTGAGACCGGGCTGAAAGCGCACCTTGTGCTTGTCCAACAGCGCCCGGTTCTTCCACAGCTCCTGGTCTACGGCGCCCAGGGGAGAGCCACGATAGCCGGAGACGAAACCTTCGGTATTCAACCCGGCGGCCTCGTCACGCGCCTTTTGCGCCAGCAGCAGCCGAACCAGCGCCTGCGTACCGTTCATGTAGACACGGCCGGCGGGCAATTCGTACTTGTCCGCCAGGGAAACGGGAGGGGTCATGGGGATATCTCCAGGTTGCTCGCGCAACCTTTTATTTAAACATTTATCTATATTTTGTTCATATTTATGGCATAGTCAAATTCAATTTTTGAACCCCAGGTATTTGCCTTTCCAATGACAATCGGTCTGCCTGCCCTGCCGCGCTTCACGCTGCGCCAACTGCACTACTTCGTGGCCGTGGCGCGCTGCGGGCAAATCTCGGCTGCCGCAACAGAGATCGGCCTGTCGCAGTCGGCCATGACCCTGGCGATCGCGGACCTGGAACAGGCCATGGGCACGGCCTTGCTGGATCGCGGACGCCAAGGCGTCACCCTCACCTTGCAGGGACAAGGCTTTCTGCAGCACGCCGAATCCGTTCTGCGCATGGCCAACGAGGCGGCCCGCTTTCCGATACATGGGCGCGACCTCCACGGGAAGCTGGAAGTGGCCGCGACCTACACCGTCCTGGGGTACTTCCTGTTGCCCGCCCTCGCGCGTTTCTGCGAGCTGTATCCCCGGATAGAACTCTCGCTCGAGGAAATGCCGCGCAAGGACATCGAGGTCCGCCTGGCGAGCGGCCAACTGGAAATGGGCGCACTTTTGCTGTCCAACCTGGAAGCGCCGGAGCGCCTGGAAACCCGCGTCCTGGAAAGGTCCAGGCGTCAGCTCTGGATGGCTGCGGGCCATGAATACGCGGGCCGGGGGAGCGTGAGTTTCGAAGAACTTGCGGCGCTCCCCTACATCCTGCCCATGGTGGACGAAGGCGACCGCAATGCCCGGCGGTACTGGGCCGACGCGGGGCACACACCCCACAAGATTATCCAGACGTCTTCCATGGAGGCGCTGCGCGAGATGGTCGCTCTCAACCTGGGCGTGACCATCCTGTCGGACATGGTGTTCCGGCCATGGTCCCTGGATGGGCGGCGCATCCACGCCGTTCCCATGGACGCACGGCTGCCGGTCATGGAAGTCGGCCTGGCCTGGTCCGCAGGCCGTGCATTGAGCCCCTGCGCAGCAGCGCTGGAGCAGTTCCTGGGCCGATCATTCGCTAACGGCGCACAGGCAATGGCAAGAACCTAGATATGAACGATTTTTTAATTTCTGCCTACAATCTGCCAGATATTCTGCATAACCAGGAGACAGTACATGCTTATCGATTTGAGCCACAAGCGCGTCATCGTGACGGGCGCCTCGCGCGGAATTGGCCGGGCCATTGCCCGTGCCTTTGCTAAAGAAGGGGCCCGCGTTGCGGTCTGCGCCCGCACGCAGGCCGACATCGAAGCGGTGGGAGCCGAACTGGCGACGACGGCGCAAGCCGTGATCGCGCGCGCGGTCGACGTCACCGACACCGCGGGCGTGAAAGCCTTCGTGGATGAGATCGCAGCCGCCTGGGGCGGCGTGGACGTCCTGATCAACAACGCGGGCCAAGGCCGCGGCGGCAACCTCAACACCCTCACGCCAGAGCAGATCCTGGAGCACGCCAACGTGTTGCAGATGGGCCATTTCCGCTTCATCCAGGCCGTGGTCCCGCACATGCGAAAGCAGCGCTGGGGGCGCATCGTCGAGATCAATGCGCTGGCCGGCACCCAGATCACCCCGGACGGCATCCCCTCCGTGGTGAACCGCGCGGGCTGCATCGCCATGTCCAAATCGCTGGGCATGTCGCTGCCCAAAGACAACATCCTGGTCAACACCCTCAACATGGGCTGGATCGACACCGGGCAGTGGGACCGCCACTACCGTGAGATGCCGCCCGGCACGCCGCGCGAGGAATTCGACGCCATGGTCCTCAAAGTTGTCCCCCTGGGGCGTTTTGGCAAGCCGGAAGACGTCGCCGGCATGGCGCTGTTCCTCGCAAGCGACTACGCCAGCTTCATCAGCGCGGCCTCCATCGACATTGCCGGCGGCATGGGCGGACAGATTGCCTACTACCCGACCCTCAAAAGGGACTTCGGCGCGGCCATGGCCTTGCGCTATCCCAGCCCGGACACCCAAGCCTGAGGCCCGGCTACGTGAACGAGGCCCAACGGCACCTGCAAGGCAAGGTCGCCGTCGTCACCGGCGCATCGTCAGGCATCGGCGAAGCCATTGCCCATGAGCTCAGCGCCGCGGGCTGCAGCCTGGTGCTGACCGCGCGCCGCGCCGAGCGCTTGAATGCGCTGTGCGCCCAGCTCCCCGGCCCGGCAGTACCCCTGAGCGCAGCGATCGATGAGCCCGCCACGGCGCAGGCTCTGCTGGAGTTGGCTCACCGAACCTACGGCTGCGCCGACATCCTGGTCAACAACGCCGGCATGCTGGTCAGCGGCACACTCGAAACCATCGATCTCGATGGCCTGATGCAGATGACGCGCACCAACTACGATGCCGTGGTCCGGACCTCCTATGTGTTCGCGCGCGCATTCAAGCAACAGGGCGCGGGCGCGATCATCAACGTGTCCAGCGTGGGGGCATACCTGAGCCATTCTTCCATGGGCGTGTACGCCGGGTTGAAGCAGGCCGTCGAGGTGTTCAGCACTGCGCTGCGTGTCGAACTCAAAGGCAGTGGCGTGCGCGTGGGCACCATCGCGCCCGGCACCACGGAAACCGAGATCTTTGACCGGCTGCGCGCCTCGGGCCAACCGGTCCGTGCGGACCAGACACCGGCCCTACAGTCGTCGGATGTCGCGTCCGCCGTGCGTTACATGCTCGAGCAGCCAAAGCACGTTAGCATGGCGCGCGTACTGATGGTCTCGTCTTCAGAATCAGTCTGAAACGCCAACTCCCGTGCTGGCGGCCCAGCGCGGAAGTCGGCAAGCGGGCTGCGTCATCCCTGTTTGTACTTGGCCAGCAACTCGGGCTCGAGCAGTTCTTCGGGCGTCCGTACGCTCGGGCCGAGGATCGGGCCCACCACTTCATGACCCCAGGTGCTAAGCTTCTCGGGATTGAGTTCGAAGCCGTCGTCATGCCAGGGTTCGAGCTCGGTGATGGTCTCGAGTGCAAAGCCGCCCGGCGAGAAATGGTAGAAGGAAGCGTGCGGATCTTGAGAGTGCTGCCCCAGCGTCATCATCATCGGGATCCCGCGCTGCTTCACGATGTCGTAGGTCTCGCCGACGTCGCGCAGGCTTTTCACAAACAGGCCCACATGCTGGACACCCATCTTCCCAGGTCCGTATCCATAGGCGATATCGTGGCTGGTGTAGCTGTTGAGCTTGGAGCGGTAAAACGCCGTCTGGCCCTTGCCGGCCCCTGGGCCGTAATAATGGAAGCCCATCAGTTTGACGAAGAAATCCTGCAGCTCGGGTGGCCATTGCGGAGTGATCACGACCAGATGCCCCAACCCCCGCACGCCGGCCACGAAGCCCCCGTGAGGGCGGCCTGGCGTGAAGGAACGGGGCATCCATTTTTGACCATGGAACATCTCATGCTGATAGCCGACCGGGTCACGAAAACGGAACACTCCCTTGACGCCACGCTGCTCGCACAGGGCCGCATCGCCCATGGTGACTTCCACGCCGTGTTCCTGGAATCGGGCAATCGCCGCCTCGAACTCGATCTTTCCCTTGGCCTCCCAACCGATGTAGGCCAGGCGATCAATCTTGCCGGGATGGAAGGCAAACCGGTGCCGCCGATCGTCCGTGCGGAAGTAGAGAGAGTCCGGATCTGACGCCGGAGACTGGCCGACCTGAAAACCCATGACCTGCGGCCCATACTCCCGCCATTCGTCCACCTTGGTTGTCTCGAAGCCGAGGTATCCAATACCTATGATGTCCATGTTGATGCTTTCCCGTAAGCTAAAAAAACCGATGCCCCGCAGAACGAGTCATCGGCGACAACCAGCCATGGGATGCGCCAGCGCCCGCCGACAGCAGATTCTGCTGGCCCCCCGGCCAATCACGACTGAATCGCTTCGATGACCAGCGCTTCCGCAGGGCAGGCTGCGGCCCCTTCCCTCGCCTCCTCCTCAAGCCCACCAGGGATGAGCTCGGATTCGACATATACCAAGCCGTTTTCATCCAGCTTGTACACCTCGGGGCAGAGTTGGGCACACAGCCCGTAGCCGCAGCAACGACCGCGATCGACGATCACTCGAAGTGTGGGGGTTTTCCCGTGGGTACTCATGATTTTCCTTTCGATGCAGCGGATTCGATGTTGCTGCGCATAGAGACATATGCACATTATTCGATAAAGTGTTGATTTTTATTTCAGGGTTCTCCCTAGACCACCCTTCGTACCCCCCACACTTTGCACCTGCGCGCAACGACCCACGAGCCGACCTGGTATTCCCGTCCCCACAGGACGTCCCTGAACAGACGTACGATAGATAAAACTCCATACAGAATGCACTTCGCCACTTAGAATGCCCGCTGCTGCAGACAGGTGGAAGTTTTGTGACACCCCGTCGTTCCAACACTTCCGAGGCAGTGACCTGCATTCAATTGACCACTGGACAACATGGAATCCGTCGTGACCGAAGACAGCGCCGCGCCGGGCAAAGCTCCGACTTTGGCCGACAACTCCAAGAAATCAGGATCGAGCCACGGCGTCATCGTGAAGCCGGTGGTGAATGCCATCGGAGTCCTTCGATACCTCGCGCACAAGGGGGCTCCTGAGCGAGCAGCGGACATAGCGAGGCACCTCGAAATCAATCCAAGCACCTGCTTCAACATCCTCCGAACCCTGGTCTCGGAAGATGTCGTCGATTTCAATCCGCTGTCCAAAACGTACTCTGCAGGCCTTGGGCTGGCTCGCTTGGCAGAGCAGTTGGTGACACAGGGCCAGCGCGTCCAGTTGGCATTGCCGCTCATGCGCGAACTTGCCATCGCGCGCGGAATCACGGTCACGCTCTGGCGCCGGATGGGCAATGACAGGATCGTGCTCGTCAGCTCCGAATCCAGCCCTACGGATCTGCACATCTACATGCCGCTGGGCCAGCGCCTGCCTGTCCTGATGGGGGCCAGCGGCCGGCTTTTCGTTGGGCAGATGAATCTCTCTGAAAACGATCTGCGCACCGAATTCGCCCGTATTCGCTGGGCACGCGCGCTATCGTTTGAGGAGTATTTGGAACAGGTTCATCTAGCTCAACGCCACGGATGGGCCGTTGACGACGGGTATTTCTCCGACGGCGTCCTCGCGATCGCCGCCCCTGTGCGCGACACCACGCGCAGCATTGCCTACACCGTTTCGGCTGTCATGATCCGCAGCCAGCACAGCGATGCCGAAGTCCGGATCAAGGCCCTTGGACAGTCGCTGAAGGAATTGGGCACCCGGCTGGAATCTGTGCTTTTTTGAGACCCAGGCCTGGAAAACAGGCTCAAACACCAGCCACCACTGCAGCCATGCCCCAATCCCGCATCTAGCGGCGGCTGCTCACGTTCGCACGAGCCCACAAGGCTCGCCCCCCCCAAGTGATGCACTGAAATCTAGCGGAAGCCGTGAGACATCAGTGTCCAAAAATCGCTCGCCATAGGGGGCGTGTGGGCATGCAGATGACCAACATGACTGGGCTGGTGGACAGCGGCATCGGCGAAATGCCACAGCACAGCAACAACCACCACAAGGCTCGAGACGGTCGTAAAGATCAAGGAAGGCATTTTGTCTCCATGGTTCGATCCTCTGATGGCAGGACGGCTGTGCACACAGGAAATCAAAGGCACTTTTTCCATAAATGTACAAATTCCAATCTCCTGCGTCAAAACAGAAAGCGCTCCATGTGCCTCCTTCCGCCCAAAATCAGGGAAAACACCGAGCCCAACCCAATCCAGCTGCCTGAGACGCGACCACCGCCCGCCCCACTCCACTGGGCCGCTCCCGCCCTTGGTCAAGGGCCTCCCCGTCACCAGCACTACCCGCCCCAGGCGCGCATTCATGCGCATCGCCTGTGGCCCGTCGGGACCTGTAAGTACAGCCCAAGCCAAACAGGACAACAGAAAGGAATGGCCAGCCAGGGTGAACCCCAATACCCAAGGCAGCGCGGGCCGAGCAGAATCACAAAATTCTATATACAGAATTTAATTCTTTATACAAACGATGAAGAAGGCTCCTGCTTGGGTCAAGGCGCTCATGCTCATGTGCTTTTTGGCGGGTGCCGATGCATCCAGGGCCGCCGGCTTCCCGGAAAAACCCATCAAGGTCGTGACTCCCTTCACGCCGGGTTCGGCCCCAGACGTCTACACCCGAGCCCTCGCAAGCGAGATGTCCAAAGCTGCAGGAGTGCCTGTTGTGGTCGAAAACCGCCCTGGCGGCAGTTCCGGCATTGCGGCGCAATTGATCGGTTCGGCGAAACCCGATGGATACAACCTTCTGATCTCGGGGAACGTGGCATTCACCGGCAACCCCCACGTGATCAAGAACCTGCCCTACGACCCAGTCAACGGCTTTGTCCCTTTGACGACACTCTCCAAGGGCCCGATGTACCTGTATGTCAATCCGGACAAGGTCAGGGCGGCATCTGCCAAGGAGTTCCTCCAGCAGATCAAGAGCAATCCAGGCCGGTTCACTTTCGGCTACACGAGCATCACCAGCCGCTTGCCCGCCGAGGTACTGCAGCAGACCGCCGCAGTGAAAGTGGTAGGGGCAGCCTATCGCAGCGGCAACTCGATGATGCCGGATCTGATCAGTGGAGAAATCGACTTCATGTTCACCGACTTTTCGGCCTGGACTTACGTCAGTTCCGGAAAAATCAAAGCACTGGCCGTGACCGATGAAGTCCGCAGCCCATTCGCACCAGACCTGCCAAGCTTCCGTGAAAGCGGAATCGATGGCATGGACATAGGTTTCTGGCTGGCAGCCTATCTGCCAGCCATGACTCCCGAGCTGATCATTCAAAAGATGTACCGCTTGCTGGTTCAAGCCAATGAGACGCCGGCAGTGCAAGCGGCCATGAAGGCATCGGGCACGTTAGCGTTCATCCAGCCCCTGGGCCAGCTTGGGAAATACCAAACAAAAGAACGTGATCTATGGGGAAAGATCATTAGGGCCGCAGGCATCCAAGCCGAGTAAGCGGCTGGATCTCATGAAGAGCACCATCAGATGCACACCTCTTGTCAGCCTTTTACCACTGGTTGGTTTCCAGGCTCCGGCCCAGAGCACGGTGAAATAACCTGGCGGGACCCAACCCGCAGGGATACCCTGGACTATCCGTCAGCAATGGCCGCCTCCGTCGAGTGCAACCTGCGGGAACAGCACGCGCTGGACACTGCGGGCGTCGGCATCGTCTTCATCCGCCAACGTGTCATTGTCCGCTGCAACCGGCGATGCGCGGACATTTTCGGATACCCAGACGAGCACGCGCTGGTCGGCGTGGGCAGCGAGCAACTGCATCCCAGCCGAGGCGACTTGCGCAGCCTTGGGCGCGAGGCCTACACCACGCTCAGCGCGGGCCATGCCTATCGCACACAGCGTCGCCTAAGGCGCAAGGACGGCAGCCTGTTTTGGGGAGAGCTTACGGGCCGCCTCATTAACGCCGACAACCTGCACGAGGGCTCAATCTGGATCGTCAGTGACATGGGGGAGAACCTGCTCGCGCAACAGGCCCTGAATGAAGCGCACGAGCAGTTCAAGCAGCGGCCTCAGCGGGGGCTCAGGGCCACCGTGGAGAACCTGCACCGCGAAATCACCGACCGCAAGCTCGACCAGGAGCGCATTTACTGGATGGCGCACTACGACGCGCTCACGGGCCTGCCTAACCGAACACTGCTGGCCGAGCGCACCGAGCGAGCCATTGAATTGGCCCGAGCCAGCGGCAGGCAACTGGCAGTGATGTTTCTCGATCTCGACCATTTCAAGCACGTCAACGACTCGCTGAACCACCGCGTCGGCGATACGCTGCTGATTGAGTTCGCTCGAAGGCTGCGCACAGTCGTGAACCAGTGTGACACCGTGGCACGCATCGGCGGCGACGAGTTCGTGCTGCTCCTACCCAACGCCAATGCGCAGGGCGCCGAGCGCATCGCCGCCAAACTGCAGAAGGCATCGCGCCTGACGTATCGGATCGACCACCACGAGCTCATGATCGCCCCCTCCATCGGGATCGCGCTGTATCCCGATGACGGCCATGACATTGACTCCCTGACCCAGGCCGCCGACACGGCCATGTACCACGCCAAGCGGGCCGGCCGCGACACCTACCGCTTCTTCACGCCGCAGATGCAGGCCCAGTCGCGGCGCGCGCTGCAAGTGGAAAACGCGCTGCGCCGCGCACTGGATCGCAACCAACTCTCGCTGCACTACCAGCCCCAAGTCACGCTACGCACCGGCCGCGTCCACAGCGTGGAAGCCTTGCTGCGCTGGGACCATCCCGAACTGGGCCGCGTCTCGCCGGCCGAATTCATCCCCATCGCCGAGGACAGCGGCCAAATCCTGCAGATCGGCGAATGGGTGCTGCGCACTGCCATGCGGCAATTGCAGACGTGGCGCCAGGACGGACTGCGCGATTTGAAGGTGGCCGTGAACCTCTCTGCCATTCAGTTCCGCCAGCCGCAACTGCCTGAAATCATCAACTCCATACTGCAGGACACCGGAATCCCTCCCGATTCGCTGGAACTGGAGCTGACCGAGGGCGTGGCCATCAATGATCCGCACCAAGCCGCTGCCACGATGGACAAGCTGCGAGCCCGCGGTGTGCGCCTGTCGATGGACGATTTCGGCACTGGCTACTCTTCCCTGAGCCAGCTCAAGCGCTTCCAGATATACAAGCTCAAGATCGACCAGTCCTTCGTCCAGGATCTGGATCGG
>NZ_CAJYGK010000007.1 GCF_913773725.1 uncultured Aquabacterium sp. | reverse complement strand
GCTTCATGGCTACAGAATTTGCAAGAAAGCGCGGGGCTGGTATTTGTTTCCTTGCAAATATCGCACCACACTTCAGCCGAAATCGCGCTGCATATCAATGGGTTGCAAGTTGTTCAGGGTGGACTATCCAGTCCAACTGACGCCCACCGCGCGCTGAACAACGCGATTGAGGTGCGCGATGTCCAGTGCCTGCTTTCGGGCTCCCCGTGACCCGATTGAGTCACCCTCTCGACCACCACCCGCGCTTATGTGGTTCAGCGCGAACCACGTCTGCCATTTCTGAGGGCCATCCAGTTCGATCGAGGTTCGATGATCCCCGAACCACGCCAGCAACCAGGCCTGGCCACTGCGCTGGCTCGACACTGAAAGCTGGTCCTTCAGCCAGCGATAGTCTCGCGCCGAGTGCCGCAAGCGTTCAATATAGTCCGCCCGCGGATCGTCACGCTTGTGCGGCCCGTGCTGGTTAATGGTCAATACGTAGATAAAATGAGGTCGATTACCCTCGACCTGATCTGCGGTTTTCAGCGCCTCCATGAAAAAAAATCGATCTTCGGTTCGCCAGCTTTTCACCCCCAGCTCGTCCCCCGAGATGATTCGATCAAAGCCGACACTCCTGTACCATTTTTCCGAATTTCGGAAGTTTCTCCGACTGGGGTAGACCACCGTGGTGACATAGCCGCACTCCTTGAGAAGCTGGGGCAGCGTCTTACGAAAGCGCCCAACAAGGTGCAATTGCGGGAAAATGTTGTTCCCGGAGAGCAGCACATGCGGGAACCCCGTAATCCAGGCGAATTCTGAAAGATGGGTTGTCCCCCCGACCACATGGACTCTCAACGGACCGGCATCCACATCGCCCTGGAAAAAATCGGACAAGTTCGGATCCATATCGACATCAGACGGAAGAAATGTGGATTCTTCCAAGATCATGAACACGTTTTTCTTCACCTCGGGACACTGAGGCGCCATCTGGAACGGCGCGGAGGCCAAGGAGGAATCGAGGCTCGGAGGCGCCTGGAAAAACGTGGAAATGAAGGACAGCACCGAGGCGGATTCGGGGTTTACCGCGGTAATCCCGGGCTTTTCAGCGTAGCTTCTGACGTGCACGAAGACAAGGATGGCCGCCAAGGCAGTGCCCATCCGTGCCACCCAGCGCCCTGAAGAAAGCCCCGCGCGCAGAAAAAAGAAAAAAAGACCAACATGCAGAAAAATGGTCCCGGCCGCCGCCGGATACTGTTGAACCAGATCCCACACTTCCCCCACCGTGGCACCGGCCAGATCCTGCGCCTGCAAAGGTTGCTGCAGGTAATGCTCCTTCAACGCGGTCGCACCTCGCACCCCCGAATAAGCCCATAAGGCCAACAGCGCGCCCGAAAGCAATCTTCCCGTCAGCGTGAAGCCACCAAGAAAGAGAAGCACTGCCAACGCGAGGACCTCGTGGACAGGATGATTTTTGGCTTCAAGGTGGACAAGTCGCTCAAGAATCAAAACACCTGTCAAAACCGCCGCCACGGCGGCGCCCTTCCCCTTCATAAGTCTTCTCATTCTTTTTCCAGCTCACTAGGTGCGAAGCTGGCCACCGACAGCCGCCATAAGAAACATTCGCGTAAATTAGAGAAGCCCTCCCAGGGCCTCCTGCGTTCACGTTGCCAGACGCTCCCAAAGCGCCATGCCCCACACCCCGCCGCAGAACACCAGAGTGAGGTGCACAGCCGCGCTGCCGTAATCCTTCGCCCGTTTGGCCAGTTCGTGCCACTCGAATGACTGTCGATCCACTACAGCCTCGATCGCCGAGTTCAACAACTCCACCACCAGCACAAGCACCACGGAGAGCAACAACACACCGGTCTCCAGCCAGGTACGGCCCAGCCAGAATGCCAGCGGCACCATGAGCACCGCCAGCAGGGACTCCTGCCGGAATGCACTTTCATGGCGAAACGCTGCAAACAGCCCCTCGTAGGAGTAAAGGGTAGCCCACCAGACGCGGCTCAGGCCAGTGCGGGTTTTATACGGATTGGATTGGGACATCTCAGGCACACCAAGCATTCGTCAGATCACGGCCGTGCTCGTCGTGGCCATCCATCAAGCGAGACAGCATATGGGACCGCTCCATCGAGAGTGGCACGCAACCGCTTGAACTCGCCCTCAGGGGAGGCAGAAGCACAAGGAAGGAAGCAAGCGAGAGGAGAACCGCGGGCTCAGCAGCTCTTTGGGTTCCCTTCTTTTTTTGCTTGAACAACATATAAATGTTACTTGAATCATCTTTTCGTCACAGGAGGCGCGCCCCGCCGACGCGCCTCCTGCATGCTCCCCGGCCGCCTCTGTGTGCTCGCTGGCACAATCTCACGCGATGTCTGCCACCCCGCCCGCCCCTCACCCGCGCCCTCTGATCGTCCGCCTGTGCAACATGGTGGGCGACGTCGTCCTCGGCCTCCCTGCGCTGCACCTGCTGCAGTCCCATGGCTGGGACCTGCACCTCTATGGCAAGGGCTGGGCGCCCAGGCTGCTGGCGGGCGAAGGCTGGGCCTGCACCACGCGGGCCGGCTCGCTCGGTGAGCGCATCGCGCAACTCAAGGCCCTGCGCGCGCAATGTCGCGCTCGGGACGCGACGTTCGACCAGCGCACCAACACCCTGGTCATGCCCAATTCGTTTTCCAGCGCCTTCGAGCTGCGCTGGGCCGGCCTGCGCCCCGCGGGCTACCGGGGCGATGGCCGCAGCCTGCTGCTGAGCCCGGCCTGGCGACGCGATCCCCCCGGGCACGCGCTGGAAGGCTTCTGGGGACTGGCCTGCCGGCTCACCGGCCACCGCGGCGCGCCCCCCGATCACATCGCACTCAAGGTCAGCCAGGCCGACCAGGCCGAAGCCGACCGGCTGCTGGCTGCGCAGGGCGTGGCACCCGGCTTCATCTGCATCGTCCCTTACGCCGCGGGCGACGTGGATGGCAAGGACAAACGCTGGCCCGACTTCGCCGCCTTCACCGAGGCGCTCGCCCAGCGCACATCACAACGCATCGTGACCTGCCCCGGCCCGGGCGAGGAAGACGTGGCCCGAGCCCACCCGGCCGCGCTGTGCCTGCCCAAGCTGGGGCTGGGCACCTACCTCGGCGTGCTCAAGCGAGCGGGCCTCGTCGTATCCAACGACACGGGGCCAGCGCACATGGCGGCCGCGGTCGGCACCCCGGTGCTCAGCGTGCTGGGGCCGACCAAGCCCGGCCAGTGGCGCCCCTGGGGGCCCCAGAACCGCATTGCCACCGGCCGCGAGGGCCGACTCTGGCCCACGGTGGACGAGGTGTTGCGCGAGGTGCAGTCATGAGCACCGCCACTGGCCAGGCCGGCAAAGGCCCGCTGATCGTCCGACTGTGCAACTGGGTGGGCGAGGCGGTCCTGTCGCTGCCCACACTGACCATGCTCGAGCAGCAGGGCTACGAGCTCCACCTGATCGGCAAGCGCTGGGCACAGAGCCTGTTTGCCGGGCACGGATGGACCGTGCACGTGCGGCCGGCTCGCCGGGGCGACGCCATCCGTCAACTCAAGGCCCTGCGCAAGGAGCTCAGCCTGCGCGACCCCGGCTTTGCCCGCCGCCCGAACTACCTGCTGTTCACCAGTTCGTTCTCCAGCGCGCTCGAAGGCCGGCTGGCCGGCCTGCGCCCTGCCGGCTACGACCGCGACAGCCGCGGGCTGCTGCTGGCCCACCGCGTGCCCTACATCGCCGGCCTGCACGCCGCAGACGACTACTGGCGCATCGGCACCCACTTTGCGCGGGTGGCCGAGGCGCGTTCTGCCGCGCTGGGCCTGCAACCCAGCGCCGAGCAGAGCGCCCAGGCGCGCGCACTGCTGGCCGCCAACGGCCTCGCCGGCGCCGACTTCGTGATCCTCTGCCCCTTCTCCGGCGCGGCCGACACGACCGGCAAGAAGCTCTGGCCACCGTTCCCCGAACTGGCGCAGCGGCTGCAAACGCAAGGGCTGCAGATCGTGCTGTGCCCGGGCCCCGGCGAAGAAGCACAGGCCCACACGCAGTACCCCGGCGCCGTCATGCTCGAAGGCGTCGACCTGGGCACCTATGCTGCGTTGACCCGCCTGGCCCGCTGCACCGTATCCAACGACACCGGGCCCGGTCACCTGGCCGCCGCTGCGGGCGCACGGCTGGTGAGCGTGCTGGGCCCGGATGCGGCCGACATGTGGCTGGCGCAAGGCGAGCACGTCACCCTGCTGCGCCCGGCCGCTGGCTGGCCCAGCCTGGAAGACGCCCTCACCGCGGTCCACACTCAGGTGCGCACATGACCCCGGCGCAGCCCTTCCACATCGCCCTGCAGTTCGGCCACATCCGCCACTTCAATGAAGGGCTGGCCGAATTCTCTCGACAGCTGGCGATGCAGTTTGCACGCCTGGCCCCTCAGCTGAAAGCCGAACGCAACTGGCACTTCCACTTCATCCTGCCGGCCCAGTGGCACGGCCTGTTCGGCCCCGACGTTCAGTATCACGAACTGAGCGACAGCATGCGCCTGCGACACCGCTTTCCGGTCGACCTCGATGTCTGGCACGGGCTGCATCAACACATGCGCTACCGCCCGCCCGTCAACAGCAGGCGCAACATCATCACGGTGCACGATCTGAACCACGTGTACGCCAAGAAAGGCCTGAGCCTGTGGTGGCAGAACATGCGGTTGACGCGCCACCTGCGACGGGCTCATCAACTCGTCGCCATCAGCCAGTTCGTGGCCGATGACATTTGCAAACACCTTCCGTGGGCGCCGCCTGCCACGGTCATTCACAACGGCGTGGCCGACCTGACGCTGGTGCCGCAGGAGAAGCCGCCCGGCTTCTCTCTGACGGAAGGCGACTACCTGCTGCACATCAGCCGCATGTCGCCTTCGAAGAACGTCGGCAGCCTGATCGAAATGGCGGCGGTGTGGCCCGAGCAGGACCTGCTACTGGTCGGGCCGAGCAGCCCGGAAGTGCAGAAGCACCAGGAACATGTCGCCCGACTCGGCCTGCGCAATGTCCACTTCCTGCTGGACGTGACCGAGGCGCAGAAGGCCTGGTTGTATGCGCATTGCAAGGCGTTTCTGTTCCCGTCACTGCTGGAAGGGTTCGGGCTGCCGCCGATCGAGGCGATGTATTTCGGGAAGCCGGTGGTGGTGGCAAGGGCAACCTCGTTGCCGGAGGTGTGTGGGGAACGCGCGGTGTACTGGACGGATTTTACTCCGGCATCCATGAAAACAGTCGTGGTTCAAGAACTCATGCATCCGTCAACTGAAGAAAATGAACACATACAACTCACTGACCGGAGCTGGACCACAGCGTGCGAAAAGTATGCCAAGACATATCACAACTCGCCAGGACGCGCCAGTTAAGATGATCGACCTCCGCGCGGTAACGCTTATTTGCGTCGACACGGTAAACCCTAATCTCGCGATCAAGGCGATGCACAAATGCCTCTCTTCGGCAACTTTTGGATCTGCGGTTCTTGTCACCAAGAAGAATCCTGAGATCGCTGCAATTAGCCCACAAATACATGTTATCGAGACGGGCGAGATCCGCAATATCGAGGATTACTCGACATTCATAATTAAATCAATAGAGCCGCTTACAAACACATCACATGCCCTCATTGTTCAGTGGGACGGATTCATTCAAAGTGCCGAAGCGTGGGACCCTTGCTTCTTAGACTACGATTACATCGGCGCAACTTGGCCTCAATACAGAGACCGAATGAGAGTGGGCAACGGAGGGTTTTCGTTAAGATCAAAAAAGCTATTGCTCGCCCTACAAGACCCCGCAATCAAAGCTCACAACCCAGAAGATGAGTGCATAACGCGAAAATACCGCACATATTTAGAAAGCAAACACGGAATATCGATCGCACCAGAAGCAGTCGCAGACCGATTTTCGCAAGAACGAAAAGAACTGCCGTTTGATTCGTTCGGCTTTCACGGTCTCGCGCGCCTAGCCCGCACATTACAGAGACGGGAACTTGAAGAACTGGTTGATGAGTTGCCACCATCAGTGTTTAAGTCAACAGAAGCGAGGGGCTTCATTAAGAACCTACTCGACCTGGGACAACTGGACCTCGCAAAACGCGCCTTTTGCAAGCGAACGCAATATTCCCATCATGCCACGATAAAAGAAAAAATAGGAAACATTCGCCTCAAAGCAAGGTTAACTTTCAAAGAAAAAACAAAATGGGACCGCTAATCATCATTCCGTTCTACAAAAACGAGCATCTGGTAGGGCGCCTCTGCCAATCACTTGAAGCTATTGCGCAGGAGTTGATCGAGCACGATTGCTCAATTGCCATGATCAACGACTCGCCAGAGCACACTGCACTGGCGCGGGAAATAAAACTCTGGCAAACCCGTATCACGAACGCAGGCATTGATGTCGTCGTCTTCACCAATGAAAAGAACGAAGGTTTCATCAAGTCAACCAACAAAGGCTTGATTCATGCGGGAACTCAGTTTCGAGACGCAATTCTCTTGAACTCGGATACCTACGTTTTCCCCGGCCTACTCAGAGAGATTTTTGATGTCGCAAAAATAGACCCCATGATCGGGTTTATATGCCCACGCTCGAATAATGCGACAATCCTAACTTACCCACCGGACGGTTCTGGCGCCGCGCTCTCTCCACAGGAAGCCTTTGCACTGTACAGAAAGTCTGCACATTTCTTGCCGAAATATGACTACCTACCCACCGGCATAGGATTCTGCCTCTACATAAAAAAAACCGTTATCAAGGATTTTGGATTTCTCGACGAAATATACGGCAAAGGCTACAACGAAGAGAACGACTACATTATGCGAGCAGGGCGATGCGGCTATCGTGCCGCTGTCGCGAACCATGCATTTGTCTGGCACGAAGGCGAGCAATCATTCACAAAATCCAACGACTCTCGGCAGGTATTGGATCGGCAAAACAGAGCAATACTAGACTCTCGATACCCCGAGTACTCCAAGCTTGTCTGCGAATTTATTGAATCAGCCAACTATCAGAGCTGGAAGGCCGTTAGCAAGCTGAGCGCATCCAAGACCGACGAAATATCAGCCCTCATCGACTTTTCGCAGATGAGTGAGTTTCACAACGGGACCAATGAGGCCGCGAAACGCATTCTTTTATCCATAGTCGACCGCTGGCCAGAAAACATTAAGATATCCCTTGCAATCAAGCAACATGTCGCAATCGCACATAAAATTTCCGACATAAAGACCGTCAACATTATCGACGCAGACGGGCCAGATTGGGGCATACACGCCTTTGCGTTCCGGTTCGGTCAATTATTCGACGATGTCAGCGCGTTTAAACTTTTCGAGTCGAGCTGCGTTGTTTTGAACTTCATGCTCGACACAATTGCGATGGATTGCGGACAACTTGCAGTAAGATTCAATAGAGACTTATGGCAAATGGCATGCGACGTATCTGACGTGATATTCACAAACTCTTCGTTCACCGCGAGCCAGATAAGTCACAGGTTCGATCTAACCTCCCGGTGCGAGCTTCGAGCACTTCTTCATTCAACTGACCCTCGTGACTACTTTGCCCCCCTAAGGCAGGCGACGCATCAACCACAGGACACCGAATACATACTCATTTTTGGAAACCATTACCCACACAAATTTGTCTCTCAAGCGTGCAGGGCGATTTCGCAGTCGCTCCCCAACGAGCGAATTGTCTGTTTTGGTGTCCGCGGGCCCAACTATGGAAATGTGAAACACGTCGAAAGTGGAGCTTTAAGTGAGCAGGCGATTGAACGCCTCATAAATAACGCGAAGCTGCTTGTATACCCGAGCCACTATGAGGGATTCGGTCTCCCATTGATGCATGCGATATCACGCGGAAAAAACATTATCGTACGCGACCTGCCTGTCTACAGGGAAGCGCTTGAGCAAATTAACCCATCCGTAACCGGGGTGCAATTCTTCCAGTACACCGACCAGATACCCGAACTTATCCGAATCGTGTTGCATTCGGAATCTCAACGGGGTTTTATCGAGAACCGGTTCGAATACACCTCTCGAAACGACTGGTCACACACTGCGGATGCAATACTTCGAACCGCTCTAGAAAAAATTGAATCTTTTGATTCAGCGAACCTCCGGCAAAGGCTCCGGAGGGTGCGCCTCGAGCGGCACAGGCATCAAGTTCGGAAGAATTCATCAGCAGGGAGAATACTAGAAATTAATTCAGCAGTGCGGGCGGGACCGCTTGGGGCGGTTCTGAATATAATAAGGGAGAAGAATCGGAATCGACTCGCCAAACGAAAGGCAAGGCGGGCAAGTCGATCGGATATGTAAATCCGCTGAACTACGTCGTCCGGAAATGAGCGAACCTACACTTGGGATGATTTGGGTCGCCGGCGTACCTGTCGCGTGCGCTGCGACCTTGGCCACGATTTCCGCGGTGGGCCAGCGTTCGCCGGAACGGTACTCCGCTTCTGGCTTGACCATCTGCCTCGTACTGTTTCTAGTCGGGGCTATGCTGCGGACCACCTACGCCTTTGTAACGCCGGACTATTATGCTCCGGACGAACAATCGCACGTAAACTTTGTTAGATACCTTGCGCGCGAGTGGACGTTACCCGTTCAAAAGAACCTCACTGGAAGCCCAGGAAATGACTGGGAGTATTATCAACCACCTCTTTACTATACCATAGTAGCTGCCATCAAGGCAGCCCTCGCATCGTCTCATCAGACTCCAAATGACGTCCTTATAGGTAGGCTGGTTTCGATATTATTCTGGGCCACCTCAACGGCCGTCACCGCACGGACTCTTTTACATATTAAGGCCCCTGAGTGGCAACGTCTTTTTGTCGTCGGACTTCATGCGCTTTTACCAAGTTACATCACGTTATCCTCGTCGGTAAACAATGACAACCTCGCGATTTTGCTGTTTTCCTGCTACATCTTAAGCGAGATTGCCGGACCAGGCTCCAAAATGAAGACGTTGCGATCATCTGCGCTGATCGGTTGCATTTTCTGGACAAAGCTAACCGCCGTTGTTGCTGTTTTCTTTTTCCTGGCCGTGCGTATCTCAAGAATCGAACGAAGGGATTGGCGCCCCACTCTTTTAGATGTTGCTCTCGGCGCGGCCGTAGCAGCAGCGATCTGGTCGCCTCTTGTTGCAAGAAACCTGATGGTCTACGGCAGCGTCACCGCTGAAGACATCGCGAACGTGCCTAGAACCTGGGCAACAACAGCGGAAGGCTTTCTAGCGACGATGAAGTACATAAGCGTCTCGTTCTGGGCAACCGCAGGTGTCTACAACAACATCAAAGGAAATTTTTATTTCCTCGGCTCTGTGCTTACGGCACTTTCGACGATTGGCTGGATTAAGTACTGGCGCCACAAAACCAAAGAAAGGACGGCACCCTTTTTTGCGAGTGAATCATTCCCGTTTTACTCTGCGCTCGGCGTCAACTTCCTCCTTGTCATTCGCTTCGGTCTTAAGTACGACCAAGGACAAGGTCGATTTCTATTCCCGATGCTTACCGCCGTTGGTTTATTCCTTTCAGGCGGCATAGCTCACCTGTGCAAGGCGCGCAGACCAAAGCAGAGCACCCTATGGCTCGCAATGCTTGGCTTTATCCTTTGGGCCACCTCTTTCGTTTTTTACGCTATGTCCAAGGCTCCCCGTCAGTAGGATTACAATCGTTTTGCGTTTTGAGATATGACTATGGTTAGCTTCGAATCTCTTGGAAAGTCAGTTGCCTTACATCACGATGACGCGCTCAGCGCCACGGGCGCTCCCCCAGTGGCTGAGCCCGAAGCCTCACGCGGCACCGACCGACAGGCCCTGCTGTGGCAATGGATCGCCACCAACCACTTCT
Organism: uncultured Aquabacterium sp.; assembly: GCF_913773725.1. GTDB lineage: Bacteria > Pseudomonadota > Gammaproteobacteria > Burkholderiales > Burkholderiaceae_C > Aquabacterium. The sequence continues at coordinate 16,343 of NZ_CAJYGK010000007.1, read as the reverse complement.
ACAACAGCTCGCTCTGGGCTGAGGAAGACCTCGCCCGCCGCACCACCGTCAGCAGCGACGAGATCGCGCAGAACAAGCGTGCCATCGACAAGTTCAACCAGGCCCGCAACGACGCCACCGAGCGCGTCGACGAGATCCTGCTGACCGAGCTGGGCCTGGTCGACGCCGCCTCTGCCCAGACGGATGCCCCTGTGGCGAAGGTTCCCGCTGGCGCCCGCCTCAACAGCGAAACCGCCGGCAGCATCATCGACCGCATGTCCATCATGGCGCTGAAGATCCACGCCATGCGCGCCCAGACCGAGCGCACCGATGTGGACGACGCCCACCGCGCCAGCAGCCAGGTCAAGCTCGACAAGCTGCTGCAGCAGCGCGCCGACCTGGGCCGCTGCCTGGACGAGCTGATCGCCGACACCCAGGCCGGCCGCGCCTACTTCAAGGTCTACCGTCAGTTCAAGATGTACAACGACCCGCGCTTCAACCCCGTCCTGGTGGCCGAGCAGGCCGCGCAGGCCAAGGGCTGAACCCAGCCGGGCCGCATGCGCATCCTCATCGTCAAGACCAGCTCCATGGGCGATGTCGTCCATGCGCTGCCCGCGGTGTCCGACATCGCCCGCGCCTTCCCCGAGGCCCAGATCGACTGGCTGGTCGAGAAAGGCTTCGCGGCCATGCCGCAGCAGCACCGGGCCGTGCGCCGCGTGATCCCGCTGCAATGGCGCAAATGGCGCAAGAGCCTGCGCTCGCCCGAAACGCGCGCGGCCCTCTCCGCGTGGCGGGCCGAGATGGGCCGCGAGCCCTACGACCTGGTCATCGACATGCAGGGCCTGGTCAAAAGCGCGCTGTTCGCCTGCTTTGCCCGGGGGCCGCGTGCAGGCTATGACTGGGGCAGCGCGCGCGAGCCGCTCGCCACGCTGCTCTACCGGCGCAAGGCCACCGTGTCCCGCAGCCTGCACGCGGTGGACCGCTGCCGGCAACTCGCCGCCGCCCTGCTGGGCTATCCGGCCCCCACCACCCCGCCGGATTTCGGCCTGAAAGCGGCCCCCGACGCCTGGACGCCCGGACCCGGCCCCTTCGCCGCCCTCATCCCCTGCGCCAGCCGGCCGGAAAAGCTGTGGCCCGAGGCCGATTGGGTGGCTGTCGGGCAGGCCCTCAAGGCCCGTGGCTGGCAGGTCGCCGTGTTCTGGGGCAGCCCCGAAGAAGAACAACGCGCTCACACCATCGCCCAGGCCATCGGGGGCGCCGTGCCGCCCTTCCTCACCGTGGCCCAAGTGGCAGACAGCCTGGCGCAGGCCCAGGCCGTCGTCGGGCTGGACACCGGCATGAGCCACCTGGCGGCCGCCCATGGCCGCCCCACGGTGGGCATCTACTGCGACCACGAACCCGGCCTGGCCGGGCTGCGCGGCGCCGGTGCGGTCATCAGCCTGGGCGGCAAGGGCCAGGTCCCCAGCCGGGAAGACGTGCTGAAGGCCCTGGCCACCGTGGTGTCAGAATCGCAGGTTTGACCGCCTGACCGAGGCCTCTGCCCGTCACCCATGGACTTCTCTGACACCTACGCCCGCCTCAAGGGCTACCTCAAGCCGCAGTGGAAGCAGATCGCCGTCGCCGTCGGCTTCTTTCTGCTGAGCTCGGCCATCGAGCCGCTGGTGCCGGCCCTGTTCAAGAAGCTGATCGACTCGGGCTTCCAGGAAGGGCTGAAGTACCCGATCTGGGTCGTACCGCTGGTGATCATCGGTCTTTTCCTGGCGCGGGGGCTGTTCAACTTCGCCGGCACCTTCGTGATGAACTACGCCACCTCGGCCATCGTGCTGAATCTGCGGCGTGACCTGATGAAGGCGCTGCTGCGCGCCGACGCGAAGCTGTTCACCACCATCAGCCCTGGCATTGCCGTCGCCAAGGTCATCAACGATCCACAGCACGCTTCCGGGGCGCTGGGCAGCTCGGTCATCGCCATCATCCGCGATGCCTCGACGCTGATCTTCCTGGTCGGCTACCTGCTTTACCTGAACTTCCAGCTCACCTTGCTGGCCTTTGTGACCATGCCGCTGCTGGGCATGAGCGTCAAGCTGATCCGCAAGCGGCTCAACCGGGTGGGCGAAGCCACCTACCTGGCGCAGCAAAAGCTGGTTGCCACCGTCGACGACAACGCCCGCGCCTGGCGGGTGGTGCGCACGTTCGACGCCGTGGACTTCGAGCTCGGCCGTTTCGAGCACGACGCCGTCCACCACCGTCGCATGACCATGAAGCAGGTGGCCACCTCGGCCCTGGTCACTCCGGTGACGCAGGTGCTGGCAGCCGTGGGGGTGTCCATCATCCTGACGCTGGCGATCTGGCAGGCCGCCCAGGGGTCATCGACCGTCGGTGAGTTCGTGTCCTTCATCACGGCGCTGCTGATGACGATCTCGCCACTGCGCCACCTGACCGACATCTTCACCCCCATCAGCGGCGCGATGATCACGCTGCGTGGGGCATTCGAACTGATCAATGCCCCGCCGGAGCCGGACAACGGCACCAAGGAGATGCCGACCTCTCGCGGCGACATCCGCTTCGAGCAGGTGCGCCTGCAGTACGAAGGGGCCAGCAACCCGGCGCTCGACAACCTGGACCTGCACATTGCGGGCGGCGAGACCATTGCGCTGGTCGGCGCCTCGGGCGCAGGCAAGAGCACGGTGGTCAGCGCCCTGCTGCGCTTCGCCCACCCGGACAGCGGGCGCATCACGCTGGACGGCGTCGACATCGAAGACCTGAAGCTCGCCAGCCTGCGCCGTCACTTTGCGGTCGTTTCCCAGGACATCGTGCTGTTCGAGGGCTCCATCGCCCAGAACGTGGCCTATGCCAGCCCGGCAGGCCTGGACCGAGACAAGGTCGAGCAGTGTCTGCGCGCCGCCAACCTCTGGAACCACGTGCAGACCCTGCCTGACGGCATGGACTCGGCCATCGGCACCAACGGCAGCAAGCTGTCGGGCGGACAGCGCCAGCGCCTGGCCATCGCGCGCGCACTGTACCGGGACGCGGCCATCTGGATCTTCGACGAGGCCACCTCGGCGCTCGATTCGGAATCCGAAGCCGTGGTGCAGCGCTCCATCGAAGACCTGCGCGGCAGCAAGACCCTGATCCTGATCGCCCATCGCTTGAGCACCATCCGCAACGCCGACCGCATCTACGTCATGGCAGACGGCCGTGTCGCCGAACAGGGGGACCACGCGAGCCTCATGGCGCAAGGTGGGATTTACGCCGGCATGGTGCGGATCCAGTCCGCGAACTGAGCCTCCCCGGCTGACGGCGCTTCACCCCGGCGCTGCGCGTGAACTCCCTAACAGGGGAGGTTTCTCCCAACAATTGCGCGGTTTACAGGGGCAGTCAATTGGCAGATCATCTGCTGCTCAACTGGGCGAGGTGCATGCCGACCTGACTCGCTGCCCCATCGCTTGACCGTACTGCACTCAACATGGCCGATTCCCTCCTCGCTGAAGCCCCGGGTTCCCTTTCTGGCGTGGCGCGCGTGCTCGTCAACGCCGGCAAGCTCGACGCCAAATCGGCAGAGTCGCTCACGCGGACAGCCAAGGAGCAGAAGCGCAGTTTCGTGAGCACGCTGGTCAACAGCGGGGCGATCCAGCCGGCCGACCTGGCCCACACCCTGTCCAAGGCACTGGCCGTCCCGGTCATGGACCTGGCGGCGGTGGACGTCGAGCGGCTGCCCAAGGGCGTCATCGACCGCAAGCTGTCGGCGCAGTACCAGGTGCTGGTGTTGTCCAAGCGCGGCAACCGCCTGTTCGTGGCCGGCGCCGACCCGACCGACCAGGAAGCGATCGAGCGCATCAAGTTCGCCACGCAGCTGACCCCGGAATGGGTCATCGTCGAGCATGACAAGCTCGTCAAGCTGCTCGACGGCCTGACGGCCAGCGCCGAGGAACAGCTCGCGGCCATTGCCTCGTCCGACTTCGAGTTCGATGTCACCGACGAAACCTCGCAGCCACAACAGGAAAGCAACGAGGTCACCTCGGAAGTGGAAGACGCGCCCGTGGTGCGCTTCCTGCAGAAGATGCTCATCGATGCGATCAACGCGCGCGCTTCCGACCTGCACTTCGAGCCCTACGAATACAACTACCGCGTGCGTTTTCGCGTCGACGGCGAGTTGCGCGAGGTCACCCAGCCACCGGTGGCCATCAAGGACAAGCTGGCTTCGCGCATCAAGGTCATCTCCAAGCTGGACATCGCCGAGAAGCGCGTGCCGCAGGACGGCCGCATGAAGCTGAAGTTCGGCACCAAGGCCATCGACTTCCGCGTCAGCACACTGCCCACGCTGTTCGGCGAGAAGATCGTGATCCGTATCCTCGACCCGTCCAGCGCCAAGCTCGGCATCGACGCACTGGGCTACGAGCCGATCGAGAAAGAGCGCCTGCTCAACGCCATTCAGCGACCTTACGGCATGGTGCTGGTCACCGGGCCCACGGGGTCCGGCAAGACGGTGTCGCTCTACACCTGCCTGAACATCCTGAACCAGCCTGGCGTGAACATTTCCACGGTCGAAGACCCGGCGGAAATCAACCTGCCAGGCATCAACCAGGTCAACGTCAATGACAAGGCCGGCCTCACCTTCTCGGCCGCGCTGAAGGCCTTCCTGCGTCAGGATCCGGACGTGATCATGGTCGGCGAAATCCGCGACCTGGAAACCGCCGACATTGCCATCAAGGCCGCGCAGACCGGCCACATGGTGATGTCGACGCTGCACACCAACGACGCGCCCACCACGCTCACGCGGCTGATGAACATGGGGGTGCCCCCGTTCAACATCGCGTCCAGCGTGATCCTGATCACGGCCCAGCGCCTGGCGCGCCGGCTGTGCGACAACTGCAAGGCCCTGGCGGATTACCCTCGACAGGCGTTGCTCGATGCCGGCTTCAAGGACGACGACCTGGACGGCACCTGGAAGCCGTATCGTGCCGTTGGCTGTTCAGCCTGCAACAACGGTTACAAAGGGCGCGTCGGCATTTACCAAGTCATGCCCATCAGTGAGGAAATACAACGCATCATCCTCAGCCAGGGCACCGCGATGGACATTGCCCGACAGGCCAAGCAGGAAGGCGTGCGAGACTTGCGCGAATCGGGTCTGGTCAAGGTCAAGGCCGGACTCACCTCCCTCGAGGAGGTGATCTCGGTGACCAACGAATAAGCAGTGACGCCCGCGCGTCTTGGAGTTCCGACAGATGGCCACGGCAGCAGCCAAGAAATCCGCCCCCCAGGAATTTGTCTTCGAATGGGAAGGCAAGGACCGCAACGGCAAGGTCGTGCGCGGTGAGATGCGCGCGGGCGGTGAAGCCATGGTGGGCGCCAGCTTGCGCCGCCAGGGCATTCTGGTCAACAAGGTGAAGAAGCGCCGCATGAGCGGCGGCGCTTCGGTCAAGCCCAAGGACATCGCGATCTTCACGCGCCAGTTGGCCACCATGATGCGTGCCGGCGTGCCCCTGCTGCAGTCGTTCGACATCGTCGCACGCGGCAGCACCAACCCGAAGGTCACCAAGCTGCTCAACGACATCCGCTCGGACGTCGAAACCGGCACAAGCCTGTCGATGGCCTTCCGCAAGCACCCGCTGTACTTCGACCATCTGTACTGCAACCTGGTGGAAGCCGGTGAAGCGGCCGGCATCCTGGAAACGCTGCTCGATCGCCTGGCTACCTACCAGGAAAAAACGATCGCCATCAAGCAGAAGATCAAGTCGGCCCTGACCTACCCCACGGCCGTGCTGGTGGTGGCCTTCATCGTGGTCGCCGTCATCATGATCTTCGTGATCCCGGCGTTCAAGGAGGTCTTCACGTCCTTCGGCGCCGACCTCCCGGCCCCCACGCTGTTCGTGATGGGCATGTCCGAGATCTTCGTGAGCTACTGGTGGGCCATCTTCGGCTCCATCGGGGGCGCGGTGTACTTCTTTCTGCAGTCGTGGAAACGTTCCGAAGCCATGCAGAAGAAGATGGACCGGCTGCTGCTCAAGGCCCCGGTCTTCGGTGACCTGATGTTCAAGTCGGCCGTGGCCCGCTGGACCCGCACGCTGTCGACCATGTTCGCTGCGGGCGTGCCGCTGGTGGAAGCGCTCGACTCCGTCGGCGGCGCCTCGGGCAACGCCGTGTTTGCCGAGGCCACCGAGCAGATCCAGAAAGACGTCTCCACCGGCACGGGCCTGACCACGGCCATGCAAAGCACCGGCCTGTTCCCGGTGATGGTGCTGCAGATGGCGTCGATCGGCGAAGAGTCGGGCTCGCTGGACCAGATGCTGGGCAAGGCGGCCGACTTCTACGAGCAGGAAGTCGATGAGGCCGTGAAGGCCCTCTCGAGCCTGATGGAGCCCTTCATCATCGTGTTCCTGGGCACGGTGATCGGCGGCATCGTCGTGTCGATGTACCTGCCGATCTTCAAGCTGGGTCAGGTGGTGTAATCGCGGGATGCCGTTCGATCTCGCTTTCCTCGACCTCCTCCTTGATCCCTTGCTGACTCCGTGGGGCCTCGCCCTGGTGGGGTTGTGTGTGGGCAGCTTCCTCAACGTGGTGGTGCACCGCCTGCCCAAGATGATGGAAGCGCAATGGCGTGCCGATGCGCACGCCATGCTGGAGACGGCCGAGCCTGCCGCCGACGGCCCCGCGCTGTCGCTGTCGAAGCCGGCGTCGCGCTGCCCGGCGTGCGGCCACCAGATCCGCTGGTATGAAAACATCCCGCTGCTGAGCTGGTTGGCCCTGCGCGGCAAGTGCTCTGCCTGCGGCACGCGCATCAGCGTGCGCTATCCGCTGGTCGAGGTGGCGACCGGGCTGCTGTTCTGGCAAGCCGGCGTGCTGGTGAACTTCGCGCCCACGGCCCTGCTGTGGTGCGGCTTCATGGCCATGCTGCTGGCCGCGGCGCTGATCGACTGGGACACCACGCTGCTGCCCGACAGCCTCACGCAGCCGCTGACCTGGGCAGGCCTGATCGTGGCGGCGCTGGGCTGGAACCTGCCGCTGAAGGACGCGCTGTGGGGTGCCGTGGCCGGCTACCTGTCGCTGTGGAGCGTGTACTGGCTGTTCAAGCTGGCCACTGGCAAGGAGGGCATGGGCCAGGGCGACTTCAAGCTGCTGGCGGCCCTGGGCGCCTGGCTGGGCGCCCCCATGATCCTGCCCATCGTGTTGGGGTCGTCCATCATCGGCGCGGTGGTGGGCATTGGCATGAAGGTCTCGGGCCAGCTGCGCGAAGGCGTGTATGTGCCGTTCGGGCCGTTCCTGGCGGGCGCCGGGCTGGTGGTCACACTGGCCGGACAGGAGACCGTGCTGGGATGGCTGGGATGGGCCTGAGCCCTCCTCCCCGCCTGACCATCGGGCTGACGGGCGGCATCGGCAGTGGCAAGTCCACGGTCAGCCAGATGCTGGTGGACCTGGGCGCCCACCTGGTCGACACCGACGCCATCGCCCGCGCCCTGACCCTGCCGGGTGGCGCGGCCATCCCTGAAATCACGCGGCAATTCGGCCCGGAGCTGATCGACGCGCAGGGCGCGATGGACCGCGACCGCATGCGCGAGATGGCATTTGCCGATCCGCTGGTGCTCAAGCGCCTGGAGGGCATCCTGCACCCCTTGATCGGCGCGCACGCGGACGCCCACGCCCGCCAGGCCGCCCCCGAGCAACATGTGGTGTTCGACGTGCCGCTGCTGGCCGAATCGGGCCGCCGCTGGAAGGACCGCGTGGACCGGGTGCTGGTGATCGACGCCTCGCCGGAAACCCAGATTGCGCGCGTGATGGTGCGCAATGGCTGGCCACGCGAAGCCGTGGAGAAGGTGCTGGCGAAGCAGGCCGATCGCGCGCTGCGGCTGTCGCTGGCCGACCACGTCATCGTCAACGACGGGCTGACCCTGCCGCAACTGCGGACCGAGGTCGAGAAGCTCTGGCGCTTGTGGAACAATCTCACGGATGGCCCGTGAACCGCAGCAGGTGGCGCATTGATCCTTTACGAATACCCTTTTGGTGAGAGCATCCGCACGATGTTGCGGCTCGAGCACCTGTTCGACCGCCTGGGGGTGCTGATCTGGCGCGAAGACCCGGTGGACCACCACTTCGCCCTGGCGACGCTGTTCGAGATCATGGACGTGGCCTCGCGCGCCGACCTCAAGAGCGACGTGCTGCGCGACCTCGAGCGCTACAAGGCCCAGTTCATGGCCTACCGGGGCAACCCGGCCATCCACGAAGCCATGCTGGACGAGGTGCTGTCGCGCATCGAGCGGGCCCACAGCGGCCTGAACCAGCTGCAGGGCAAGGCAGGCCAGGCGCTGGCCGCCAACGACTGGCTGATGAGCATCCGCAGCCGCATCAGCATCCCGGGCGGCACGTGCGAATTCGACCTGCCTGCCTACTACGCCTGGCAGCACGAGCCGGCGGCCAAGCGCCAGGCCGACCTGCAGCAGTGGGTGGCCACGATCGCGCCGCTTGCCGATGCCCTGAAGGTGATGCTGGGCCTGCTGCGCGATGGCGGCCATCCGCACATGGTGGCGGCCCCCTGCGGGCAGTTCCAGCAGCAGCTGAAGGACAACCGCACTTATCATCTGCTGCGCCTGCGCATCGACCCGGCCCTGGGCCTGGTGCCCGAGATCAGCGCCAACCGCCTGATGGTCTCCATCCGCCTGATGCGACCGGATCAGGACGGCAAGCTGCGCGTGGCCTCGGACACCGACGCCGGCTTCGAACTCACTCTGTGCGCCTGACCCCGCGCTGCGGCCTTCTGCCATGAACGACACCGACCGCCCCGACGCTGGCGCCCCGCGCAAACCGCTGGAAGTGCGCTGCCCCTCCTGTGGCGAGATGCACCTCTACAGCACCGACAACCCCTATCGCCCCTTCTGCAGCAAGGGCTGCAAGGCGATCGATCTGGGCGCCTGGGCCAGCGAGGAATACCGCTTCGAAGCCAAGCCGACCCGCGACGAGTTGCTCGAAGACCTGATGGACGGCGACGAGCCGCGCCACTGACTCACCGGGGCACCGCGCCCATCGCTTTCAGGGCCCGAGCCACGCGGTCGGACAGCTTTTCCGTACTGAGCCGCTCACGCAAGCGCTCCACCATCAGCGGCAGGCTGAACGGGCTGGGGCTGCGCAGGTCGACCAGGTCGATGCGCCGTGGCTGCAAGGCGGTCAGCGCCTCACGCAGGCGGACCACGTCCAGCTCCTGCGACAGCACCTCTTCCTGTGCCTGACTCAGCAGCCGGTTGCCGGCGTCGTACTGCTGGAACACCTCGTAGAACAGGCTGCTGGAGGCCTGCAGCTGCCGCGTGCTCTTCGGCGCACCGGGGTAGCCGGTGAACACGAGTCCCGCCACCCGGGCAATCTCACGAAAGCGCCGCCGCGCCAGCTCGGCCGCGTTCAGACTGGCCAGGATGTCGTCCAGCAGGTGGTCGGGCGACAGGGCGGCGCGCAAGCTGGCCTCGTCCACCGGCACCGGCTCGGCACTCAGGAGCTCCAGCCCGTAATCGTTCACCGCCAAGCTGAAGGTGTTGGGCTGATGCCGGGCCAGCCGCCAGGCCAGCACGGCGCTCAGCCCCTGATGCGCCAGTCGGCCAGCGAACGGGTAAAGCCACAGGTGGTGCCCCTCGCGCGACGTGAAGCGCTCCACCAGCAACCGGTCGCTGCGAGGCAGGTGCGAGATGCGGGCCTGGGCCTCGAGCATGTCGCGCGCGGCCTGCATCTCGGGCTCGTGCCAGGCGCGGTCCTCGGCGGCCTCGTCGAGCAGGGCCATCACGGCCCGCGCCATCTCGCTCGACAGCGGCATGCGCCCGCCCTGCCAGCGCGGCACACTCGGCCGGCGGCCCTCGGCTCGGCGCACGTAGGCCGTCATGTCCTGCACGCGCACGAACTCCAGCGTGCGCCCGGCAAAGACAAAGCAGTCGCCCTTCTTGAGCCGCGCAATGAAGCTTTCCTCGACCGAGCCCAGCTTGGGGCCGTTCAGGTAGCGCACCTGCATGCTCGCATCGGACACGATGGTGCCCACTTGCAGGCGGTGTCGCCGTGCCACCAGCCGGCCGGGCTGGGTGTGCTCGGCCACGCGCCACACACCGTGCTCATCGGGCGCAATGCGGTGGTATTCAGGATAGGCTTGCAGGCTGTCGCCGCCGCGGGCCGCAAAGTCCAGGCACCAGTCGAAGGCCTCGCGCGTCAGGGCGCGGTAGCTGTGGGCACGGCGCACCTCGTCGAACAGGGCATCGGCCTGAAAGCCGCCCCCCAGGGCCACCGTCACCAGGTGCTGCACCAGCACGTCCAGCGGCTGATGGGGCGCCTGGCGCTCTTCCACCTGCCCGGCCTGCGCGGCCCGACGCACCGCCGCCGCCTCCACCAGCTCCAGTGTGTGGGTGGGCACCAGCGTCACCCGGCTGGTGCGCCCGGGCGCATGGCCGCTGCGCCCTGCGCGTTGCAGCAGGCGGGCCACGCCCTTGGCCGAGCCGACCTGGATCACGCGCTCGACCGGCAGGAAATCCACGCCCAGGTCCAGTGACGAGGTGGCCACCACCGCCTTGAGCTGCCCGGCTTTCAGGCCCGATTCGACCCAGGCGCGCACGTCGGCATCCAGCGAACCGTGGTGCAGGGCCACCAAGCCGGCCCAGTCCGGTCGGGCCTCCAGCAGCAGCTGGTACCAGATCTCGGCCTGCGAGCGGGTGTTGGTGAAGACGAGCGCGGTGCCGGCCTGGTCCAGCTCCTGTGCGAGCTGGGCCACCATGGGCGCGCCCAGGCGGCCCGCCCAGGACAGGCGGCTCTCGGCCTCGGGCAGCAGGGTGTCGATGACCAGCGACTTGTCGACGCGACCCTGGATCAGGGCGGGCTCGGGCGCCGTGGGCACGCAGGGCAGAAGAGCCGCCAAGGCCTCGGCCTGGTTGCCAAGGGTGGCGCTTAGGCCCCACACCAGCAGATCGGGGCGCCAGGTCGTCAGCCGCGCGAGCGCCAACTGAACCTGCACACCCCGCTTATTACCCAACAGCTCATGCCACTCATCGACAACCACCGCATCTAGATGGGCAAAGAGGTCTGCCACATCTGCCCGCGTCAGCAGCTGGCTGAGCGATTCGGGTGTCGTCACCAACGCGTGCGGCCACGCCCGCTCTTGCCTAGACCGCTCGCTGGGCAAAGTGTCTCCCGTGCGCACCCCCAAGCGCCAGCCAACCTGCAACTCCGTCATCGGGGTGCGAAGGGCCTCGGCTGTATCGGCAGCCAACGCCCTCATCGGAGTGATCCACAGCGCACGCAAACCAGCCTTCGTGGACTGATGCCCGCTGCATGCGTCGACTTGGTCCTGTGCGCGCAGTAGCACGCCGCCCCATACTGCCAAGGTCTTGCCTGATCCGGTCTGAGCATGAAGCAAACCCGATTGGCCGCTGCGCATAGCGCGCCAGACAGCTTGTTGAAAGGGAAATGGCGCCCTACCCTTGGCAAGGAGCCACCTCTCCATCGCTGTTTGCGGGATTGAAGCTACAACAGTTTTCACGGCCACTGCCATCGTACGTTGCGGCGAGCAGAACGACACCTTATGTCCCTTAGACTCGCTTCACATTTTTCACGTAACTCTCGTCACGATCAGTGGACATGAAGGTCAATCGCTTGTTCCTGGCGTGTGTGGTGGCCCCCACACTGCTGTCTTCCGTCTACTACGGGCTGATTGCCTCCGACGTTTACGTCTCCGAGTCGCGCTTTGTAGTACGTGCGCCCGAACGCCAAGCCACGTCGGCGCTGGGCCTGGTACTCAAAGGTGCGGGCTTCTCACGCTCTGCCGATGACGCCTACGCAGTGCACGACTACATCATGTCGCGCGATGCGCTTCAGGCCCTGAACGACAAGCTGAAGGTTGGCGACAAGTTCGCGTCGCCTGATGTTGACCGCATCAGCCGATTTGCCGGCCTGGATGGCGACAACAGTTTCGAAGCCCTGCACCGCTACTACCAAAAGCGTGTAGACCTGCAGCTCGACAGCACCTCATCCATTGCCACGCTGACAGTGCGAGCCTATTCGGCCGATGACGCGGTGAACATCAATCGCCTGCTTCTTGAGCAGAGCGAAACGCTGGTCAACCGGCTCAATGAGCGCGGGCGGCACGACCTGATTGACGCGGCGCGCCAAGAAGTGGCCGAGGCAGAAGCTCGCGTCAAGAAAGCGGCGGTGGCCCTCTCTGATTTCCGAAACACGAGATCGGTCGTCGACCCCGAAAAGCAAGCCACCGTCCAGTTGCAGCAAGTGGCCAAGCTGCAAGAAGAGCTGATCGCCAGCAAGACGCAACTGATCCAGCTGCAGAGTGTCACGAAAGAGAACCCTCAGATCCCCGTGCTGAAGCGACGCATAGAGTCGTTGCGAGACGCGATTGAGGAGGAAACGAAGAACGTGACCGGGGGCTCCGCTTCGCTGGCCAACAAGGCTTCAGCCTATCAACGACTGGCCCTGGAAAATGACTTTGCGGCCAAGCAACTGGCGGCCGCCATGGCGGGACTGGAGCAGGCGAAAAACGAGGCCATCCGTAAGCAACTCTATTTGGAACGGATTATTGAGCCGGGCAAGCCGGACATTGCCATCGAGCCGAAGAGGCTCAAAGCAATTGCTGGTACGCTTCTGTTCGGTCTCATGGCGTGGGGCGTTTTGAGTCTGTTTGTTTCCGGCATCAGAGAGCACGCAGACTGAGATGCGCGACATCTTCTCATCCTTGCTAGTTCAGCGCCGGGTCATCGGCGCGCTACTCATGCGGGAAATCATCACCCGATATGGTCGGCACAACATCGGCTTCCTGTGGCTATTCATTGAACCGATGCTTTTCACCCTCGGCGTGACGGCATTATGGACAGCAACGCGCTCCACACACGGCTCCACGCTGCCGATTGTGGCCTTCGCCGTGACTGGATATTCGACGGTGCTGATGTGGCGCAATTCAGCCACGCGGTGCTCCAAAGCGATCGAGCCGAATTTGAGCCTCTTGTACCACCGCAATGTCAGGGTGCTCGATATCTTTTTGTCCAGAGTGACCCTGGAGGTGGTCAGTGCCACGGCGTCGTTCATCGCTCTTGCCTTTTTTTTCATCGCAACGGGATGGATGGAGCCGCCTGCGCGGCTTTACGAAATGCTCGTGGCATGGTTGCAGCTAATTTGGTTTTCTGGGGCACTCGGCCTGTTCGTCGGTGCGCTGTCAGAACGATCCGAAATATTCGAGCGCATCTGGCACACCTTAACTTATCTCATCTTCCCGCTTTCTGGCGCTGTCTTCATGGTTGACTGGCTACCCAGCAAGGCGCAGGAATACGTCCTCATGATTCCCATGGTCCATGCTGTCGAGCTGGTGCGAGAGGGATACTTCGGTTCGCAGGTCATCGGCCATGGCAGCCACGGATTTTTAGCCACATTCAACCTTGCTCTGACCTTGATAGGGCTGCTGATGACGGCAGACGTTAGCAAGCGGGTGGAGCCAGAATGAGCATTTCTCTGCTAAACGTCTCGAAGCGGTATGGAACCCGCTCGGGCATGAAAACGGTTCTCAATCGTGTCTCACTGAATATTGGCCCAGGGGAGAAGGTCGGCATCCTGGGCCGCAATGGCGCGGGAAAATCGACGTTGATCCGCATGATCAGCGGCGCCGAACGCCCAAGCGAGGGGCAAATCTCCAGAAAGATGTCGGTATCGTGGCCCCTGGCTTTCGGGGGCGCCTTCCAAGGCAGCCTCACCGGACTTGACAATTTGCGCTTCATCTGCCGCATCTATGGTGCCGATATCGAAAAAGCAATCCCATTCGTCGAAGATTTCTCAGAACTTGGCCCGTACCTCAAAGAGCCTGTCAAAAAGTACTCTTCCGGCATGCGGGCCCGCCTAGCATTTGCACTTTCAATGGCTGTTGACTTTGACTGCTTCCTCATTGACGAGGTGATCGCTGTCGGAGACAGCCGGTTTCATGCAAAGTGCGAAGAAGAACTATTCAGAAAAAGAGGCGACAAGGCCATGATTATCGTCTCGCACGACCCCCACTACATCAGAATGCATTGCAGCAAGGCTTACATACTGCAAAGCGGCAACATCAGTCATTTTGATTCGATTGATCAAGCATTCGAAACTTATAGCGCCATCTAAAACATGCAAAATATTCTCATCGAAGGTTGGGTTCTTCTTCCTCCGGAAGAGGGCGCTGGTGGTGCGGGTCGACACTTTCATACCTTGCTGTGCCAATTGAACAAGCGACGCGACGTCAACATCACGGTCACCACGTCACCCCGAAACCTCCATTTGTTCTCTCCGTACCAAAACATTGAAACGGCGACTTTTGTCGATCTCTCGCCCGAAAACTATCGAGCCCTGTTCTCCTGGGCGGACGTTTTTTTCTCGCCGCTGAACGGGCTATGGCCCCGGTTCATCCCGGACCGCCTGCCTGTAGTCAGTTGCATACATGACCTGCAGCACCTCGTCGCACCCGCGTTTTTTGACAAGCCAATGTGGCATGCCCGAAACCATGACTATGGCTTCGCCATTCACCGATCAGATCGTCTCGTCGCCATTTCGGAGTTCGAGAAAAACAACCTTTTCACCCATTTTGGCAAGCGGGACGTTGATGTCATTCACCACAGTGGGTACCTGGCCGACCACATTGGAGACCCTGCGCACAATGAGCTGCTATTGAAGCAGCTCGAGGGCGAGGACTATGTCCTCTACCCGGCCATTCCATGGCCCCACAAGAACCACACCAACCTGCTTCACGCTTGGAGCATTTTTAGCAAAAAACAATCGGGGAAAAAGGTCAAGCTGCTGCTCACGGGTGCTCTGGAGCACGGGCATATAGCCAAAGGCATCACCGACGAAATCAAGCGACTTGGGCTCGACCATGATGTGATCGTGGCAGGTTTCCAGGATGATGGCACGCAGGCTCGGCTGATCGCCAACGCCAAACTGTTGCTGTTCCCGACCTTGTACGAGGGCTTCGGGATCCCAGTGCTTGAAGCCATGCAGCTCGGTACGCCGGTACTCGCATCCCGCCTGCCGTCCATCGTCGAGTTTGGTGGCACGACGATCGAGTACATCAGCGACCCTTACAACCCGTATGCCATTGCTCAAGATCTGATTTCGGCACTTGGCAACTGGTCAACGCTCAAGAAGAGGGCAACGCAAGCCAAAGAGTTGGCTCTTCAAACATACTCTTCTGAGAACATGGCTCAGAAGACGCTGGACTGCCTGCGACAAGCCGTTCAACAGAAACAGAAGGGCTATACAGACGTATTCTCGATTGGCAACACATCTGGTGTCATCAAGCCTTCTATTGCAGGTATTGTCCGCATCGAAAGCAGTGATGCCGGCAGCCTGAGTTCGGCTACTGGCCTTCAGTCACTGAAGGCCAAAGTCAGCGCGCTCAGGCGCGTGATGGACTCCGTGTTCGTTTTTGCCTCAGACAACCTGCCGGACGAAGTCAACTCGCGCTTGCTCACGCTGTGTGTTGACAATCAAGCGCAGATGCGGGTGTTTTCAGAGTCGATGCCATCAGGCTTGGCCTCGGGTCTGGAGCACCTGTTTGCCGTGAGCAGCGTCCCAGACTACATCTACCTGACAAAGTGGGACCGCCAAGAGCCCTCTGCGAGCGAGTTGAAAACGGCCCTCACGGAACTCAACTTCTTCCCGGATCTGGGGGCCACGCTCCTACGATCAGATGGGGGTCGCCAGTTCTCTCGGATCGTTCGGCCCTTGCCACAACTTGAGGCTCACGAGCACTATCTCAAACTCAAGAGTGACCCTATCACGCCCTTTGACGGGTGTATCGTGCGCACGGCGACCTTCAAGGAGCATGGCTACCCAGGGAGCTTGAGGTTCCTCGCAGGGTTCATCAACCACGTTTCCTTCATCGAGTGCCCGACTGGAGAAGGCCATGAGCATTGAGAAATGGGTCGGCGTGGTCGTCCCGGTTCGCAACCGTATCGAGCGCACTCAAAGGTTTCTGGAGCAGTTCTCCCGCCAGGACCATCCCCATTACCGCCTGTATTTCGTGGACTCCAACTCAACTGATGGCACACGAGCATGGTTGGAGCAGATAAAGGGCCCCCGCTTGACGTGGATCGAAGCGGGCGATGAGGACTACTGGACTGGCGCCACCAACAGAGGCATTGAGCAAGCTTTGAGAGATGGCTGTGAGTTCGCGCTCACCATCAATGATGACTCCGTGCCCTCTACCGACCTACTGAGCCGACTGCTGAAGGCACAGGCTGCACATGATCACGACATCCTAGCAGGCTGCGGAAATACCCAACAGCCAAGTCCACGCCCCAGTGGCGTGATGCGTTATCAGCGTAGCACCTCAACGACCTGAAGCGACACCCACCATGCGCGGCGCCGACACCTTCACCGAAGGCCTG
>NZ_CAJYGK010000006.1 GCF_913773725.1 uncultured Aquabacterium sp. | reverse complement strand
GCACCAGCTGGTTGACGTCGGTCTGACCGTTGATGATGCGCTTGTCGGCCACGTTCACGCGGCGCGTCGAGGTGGCCTGAACGGAGTTGGCGGGGGTGTGCACAGGGGCTGCGCCAACCGCCGACGGTGCGGTGTTCCGTGCGGCGCTGGGCGCAGAGGCGGGCAGCGATTGGGGCACAGAACCAGCAGGGTTCGAAGAGGCGTTGGAGGAGTCGTCTTCCCAGACCAGCATGGTGAACATCCTATGGAGTCGGATTATGGAAGGGTGTTGTGAAAAACACCAAGCACTTCTTGACATCGGGCGCTCAAGCTTGTTGCTGCCGAGCATCGAAAACAAGGGTGTCAGATCAAGAAGGCATTGAAAGGCGGTGCATCGAAAACCCTGACGGGATCAGGTCAAGCGGCGATCAAAGGCCACGGGGCTCATTGTGTGAGCCAGTATCGGCACCGTGAGGCAGCAGCCGGAGGCGAGCGTCGATGCACATCGGAGACAGACAAGGCCTCGATCGCGGTATCGCGTCCGAGGCCTTGCTCATCACCGCGCTCGCCGCGGCGGGGCCTTACTGGCAGGCCTCGCAGTCAGGGTTGTCGATCGAGCAGAACTTGATGTCGGTCGCCGGTTCGGCGGCCAGAACGGGCTCGGGCGACACCGCGGCTTGCGGCGCAGCAGCCTGGAAGCCACCGCCCACGTTGCTCGACACGGCGTTGAGCTGGCTGCGGGTCACGGTCGACTTCTCGGCGTGCGTGGCACCCACGGTGCGGAGGTAGTAGGTGGTCTTCAGGCCGCGCAGCCAGGCCAGCTTGTAGGTCTCGTCCAGCTTCTTGCCGGAGGCGCCGGCCATGTAGATGTTCAGCGACTGGGCCTGGTCGATCCACTTCTGGCGACGCGAGGCGGCTTCCACCAGCCACACCGGTTCGACCTCGAACGCCGTGGCGTACAGGTTCTTGAGCTCCTCGGGCACACGGTCGATGCGGCGCAGCGAGCCGTCGAAATGCTTGAGGTCCATCACCATCACGTCGTCCCACAGGCCGAGCTTCTTCAGGTCGCGCACCAGGTACTCGTTGACCACGGTGAACTCGCCCGACAGGTTGGACTTGACCGACAGGTTGCCGAAGCAGGGCTCGATCGAGGCGTCCACGCCGACGATGTTGGAGATGGTGGCCGTCGGGGCGATGGCCACGCAGTTGGAGTTGCGCATGCCGTACTGGGCGATGCGGGCACGCAGGGCGTCCCAGTCCATCGTGGTCGACGTGTCGACTTCGACGTAGCCGCCACGCTGTTCGGCCAGCAGCTTCAGCGAATCGATCGGCAGGATGCCGCGATCCCACAGCGAGCCGCGGTAGCTGCTGTAGCGGCCGCGTTCTTCGGCCAGCTCGGTCGAAGCCCAGTAGGCGTAGTAGCAGACGGCTTCCATCGAGCGGTCGGCAAATTCGATCGCCTCCTGGCTGGCGTACGGGGTGCGCAGCTGGTACAGCGCATCCTGGAACGCCATGATGCCCATGCCGACCGGGCGGTGGCGCAGGTTCGAATCACGGGCCTTCTTGACGGCGTAGTAGTTGATGTCGATGACGTTGTCGAGCATGCGCATGGCGGTGCGCACGGTCTTCTTGAGCTTGTCGTGGTCGATGCCGCCGTCCTTGATGTGCTGCGACAGGTTCACGGAGCCCAGGTTGCACACGGCGATCTCGCCGCCGTTGGTGTTCAGCGTGATCTCGGTGCACAGGTTGGACGAGTGCACCACGCCGACGTGCTGTTGCGGCGAGCGGATGTTGCAGGGATCCTTGAACGTGATCCAGGGGTGGCCGGTCTCGAACAGCATCGAGAGCATCTTGCGCCACAGGTCGACGGCCTTGATGCGCTTGAAGGGCTTGATCTCGCCGCGGTCGGCCTTGGCTTCATAGGCGGTGTAGGCCTGTTCGAACTCGATGCCGAATTTGTCGTGCAGGTCGATGCAGGTCGAGGGCGAGAACAGCGTCCAGTCGCCGCCTTCCATCACGCGGCGCATGAACAGGTCAGGAATCCAGTTCGCCGTGTTCATGTCGTGCGTACGGCGGCGGTCGTCGCCGGTGTTCTTGCGCAGTTCCAGGAACTCTTCGATGTCCAGGTGCCACGACTCGAGGTAGGCGCAGACAGCGCCCTTGCGCTTGCCGCCCTGGTTCACGGCCACGGCCGTGTCGTTGACCACCTTCAGGAAGGGGACCACGCCTTGGGACTTGCCGTTGGTGCCCTTGATGTGCGAGCCCAGGGCGCGCACCGGGGTCCAGTCGTTGCCCAGGCCGCCGGCGAACTTCGACAGCAGGGCGTTCTCCTTGATGGCTTCGTAGATGCCGTCGAGGTCGTCGGGCACCGTCGTCAGGTAGCACGACGACAGCTGCGAGCGGCGGGTGCCGGAGTTGAACAGGGTCGGCGTGGACGACATGAAGTCGAACGACGACAGCAGTTCATAGAACTCGATGGCGCGGGCTTCGCGGTCGATTTCGTTCAGCGCCAGGCCCATGGCGACACGCATGAAGAAAGCCTGGGGCATTTCGATGCGGGCGCCCTGCACGTGCAGGAAGTAGCGGTCGTACAGCGTCTGCAGGCCGAGGTAGTCGAAGTTCAGGTCACGCTCGTGTTTGAGCGCGGCGCCCAGGCGGGCCAGGTCGAACTGGGCCAGCTTCTCGTCCAGCAGCTCGGCTTCGATGCCCTTCTTGATGAAGGTGGGGAAGTAGTCGGCATAGCGCTCGGCCATCTCGGCGTGCGTCACCTCTTCGCCCAGGATTTCGCGGCGGATGGTGTGCATCAGCAGGCGGGCCGTGGCGCGGGTGTAGGCCGGGTCGTGCTCGATGCGGGTGCGGGCGGCCAGGATGGCGGCCTTGTAGACCTCGTCCATCGAGACGCCGTCGTACAGGTTGCGCTGGGTTTCGGCCAGGATCGGGCCGGGCTGGACGTCGGCGCCCAGGCCTTCGCACGAGGATTCGATCAGGGCCTGCAGGCGGGGCAGGTCGAGCGGCACGCGTTGGCCGCGGTCGATGACGTGCAGCGTGGGCAGGGCGGCGGCCTGTTGCTCGGCGGCCTGCTTGGCGCGCTCCTGCGAACGGCGCTCGCGGTACAGCACGTAGGCACGGGCGATCTCGTGGTGGCCACCGCGCATCAGGGCCAGCTCGACCTGGTCCTGGATGTCTTCGATGTGGAAGGTGCCGCCGTTCGGACGCGAGCGCAGCAGGCCGCGCACCACGGCTTCGGTCAGGCTGTCGACGGTTTCGCGCACCGAGGCCGACGCGGCGCCCTGGGTGCCGTGCACGGCCAGGAAGGCCTTCATCATGGCCACGGCGATCTTGCTGGGCTCGAAGGCCACGACCGCACCATTGCGTCGGATGATCTGGTAGTTGGCGTAGGCCGACTGACGCGGCTCGGCCGCATCGGGGGCGCCGCCCATGTAGGCAGATGAGGTGGACGACAAGGTGCTGGGCGTGGACGTTTGCATGTGTTTCCCTTCCGGAGATCAAGGTCGGCAACGGGTGCGCGGCCTTGCGAAATCTGACGCTTTCGGTTAGAGGCGCCTTCTGCGGGCGGACACTAGATCTGGTGTTTTTTGGTGCTCTGGGCACTACCAGTAGTGTTTCGGGGGCTGACTATACCGCTTTTTTCGAGCCCGCCAAGGCCTTCCGGGAAAACCGGGTGGGCGTGTCCGCGCCCCCATGTTCGACGTCACCTGCACGGGCGCGCGCAAGCGCTTGTCACGCCTGACTTTGGCCGTTTTCCCGGGTCAAAAAGGGTGTCAGCCGGCCGCCACGTGGGTCGGGAAACGCACCCGTTCACCCCACCCCATGCGGGCCCGCATGGTGGCCCAGTCGAAGGCGCTGCCGGGGTCCCGTTTGCGGCCTGGGGCCACATGCTCATGCCCTGTCACCCCGGCCAGGGGCCACTGGGCGTCGATGCGGGCGAGCAGATCGACGAGGGCGTCGTACTGCGGGCGGTCGAAGGGGTGATCCTCCAGCCCTTCCAGCTCGATGCCGATCGCATAGTCGTTGCAGTTGTCGCGGCCGCACCAACTGGAACGGCCTGCGTGCCAGGCGCGATCGAGCACCGACACGAATTGCTGGATCCGGCCGTCGCGCCGGATCACGAAGTGGGCCGAGACCTCCAGCCCTCGGATCTGCTCGAAATAGGGGTGGGCAGTCCACTCCAGCGTGTTCGTGAACAGCCGCTCGATCTCATCGCCCCCGTACTCGCCCGGCGGGAGGCTGATCGAGTGGATGACGGCCAGGTCGATGCGGGCGCCCTCGGGGCGCGGGCCGAAGTTCGGCGACGGAATGTGGGCGATGCCCTCCAGCCAGCCGTTGCGCCAGTCAGTCCGGGTCATGTTCGGGATCGAAACGTTCGCCCAGCACGATGCCGTGGTCGCTCACCTGCACGCCGAGGCGCGCCATGCGGTAGCGCATCTGGCGCAGCGACAGGCCGAGGCTCTGTCCGGCCGCCGTGCGATTGAGCCGGTGTCTTTCCAGAGCGCGAACCAGGATGTCCCGTTCGACCTGATCGAGATGGGCCACCAGGTCGTGGGGCAGCGGAGTTGGGGCATCCGTGGCGGGGCGGGACTCAGGCGCGGCTTGCGGGGATGGGGCCGGGGGTTGGGCGGGCTCATCGCTGCTCTGCGCGGCAGGTGCTGCGACGGTGTCGGGCGCCAGGCCGAGGTCATCGGCCTCGATGGTGCTGCTGCCCCCCAAGGCCATGGCACGGTGCAGCAGGTTTTCAAGTTCCCGTACGTTGCCCGGGAAGGGGTGAGCCTGCAATGCGGCCAGCGCTGAGGGGGCGAGCTGCGGAACGGGGGCAACGCCGGCCTCGCGGGCCAGGCGCTCCAGCAGGCCGGCGCACAGGCCCGGCAGGTCCTCGCGGCGTTCACGCAGTGCGGGCAGCCGGATCTGGATGACGTTGAGCCGGTAGAACAGATCCTGCCGGAAGCGACCGGCCTGGACTTCGACAGCCAGGTCCTTGTGGGTCGCACTCAGCAGCCGCACGTCCACGGGCGTTTCGGCGGTGGCCCCCACCGGCCGCACGGCGCGTTCCTGGATGGCTCGGAGCAGCTTGGACTGCATGGGCAGCGGCAGATCCCCCAGCTCGTCGAGGAACAGGGTGCCGCCCGCCGCGGCCTGAAAGAAGCCTTCGCGGTCATCGGCCGCCCCTGTGAATGCCCCCTTCCGATAGCCGAAGAACTCGGCCTCGAGCAGGTGTTCCGGGATGGCGCCGCAGTTCACGGCAATGAAGGGGCCGCGCGCGCGGTTGCTGGTGTCGTGGATCGCGCGTGCCACGAGTTCCTTGCCGGTGCCCGACTCTCCGGTGATCAGCACGGGCGCCATGCTGCGCGAGACCTTGTCGATCAGGACGCGTACCTGCTGCAGTCCGTTGTCGCAGCCGATCAGACGGTGCAGGGCCGGGCTGTCTCCCGCGGTGACCGGACTACCCGGCCCGTTGCCTCGACCCGCGTGAGTGGGCGTGGCAGGTGAGGCTGCGGGGGCGCCATGCAGGCCCACCACGCCGGCCACCACACTGCGGAATTGCTTGAGGTCGACCGGCTTGGTCAGGTAGTCGTAGGCTCCGGCCTTGAGGGCAGAGACGGCGTTCTCGGCCGAGCCGTAGGCGGTGATGACAATGGCCCGCTCGTGTCGCCCGGTGCGTTCGAGGTGCTGCAGCAGGTCCAGTCCCGTGCCGTCGGGCAGCCGCATGTCGGTGATCACGGCGCTGTAACGTTGATCGGCGAGGTGCTGCAGTGCCTGACCCACGCTGTCAGCGGTCTCGACGTCGTAGCCTTCCCGCAGCAGTGTCAGCTCGTAGAGGGTGCGCAGGTCCGGCTCGTCGTCGACGACCAGAAGGCGGTGGGCGGATGCAGTGCTCATGCGGGGCGGGCAGGCTGAGCTGGGGGCTCGATGGGCAGCGTCAGATAGAACTCGTTGCGGTGTCGCACACTGACCGGGTGCTGGCGGTAGTCGATGGTGGCGCCATGGCGTTCGCACAATTCGCGGCAAATATACAGGCCGAGCCCGGTACCGCGGCTGCGCGTGGAAAAGAAGGGCTCGAACAGGGCGCGTTCGGTATCCGGCGTGATCGGGTCACCGTCGCTCAGTACCGACAGAAGCAGCAGGCCCTGAGCACTGTGGGCGCCCGGCACCCAACCGACCTGCACGAGGATCGCCCCCGGCTCGCCAGACTGATGCCGCAACGCGTTGTCCAGCAGGTTGACCAGCACCCGTTGCAGGTGTTCGGGCTCGAAGCGAACCTTGAGATGGGGGAAGGTCGGGGCCTGGCGCGTGGCCTGCACGTTGATGTCCAGGATGCCGTGCTCTCCCGGCACCAGACCTGCGGTGCTGCGCCACTCGTTGCAGATGGCCACGATGTGCTCGAGCGGGTCAATGGCAGGTGCGGGAGGGCGTACACCTGGTGCCACGGCCAGGATGTCATCGACGATGAGCTTCAGCCGGGTCACATTGTCGGCCACCATCTGCGTCAGGCGTTTCTGCGTCGGGGTGGCTGCGTCTTCGGCCATCAGGGCGTTGGCTTGTGAGATCGCAGCCAGCGGGTTGCGCACTTCGTGTGCGATTCCCGCAGACATCCGGCCCATGGCCGCCAGCTTGTCCTGACGCTGCCGCGCCCGTACCGTGCGCAGGTCCTCCAGAAAAAGCACGCAGACGTCTTCCTGCGTCCGCCCGCCGCGTCCCCGAATGAAGCGCATGCGCAGGCGCAGGGCGCGCTCGCTCCGGTCGTCGAAATGCAGCGTCA
Source organism: uncultured Aquabacterium sp. (assembly GCF_913773725.1). Taxonomy (GTDB): domain Bacteria; phylum Pseudomonadota; class Gammaproteobacteria; order Burkholderiales; family Burkholderiaceae_C; genus Aquabacterium. The sequence goes on along the minus strand of NZ_CAJYGK010000006.1, from coordinate 4,381 downwards.
CCTCCTGGGCGACCTCGGCCTGGCTGGAGTTCGACATGGCTTGTTCGATCGCCCCGATCAGGGCGCGCCAGGCCGGCACACCGGACAAGGGAAAAGGTGGCTGTGGTGCCATGCCCCGTGCGGACAGCAGCCGCCGCGCGGACGGGTTGGCCGTGCGAACGCGGCCACGGCGGTCGACCACCAGCACGCCTTCGCTCATCTCGTCGATCACGAGCTTGTTGAGCTGGGCCTGGCGCCGCGCCGCCTCCATGTTGCCCCGGGCGCTGCGCTCTTCGCGCGCCAGCCTGGCAGACAGTTCGCTGGCCAGGCCAGCGATCAGGAACAGGCCCAGCCCATTGAGCCCGGCCTGTGTCATCAACGCGGCCATGTCGTCGCCCCGGGCTCCCTGCAGCCACGCCACGGCCAGCAGGTTCAAGGTGGCGGCGGCCGCCACACCCAGGGCCACGATGCGAGGCAGCAGCACCGCGGCCATCAGCACGGGCAAAACCAGCAGGGCTTGCGCATTCACCCCGCTGCCCGTGATGTGGTGCAAGATGGCGAACAAGGTGAGGTCTACCCCGACGGTGCCCAGCGCCTGTCGGGTGCCCAGTCGTTCGCGCTGCCGATGGTGGCCGGGCCACAGCCAGGCGACCACGGTCAGAGTGGCATAGCCGGCCCCCAGCACGGACACCCAGGTGGGGATGCGGCCGCCCGTGCTCCAGAGGGTGGCCAGCAGAAGCAGGGCCAGCATGCCCAGAACCAGTCTGGCGACCAGGAAAGCCTGGTAGATGCGCTCGAAGGTCGGCCGAACGGCACGGGCCTCTGCGGGCATGCTGTGGGTGCCTTCCCGAGGTGGCACCCGCCGTCCCTCTTCTGCATCCAAGTCGCCGAACCAGGAGGTCTCGCGGGCGAAGGGCAGGCGGCTCGAGGTCAGCGTGCTGTCCGAGGGGCTCGGTGTGTCATCCGGCATGCGCGTACGGTCAGACCGCCCCGGGGCCGCTGCGCGCGTGCTCGACGCAGCAATACGGACGTCCCGCCGCATCGCGCTGAGCGTCGGACTCCGGCAGGTGGACGCCGCAATGGGCGCATCGCACCATCATGGGTTGTGCACCCGTGCCGGACGCCGGAGCCGGTGGCGCGGCCTTCGGGCCCTCGCCGCGTCCCGTCGGCCTGTGCCCCAGGGCACGCTTCAGGGCAGGAATGACGATCAGCCAGACGAGCAGACCGATCAGCAGGTACTTGAACATGGCGATCAGGCGGCGCGGTGAAGCACCACCTCCATCACGAAGCGGGAGCCCACATAGGCCAGCAGCAGCAGCAGGGAGCCGGCGACCAACCAGCGGATCGCCTGACTGCCACGCCAGCCGAAGCGGACTCGACCGATCAGCAGGGTGGCAAAAACCAGCCACGACAGAACGGAGAAGACCGTCTTGTGATCCCATCGCCACGGGTTGGCGAATGCCGCTCCCAGCAGCAGGGTCAACGTGAGCATCACGAAGCCGGCGGCCACGAAGCGCAGTGTGAGGGACTCGAGACGCAGCAAGGGCATGCCCAGCGCCTGGCCGATCGGGCGAGGCGAGGGCAACTGGCCGCTGACGGGGCGCGTCCGCATCTGGCGTTCGGCGTGCTGAAGCAGGCCGGCGTGCAGCAGGGCGGTGCCGAACAGCCCATAGGATGCAAAGCCCAGCAGCCAGTGCAGAGGGGCCCAGGGCGAGGCGCCGATCGGGTGGGGCTGGCCGGGGAACAGCCAGGCCAGGGCCACAGCCGTCGCGCTCAGCACGGCCAGCGTCCGGCGCACGGCCACGAGGTCGATGCGCCGGCTTTCGATGGCGTAGACGGCGAGCACCAGCCACACCGTGACGGACAGGGCCGGTGCGAATCCGAATCGGGCGCCGGATTCTGCGCCGCCCAGCACCAGGGCGTCCAGCACGATGGCCACAGCCTGGGCCAACCAACCCAGGCCGAGCGCCAGCCAGACCGGTCGGCCGGCATGTGCACGGGCTGTCTCCGGACGTTGAGGCCACAGCGTGGCCGCCAGATAAGCCAGCACTGCCAGACCACTGGGCCAGGCGGTGGAAAGGGTGGGCGATAAAATCATGTGTCGAGTTTAAAAGCACACGCAGCTCTTTCATGGCATCCAACCTCACAGAACGCCTGAGTCGCCTGGTCAAGACCATGCGCGGCCAGTCCCGCATCACCGAATCCAACGTGCAGGACATGTTGCGTGAGGTGCGCATGGCGCTGCTCGAGGCCGACGTGGCCCTGCCGGTGGTGCGCGACTTCATCGCCCGCGTCAAGGACAAGGCCATGGGGCAGGAGGTCGTCTCCTCCCTCACGCCGGGGCAGGTGCTGGTCAGCATCGTGCAGAAGGAGCTGGCGGCCACGATGGGCGAGGGCATCTCGGACATCAACCTGGCCACCCAGCCGCCGGCCATCATCCTGATGGCCGGTCTGCAAGGCGCCGGCAAGACCACCACCACCGCCAAGCTCGCCAAGCTGCTGATCGAAAAGCGCAAGAAAAAGGTGCTGACGGTGTCGGCGGACATCTACCGCCCCGCCGCCATCGAGCAGCTCAAGACCGTCACGGCGCAGGCCGGCGCAGAGTGGTTCCCCTCCGACCCCAGTCAGAAGCCCCGCGACATCGCGCTGGCCGCCATTGACCACGCGAAGCGCCATTACTTCGACGTGCTGCTGTTCGACACCGCCGGTCGCCTGGCCATCGACGAGGTGCTGATGGCCGAGATCAAGGAGCTGCATGCACTCCTGAATCCGGTCGAAACCCTGTTCGTGGTCGATGCCATGCAGGGCCAGGACGCCGTCAACACCGCCAAGGCCTTCAAGGAAGCGCTGCCCCTGACGGGCGTGGTGCTGACCAAGCTGGACGGCGACTCGCGCGGTGGTGCGGCCCTGTCCGTGCGTCAGGTCACGGGCGTGCCGATCAAGTTCGCGGGCGTGTCCGAGAAGATCGATGGCCTGGAGGTGTTCGACGCCGACCGCCACGCCGGCCGCGTGCTGGGCATGGGCGACATCGTCGCCCTGGTGGAAGAAGTCCAGAAGGGCGTCGACGTCGCGGCGGCCCAGAAGCTGGCCGAGAAGGTCAAGTCGGGGGCCGACTTCGACTTCAACGACTTCCTCTCGCAGATCAGCCAGATGAAGAAGATGGGTGGGCTGTCCGGGCTCATCGACAAGCTGCCGACCGAGATCGCGGCCAAGGCCGGGCAGGCCGACATGGACAAGGCCGAGCGCGACGTGCGCCGCATGGAGGGCATCATCAGCGCGATGACGGCCAAGGAGCGCAGCCAACCCGCGCTGCTGATGGACGGCAAGACCAAGGCCAGCCGCAAGCGCCGCATCGCCCAGGGGGCGGGCGTCCAGATTCAGGACGTCAACCGTCTGCTGAACCAGTTCGAGCAGATGCAGACCATGATGAAGAAGATGAAGGGCGGCGGCTTGTTCAAGATGATGAAGCGCATGGGCGGCATGAAGGGCCTGCCCGGCATGGGCGGTCGCTGACACAGCTTGTGACCTTGCCGCGCGGCAGTCGGCCCGTCGGCGGCAGGGCGCGTGTTAGCGTGTGTGACATCCGTAGCGGTGCGCTAACCGACCCTACATCAGGGGCCTGGACAGCCGAAATGCGGAAACGGTCCGGATCCGCCATCCGGTACATGCCTGTACAGGAAGATCCCCATCCATGATGGACATGCCTTCGATCTGGCCAGCCCTGGCCGCTGGCGTTCTGGCGCCAGGCGGGCTGGCCGCAGCGTGGTGGTGGAGACGAGCGCGCCTGGCCGCGTCGGGCGGTCGCAGCGGACGTGTTCACACCAAAGCGCATCGCGGTGCGCGCAAGCCGGCCGATGCCGACGCGGACCTCGACACCCTGCAAGGATGGGAGCCGGTGGCCACGCGGGTGCTCACCAGTGGCCAGCGTGACGCCTGGCATGTGCTGCGCAAGGCCTTGCCCGACCACATGGTTCTGGCGCAACTGCCGCTTGCGCGCTTCATCAAGGTGCCGACCCGCAACTCCTACAGCGAGTGGTTGCGCAGGGTGGGATCGCAGTGCGCCGACCTGGTCGTGTGCGACATGGCGTCACAGGTGGTGGCCGTGGTCGAGGTGCGCCCACCCCTGTCGCGCGAAAGCGATCGGACTCGGCAGCGGCACGAGCGCATGGACCGTGTGCTGGCGGCAGCGCGGATTCCGGTGCATGTCTGGCTGGAAGGGGCGCTGCCCGGCCCGGCGGTCGCCCGGGAAGCCATCCTCGGCGCCGCGATCAGCACGTCCGGCCGGTCCGGCTACCAGGATCTGAATGTCGCACGGCGAACTGCCGAAGCCGCCGGGGTCGTGGCCGCCCTCCAGCATGGGGCGCTGGCTGACTCGGATCTGCATGACGCCCGCGGCGTGCAG
>NZ_CAJYGK010000005.1 GCF_913773725.1 uncultured Aquabacterium sp. | reverse complement strand
CACGGGGTCCAGCCAGGACAGCACAGCCATCGCCACGGCCAGCGCGACCACTGCCAGCACCCCGATGGCCGCAGATTGCTTGGGGGTGTGGGTGTACATGCCGAACACCATCACTAGGGCCAGCAGGACCAGGACCACCCCTCGGTCGTTGGGGCCCACCGCCGTGTAGGCGAACCCGATGGCCATCAGGGCGAACAGGTTTTGCGGAACCATCAGGGTCGGGTCTTTCAGCGCACGTGTGCGCCCGCTGCGTACAAGGCCGAAGAACACCAGGTAGGCAGGTACGCTCGTCATGGCGAGCAAGGGCGGTGCGAACGGGCGCATGACGCCCAGATCGGCCGCCATGCCGGCCGCGAGGCAGCAGATGGCGTACATCACGGCGCACAGCAGGATGGCCGCCGTGCGCGACCGGGTGGCCCGGTCCGGGCCGAAGACCCATTGGGCCAGCCGGTGTATGCCATCGACCAGCGGGTCATGCTCTTCGATGTGACCGGCCGGTGGCGTGTTGTTCATGCGCCATCCCCCTGCAGGCGCGCCACCGAGCGAAGGTCCATGACCATCGGGCTCTCGTGCGATGGAGAGGAGTCGCGTTGCGCGCCGCCCGATGCCACCCAGCGATCCCGTCCCGCATGCTTGGCTGCATACAGCGCATCGTCTGCGCGCTCGATCAGGCCATCGAGCGTCTCGTCAGGCAGGAGTTGCGCCAGGCCGGCCGAGATGCTGATCTGCAGGCTCGGGCGGTCAGCCACACTCATTCGCCGCACGGCGCACCGCAGTCGCTCCAGCGCCACGCCGGCCTCGATGGCCGTCACGTTGGGCAACATCAGCAGGAACTCCTCACCGCCCCATCGCGCCATCTGGTCGACCTGTCTGATTTCCTTGCGCGCCGTGTCGGCGAGCTGCTGCAGCACGGCATCGCCGACGGCGTGGCCGTGGCGATCGTTCACCTGCTTGAAGTGATCCAGGTCGACGAGGGCCACGCACAGCGGTGTGCCATGTCGATGACTCAGGCGGATCTCGCGCTCGAGGATGTCCCCCATCATGCGGCGGTTCATCAGGCCGGTCAGCATGTCGGTGGTGGCCAGCTGCTGCACGGTGCTCAGTGCATCTTGCAGCTCCCGGGCCTGCCGTCCGATGCGGACGCGGATGTCCGCAACCCACTTCGCGATCAGCGACAGCAGCAGGATGGTGGCGCCGCCCACCGTCAGATGCAGCCAGCCGATCGCCGCGGTATAGCGTTGAGGATCATGGTGGTGCAGGCCGGTGACGGCCAGGGCCAGCATCAACACCGAGGCGCAGCCGAGCAGGAGCACCTGCTGCGGCCGCAGCCGGAACATCGCGGCCACGATGGTCTGTGCCACAAGGATCATGACGTTGCCCCGCTGGCTGCCCAATGCCAGATAGGCCGCCATGCACAGCGCCACACAGGCAAGTGCGTGCGGGAAGGTCAGCACGGGGTCGGTCAGGCGCGCGGACCAGCCGGTACGTACCAGCGCATAGACCATTACGAACACGGCGAAGCTGGCTGCGACCAGCGACTGCGCGAGCGCAGCATCCAGCAGTCCGAGCGACGCCGATTGCAAGGTCACGGCTAGGCTCACGGCGTAAAGCTGGCCTGTGGCCAGCACGAACAGGACATGCCTGCGGCGACGCGGGTCGCGTCCCAGGATGACGTTCAGGAGAGGGGGGATCCAGAGGGGTAACTGCGGCATCGGGACAAGGGGCCGAATGCAGCAGGATATCGGGCTGGGGAGGCGGCTCGTCGCTCGTTTGACCTGATCTCGGGGGGCTTGCGGCAACGCGAGGGAACATCGGGTGCCGGTGTCTGTTCAGGCCCGAGGAGGGCGCGTGTCAGGCAGGTAGCGCTGGTCCGAATAAGTGAGCAGCCAGTGCGGCTTGAATGCGACAAAGATGGCCGTCAGCATGCCCGTGCTGATGGCTTCGCCCCAACCCAGCAGCCAGTGGGCCAGCAGCCATTCGCTCTGGTCGATGCCACCCGGCAGGCGATTCAGCAGCGCAACGGCGAGCCCGGACAGGGTGATCGCGAGCGCCGTGGTCATGAAGCCGCGTCCGAGGATGAACACGAACAGATGGGCGGGCAGAAAGCGTCGGACCACCAGACCCAGCAGCAACCCGATGGTGGCGGGCAGCACGCCCAGCCAGGCGGCCTGCGCGACGATGTCGTCGGCCTGCTGCAGCAACCGAGGCGCCAGCTCGGCCAGGCTGTGAATGGCAGGTGGCGCGTCGTTCATCAGCCGCTGATGGGCATTCAGGCGAGGCGGGGAGAAAGCCTCCAGCACCGCGGTCAGCACGCTCACCAGGCTGATGCTCCACACGGCCAGCGGCCAGCCGAACATCAGCACCAGCAGGCAGGCGCCGCTGACATGCAGTGCCAGACCCGATGGCAACAGGTGACGGGTCCACCAGACGCACGGCAGGATGAGCATGGCCGCGAGCCACGGATTCTGCAGCGCGCGGTGCTTCAGGGGCAGCCATGGCTTGAAGGGCAGCGCGACCAGGAGGCAACCGAGTACGACCGTCCACTCGACCGGGGAGGCCAGTTCTTCAGCGCCCATGGCTTGTCATCCGTCTCAGCGTGTCCCGGTGTCTGGCCCGAGGTCAGCCCAGCAAGCCGGTTTCGGCGTTGTGCTGCGGCAGCTCCACCTTGGGTGCGGGCTTCCAGCCGCGCTTGCGGTGCTCGACGACCACGTTCGTGTAGATGCCGCCGCGCACGTACCACTTGGCCGTGATCCGCAGGTAACGCGGGTTGATGGCCTTCACGATGTCTTCGAGGATGTCGTTCGTGACCTTCTCGTGGAACGCGCCTTCGTTGCGGTAGCTCCACATGTACATCTTCAGGCTCTTGAGCTCGACGCACAGCTTGTCCGCGATGCAGTCGATCGTGAAGTGAGCGAAGTCCGGCTGCTTGGTCAGCGGGCAGAAGCAGGTGAACTCGGGCACCTGAAACTGGATGACGTAATCACGCTGGGGGGCCGGATTGGGGAAGACATCGAGGTGGCGCGACGGCACCGAAGGCGGCACGGCCGGCTTGCTGCGTTCGCCAACGACCAGCTCGGCGGTCGGCTTCCGTTCAACGGCCTTGCGGGCGCGGGGGGCGGTCTTGCGCGCGACCTTGGCGGCGGGCTGGGCGACAGGGGTGAGGGCTTTCTTGGCCATGCGGAGATACAGCGGTGCGTGCGCCGCGGCGCACAGGGTCGAATCGAAAGCATCCAGGCCCACGGCTGCGTGACAAAGGGCGACCGTTGGCCTGTGCGGTAAATCACGATGGTATCATCCTCGATTGCTTCCTGCCCGTGAAAAGGTGGGTTTTCTTTGAAGAATCAACGACTTAGCGGGTGGCTTGCCTCGAGTTTGCGTCGGGTGTGCCCGCGGTCCGGCCCGCAGGCAGCGGCCCCGGTTGAGCCCCAAGCATGCGTCTGAATTCGATCAAGCTGTCCGGCTTCAAATCCTTTGCGGAGCACACGCACTTCCAGTTGCCTGGGCAGCTGGTGGGCGTCGTGGGGCCGAACGGGTGCGGCAAGTCCAACATCATGGACGCCGTGCGCTGGGTGCTGGGCGAGTCGAAGGCTTCCGAACTGCGCGGCGAGTCGATGCAGGACGTGATCTTCAATGGCTCGGGCAACCGCAAACCCGCCAGCCGGGCCAGCGTCGAGCTGGTTTTCAGCAACGAATCGGGCCGTGCCGGTGGTCAGTGGAACCAGTTCACCGAGATCGCCGTCAAGCGCGTCCTCACACGTGACGGCACTTCCAGCTACTACATCAACAACCAGCCGGTGCGCCGCCGCGATGTGCAGGACGTGTTCCTGGGCACGGGGCTGGGGCCGCGCGCCTACGCCATCATCGGGCAGGGCACGATCAGCCGCATCATCGAGTCCAAGCCCGAAGAACTGCGGCTGTTCCTGGAAGAAGCCGCTGGCGTGTCGAAGTACAAGGAGCGGCGCCGCGAGACCGAGAACCGCCTGAAGGACACCCGCGAGAACCTCACGCGGGTCGAAGACATCCTGCGGGAGCTGAACAACAACCTGGAGCGCCTGGAGCGCCAGGCCGAGGTGGCTGCGCGCTACCACGGGCTGCAGCAGCAGGGCACGCTGAAGCTGCACCAGCTGTGGTTCCTCAAGCACCGGGATGCCACGAGCGAGGAAAGCCGCATCCGGCTGGCGGTGGCCGAGGCCACGAACGCGCTGGAGGCCCGCATGGCCGAGTTGCGCGGCGTCGAGGCCGAGCTCGAGCACGTGCGGCAGGATCACTACGCCGCCAGCGACGCCCTGCACGTGGCGCAGGGGGCGCTGGCCGATGCCAACCTCGAAGTCAGCCGGCTGGAAGAACGCATCCGCTACGTCGTGGAGGGCCGCCAGCGTACCGAACAGCGCCTGGCCGAGTTGAAGGCCCACAACGATCAGTGGGCCGAACGCGCTGCCGCCGCCGAGGTCGAGCTGGAAGAGCTGGCCGAGAAGATGATGGCGGCCGAAGAACAGGCCGAGATCCTGGCCGCCCAGGCTGAAGAGCTGGCCGGCAACATCCCGGCCCTTGAAGACGCGGTGCGTGCGGCCACGCAGCGTGCCAACAACCAGCGGGGCGCTGCGCAGCAGGTTCAGCAGCAGATTCAGCTGCTGGCGGCCGAATCGCGCAGCATCGACGAGCAGTCACGCCAGTTTACCATGCGCCGCGAGCGGCTGGTGGCCGAGCGGCAGGGCCTGGCGGCCACCGACGATGCCCGCCTGACGGACCTGCGCGCCCAGTGGGAAGCCGGGCAGGAAGAACTGGCCGTGCTGGAGGCCCGTCTGGGCGAGCTGACCGAGACCGTGCCCACGCTCGACGAGCAGCGCAAGGCGCGTCAGGACGATGCCAATGCCCAGGCCGCCCGTCAGGCCGAACTCGCCGCGCGCCTGGAGGCCCTGAGGGCCCTGCAGGAGAAGGTCCAGACGGAAGGCAAACTCAAACCCTGGCTGGCCAAGCATGGGCTGGACGGCCTGCCCGGCCTGTGGACCCGCGTGCACATCGAGTCGGGTTGGGAAAACGCTCTGGAAGCCGCGCTGCGCGAGCGCCTGTCTGCGCTCGAAGTGGGGCGTGTCGACACGGTGCGCGCGTTCGAGCAGGACGCACCGCCTGCCCGCCTGGCCTTCTACAGTCTGCCCTCGGGTGACATTGCCAACACGCACGCCACGCTGCCACGCCTGAGCGACCTGCTGCGCCTGACCGAGCCGGGTCTGAAGGCCTTGATGAACGACTGGCTGGAGGGTGTCTACACCGCAGCCAGTCTGGAAGAGGCGCTGGCCAGCCGCAGCCAGCTCACGCATGGCGAGCTGATCCTGACGCGGGCGGGCCACGCCGTGAGCCAGTTCGCGGTGACCTTCTACGCGCCCGACTCCGAACAGGCCGGCATGCTGGCTCGTGCCCAGGAGATCGAGAACCTGGACAAGCAGCTCAAGGCCCAGGCGCTGATGGCCGACGATGCCCGCGCGGCCCTCATTCGCGCCGAAGCCGCCTACACCGATGCCTCGCAGCGCCTGGCCGTGTCCCGGCGCGAAACGAGCGAGGCCCAGCAGCGCACCCACACGCTGCAGGTCGAGGTGCTGCGCCTGACGCAGCAGGCCGAGCAGACCTCGAGTCGCCGCACACAGATCACGGAAGAGCTGGCCGAGATCGATGCCCAGCTCGACGAGTTGCAGGAGCGCCGCGCCACTGGCGAGGCCCGCTTCGAGGAGCTCGACATCAGCCTGGGCGAGGCCCAGGAAAAGCACGCGCAGCTGGAAGAAGGCGTGATCGGGGCCGAGCGCAAGCTGGCCCAGGCCCGCGAGCAGGCCCGTACGCTCGAGCGCCAGGCTCAGGAGGCGCAATTCAGCGCCCGTTCGATGGTGGCGCGCCGCGGTGAACTGCAACGCGGCATCGAAACCGCCCGTCAGCAGGTCGTGGCCAACGACGCCTCGGCGGCGCAGCTGCATGAAGAGCTGGCCCGGCTGAGCGAATCGACCGCCAACACCGGCCTCGACGAAGCGCTGGCCGTGCGGGTCGAGAAGGAAAAGGCGCTGGCGGCCGCTCGCCAGCACTACGAAGACCTGTCGGCGCAGCTGCGTCGGGCCGACGAGCAACGCATGGGCTTCGAGCGCAGCCTGCAACCGCTGCGCGACGAGATCACCAAGCTGCAGCTCGAACTGCAGGCCGCTTCCTTGGGTGGCGCGCAGTTCATGGAACAGCTCACTGCCGCCAACGTCGATCTGGCCGCGCTGGCCGAGGGCATCGAGCGTGACGGCGTCAAGCTCTACGGCCTGCAGTCCGAGATCGACCGCATCCAGCGCGAGATCAATGCCTTGGGTGCGGTCAACCTGGCCGCGCTCGAAGAACTGACTGCAGCCCGCGAGCGCAAGGGCTTCCTCGACTCGCAGATGGCCGACCTGATGGACGCCATCCAGACGCTCGAGGACGCCATCCACAAGATCGACCTGGAGACCCGCGACCTGCTGGGCTCCACCTTCAACACCGTCAACGAACACTTCGGGCGCATGTTCCCCAGCCTGTTCGGTGGAGGCAGTGCCAAACTGGTCATGACCGGCGACGAGATCCTCGATGCCGGCGTGCAGGTCATGGCCCACCCACCGGGCAAGAAGAACAGCACCATCCACCTGCTGTCCGGTGGTGAAAAGGCGCTGACCGCCATCGCCCTCGTGTTCGCCATCTTCCAGCTCAACCCCGCCCCGTTCTGTCTGCTGGACGAGGTCGACGCGCCGCTGGACGACGCCAACACCGAACGTTACGCCCGCCTGGTCAAGAGCATGTCCAGCGGCACGCAGTTCCTGTTCATCTCCCACAACAAGATCGCGATGGAGATGGCCGAGCAACTGGTGGGCGTGACGATGCAGGAGCAGGGCGTTTCGCGCATCGTGGCCGTCGACATGGAAGCGGCGCTGGGCATGGCCCAAGCCTGAGGATCCTCATGAACTCATCCCTCACCCTGTACCTGGCCATCCTGGGCGGCATCGTGCTCGTGGTCTTTCTCGTTCACAGCACCTGGCAGGCCCGCAAGCTGGCGGCACGTCAGCCACGGCGCGCCGCGCTGGAACCGGTGGACACCCAGGCCGGAGCGCTCCCGGGCGAACCCCAGCTCGGTGACGACGTGCCCACACAGCCGATGGACCTCAGTGCCCCCGCTCCGGGGACGGTGCCTCCGCTCAAACGCGGACATGCCCACCTGGATGCGCTCGTCGACGCGATTGCGACCATCACCATCGAGTCGCCCATGAGCGGCGACCACATCCTGCTGCACGTGCCCGCCACCCGCCGTGCGGGCAGCAAACCGGTGCTCATCGAGGCGCTGCGGGCCGACTGTGGCGAGTGGGAGCCGCCCCAGGCCGGTGTCACGTACACCGAGCTCCAGGCCGGCGTGCTGCTGGCCAACCGCACCGGCGGGCTCAACGAGATCGAGTACTCCGAGTTCGTGCAGAAGATCCAGGCCATGGCCGATGCCCTGGGCGGCGCGGTCGAGTTCCCGGACATGCTGGACGTGGTTGGCCGGGCCAAGGAGCTCGACGCCTTTGCGGGCGCCCACGATGCCCAACTTGCCATGCGTCTCTACGCCCGCGGCAGCGCGTGGTCCGTGGGCTATGTGCAGCAGCAGGCCTCGCGACATGGTTTTCTGCCTGGTTCGCTGCCGGGCCGGCTTGTTCTGCCAGGACAGGAAGAGGGGGCGCCCCCTGTGCTGACGCTGCAGTTCGACGCACAGGTCGCCTTTGCCGACGATTCCGACCAGGCCGCGCTGCGTGAGCTCTTGCTGGCCTTCGACGTGCCGCAGACCGCGGCCGAGCAGGCGCCTTTCCGGGCCTGGTGCGCGGCCGGTGAAGCCCTCGCCATGGCACTGGATGCCGTGATGGCCGACGACCAGGGGCAGCCTTTCTCGCCGGCGGCCTTCGCCTCCATCGAGGGCGAGCTGGCCAGGCTGTACGAGGCCCTGGCTGCGCGCGACCTGGCGGCCGGTTCGGCCGCGGCACGGCGCCTCTTCAGCTGACAGCGAGGCGGCACACATGGCCCAGTCAGACCTGTTCGGCGAGGCGGCGCCGCCATCGCCGGGGGCAGAGGTGCCCACGCCGGCTCAGCAGGCCGCCACGCTGCGCAGCCAGCTGCACGAGCACGCCCACCGCTACTACGTGCTCGACGAACCCAGCATCCCGGACGCCGAGTACGACCGGCTGTTCCTGGCCTTGCAGACGCTGGAGGAGACCTACCCCGAGCTGCGCACACCCGATTCGCCCACGCAGCGTGTGCTGGGCAAGGTGCTCGATGGCTTCACGCCCGTGCGCCACGTCGTGCCCATGCTCTCGATCCGCACCGAGACCGACACGGAAGCCACGGGCGCCCAGGCCTTCGACGCCCGCGTGCGCCGGGAGCTCGAGCTGACCGAAGACGCCCCGGCCATCGAGTACGCCGCCGAACTGAAGTTCGATGGGCTGGCCATCAACCTGCGATACGAGCAGGGCGTGCTGGTGCAGGCGGCGACCCGCGGCGATGGCGAGACGGGTGAGGACGTCACGCAGAACATCCGCACCATTGGCCAGATCCCCCTGCGTCTGAAAGGCGGTGACCTGCCCGCGGTGCTGGAGGTGCGGGGTGAGGTCTACATGCGGCGCGACGACTTCGAGGCCTTGAACGAACGCCAGCGGGAACACGGTGACAAGACCTTCGTCAACCCTCGCAACGCCGCGGCCGGGGCCGTGCGCCAGCTCGATCCCACGATCGCGGCTCGACGCCCACTGAGCTTCTTTGCCTACGGCTTGGGCGAGACACAGGGCTGGGCGATGCCGACGACCCACAGTGGCGTGCTGGACGCACTGGCTGCCTTCGGCTTGCCTGTGAGCGCCGAGCGCACCGTGGCGCGGGGTGCCGACGGGCTGGTGGCCTTCCACCGCGCGATCGGAGCACGCCGCGACAGCCTGCCGTTCGACATCGACGGGGTTGTCTACAAGGTCAACAGCCTGGCTCTGCAGGCTCGCCTGGGCTTCGTCACCCGCGAGCCACGCTGGGCCGTGGCCCACAAGTACCCGGCGCAAGAGCAGCTGACCCAGGTCGAAGGCATCGACATCCAGGTGGGCCGCACCGGCAAGCTCACGCCCGTGGCCCGCCTCAAGCCGGTGTTCGTGGGCGGCGTCACCGTCACCAACGCCACATTGCACAACCTGTTCGAGTTGCGACGCAAGCGCGTGCGGGTGGGTGACACGGTCATCGTGCGCCGTGCCGGCGATGTCATCCCCGAGGTGGTGGGGGTGGTGGCCGGCGAGCGGCCGGCCTATGTGCCGAACTTCCGCATGCCCGGCCACTGCCCTGTGTGCGGCAGCGATGTCGTGCGCGAGCGGGGCGAGGTGGACCACCGCTGTTCGGGCGGTCTGTTCTGCGCCGCGCAGCGCAAGCAGGCCTTGCTGCATTTTGCGCAGCGACGCGCCATGGACATCGAAGGCCTGGGTGACAAGCTGGTGGACCAGCTGGTGGATGGTGGCCTGGTGCGCACGCTGCCGGAGCTGTACAAGCTCGGGTTGATGAAGCTGGCCGCGCTGGACCGCATGGCCGAGAAGAGCGCACAGAACCTGGTCGATGCGCTGGAGAAGAGCAAGCACACGACCCTGCCGCGCTTCCTGTTCGGGCTGGGCATCCGCCATGTCGGCGAAGCCACGGCCAAGGACCTGGCACGGCACTTCGGCGGCATCGACCGGATCATGGATGCCTCGGTCGAGCAATTGCTGGCCGTGCGGGACGTGGGGCCGGTCGTGGCGCACAGCATCCGCACGTTCTTCGACCAGGCACACAACCGCGAGGTCGTCGAGCAATTGCGAGCGTGCGGCGTGACGTGGCCGGAGCATGAGCCGGCGGCCGATCCCGCCAGCCTGCCCTTCACGGGGTTGACGTTCGTGCTGACCGGCACGCTGCCCACCCTAAGCCGCGATGAGGCCAAGGCCCTGATCGAGGCCGCTGGCGGCAAGGTGGCGGGTTCGGTGTCCAAGAAGACCAGCTATGTCGTGGCGGGCACCGAAGCCGGCAGCAAGCTGGAAAAGGCGCAGAGCCTCAATGTACCGATCCTGGATGAGGGGGGCCTGCAGGCCTTGCTCGAACAGGCGTCTGCGACTCAGTCCTGATCCGGCCGCACGGACGGCTCGAGCGCATTCGCCTTGAGCACGTCCAGCGGGATCACCTCGAGCGCTTTTTCGTGGGTGGCTTCCAGCACGACAGGCGGTGCCACGCCCGCTTCGTAGGCCTGCAGCCAACGGCTGGCGCACAGGCACCAGCGCTGTCCCGGCGTCAGGCCCGAGAAGCGCCACTCCGGCCGCGGCGTCGACAAGTCGTTGCCCACTTTCATCGAATAAGCCAGAAACTCGGCGGTCACCCGGCAGCACACCACGTGCAGCCCGGTGTCATCGGGCCGTGTGCGGCAGCAGCCGTCACGGAAGTAGCCGGTGAGCGGATCATACGAACAGGCCCGCAGCGGGCCACCCAGCACATTGCGGCCGGGGACAAGGTCGATGGCAGACATGGTGTGCGATGAGGAGGAGATGGCGCCCGGGCTCAGCCCTGGCGTGGCGGGGTCGACGGCGCTCCGGGCTTCATCAGCGTCATGGCCGTGCCGATCAGCGCCGACACCTCGCTCATGTTGCCCGGCACGATCATGGTGTTGTTGGTCTTGGCCAGTTGGGCATAGGCCTCGACGGCCTTTTCGGCCACCTTGAGATTGACGGCGTCCTGCCCGCCCGGTGCGCTGATGGCTGCGGCGATCTTGCGGATGGCCTCGGCGGTGGCGTCGGCCACGGCGGTGATGGCCGCGGCCTCGCCCATGGCGCGGTTGATCTCGGCCTGCTTTTCGCCCTCGGACTTGGCGATGAAGGCCTCTCGCTCGCCGTTGGCGAGGTTGATCTGCTCGAGCTTGCGGCCTTCGGACTCAGCGATGCGTGCGCGCTTGTCTCGCTCGGCCGTGATCTGCTGCTGCATGGACCGCAGGATCTCGGCCGGCGGTGTCAGGTCCTTGATCTCGTAGCGCAGCACCTTGACGCCCCAGTTCAGCGCGGCTTCGTCCAGTGCGGCCACCACGGCCGAGTTGATGACCTCGCGCTCTTCAAAGGTGCGGTCCAGCTCCATGCGGCCGATCACGCTGCGCAGCGTGGTCTGGGCCAGCTGCGTGATGGCCACCACATAGTCTGCCGAGCCGTAGCTGGCGCGCATCGGGTCGGTCACCTGGAAGTACAGGATGCCGTCGACCTGCAGCTGTGTGTTGTCCCGGGTGATGCACACCTGGCTGGGCACATCGAGTGCGATTTCCTTGAGCGAATGCTGATAGGCCAGCCGGTCGACAAACGGCACCAGCACGTTCAGGCCGGGCGTCAGGACGCCGTGGTACTTGCCCAGGCGTTCGACCACCCAGGCGCTCTGCTGGGGCACGACCTTGACGGACTTGGCCACGAAGATGACGGCAATGACAAGCAGGACGATGGCGAGTTCCATGGCGCAGGGGCTCCTCGATGAATGGGGGGAGGCGGGTCAGGGCTTCAGACGGGCTCAAGGACCAGCAGGTTGCGCTCGATGGCGCAGATCCGGTGCGGACCCGGGTGAGGGGCTTCGGGGCGCGCCAGCCGTGCACGCCATTGCGAGCCGCGGTGCTGAACCCGCGTGGTGCCGTCGGCATCCCAGGCACTGACGATGACCTGTTCACCGACGTCCAGGTGCCCCAGCCCGGGTGCGGGGGCGTCGGCGGGCTGAACCGAGGCAGGCTCGGATGCGCGGCGACGTTGTTGGCGCAGGTACCACAGCACCACGGCCGCACCGCCGACCACGGCAGCCGTCACCAGCTGCGCATTGAGCCCGTGGTCCAGATAGGCCACGGCGCCCCCGGCAACGGCGCCGAGTGCCAGCATGAGCAGGTAAAGCGTGCCGCTGACCAGCTCGGCACCGACCAGCAGGCCAGCCAGGATCCACCAGATCGTCGCATCGCTCATGCGTCACACCTCCGTCAAGCCGCACACCACGCCCGGTCAGTGTAGTCCCGCCGCCCGGCTTGCCGAGCCCCCATGCGGCGGGAGGGGCAGGGTGGTTTGTGCGATGGCGCAAATTCCTTCTGGCTGACACACGCAGCACCGGCAATCGCCCCTACACTTCGCGCTTTTCCGGATTTTCTGCCGTTCCATCCTGAAGGGGCCGCCCATGCTGCGTTTCCGTTTTCCCATCGTGATCATCGATGAGGACTTCCGCTCCGAGAACACCTCGGGTCTGGGCATCCGTGCCCTGGCTGATGCCATCCAGAAGGAGGGCTTCGAGGTGCTGGGCGTGACCAGCTACGGCGACCTGTCGCAGTTCGCCCAGCAGCAAAGCCGCGCCAGCGCCTTCATTCTCTCGATCGACGACGAGGAGTTCACGCCGGGCCCCGAGCTCGACCCGGCCGTGCTCAGCCTGCGCAAGTTCATCGAAGAAATCCGCTTCAAGAACGCCGACATCCCCATCTACCTGTACGGCGAGACGCGCACGTCGGAGCACATCCCGAACGACATCCTGCGCGAGCTGCACGGTTTCATCCACATGTTCGAGGACACGCCCGAGTTCGTGGCGCGTCACATCATCCGCGAGGCCAAGAGCTACCTTGATGGCCTGGCGCCGCCGTTCTTCAAGGCGCTGATGGACTACGCCCAGGACGGCTCGTATTCCTGGCACTGCCCGGGGCACTCGGGCGGCGTGGCCTTTCTGAAGAGCCCGGTGGGCCAGATGTTCCACCAGTTCTTCGGTGAGAACATGCTGCGCGCCGACGTGTGCAACGCCGTGGAAGAGCTGGGTCAGTTGCTGGACCACACCGGGCCGGTGGCCGAGTCGGAGAAAAATGCCGCGCGCATCTTCAACGCCGACCACTGCTTCTTCGTCACCAACGGCACGTCCACGTCGAACAAGATGGTGTGGCACCACACCGTGGCCCCCGGCGACATCGTCGTGGTGGACCGCAACTGCCACAAGTCCATCCTGCACAGCATCATCATGACCGGGGCCATCCCCGTGTTCCTGACGCCCACGCGCAACCACTTCGGCATCATCGGCCCGATCCCGAAGAGCGAGTTCGAACCGGAGGCGATTCGCAAGAAGATCGCCGCCAACCCGCTGCTCAAGGGCGTGGATGCGAAGAAGGCCAAGCCCCGCATCCTGACGATCACGCAGAGCACGTACGACGGTGTCCTCTACAACACCGAGACGATCAAGGGGATGCTGGACGGCTGGATCGACAACCTTCATTTCGACGAAGCCTGGTTGCCGCACGCCGCCTTCCACAAGTTCTATGGCATGTACCACGCCATGGGCAAGGGCCGCGCGCGCCCGAAGGAGGCCGTGGTCTATTCGACCCAGTCGACGCACAAGCTGCTGGCCGGCATCTCGCAGGCTTCGCACGTGCTCGTGCAGGACTCGCAGACCGTGCCGCTTGATCGCCACCTCTTCAACGAGGCCTACCTGATGCACACGTCCACCTCGCCGCAGTACGCGATCATCGCGAGCTGCGACGTGGCTGCCGCGATGATGGAGCCCCCGGGCGGCACCGCCTTGGTCGAAGAGTCGATCAAGGAGGCGCTCGACTTCCGCCGCGCCATGCGCAAGGTCGACAAGGACTACGGCAAGGACTGGTGGTTCAAGGTCTGGGGCCCGGACAAGCTCGTGGCCGAAGACATCGGCAAGCCGTCGGACTGGGTGCTCAAGGCCAATGAGAAGTGGCATGGCTTCGGCAACCTGGCCGAAGGCTTCAACATGCTCGATCCGATCAAGTCGACCATCATCACGCCGGGGCTGGACGTGTCGGGCAAGTTCGCCAAGAGCGGCATCCCGGCGAGCATCGTCACCAAGTACCTGGCCGAGCACGGCGTGGTGGTCGAGAAGACCGGGCTGTACTCGTTCTTCATCATGTTCACCATCGGCATCACCAAGGGCCGCTGGAACACGATGCTGACGGCGCTGCAGCAGTTCAAGGACGACTACGACAAGAACCAGCCGATGTGGCGCGTGCTGCCGGAGTTCTGCCAGAAATACCCGATGTACGAGCGCATGGGCCTGCGGGACCTGTGCCAGGCCGTGCACGAGGCGTATGCCAAGGGTGACATCGCCCGTCTGACGACCGAGGTGTACCTGTCCGGTCTGGAGCCGGCGATGAAGCCGAGCGACGCCTACGCCTGCATCGCCCGCCGCCAGACCGAGCGCGTCGACATCGACCAGCTGGAAGGCCGTATCACGACCGCGCTGCTGACGCCGTATCCGCCGGGCATCCCGCTGCTGATCCCGGGCGAGCGCTTCAACCGCAAGATCGTTGACTTCCTGAAGTTCACCCAGAGCTTCAACCTGGCCTTCCCGGGCTTTGCCACGGACGTGCACGGCCTGGTGTCGGAAGAGCTGCCGGGTGGCGCCCGCCGCTACTACGTCGATTGCGTGAAGGGCGAGGGCTGCTGAAACAGCGGACGGTGGCGGCTCAGGGCAACGTGAGTGAGAACTGCGTGCCCCCGCCGGCCTCGTCGCGGGTGAGGGCAATGCTGCCCTGGCGATCGCCACTGCGGTGAGCCTCGGCCACCGCCCGGCTGAGGGCTGTACCCAGGCCTGTGGCGTGGGCGGCATCCGGGTCGGTCGCGTCGAATCCCGGCCCATCATCGGTGATGCGCCAGACGAGCCAGCCCGATTCCGATTGCACGCTCAGCCGCACGGCGTGTTGTGCAAAGCGCATGGCGTTGTGAAGGGCAGCATCGAGCGCAAGCTGCACCAGCCGACGGTCGAAGTACCAGAAAGGCGGCGCGGCCGCCTCCGCCTCGACCGACACGGTGAGGTGCCGCCCCTCGGCATAGGCCTTCAGCTGCCACACCTGCTGCAGGTAGTGCAACAGGTCCAGCGGGGACTCGTCCTCACACAGGGCGCGCAACTGGCCTGACTCTGCGCTGTACAGCGTCAGGAACTGCGTGAACTGCCGCCGCAGGTCGGCGCAATGCAGGTGGGCGGTCTCCGCACCCACGGGCGTGGGGTTGTCGATCATCGCTGCCAGTTCGCACTCGAGCACGCCCAGGGCGTTCTTCAGGTCATGTGCGATCAGGGCGAGGTTGGTGCTCATGGGCGGGGCGGAATGTGTGAACTTTTCAGTTTTTCACATTACCACTTTCCAGCGCACTGATCGTCTCGCGGAAGTAACGCCGCATCATGGTCACGCGGTCGTTGGCAGGCATCAGCTTCTCGAGCCGGGTCAGGTACAGCCGGATGCGGTCGACGCGGGCGGGGCTGAGCTCCTTCTTCAGCCGCAAGGCCATGCAGTTGATCTGGGCCGCCTGCAACAGCACGCCGGTGTTCTCGGGGTACTCGCGCACGGCTTCCTCGATCGCGTTCACGGCTTCGTCCACCTGGCTGTCACGCAGCAGCTTGCGCGCGTCCTTGACCTTGTTTTCCAGCGCGGCTGCGGCTCCCTGGATCAGGTCTTCCACCTTCTCTTCGTGGCCGGTGTCGCGCAGCGCCTTGCCGATCATCTGCCGGATGCGCGGGTTCTCGTGGTCAGCCGACACCGCGCTCTGCAGCAGTTTCATGCCGGCTTCCTCGTTGCCCGCCATGATCTCGGCCTTGGCCAGGGCGATGGTGCCGAAGTCGGCCTTGCCCTTGCGCATGGTTTCGCGTGCGCGCCGCATGGCCTTGTCGGCTTCGGCCTGGTTGCCCGTGCGCACGTGGGCCTGCGCCTGGATGGCCAGCGAGACACTGCCGAAGGCCGGATTGGTGCGGTAGAGGTTGTCGCCTTCGCCCAGCACCTTGAGCGCGTCCTGCGCTTCGCCACGATCCACCAGCGTCTGGGCCAGCAGCAGGGTGTCCTGAGGTTGGGCAATGACAGAACCGCGGGTCGCTTTGGCCACCTTTTGCAGGCACTCCTTGGCCGTGTCGAGATCACCGTTACGGTAGGCGCTCTCGCCCAGCAAGCGCTGCCGGCGCGCCGACGGGATCACGGCGGCGGCGTCCTTCAGCACCCACATGGCCCCGGTGGCATCGCCTTGCGCCTCCAGCGCCTCGGCCACCACGTCATACGCGGCGACGTTCTTCTCGCCCTCCGGTGAATGGATGATTTCCTGCGCGATCTGACGGGCGTCTTCGAACTGCCCGGCGGCCTTGTGCGCGCGGGCCAGCCCCAGCTGGGCCCAGACGAGGTTGGCACGATGGTCCAGCGCCAGGCGGTAGACCTGCTTGGCTTCCTCGTGGCGGCCGAGGTCGAGCAGGGCCTTGCCCTTGGCCTGCAATGCGGGCATGGACCAGCGGCTCTTGCTCGCCAGCAGCTTGTCGCAAGCCACCACCGCCCCGGCCAGGTCGTCCTTGGCCAGGCACTGGCTGATGGGCATCATGGCCTCCCGCTTTTCGAGCTGGGTCTTGAGCCGGTCTTCGATGTCGCTGGCCGTGATCGGCTTGAGCAGGTAGGCGTCCGGATGGTGCTCGGTCGCGGCCGCCACCTGAGCATAGGCACTCTCGGCCGTCACCATGAAGAAGAGACAGTCGGCTGGCAGCAGTTTCTGGTCGCGCAGGTGCTCGAACCACTGCTGGCCATCCGATTTGCTGTTGAGGTTGAAGTCGCAGAGGATCAGGTCGTAGCGGCGGCTGCGCAGCAGCCGCATGGCGTCCTCGGCGTTCGACGCAGCGTCCGACTTGCCGATACCGATCTGGCTGAGCTGACCACGCAAGGTGGTCTGCTGTGTGGCCATGTCGTCGACGATCAGCGCGGTCAGGTGGGAGTAGGGGGTCACGATGGCCATGGGCTCTCTCTTGTCTGCTTTGGCAGGGCGCAACCCACCCTGCCACAGGGCGGAAAGCCCGCCCGGCTACCACGCTCGGTTTTTCGGCATGGGGAAACAGAACTTGAGGGCCGGGAAAATCGGCCCCTTGGCATCGTGGCATGAAAAACGGCGCCACGTGGGCGCCGTCCGGGGTCACTTGAAGATGTTCTTGACCCGATCGGTCCAGCTCTTCGAGTTCGGCGAGTGCTTTTCGCCCCCCTTCTTGAAGGACTCGTCAAGCTCCTTGAGGAGCTTGCGCTGGTGTTCCGTCAGCTTCACGGGCGTCTCGACCACGATGTGGCAGTACAGGTCACCCGGGTAGCTCGAGCGGATGCCCTTGATGCCCTTGCCACGCAGGCGGAAGGTCTTGCCATGCTGCGTGCCTTCGGGAATCTCGATCTCGGCCTTGCCGCCCAGCGTCGGCACCTCGATGCTGCCGCCGAGCGCGGCCGTGGTCAGCGGCACCGGCACCGAGCAGTGCAGGTCGTCGCCGTCACGCTCGAAGATGTCGTGCTGCTTGATGCGGATCTCGATGTAGAGGTCGCCAGCCGGTCCGCCGTTGGTGCCTGGCTCGCCGTTGCCGGCCGAGCGGATGCGCATGCCTTCGTTGATGCCGGCCGGGATCTTCACTTCCAGCGTCTTGGTCTTCTTCACGCGGCCCTGGCCATGGCAGGTCGTGCACGGCTCGGGGATGACCTTGCCGGTGCCCTGGCAGTGCGGGCAGGTTTGCTGCACGCTGAAGAAGCCCTGGCGCATGTGCACCGTGCCCGCGCCGTTGCAGGTCGGGCAGGTCTTGGCACTGGTGCCAGGCTTGGCGCCCGAGCCGTGGCACACGCCGCATTCATCCCAGGCCGGGATGCGGATCTGCGTGTCCTTGCCATTGGCCGCTTCTTCCAGGGTGATCTCCATGGCGTACGACAGGTCGCTGCCACGGTAGACCTGAGGGCCGCCACCGCGGCGCCCTGCACCCTGCCCGAAGATGTCGCCGAAGATGTCGCCGAAGGCATCGGCGAAGCCGCCGAAGCCTTCCGGACCGCCGCGTCCACCCATATTGGGATCGACGCCGGCATGGCCGTACTGGTCGTAAGCGGCCTTCTTCTTCGGATCCGACAGCATCTCGTAGGCCTCTTTGACCTCCTTGAACTGCTCTTCGGCTTCCTTGGCCTTCTCACCCTGGTTGCGGTCAGGGTGGTACTTCATGGCCAGCTTGCGGTAGGCCTTCTTGATCTCGTCTTCCGACGCGCCCTTGGCGACGCCAAGGACTTCGTAGTAATCGCGTTTTGCCATGTGAATTCCAGGCTTGGCGAAAGTCTGTTTGAGGGGAGGGCGCTCACGCCCCCGGATTCGACAAAGGCACAGGGCGCGAGCGCCATGCTCGCACGACCTGTGCCCTGCCGCCGATCAGGCCGCGCGGCCCGATCGATCCTGTCAGTCCTTCTTGACTTCCTTGAACTCGGCGTCGACCACGTTGTCGTCGGCGGGCTTGCTGTCTGCCGCACCAGCGGCTTCCGCGCCAGCTGCACCGGCGGCGCCGGCCGCGCCCTGGGCAGCCTGCATGTCGGCGTACATCTTCTCGCCCAGCTTCTGCGAGGCGGTCATCAGGGCATTGGTCTTGGCCTCGATCTCGTCCTTCGAGTCACCCTTGAGGGCTTCCTCGACTTCCTTGATCGCGGCTTCGATCTTTTCCTTCTCACCGGCATCGAGCTTGTCGCCGTACTCGGTCAGCGACTTGCGCACGCTGTGCACCAGGCTGTCGCCCTGGTTCTTGGCCTGCACGATCTCGAGCTTCTTCTTGTCCTCGGCCGCGTTCAGCTCGGCGTCCTTCACCATCTTCTGGATCTCGTCCTCGCTCAGGCCCGAGTTCGCCTTGATGGTGATCTTGTTTTCCTTGCCGGTGCCCTTGTCCTTGGCGCTCACGTGCAGGATGCCGTTGGCGTCAATGTCGAAGGTCACTTCGATCTGAGGCACGCCACGCGGTGCGGGCGGGATGCCTTCGAGGTTGAACTCGCCCAGCATCTTGTTGCCCGAGGCCATCTCGCGTTCACCCTGGAAGACCTTGATGGTCACGGCGGGCTGGCTGTCGTCGGCGGTCGAGAAGGTCTGTGCGAACTTCGTCGGGATCGTCGTGTTCTTGCTGATCATCTTGGTCATGACGCCACCCAGGGTTTCGATGCCCAGGGACAGCGGGGTCACGTCCAGCAGCAGGACGTCGGTGCGGTCACCCGACAGCACCTGGCCTTGCACGGCGGCGCCGACGGCGACGGCTTCGTCCGGGTTGACGTCCTTGCGCGGCTCCTTGCCGAAGAACTCCTTGACCTTCTCCTGCACCTTGGGCATGCGGGTCATGCCGCCGACCAGGATCACGTCGTTGATGTCGGACACGCTGATGCCGGCGTCCTTGATGGCCGTGCGGCAGGGGGCGATGGTGCGCTCGATCAGCTCGTCCACCAGGCTTTCCAGCTTGGCGCGGGTCAGCTTGATGTTCAGGTGCTTCGGACCAGTGGCGTCGGCCGTGATGTACGGCAGGTTCACGTCGGTCTGCGACGAGTTCGACAGCTCGATCTTGGCCTTTTCAGCGGCTTCCTTCAGGCGCTGGAGGGCCAGCACGTCCTTGGTCAGATCGACGCCGGATTCCTTCTTGAACTCACCGATGATGTAGTCGATGATGCGCTGGTCGAAGTCTTCACCGCCCAGGAAGGTGTCGCCGTTGGTCGACAGC
>NZ_CAJYGK010000004.1 GCF_913773725.1 uncultured Aquabacterium sp. | reverse complement strand
TGTCAACGCCGATCGAAAATTGCATGGTTGTGGCGCCTGAAAATTGCACGCCCCTCAACTTCATTACTGCGTGACCCTGGTGCGCCGAGCGCGCCGGTTCGTGTCCGATGGGACGAGAAGCTCATCCTGCAGGGCGCGATACAGTTCAGTGTGTTCCCGCATGCGGTAGCTGTTGCCGCGGATGTTGACCAGATGGCAGTGATGGAGCACACGGTCGATGAGTGCGGCAGCCATGACTTCATCACCGAACACCGAGCCCCATTCCTCGAAACCCTTGTTGGAAGTCAGCACGGTCGAGGCGTGTTCGTAACGCCGGTTCATGAGCTGAAAGAAGAGCACGGCACCGGTATGGGTGATTGGCAGATAGCCGATCTCGTCGACCACCAGCAACGCAGGATGGGACAGCACCGCAAGCCGGCGCATCAGTTGGCCGGCGGCCTGTGCTTCTTCGAGCGAGGTGATGAGGTCGATCAGGGTGCCGTAGTACACGCGACGCCCGCGTTGGGCCGCCGCGATGGCCAGGCTGATTGCGAGATGGCTCTTGCCCACGCCCGGCGGCCCGAGCAGGATGACGTTCTCCTTGCGCTCGACGAAGCCCAGCTCGTGCAGGCTCTCGATCTGTTCGCGCTTGATCGATGGCTGGAAGGCGAAATCGAAGCTTTCCAAGGTCTTGACTGCGGGGAGCCTGGACGAGCGCATCGCTGCCTGCAGGCGGCGGTTGTTGCGCAGCATGATCTGCGCCCCCAGCAGGCGCTGGATCGCCTCTGACGCCGTGAGCTGCCCGCCGTCCACATCGCTGAGGATGTGGTCCACTGCCTCCAGCGCGCCGGGCATCTTCAGGTCGGCCAGCATGCCGCGAATAGTTTCACGCGGAGAGTTTGCGGTGTTCATCGGTAACCTCCCGCCAATCGGCCGTAGACACTCAGCGGCCGGTGCTCGACTTGTGGCAGGGGTGCCGGCGTGGTGGCACACGCGGGTTCCTGCACGGCAACCACACCGCGATAGGCTGTCCGTGCCAGGGGCTGCAGCGTGGCCAGCTCGCCGCGCAGGAAACGAGTATCAGGCGCCTCGCCCGTGGTGCGATGGATGCGCCGGTTGGCCTTGTGCGTGACCCATGACAGGGCCTGTGCATTCAGATCGGCGTCGTTGAGGAAGTGCCGGCCGTAGAAAAAGCTCTGCCGGACATAACCGATGGGTCGCTCCACCTTGCCTTTGGTCTGGTGCGTATTTCGGCGAACGTGACCGCCGATTTCGGGAACGTGACCGATTTGGCGAGATAGGCGTTGCGCGGTGTCGATTGTAGGGTTTCGTATCAGTTCTGGTCGAGGTCGGGCTCCAGGATGTTGGGTTTTGGGGATGCTTTTCTGAGCGATTCACCGGTGAGCGTGATCCGGTGATGGCGCTGCATCAGACGGTCGAGCATCGCGTCGGCGATGGTCTCGTCGCCGATCCAGCCGTGCCAGTGCTCGATCGGCAATTGGCTGGTGACGATGGTCGCCTTGCCCGCCGCGCGGTCATCGATCATCTCGAGCAGATCGTTTCGGACCATCGCGTCGAGGGGCGCCATGCCCCAATCGTCCAGTAGCAGGACGTCAACGCGGGCCACCTGCAGCAGCCATTTGGTAAAGCCGCCGTTGCCGTGCAGGACGCGCAGTTCTTCATTGAGCCGCGGCACCCGCAGGTACAACGCCGAGTGTCCGCGCCGGCAGGCGTATTGGACCAGGGCGCAAGCGAGCCATGATTTACCCGCGCCGGTTGGGCCGCTGATGAGCAGGCTGTAGCCGGCTTCGACCCAGTCGCCAAGAGCCAGGCTCGTGAGCGAGCGCGGGTCGACGCCTCGACCGGAACGGGTGTCGAGGTCCTCGATGGCGGCCTGCGGATACTTGAGACGCGCCTGCTTGAGCAGTCGGGTGCGGCGCCGGTCATCACGCCAATTGGCTTCCCGGTCGACCAGCAGGGACAGTCGCTCCTCGAAGCTCAGGCTGGCCGAGCCGGGCTGCGTCAACTGTTCTTCGAGGCCATCAGCGAAGCCCTCCAGCTTCAGGGTGCGCAACTGCGTCAGGGTCTGGTGCATCATCATGGTGGGTTCTCTTTATTGGTAGTAGCTGGGGCCACGTACATGCGCGTGGCTCGGGCTGATCCAGTCGGCAGGCGTTGCCGCCTCAGCGCGATCGCGGTTGTTGATCAGGATGTCGCGCACGTGGCGGTAACGGTGCACGCCCATTTCCAGCGCCAGCGCACACGCAGCTTCGAGACGATCGCGGCCATAGCGCCGAGACAGCGAGAGCAATCCGAGGCACGCCCGATAGCCGTGCTCCGGATGGCGTTGCTCCTGCAGCAGTCGCGTGACGAGCGCGCCGGTTGCCGCACCGATCTGCTGTCCCCAGTGAATCAGCCGCTGCGGCGTCCATTCGAGATGGGCGCGGTGCGCCGCCGGCATGTGCTCGACGACGGTCGTATAGCCCCCCACGCGGTCATTGCGGGCGTGGCTGGCAACGCGCCGGCCACGATGCAACAATTCGACGGCGCCCGCCGTGATGCGGGCATCGAGCTTGAGGCCGACCAGGGCGTGCGGCACGCTGTAACGGTGTTTGTTGATCTCGACGTGATAGTCGATATGAACCGTCACCGACTTGAAGTGCGCCAGCTCATAGGGCTGTGCCGGCAGCGGTTGCAGGGCCGGCGCATCCAGTTCGGCGAAGGCGCTGGCGCGGCATCCGGGCAACTTCTGGAACGGGCGCTCGTTCAGGTTCTTCAGCAGCGGCTGGATCGCGTCATTGACCAATTGAACTGACGCAAACTGATGATGACGCAGGCGCGCCATGATCCAGCGCTCAACCACCTGAACTGCAACTTCTACCTTCGGTTTGTCCTGCGGGCGATATACGCGAGCGGGCAGGAAGGACGTGCCGTAATGACGCGCGAAGTCCAGCACGGTATCGCTGGCGCGCGGCTCATAGCGGTCGGGATCGGCAATCATCGCGCGCGGTGTTGATGTGCACGCAAAACTGACCCACTGCCGTACGTAGTTTTCATCGAAATTTGACCCACGTGTTCCAATGCCTGCTCGATGCCGAGCAGGAGAACCGGAGTGATTACGGTGAACATGTTGGCCA
>NZ_CAJYGK010000003.1 GCF_913773725.1 uncultured Aquabacterium sp. | reverse complement strand
GTTGAGCCGGCAAGGGCTGCGCCGCCAGATCGGCCTGCGTTGCCGGCACTATTTTGCGGCCTGCCGCGTCGTCAGCCAGACAGACATGCTGCTGACCATGCCGCAGCAGTACGCCCGCGTGGCCAACCAGCACTTCGACAACGTGCTGCACGACTTCCCGCTGAGCCCGGCCCAGCTGGACGCCCATCTGTACTGGCACGCCGCCATGGAGGACGACCCCGCCAACCAGTGGCTGCGCGCCCGCATCATCGACGCTGTGCAGCGCGAACTGGCGAACCTGGGCCTGCCGCCCGGATCGCCGGAGACGGAAACTCAGGCCTGAAGGCCGGGTGACGGGCGACGGGCCGATTTCGGCCGGAAGGCCTCGCACACCGCGGAATCGGTCTCGATGTAGGGGCCACCGATCAGATCGATGCAGTACGGCACCGCTGCGAAGATGCCGGGCACAACGGCACGCCCTTCAGCGTCTCGCAGGCCTTCCAGCGTCTCCGCGATGGACTTGGGCTGCCCCGGCAGGTTGAGGATCAGCGCCTGCTTGCGGATGACCGCCGTCTGCCGCGACAGGATGGCGGTCGGCACGAAGCGCAGGCTGATCTGGCGCATCTGCTCGCCAAACCCGGGCATTTCCTTGTCGGCCACGTCGAGCGTGGCCTCCGGCGTCACATCGCGCAGCGCCGGGCCCGTGCCCCCGGTGGTCAGCACCAGATGGCAGCCTTCTTCGTCCACCAGTTCGCGCAGGGTCTGCGCGATCAGGGCGCGCTCGTCGGCAATCAACCGCGGCACCCACGTGACCGGATTGCGCACCGCGCGGCCCAGCCAGTCCTGCAAGGCGGGCAGCCCCTTGTCCTCGTAGACGCCACTGCTGGCGCGGTCGCTGATGGAGACGACGCCGATGCGCACGGCGTCCAGCACGAGATCGGATGTCACGGTCAAGCCCCTTCAGTCGTCTGACTGGTCGCCGGCATCGGACGACATCGCAGGCGGTTCACCGTCGGCCATCATCGCCTGCTTGATGAACTGGAACAGCTCGCGGAAAGCGCGGCCATTGCGCTTGTCGGGCTCGGCCGCCTGGTCCTTGCGGGCGTTGCGAATCAGGGCGCGCAGCTGCTGCACGTCGGTGTCCGGGTGCTCGGCCACCCAGCGCGTGACGACGTCCTTGTCGTCGCTCAGCAGCTCGGCACGCCAGCGTTCGGCCTGGTGCAGCTCCAGCGCATTGCGGGCATGGCCCATCTGGAACTCGGCCACGGCTTCGCGCAGGGGCTCGGGATCGACCTCGCGCATCACCTTGCCGATGAACTGCAGCTGGCGCCGCTTTCCCTCGAAGGATCGCGTGGATTTGTAGTTGGCCAGGGCATCGCGCAACCGCTCCGGCATCGGGATGTCGTCCAGGCGCGAATCGGGCATCTCCAGCAGCTGCTTGCCCAGGGCCTGCAGGTCGTGGCTCATGCGCTTGAGCGCGCTCTTGCTCGGACGGCCGCCAAACGGGTCGTCACCACCGTCCACACCGGCGTCTTGATCAAAATGTTTCGGATTCATGTGGTCGCTATGATACGGGGGCCCTCTACACCAGACCACAACATGGCCGCCAAGAACAGCAAGTCCTCCTCCGGCAAGACCTCCGCTTCGCAGTCCAACGGCTTTGCGTACAGCCGCGAACAGTTCCAGCAGTTGATCGAAGACACCCTGGGCCTGGCCAAGAAGCTGGGCGCCAGCGATGCCGCCGCCGAGGTCTCCGAAGGCATGGGCCTGTCGGTGTCGGTCCGCAAGGGCAAGCTCGAGAACGTCGAGCGCAACCGCGACAAGACCATCGGCGTGACCGTCTATGTGGGCCAGCGCCGCGGCAACGCCAGCACGTCCGACTTCTCGCCCGAGGCGCTGGAGCAAACCGTGCGGGCCGCCTACGACATCGCCCGCTACACCGCCGAAGACCCAGCCGCCGGCCTGCCCGATGCGGACGACCTGGCCCTGGGTCGCGCGGCCAAGCGCGATCTGGACCTGTTCCACCCCTGGGCCATCGACGCCGAAGGCGCGGCCGAACTCGCCCGCCGCTGCGAAGAGGCCGCCCTGGTGGTCGACAAGCGCATCACCAACTCCGAAGGCGCCGGCGTGTCGGCCCAGCAGTCGCACTTCTTTGCCGGCAACACGCGCGGCTTCCGCGGCGGCTATGCCAGCTCGCGCCACTCGCTGTCGGTGTCGCCCATTGCCGGGCGTGGCAACGACATGCAGCGCGACTTCTGGTACACCTCCGAGCGCGATGCCCGCGACATGGCCAAGCCCGAAGCGGTGGGCCGCTATGCGGCCGAGCGCGCGCTGTCGCGGCTGAAGTCGCGCAAGATCGCCACCTGTGAAGTGCCGGTGCTGTTCGAAAGCACGCTGGCCGCCGGCCTGCTGGGCGCCTACGTGCAGGCCACCAGCGGTGGCGCGCTCTACCGCAAGGCCACCTTCCTGCTCGACAGCCTGGGCAAGCCCGTCTTCCCAAAGCACATCGACATCATCGAAGACCCGCACATCCTCAAGGGCAAGGGCAGCGCCCCGTTCGACGACGAAGGCGTGCTCACGCGCAAGCGCCGCGTGGTCAAGGCCGGCGTCACGCAGGGATACTTCCTGTCGAGCTATTCGGCGCGCAAGCTGGGCATGAAGACCACCGGCCATGCCGGCGGCTCGCAGAACCTGGTGATGCTCAGCAAATTGACCGACCCGAAGGACAACCTCAAGGCCATGCTCAAGAAGCTGGGCACCGGCCTGTTCGTCACCGAACTCATGGGCCAGGGCGTGAACTACGTGACCGGCGACTATTCGCGCGGCGCGGCGGGCTACTGGGTGGAGAACGGCGTGATCCAGTTCCCCGTGCACGAGATCACCATTGCCGGCCACCTGGGCGAGATGTTCCAGCAGATCGTGGCCATTGGCGCCGATGCCTACACCTACGGCAGCAAGACGGTCGGCTCGGTGCTGATCGAGAAGATGAAGATCGCCGGGCACTGAGGCACGGCACTGCCCGCACGGCGTGCGGGTAAACACCATCGCCTGATCGCCCGGCGGCGCAGCGGGGCTCCCTAGAATCGCCCGAGTTGTCCCTCAGAACCGATTCGACAGGAGCCCTTCCCACATGGAACGCCGCCGCTTCATCCACGGTGCCGGCCTCGCCGGCGTGCTGGCCGCTGGTGCCGCCCCCGCCATCGTCCACGCGCAGGCCAATGTGCGCTGGCGCCTGGCCTCCAGCTTCCCCAAGTCGCTCGACACCATCTACGGCGCCTCCGAGGTCTTCGCCAAGAAGGTGTCCGAGATGTCGGGCGGCAAGTTCCAGATCTCGATCCACGCAGCCGGCGAGTTGATGCCTCCGTTCGGCGTGGTCGACGGCGTGCAGGCCGGCACGGTCGAGATGGCGCACACGGCGCCCTACTACTTCGTCGGCAAGGATGAAACCTTCGCCATCGGCTGCGCCATCCCGTTCGGCCTGAACTCGCGCCAGATGAGCGCCTGGATGTTCGAAGGCAACGGGCTGACGCTGATGCGAGAGTTCTACGCCCGCTACAACATCATCAACTTCCCGGGCGGCAACACGGGCGCGCAGATGGGTGGCTGGTACCGCAAGCCCATCACCAGCCTGGCCGACATGAAGGGCCTGAAGATGCGCGTGGCCGGCTTCGCAGGGCGCGTGATGGAGCAACTCGGCGTGGTGCCGCAGAACCTGCCCGGCGGCGAGATCTACCAGGCCCTGGAAAAAGGCACGATCGACGCGGCCGAGTGGGTCGGCCCCTATGACGACCAGAAGCTGGGCTTCTACAAGGTGGCGCCGAACTACCACTTCCCTGGCTGGTGGGAAGGCGGCCCGCAACTCGACTTCTTCATCAACCAGAAGGCCTTCAACAGCCTGAGCGCCGACTACAAGGCCATGGTGGAAGCCGCTGCGTCGCACGCCCACGTCGAGATGCAGGCGCGCTACGACGCACGCAACCCGCTGGCGCTCAAGCAACTGGTGGCCGCCAAGACCAAGCTGGTGCAGATGCCCAAGCCCGTGCTGGACGCGGCTTTCAAGGCCACGATGGACATCTGCAACGACCTGAACAACAAGAACCCGTCCTGGAAGAAGGTGTACGCCGACTACAGCAAGTTCCGCGCAGACCAGAACCTGTGGTTCCGCTTCACCGAGGCCACGTTCGACCGCTACATGCAGGCTGCCAAGCTGTGACCGGGGCTGCATCGGCCACAGCGCGGACCAGCAGGGTCTCATGAGCGCCCTGACCAACCTGTTTGCGGACGCCGCACCACCCGAGCGCGGCGAGCGCTTCGACGTGGTGCTGCGTCACCGCAACCTGGTGGTCGAACGCATCGTCAGTTCGGACGTCATCACGCCCACGCCCTACGAACAGGCGCAGGACGAGTGGGTGGTGCTGCTTCAGGGCGAAGCCGACCTCGAGGTCTCGGGCACCCGGCACACGCTGCGGCCCGGCGACCACGTGTTTCTGCCTGCGGGCACCCCGCACACCGTGCTGCGCACTGCGGCAGGCACGGTGTGGCTGGCCGTGCACCTGCATCCCTGCCCGCACGACTGAACCGCGACCAGGTCGCATTTCACGGCAGGCCCTTCGAGCGGGGCCCGGGCGAGTTCGCAGCGGGGTCACCCGCACCACCGTGTCTCGTTTTTCAGGCAGACTGGGAGCGAATGACACACGGAGCGAAGGCCATGCACCACGCCCACGCATCATCCTCTGGCAACCAGCGCCACTGGCGGGCCGACTGGAGTCAGCCTGCGCTGGAACGGACCTGGCGCACGGTCGGCATGCTCAGCATGGCCGTCGGCGTCATCAACGCCTTCATCCCACTCCTGCCCACCACCGTGTTCCTGCTCATCGGCGTGTGGGCGTATGGCAAGGGCGACCCGGCCATGCGCGAGCGTCTGCTGAACCACCCCCGCTACGGTCGCAGCCTCAGGCTGTGGATCGAGAACCGCCAGATCACCCGCCGGGGCAAGCTGGCAGCGGTCGGTGGCATCGCGCTCAGTGCCGCCATCACGGCAACCGCGCTCGGTCCGAGCCCCGTCATGTGGTTCGTTGTGGCCGCTTTGGTCGGGCTGAGCGCCTACCTGGCCACGCGCGCTGAGCCGGCTCCTGATGCAGCCTGATCCTCGGGCGGCGGGACATCGAAGGACGGGGGCGCATCGACGCCCTCCCCGGTCTCAGGGGCCGACGCACCTTCTTCGGCCGGGGTGAGCGCGTCGGTCGACTCTCCCGTGTCCTCGATCTGCATCTCGATGCGCACGGCGTCCGGATCGACCTTCGCCTCCTTGTCGAGCCAGTACGTCACCGACTGCGGCCAGAAGATGACCACGGCCACCAGCATCAACTGCATCACCACCCAGGGAATGGCGCCCAGGTAGATGTCGCGTGAGGCAATGGGGCGGGCAATGGCGCCGCTCTTGTAGATCTGGTCGGCCACCCCACGCAGGTAGAACAGCGCAAACCCGAACGGCGGGTGCATGAAGCTGGTCTGCATGTTCACGCACAGCAGCACGCCGAACCACACGAGGTCGATGCCCATTTTCTCGGCCACGGGGGCCAGCAGCGGCACGATGATGAAGGCGATCTCGAAGAAGTCGAGGAAGAACGCCAGGAAGAACACGAAGATGTTCACCGCGATCAGGAAGCCCACCGGGCCGCCCGGCAGGTGCGACATCAGGTCCTCGATCCAGATGTTGCCGTCGACGCCCTGGAAAACCAGCGAAAACACGCTGGAGCCCAGCAGGATGAAGATCACCATGGTGGTGACCCGCATGGTGGCGTCCATGGCCTGCCAGATCAGCGTGCGATTGAGCCGCTTGTGCATGGCCGCGAGCACCATGGCGCCAACGGCCCCGAGCGCACCGGCCTCGGTCGGTGTGGCCAGCCCCATGAACAGCGTGCCCAGAACGAGGAAGATCAGCACGATGGAGGGCAGCATGCCCCAGAGCACCTTGCGCCACAGCGGCCAGCCGCGCAGGGTGCGGGCGCTTTCCGGCAGCGCCGGAACCCATTGCGGCCGGAATACGGCCACAGCCAGCGTGAACAGCAGGAACAGCACCGTCTGCAACAGCGACGGGCCGATGGCGCCCAGGTACATGTCGCCCACCGAGCGGCCCAGCTGGTCGGCCAGCACCACCAGCACCAGGGACGGCGGAATGAGCTGCGTGATCGTGCCGGAGGCGGCAATCACGCCCGTGGCGTAGCGCATGTTGTAGCCATAGCGCGCCATGATGGGCAACGAAATCACGCCCATCGCGATCACGCTGGCCGCCACCGTGCCCGTGATGGCCCCCAGGATGGCCCCCACCACGATGACGGCGAAGCCCAGGCCGCCCGGCTTGCCGCCGAACAACTGGCCCGTGCCATCCAGCAGGTCTTCGGCCAGACCGCAGCGCTCCAGCAGCGCCCCCATGAAGGTGAAGAACGGGATGGACAGCAGCAACTCGTTCGACACGATGCCGAACAGACGCAGTGGCAGGTTGGCCATGAAGGCTTCCGGAAAGAAGCCTTGCGAAATGGCAAAGGCCCCGAAACCCAGGCCCAGCCCGGCCAGCGTGAACGCCACCGGAAACCCGACCAGCATCGCGACCACGAGGGCACCGAACATGATCGGCGCCAGGTGTTGCATCTCGATCATTGCAGCGGCCTCTCGTAATCCACCCGGGCCGCGGCGGTGTCACCACGCAGAAAGGCGACGCGCTTGAACAGCTCGGCCAGTCCCTGAAGGGCCAACAGCGCGAAGCCTGCTGGGATGGCAGCCTTGATCGGCCAGCGCAGCAGCCCGCCCGCGCTGGGAGAATGCTCCTGCTGCAGGTAGGACTCCACCGCGAACGGCCAGGCCATCCACGCCGTCACCACGCAGACGGGCAGCAGCACGAGGGCCAGCCCGAGCAGGTCGATCCAGGCCTTGGTGCGCGGCGAGCGCCCTCCGTACACCACATCGACCCGCACGTGCTCGTTGAGCCGCAGCAACAGGGGTGCGCCGGCGAAGACGGCCAAGCCGAACAGGTACCACTGCGCCTCCAGCCAGGCGTTCGAGCCCAGGCTGAAGGTGTAGCGCAGGGTGGCATTGCCGGCGCTGATCAGGCAGGCCAGCAGCAGCGCCCAGGCCGCGAGCACGCCGCAGGCGCGCGCCACGCCATCCATCAGGCGAACATAGCCTTGCATGGTTGTTCCTCCAGAATCCCGCCGGCTCGGGCCGGCTTGTCATCGTGCGTCGCCCGGTGAGTCGGGCGTGCCGCTCAGTCTTCGAGCGCGATCGCCTGCTGGTACAGGCGCGTGGAGCGGGCGCCGCTGCGGCAGAACATCAGCAGCGGACGCGGCAGCGTCTTGAGCAGCTCGGCGCAGCGGGCGATCTCTTCCGGAGACTGGTAGCCGCCGTTGACTGGCAGGTGGGCGTACGCCAGCCCCGCGGCCTTCGCGGCCGCCTCGATGGCGGCACTGGTGGGCTGCTCGGGGCCGCCTTCCATGTCAGGGCGGTTGTTGATCACGGCCTTGAATCCGGCCTCGGCCGCCGCCGCCATGGCGTCGGGCGTCAGCTGGGGGGCGGCGTACACGTCTTCGGCAATCGGGGCGAGGGATACGGACTGGCTCATGATCGATCCTTGTGACGAGGGAAACGGTGGGAGGCGGAGGTCAACCGGCCAGCGCGGCCTTCACGGCGGCAGAGACCTGGCCCATGTCGGCCTGCCCAGCCAGACGCTGTTTGGCGGCGCCCATGACCTTGCCCATGTCGCCAGGGCCGGATGCACCCAGCTCGGTGACGATGGCCTGGATGGCGGCGGCGATCTCGTCGGCGCTCAGGCGCTGCGGCAGGTAGGCCTCGAGCACGGTGATCTCGGCCTTTTCCTTGTCGGCCAGATCGGCGCGGGCGGCGGCTTCGTACTGCTGCGCGGCATCCTTGCGCTGCTTGATGAGCATGTCGACGATGGCCACCACCATGGTGTCATCCAGCTCCACGCGCTCGTCGACTTCCTTCTGCTTCATCGCGGCCAGCAGCATGCGGATGGTGCCGAGGCGATCGGCTTCCTTGGCGCGCATGGCGGCTTTCATGTCGTCGTTGATGCGTTGCTTGAGGCTCATGGTGGGCAGGTCCCGCAGCCGGGACGGAGAAAGAGACGGAAAAAGGGTCAAAAAGCGGCGCGAGCAGCAGGGACATGCAGCGACGGACCGCAGAAACGACAAAGCCTGCCTGGGCGTCCCCATGCAGGCTTGTTTGTCACTCGCTGCGCCGTGTCAGCGCATTGTGCGACAAGGTGTCCAGGAAGCGGATCAGTACAGCTTCTTGGGCAGCTGCATGCTGCGCACGCGCTTGTAATGACGCTTGACCGCGGCGGCCTTCTTGCGCTTGCGCTCAGCGGTGGGCTTCTCGTAGAACTCGCGGGCGCGCAGTTCGGTCAGCAGACCCAGCTTTTCGATGGTGCGCTTGAAGCGGCGCAGGGCCACGTCGAACGGCTCGTTTTCCTTGACACGGATGGTCGTCATTACAGATTCGCTTTCAGTGTGAATGCATTCAACGGGGCTTGAACGTGGCCGCCAGCCGCCTGCCTTCTGGTCGCCACACAAAACCCGGTGAAGGGTTCGCCTTGTTCAAGCCACCCGGGTCTGGTCCGTTTCCGGTTTCCGCGGATGGAAACGGATCTGACCTGCTCGGTGTGCACAGCAACGTCGAAAACAGCGCCTGCCGGCGGACTTCTTTGCAAACACGCACGAAGCCCCACCAACAAAGCCTGAGATTCTACCCCGAAATTGCTGGCATGGCGATATTCGCAGCCAGTCTGGCCGCAATTTCGTGGCCAGGGCAGCAAAACCACGCCTCAAAGACGGCGAATACGCTGAGCGGCCCGCAATGCGGCGCGTTCAGCTTCCGGGGGCAGGCCGACGGCGGCGGGCGGGCAATCGGCGCACGGCCAGTCGTCCCCCAGGCGCGCCAGCACCTCGGCCAGCGGCTCGAGCACGAAGGCACGGCCCATCATGCGCGGGTGCGGCAGGCTCAGGGTCGCGGACTGCCGCGTGGCTCCGCCGAACCACAACAGGTCGAGGTCCAGCGTGCGCGGCGCATGGTGATACGGGCGCTCACGGTCGTGGACGATTTCGAGGGCCAGCAACGCCGCGAGCAATTCCTGGGGGCCGAGTGCCGACGCCAGCACTGCCACAGCGTTGAGGTAATCCGGGCCGGAGGCGTCCACAGGTGCCGTTTCATACAGCGACGACACGCCCACCAGCCGGGTGCCGGGCAGCGCGGCCAGATCCTCCTGCGCGCGCGCGAGTCGGGCACGGACATCGCCCAGGTTGCCCCCCATGCCCACGAAGGCGAGGTGCCGGGGAACCGCGCTCAGCGCATCGGCAGCCCCGCTGATGTGCAGGCCGTCACGGCGCACGCTGACGCTCACTCCGCAGCCCCGACGTCGACCTGACGCTCGCCAGCCGGCTTGCGACGGCGACGGCGGCGCTTGCGGGCCGGGTCACCGCCGCCCTCGCCTTCGGTGCCACCGGCAGCCGCCTTGCTCTGGCGACGCTGCACCTCGAGTTGGCGTGCCTCGTCCAGCAGGCGACGGCGCTCGTGGTCGTCGGCCAGGGAGAAGTCTTCCCACCAGGTGGCCAGCTCCATGTCGAGCTCACCGGCCTGGGCACGCAGGCGCAGGAAGTCGAAGCCGGCGCGGAAGCGCGGCTGCTCGACCAGCGTGTACGGGCCATTGCCCACACGCCGCTCGAAACGCGGCTGCATGGTCCAGATCTCGCGCATGTCGGCGGCCAGCTTGCCGCGTCCGGAGATGTCGCCGATGCGGGCGTCGAACACGGCGTCGGTGGCCGACTGCAGCGCCGGGAACGGCGGCTCACCCTGGGCCTGGTTCCGCTTCCAGTGCTCGAGCACGTCGTGCCACAGCAGGCAGGCCAGCAGGAAGCTGGGCGCCACCGGCTTGCCCTCGCCCACCCGGCGGTCGGTGTCGTTGAGGGCCAGCTGCACGAACTGGTCGCGCCCCGGGTGGCGGCGGGCCTCGTCGAAGACGGCATCCAGCACCGGGAACACGCCGCGGTCCAGACCCTGCTTGCGCAGCTCGTTGAGCGACGCCGTGGCATGGCCTGTCTGCAGCAGCTTGATCATCTCGTCGAACAGGCGCGACTGGGGCACGTTCGACAGCAGGTCCGCCATCTCCGCAATGGGTTCGCGCGTGCGGGGTTCGATCTCGAAGCCGAGCTTGGCCGCGAAACGGACGACGCGGATGATGCGCACCGGGTCTTCGCGGTAACGCACTTCCGGCACGCCGATCATGCGCAGCACGCGCTTCTTGGCGTCCTTGATGCCGCCGTGGTAGTCGACGACCACGCCCGTGCGCGGGTCGTAGTACATCGCGTTGATCGTGAAGTCGCGGCGGGCGGCGTCCTGGTCCTGCGGGCCCCAGACGTTGTCGCGCAGCACACGTCCGCTGGCGTCCACCACCAGCGACTTGTCTGCCAGTTCCTTCTTGGACGTCTTTTCGTTGCCCTGCACCTGCTCGGCGGCCGACACGTCCATGTAGGCGCGGAAGGTGGAGACCTCGATGACCTCGTGCTCGCGGCCACGGCCGTACACCACGTGCACGATGCGGAAGCGCCGTCCGATGATGAAGGCGCGACGGAACAGCGCCTTGACCTGCTCGGGCGTGGCGTTGGTGGCCACGTCGAAGTCCTTGGGGCGCATGCCCAGGATCAGGTCACGCACCGCGCCGCCGACGATGTAGGCCTCGTAGCCGGCGTCCTGCAGCGTCTCGACCACCTTGCGGGCCCGTTCGTCCACCAGGCTGGGGTCGATCCCGTGCTCGCTGGCGGGCACGTCCACGCGCTTGCCCACCGGGATGCGCGGGGGCTTGGCGGCCTTGGCGCCCGGCGCGGCAGCGCGCTGGCGGGGGGGCTTCTTGCCGAGTATCTTGTCTATCAGGCTCTTGATCATGCGAACAGTCGAAGGATGCGCCAGCCGCGTTCACGGGCCACGGTCTCCAGCGCGGGGCTGGGATTGGTGGCCACCGGGTCGTTGGCGCGCTCCAGCAGGGGCAGGTCGTTGGGGGAGTCGCTGTAGAAGCTGACGCGCTCGAAGTCGCTCAGCCGTCGTCCCTTCTCCGACAGCCATTGTTCCACACGTGTGATCTTGCCTTCACGGAAAGATGGCACGCCGTCGATCTGGCCGGTGACGCGCCCGCCGACGTCGCGTACCAGGCGCACGGCCAGCAGGTCGTCGACGTTGAAGGCGTCGGCAATCGGGCGGGTCACGAACTCGTTGGTGGCGGTGACGATGGCGAGCAGGTCGCCCTGCGCGCGGTGGCGTTCGATCAGCTCGACCGCCTGCGGGTGGATGGCCGGCAGGATCACCTCTTCCATGAAGGTCTGTTGCAGGGCGGACTGGGCCTCGGCATCCAGTTCGCGCCAGATGCTGGTGGTGAAGGCGATGTACTCGTCCAGGACCAGGGTGCCGTTGCAGTACTGCTCGTAGAAGGCGTTGTTGCGCGCCCGGTAGGTCACGCCGTCGGCCAGCTCGTGGCGGATGAGGAACTCGCCGAACTCGTGGTCGGAGTCGAGCGGCAGCAGGGTGTGGTCGAGGTCGAATAGCGCAAGGTTCATGGGGTCTCCACGGCCAGCATCTGCTTGAGCAGGGGCACGGTGATCAGGCGGTGCTCGGCCAGCGCATAGCGGTCGAGCCGGTCGAGCAGGTTCATCAGAAAGCCCAGGTCGCGGCTGTGGCGCGTGAGCAGGTAGGACAGGACGCCCTCGCCGAGCGCCATGCCGCGGCGGGTGGCCTCGCGCTGCAGGGCATCGCGGACGCCGGCTTCATCAAGCGGATGCAACGCAAAGATCAGCCCCCAGCCCAGGCGGGTGCGCAGGTCATCGCGCACGGGCAGGTCCACCGGCGGCACGTTGCCGGCCGCCATGATGAACAGCGGCCCGGTCTCGGTCGGGCTCGAAGGGCTGGCGGACTCGATGAAGAGGTTGAAGGCCAGATGCTGGTGGTCGGCATCGAGCTGCTCACATTCGTCAATCAGGGCCAGCGTGGGCGACAGCGGGTCGGCCGCATCCCACATCTGGCAGGTCTGGGCATTGAGCCACACGACGCCCAGCCCCTTGCCCAGGGCGTGCTCGACCATGGCCCGCATGAGGTGGGTCTTGCCGGAGCCGGACGGGCCCCAGAGGTAGGCCGGTGACACCGGGCCGCTCACGGCCGGCCAGGCACGCAGCCAGCCCAGCAGATCGGCATTGGCACCCTCGACGAAGTCATCGAGGGAGTGGACGATGGCAGGCCCCAGGTCCAGCGGGATCTGGCGCATGGGCTGCACGCCCGCGGAACGACTCAGCAGCGAGTCCAGGTGACTCATGTTGACAACAGACAGACCGGATCAATCAGCCTGGTACAGGCGCGACGCCTGCCAGGCCAGGAGGGCACGGCGCCCCAGCACCATCATCAGCGCCGAGACGGGCAGCGCAATCAGCAGGCCCCAGAAGCCCATCCATTGCCCGAACAGCATCAGCGCGAAGATCACCCCCAGGGGGTGCAGCCCGATGCGCTCGCCGACGAGGCGGGGCGTGAGGAAGAAGCTCTCGACCACCTGCCCCAGCCCGTAAACCACTGCGACCGCCACCAGCGGCCACCACACACCTTGCTCGCCTGCGCCGAACTGCAGCAGCCCGGCCAGCAACGCCAGGATCATGCCCAGACCAAAGCCCAGATAGGGAATGCAGACGGCGAGCCCGGTGAACACGCCAATGGGCAGCGCCAGGCTGAAGCCGAAAGCCGAGAGGCCGACGCTGTAATACACGGCCAGCACGCCCATCACCAACAGCTGTCCGCGCAGGTACTGCCCGAAAAGCTCATCGCATTCGGCCATCACGGCTCGGCCGGGTGCGCGCCAGCGCGGCGGCACCAGCCTGCTCCACTGGCGCCCCAGGCGCTCCCAATCAAGCAGCCAGTAGAACGCCAGCATGGGCACCAGCAGGGCCATGCCGAACACCGACATCAGGCCGCCGCCGCCGGCCAGCACCGACTTCCAGATGGCCCCGCCCCACTGGCTGACGTGGTCCTGCATGAAGGCGACGAGCCAGTCCTTGAGCTCGTCCGCCGTGGCAGGCACGCTGAGTCCGAACTGGGACAGCCAGGGCACGACGCGCCCCCAGACGCCCACGAGCAGATCCGGCAGCTGCTCGCGCAGCATGGGCGTGAGCTTGGAGACGATGGGCACCAGCAGCACGAACACCGTGGCGGCCAGCAGAAGCACCGCCAGCAGGCACAGGCCGATGGCCAGGGCGCGCGGCACCCGCCACCGCTGCAGGCGCAGGACGGCCGGCTGCAGCACGTAGGCCAGCACCAGGCTCAGCAGGAAGGGCGCGACGATGGCGGCATGCCACCACAGCAGCACCGCCAGCACGAACCCGATGGTCAGCCAGACGAGGCGGCGCGAGGTCAGGAGAGGGGCAGACATGTGCGAGGCATTCTATCGGGCCACGCGCCGGTCTGCGGCGGCGCAACAACGGGGCGCCTCGCCCCGTCTCTCGGTCAACGATCTCGCCCGCCGTAAACCGCGCGCCGGGCACCCTCCAGTGCCTCTTCCAGCCGGGCCTGGCTGCGCTCCGCGGCCGGGCGGGCCTGCCAGTCGGCCACGATGGCGGCCTCCCTGCGCTTGTATTCCGCCAGCAAAGCGGCCTCGCGCGCCTGCTGTTCAGCGTCCGGCACGGGCACGGCGGCCTCGAGCCGGGCTTTCAGGGCATCGAGCTGCGCCTTGCGCGGGGCTTCGCTGTCTTCCAGGTCCGCCCAGATCGCGGTACCGAGCATCATGGCCTCGCCCAGCGTCACCTCACCCTGCTGGACGCGGTCCGGCAGTTGCGCCAGCAGACCGCGCCCCAGGCGCTGCCGGGAAGCCGCATCGGGCTGATCCTGCATGGCCTGCCACTGTTCGAAACCGCGTTGGAACCGCAGGTAAGCCACAACCCGCTGGAGCTCGGCCTGCGGATTGGCGGACTCGGCCATGGCGTCTTTCAGGGCGGACCATTCCGCCGCGTTGAAATCGGCCGGACGGCCATCTGCACCGACTGGGGGTGGGTTGAGCACCGCGGGGGACAGCGTCTGAGGCGCGTCCGCCAACGGGGAGCGGGCGGACGGCCCGGGCGCCCCGACGTGGCCATCGACCGCACGCGCGGACCACCACCATGCCGCCGCCGCCCCACACACGCCCAACGCGGCCACCCACACGCCGGCCCGTCGCCACAAAGGCCGCTTGTCGTAGGTGATCATGGTGAGGGCTCCCGGTGTCTGGTGTGGTTCGTCGTTTCAACTGCAAAGCGGGATTGTGCGGGCGCCAGGTCTGCTTCGAGAGGCAGAGCAAACCCCGGCGCCCCGCAATGATGGGGCGCGTCGGCGTCAGTCAGCGGGGGCAACCCACTACACTGGCGCCCTGTTGCCATCGTCTCTCTCCGGAATGAACCTCGCCAGCCTCGATCCCACCCTGTTGTGCGCCCTCGGCGCCGTGGCGGCCTACCTGATCGGCTCCCTGTCCTTTGCCGTCATCGTCAGCCGCCTGTTCGGCCTGGCCGACCCCCGAACCTATGGCTCGGGCAACCCCGGCGCCACGAACGTGCTGCGCTCGGGCAACAAGGGGGCGGCCATCCTGACCCTGCTGTTCGACGCCCTGAAGGGCTATGTGCCCGTGGTGGTGGCGCAGCAACTGGGCCTCGACACCCTGGTCGTGACGGTGGTGGGCCTGGCGGCCTTCATCGGCCATCTGTGGCCCGTGTTCTTCCGCTTTGTCGGCGGCAAGGGCGTGGCCACGGCGGCCGGCGTGCTGCTGGGTTTTGCGCCCGGACTGGGCGGCCTCGTGCTGCTGGTGTGGCTCGGCGTGGCCGCACTCACCCGCTACTCGTCGCTCGCCGCGCTGATCGCGGCCGTGGCTGCCCCGGCCATCCAGGTTTGGGGCTGGGGTCAAGGCCCGATGACGGCCGGGGTGATCCTGATGAGCGCCCTGCTGATCTGGCGCCATGCGGCCAACATCCGCAAGCTGCTTCAAGGCCAGGAAAGCAAGATCGGCCAGAAAGCCACCCCCAAACAGCCCTGACCATGATGCAGCCCGACGCTTCGCCCCCTCAGAACACCCGCCCTCGCCGCAAAAGCTGGCTGAGTCTGCTGGTGTTGCTGGCGGTGGTGGCCGGGGCGTCCGAAGGTTGGTCGCGGTGGCGCGACCGTGACATTGCGCAGGCGGTGAGATCCGGTGCGGCGCCCGGCGAGATCGAGATGTTCACCACGCAGACCTGCCCGTATTGCGCGCAGGCGCGCTACTGGTTGGATCGCCACGACATCAGCTGGCGCGAGTGCAATGTGGACACGACGCCATCGTGCCGCACCCGGTTCGAAGCACAAGGCGCACCGGGTGTGCCGCTGATGCATGTGCGGGGCCAGTGGCATCTGGGCTTCGATGCCCGATGGCTGGCAGAGGCGGTGCGGCGCCCTTGAGCGCCCTCTCGGGCTTCAGGCCAGGCCCAAGCGTGTCAGTTCGCCACGCCCTTCACGCAGCACTTCCGGCGTTCCACTGGTGAGGTCGATCACGGTCGTGGGCGCCATCGGGCAGGCGCCGGCATCGACAACAGCCTGAATGCGCTTCTCCAGCGCGACGCGGATGTCGTGCGCGTCGTTGAGCGCCTCTTCCTGGCCGGGCAGGATCAGGGTGGTGGCCAGCAGAGGCTGACCGAGGATTTCGAGCAGTGCCTGTGTGGTCGCGTGCTCGGGCACGCGCAGGCCGATCGTCCGCCGGGAAGGATGCGACACCCTGCGGGGCACCTCTTTGGTTGCCTCGAGGATGAAGGTATAAGGGCCCGGTGTGCCGAGCTTCAACAGACGGTACTGCGTGTTGTCGACGCGCGCATAGCTGGCCAGTTCGGACAGATCCCGGCACAACAGCGTCAGGTGATGCCGCTCATCGACGCCGCGGATGCGGCGAAGCTGGTCCACCGCAGACTTGTCGTCCAGGTGACACACGAGCGCGTAGCTCGAGTCGGTGGGCAGCGCAACGATCCCACCCTTGTGCAGGATGTCGGCGGCCTGCTTGAGCAGACGGGCCTGGGGATGTTCGGGGTGGACTTCGAAGTATTGGGCCATGAGCCCGATAGCGTACCGCGTTTCGCCAGCCCCCCCGCCCCCGGCACCCTGTCAGGCGCGCAGGATACGGTGTGCCAGCGCTTCCCACACCGGGGTGACGGTGCCGGGCAGATCGGGCAAGGTGCCCAAGTCGGTATGGCTCTCGGTCGGATCGTGGAAATCCGAACCGCGCGAAGCAAGCAGGTCGAACTCGCGGGCAACGTCGGCGTAGCGCTGGTATTCGGCAGCCGTGTGACTGCCCGTGACCACCTCCACGCCCACTCCGCCGTGGCCCTTGAATTCCGTGAACAGGGCGTATTCCTCGTTCGGGCTGAAGTCATAGCGGGCCGGGTGGGCGACCACCGCCACCCCGCCCGCGCCCGTGATCCACTTCACCGCGTCGCCCAGACGGGCCCAGCGGTGCGGCACGAAGCCTGGCTTGCCTTCCGTGAGGTAGCGGCGGAACACCTCGTGAGGATCGCCACACACACCGATCTCGACCATGTAGCGCGCGAAATGGGTGCGACTGATCAAGTCAGGATTGCCGACGTACTTCAACGCGCCTTCGAAAG
>NZ_CAJYGK010000002.1 GCF_913773725.1 uncultured Aquabacterium sp. | reverse complement strand
TGAAGCTGGGCATCCCCCTGGTGCCAC
The DNA here is from genome assembly GCF_913773725.1 of uncultured Aquabacterium sp. Lineage (GTDB taxonomy): Bacteria > Pseudomonadota > Gammaproteobacteria > Burkholderiales > Burkholderiaceae_C > Aquabacterium. Next base: position 3,263 of record NZ_CAJYGK010000002.1, on the reverse strand, counting down.
TGGTCGTGCTCTTCGGCGCCGGCATGCTGCTGATCATGTGGGGCGGTGCCCTCATCAGCTGGTGGATCGCCCTTGTCGTGGTGCTCGCCATTCTTCCGCTCCTGCTCTGGATGCGCTGGGTCACCGCCAAGGATGACCAGCGCTTCCATCAGATGTTCATCCTGATGCACCTGCGCCAGCGCGACCGCAACCGCCGCCTCTGGCACGCGCGCAGCTACGCCCCCCACCTCTATCGAGGAGACCGCCATGCTCGGCATGTCTGAGAGCACCCGTTCGCATGGCCTGGCGACCAACGGCCTTCGGGCACGACCACGACTGTGGGCTCAAGCCCGCAACGAGAACCCGCTCGCCGCCTTCATTCCCTTCTCCTCGATGGTCAGCCCCAATGACGTCATCACACGCGGCGGGGACTATCTGCGTGTGTGGCGCTTGGACGGCGTCAACTTCGAGTGCAGTGACCGGCACCTGCTCGCCGAACGGCACGAGGCTCTGTGCAGCCTGCTGCGCAACCTCGCCGGAGGCCAATGGGCCATCTGGACCCACCGCCTCCACCGCTTCGTGACAGATGCGCTGCAGGACCCGCAAGAGCCTGGTTTCGCCCAGGACCTGTCCAAGGCCTACCAGGCGACGTTAGGCAAGCGCCCCATGATGAGCAGCGAGCTGTACCTGACGCTGGTCTACCGCCCCAACGTCTCCAGGATCACCCGCGCGCTTCAGCCGCGCCATCGCAGTCGCGCCGCGATCAGCGAAGCCCAGACCGACGCGTTGCGGGCCATGGAAGAACGCGCGTCGCTCGTCACCCGCGTCCTGCGCGGCTTTGGCCCGCGACTGCTGGGCGCCCGTCAACAAGACGGCCGCGAGTTCTCCGAGGTGGCCGAGTTCCTGGGCTACCTGGTCAACGGCCGCTGGCGCCCGGTGCCCCTCACCGCTGGCCCGCTGTACCGGACGCTGCCCACGACCCGGCTGAGCTTCGGCGGCGACAAGCTGGAGCTGCGCGAGGGTGACCAGCGCCGCTATGCAGCCCTGGTCGACATCAAGGAGTACGCCGATGCGGTGGAGCCCGGCGTGCTCGACGCCCTCCTCTACGAAGGCAGCGAGTTCATCGAGACCCAGAGCTTCTCCATTCTTCCTCGGCGCGATGCGATGCGCGCCCTGGAACTCCAGCGGGACCAGCTGATCGCCAGTGACGATGTGGTGGCGAGCCAGATCGCCGACATGGATACCGCCCTCAACGAGCTGGGGGACGGCCAGTTCTGCATGGGCGAGTACCACTACTCCCTGGTGGTGTTCGGCGACACCGTGTCGGACGCTGGCCGAAGGGCTGCCAAGGCCATCGGCGCAGTGGGCGAATCGTCCAGCCTGCAGCTGGCACCGGTGGACCTGGTCGCTGATGCGGCTTGGTTCGCCCAGATGCCTGGCAACTGGCGCTGGCGCCCGCGGGAAGCCAAGCTGTCGTCCCGGGCGTTTGCGGCTCTTGCCAGCGCCCACAACTTCGCCAGCGGCAAGCGCGATGGCAACCCCTGGGGCGAGGCCCTCGCCCTGTTGCGCACGCCGTCGGGTCAGCCCTTCTTCCTCAACCTGCACAGCAGTCCGGACGATGAAGACTCGGAGGACAAGAAACTGCCGGGCAACACCCTGTTGATCGGCTCGACCGGCGTCGGCAAGACGACGCTGGAGATGTTCCTGCTGACCTTGACGCGGAAGTGGCACCCCGCGCCCCGGCTGGTCCTGTTCGACCTGGATCGCGGTTGCGAGATCGCCGTTCGGGCCCTCGGCGGGCGCTACTTCACCCTTGAGGCAGGCAAGCCGACCGGCTGCAATCCGTTGCAGTGGGAACCCACACCGGCACGGATCCAGTTCTGGGAACAGCTGATCCGAACCTGCATCGCGACACCTGCCATGCCGCTCATGCCGAGCGACGAACGCGCCATTGCACACGCCGTCAGCGCCGTCGCCTTGATGCCGCCCTCTCTGCGGCGGTTCTCGACCATCCGACAGAACCTGCCCAAGTCGGGCGAGAACAGCCTCCACGCGCGTCTGGGCCGCTGGTGCGAAGGCGGCGCACTGGGCTGGGTCTTCGACCAAGCCGATGACCGGCTGCAGGACCTCCACCGATCTGCCGTCATCGGGTTCGACACCACGGAGTTCCTGGACCTTCCCGAAGTCCGCACGCCGGTGATGATGTACCTGCTGCAGGTGATGGAAGAACTGGTCAACGGCGACCGCCTCATCTACGTCATCTCCGAGTTCTGGAAGGCCCTCGACCACGACGTCTTCAGCAGCTTCGCGAAGCAGAAGCAGAAGACCATCCGCAAGCAGAACGGCCTGGGCATCTTCGACACCCAGAGCCCGTCCGACGTCCTGCGCCACCCCATCGGCCGCACGATGGTCGAGCAGAGCGTCACCAAGATCTTCCTGGCCAACCCGGAAGCAGTTCGCGAGGAATACGTCGACGGCTTCGGCCTCAGCGAAGCCGAGTTCGAGATTGTCCGCAGCCTCAGCGCCCAAGGCGGCCGCCGCTTCCTGGTGAAGCAAGGCCAGGCCAGCGCCATCTGTGAACTGGACCTCACCGGCCTGGACGATTTCATCACCGTCCTCTCCGCCACCACGGACAACGTCGCACTGCTGGACGCCATCCGCGAACGGCATGGAAACGATCCGTATCAGTGGCTTCCCGTTCTCCTGCGCGAAGTACAGGATCGCAAGCTTCGTACCGTTAGGAGAGCCGCATGAAGCCCGTCACCTGCCTACTCACCGCCCTGGTCCTGGCCCTCGCCTCGACAGGGACACGAGCCCAGTTCGTCAAGGGCAACGAGGCCGTCAAGGTGATGCCCGACGGCAGCAAGAAGGTGGAGACGCCACCCCTGCCCGAGGCCACGCTCGCCCCTCCATGCAAGGCGGACAAACCCGCCTGCTCTACAGGAGGCTGGTTGATGGTCGAGACGTCCGACGGCCTCCGTGAATGCACCGAGTTCTATGCCAGGCCGGGCACCTGCAGGCCGTCAACCTTCGGCACCGAGAAGCGTCCTCGCCTGTGGGTCGTGAAGCTGAAGGGCCAATGGATGCAATGCCAGCGCCCAGACGTCAGCTCGCAGTGTGTGAGCACGAAGGCGCTCCCGCAAACCACCATCCAATAGCCGGAGTCTGAAATGTTCACCTGGGTCGGATCACAGATTGATGGCGTTTTGAATTCGTATGTGCTTGGCGTCGTCACGAGCCTGATGACGGGCATCGCGCCCGTGGCACTCTCTGCGATGACCCTT
>NZ_CAJYGK010000001.1 GCF_913773725.1 uncultured Aquabacterium sp. | reverse complement strand
AACGTAGGGCGTGCCCGCTACCGCATCGCGCGTGAAGATCACCAACTGCGGCCCGATGATGGCGCCCGCGAGACCGCCCACCATGACCCAGGAAATGGCCTTGGCCTTAAGCGCGTCCTCGGCGGTGTCGGCGGCTGCGAAGCGGTAGCTCTGCACATACGCGCCGTAGAAGCCCGCCAGGAAGGTGCCGGCGCAGAAGATCCAGAACGAGGCCAGCATGATGCCCAACGCGGCGATCAGGCCCGAGGCCACGCCGAAGCCGACCCCCACCACGTATCCGTTGCGGCGGCCATGGCGCCGCATGATGAAGGCGGCAGGCAAGGTGCCGATGGCAAGACCCAGGCCGAACAGACTCACGGGCAAGGTGATCCAGGCCGAATTCTTGGCAAGCTGCTGGCCGACCAGCCCACCCAGCGACATCACGATGGGCGCGCTGGCGCCGCCGAGCGCCTGCGCGGCGGTGAGAACGCCGATGTTTCGGCGCGTGATGCTCTGGTCGGTCATGGGCGTCTTTCTTATTCGTTTGTCTGGCCGGAAATATTACACGCATGAATATATATTCAGTTATATGGACATGCGATGCTCACGAACCATCGCGAGCCGGTCCATCCTCGGAAGCCCCGGCGGAAGCAGCACCGTGCAGGGCCAATGCGAGCAGGTGCTCTTTCACCTGGATCAGTTGCTCCATGCGTTCCTCAACACAGGCGAGATGGCCTTGGACAGCCTGCCTTAGCAGCTCAGGTTCCAGGACCCCCTCATGTGCCCAACCCAGTAGGCGGCGCACGTCATCCAGGCCGATTCCCGAGGCACGGTAGTTGCGAATCAGGTGAAGCCGTTCGACATGGGCCGGGCCATAGCGCCGATAGTTGTTGCGTGACCGCTCCGGGGCTTGCAACAGGCCCTCCCGCTCGTAGAACCGAATGTTCTCCGGGGGGGTGCCCGTCAAGCGCGCAAGTTCACCGATCCTCATCCGGTTCTCCGTGCGCAACGATGGGGAACGCCGCCGTTGCGCATAGCCCTTATCCCGGCGACCGGGCGGATGGTTGCCCGGTGGCGCCCGATTGCACCGTGTGCTCAGTCCAGCCGCCACCCAGCGCCTTGTAGAGGTGGATGAGGTTGTTCAGCCGCGTCAGGCGCGTGCGCACCAGGGTCTGCTGCGCACCGTACTGTGTGCGTTGCGCATCGAGCAAGGTGAGGTTGTCGTCCACGCCTTCCTGGAAGCGTTGCTCGGCTAGTTGGTAGGCTTTCTGGCTAGCCGCTACCAGGAGCTGCTCCGAGCGGATCTGCTCATCAAGCGTGCGCTTGCCCGCCAAGCCGTCAGCCACCTCAGCAAAGGCCGCCTGGATAGACTTCTCGTAGTTGGCGATTTCGATCCTCTTTTGTACCTGTGCCACGTCCAGATTGGCTCGCAACGCGCCGCCGCGGAAGATGGGCAGCGTGATCTGCGGCAGGAAGCTCCAGGCCCGCGAGCCCGAATCGAACAGGCCGTCCAGCGAAGCGCTGGCCGTGCCCGCCGAGCCCGTGAGGCTAATCGTCGGGAAGAACGCGGCCCGCGCCGCGCCGATGTTGGCGTTGGCGCCGATCAGCATCTGCTCGGCGGCGCGGATGTCCGGCCGACGCGCGAGCAGTTCGGACGGCAGGCCGCTCGGCAGGTCGGTCGGCACGATGTCGTCCGGCAGCGCCACGGCCTCGTCAAGCTGCCGGGACAGCTCCGGCGTCAGCGGCTGGCCCAGCAGCAGCACCAGCGCGTTGCGGTCCTTGGCCGCCTGCCGCGTGTAGGCGGCGCGGTTGGCCTCGGCGGTGCGCAGCGCGATCTCCGCGCGGCGCAGGTCGAGCTGCGTGGAATTTCCCGCTTCCACCAGTTGGGTGGTCAGGTCATAGGAGCGCTTCTGTGTGGCGAGGGTGTCGCTCGTCAGGCGCAGCAGTTCCTGGTCGGCGCGCAGCGTGAGGTAGGCGCTGGCCACCTCGGACACCAGGCTCATCTGCGTGGCGATGCGGGTCTCGTCGAGGGCCAGGTAGGACGCCAGCGCCCGGTCGTTGAGGCTGCGGATGCGGCCCCACAGGTCCAGCTCCCAGGCGGCCGTCACCCCGGCCACGTCGTAGCGCCGGAGCACGTCGCTTTGCCCCGTGGTACTGAGGTCGGCCGGTACGCGCTCTGACGCGCCGCGGGCGGAAACGCCCAGGTTCGGCAGCATCTCGGCACGCTGGATACGGTACAGCGCCTGAGCCGCCTCCACGTTGAGCGCGGCTTTGTGCATGTCGCGGTTGTTCTCCAGCGAAATGCCGATCAACTGCTGCAGCAGCGGGTCGCGGAAGAAGTCCCGCCAACCGATCTCGGCCGTGATCGCGTCGTCGGGCGTCGCGGCCGCCAGTTCCACATAGGCCGCGCCCGAGGGATAGGCCGTGTCGATCGGCGCTGCGGGCCGGTCATACTTCGGTGCCATGGAGCAGCCAGCCAGCGCCGCCGCGAGGGCGAGCGGCGCCAGCGTCCTGGCGGGTCGTGTGAATGCGAAAGATGTTTTCATGTCGTATGTCCTCCTGGCCGTCATGCGTGCTGGTCGGTCATGCCGCCACGGGCATGGCGCGCTTCGCGGCGCAGCGCCAGCTTGCGCACCACAACGTAGAACACCGGCGTCAGCACCAGGCCGAATACCGTCACGCCCAGCATGCCGGCGAACACCGCGATGCCCATGGCGTGGCGCATCTCGGCGCCCGCACCGCTGGCCAGCACCAGCGGCACCACGCCAGCGATGAAGGCGAACGACGTCATCAAGATCGGGCGCAGCCGCAAGCGCGCGGCTTCGAGCACGGCTGCCAGCGGATCGGCCCCTTCGCTTTCCTTCGCGCGGGCGAACTCCACGATCAGGATCGCGTTCTTGGCAGCCAGGCCGACCAGCACCACGAAACCGATCTGCGTGAAGATGTTGTTGTCGCCCCCAGAGAGCCAGACGCCGGCGATCGCCGAGAGCAGCGCCATGGGTGCAATCAGCAGCACAGCGAACGGCAGCGACCAACTGTTGTACTGGGCCGCCAGGAACAGGAAGGCGAGCAGCACCGCCAGCGCGAAGATGTAGATCGCCGTGTTGCCAACCCGTTTTTCCTGGAAAGTCAGGTCCGTCCATTCGTAGGTCATACCGTCCGGCAGCGATTCGCTCACGATCTTCTCAATCGCGGCGGTGGCCTGGCCGGACGAGTAGCCCGGCGCTGGCCCGCCGCTGATGTCGGCCGAGGGAAAGCCGTTGTAATGCATCACCCGGTCGGGGCCGGAACTGCGCTCGATGGTCGCGATCGCGCTCAGCGGGATCATGTCGCCCGCTGCATTGCGCACCTTGAGCATGCCTATGTCCTCAGCCTGCATGCGGAACTGCGCATCGGCCTGGGCCATGACCCGGTAGGTGCGACCGAAGCGGTTGAAGTCGTTGACGTAGAGCGAGCCAAGGTTGACCTGCAGGGTGTCGAACACCTCGGTCAGCGATACGCCCTGCGACTTGGCCTTCACCCGGTCGATGTCCACCTGCAACTGCGGCGCATTGGTCTGGAAGCTGGCGAGCATGTTCGCCAGCTCGGGCGCCTGCATGGCCTTGCCCATGATCTGGCCCTGTGCCTGCGCAAGCGCCTCGGGACCCAGGCCCGCCCGGTCCTCGATCTGCAGCTTGAAGCCGCCCATCGAACCCAGGCCCGGCACCGGCGGCGGCGGGAAGATGCCAACGAAGCCGTCCGGGATCTGGCTGAACTTGCCCATGAGCTTGCCCTGGATGGCGAAGGCCGACAGCGACGGGTCCTTGCGCTCATCGAAGGGCTTGAGCATGGCGAACATCAGCGCGGTGTTCGGCTGGTTCACCGGTCCATTGACCGACAGGCCCGGGAAGGCCACCACGCTCTCGACGCCCGGCTCAGCCAGTGCGATCTTGGTCATCTCCTTGACGACCGCCTCGGTGCGATCCAGCGAGGCGCCGGTCGGAAGCTGGGCGATGCCCACGAGGTAGTACTTGTCCTGGGCCGGCACGAAGCCCGCAGGCACCTTGTGGAAGCCCAGCCAGGTCAGGCCCAGGAAGCCGACGTAGAGCAGCAGCACGATGGCGCTGCCGCGCACCGCGCGGCGCACGCCCCCGACGTAGGAATTCGAGGCACGATCGAAGAAGCGGTTGAAGCGGCGGAAGAAGCCGCCGAACACGCCGTCGATGATGCGCGTGAGACGATCGGGCTTGGCCGCGCCGTGGTGCGGCTTGAGCAGGATGGCGGCCAGCGCTGGCGACAGCGTAAGCGAGTTGATCGCCGACAGGATGGTCGAGAACGCGATGGTCAGCGCGAACTGGCGATAGAACTCGCCCTGCAGCCCCGACAGGAACGCCGAGGGGATGAAGACCGCTGCCAGCACCGAGGTGATGTCCAGGATCGGGCCAGTCACTTCATCCATCGCCTTGCGCGCCGCATCCTTGGGCGATTCGCCCAGCGCCATGTGGCGCTCCACGTTCTCCACCACCACGATGGCGTCATCCACCACGATGCCGATGGAGAGCACGAGGCCAAACAGCGACAGCGTGTTCAGCGAGAAGCCGAACATGTGCATCACCGCGAACGTGCCGACCAGCGAGACCGGCACGGCGATCAGTGGAATGATCGACGCGCGCCAAGATTGCAGGAACAGCACCACCACGATCACCACCAGGAGGATGGCCTCCAGCAGCGTGACGGCGACGGACTGGAGCGAGGCGCGCACGAAGACTGTGGGGTCGTAGGCGATCTTGTACTCGATGCCTTCGGGGAACTTGGCCTGCAGCCGCTCCATCGTCGCGCGCACCGCGCTGGACGTGTCCAGGGCATTGGAGCCGGGCGTCATCAGGATTTGCAGGCCGACCGCGTTCTCGCCGTCGAGCTGGCCGCGCATGGTGTAGTTGTCCGAGCCCAGTTCCAGGCGTGCGACGTCGCGCAGGCGGGTCACCTGGCCGTTGGCGCCGGCCTTGATCACGATGTCGCCGAACTGCTCTTCGGTGGTCAGGCGCCCCAGCGCATTGACGCTGACCTGGAAGGCGGCCGACGCATTCGGCTGCTGGCCGATCGAGCCGGCTGCGACCTGCACGTTCTGCTCGCGGATGGCGGCGACCACATCGCTGGCGGTCATGCCCCGCGATGCGACCTTCTCGGGGTCGAGCCAGACGCGCATTGCGTACTCGCCTTCACCGCCGATGATCACGTTGGCGATGCCCGGCAGGCGCGCCAGTTCGTCGCGCACGTTGAGCATCGCGTAGTTGGACACGTACAGCGGGTCGTAGCGGTCCCCCGGCGAGAGCATATGCACCACCATGAGAATATCGGGCGCGGTCTTGTCGGTGACCACGCCGATGCGCTGGACCTCGGACGGCAACCGGGGCAGCGCGCGTGAGACGCGGTTCTGCACCTGGATCTGCGCGACGTCGGGGTCGATGTGCTGCTCGAACGAGATGGTCAGCACCATCCGCCCGTCCGTGGACATCTGGGACTGCATGTACATCATGCCTTCCACGCCGTTGACCGCCTGCTCCAGCGGCGATGCCACGGTGTCGGCGATCACCTGCGGGTTGGCGCCGGGATAGCTGGCGGTGACCTGCACCGTCGGCGGCGTGACCTGGGGGTACTCGCTCAGGGGGAGCTGGAAATAGCTGATCGCGCCCGCGATCAGCATCAGCACCGACAGGACGATGGCGAAGATCGGCCGGTTGATGAAGAAGCGGGGGAAATTCATTTGCGGGCCTCCGCCGAGCCGGCCGCGCCGTCAGCCTTGGCGGGGTCCGCGCCACCGGCCTTGGCAGGCGCCGCAGCGGGAGCCGGAGCGTTTGCCGCAGCCTTGGTCGCGCCGGTCGCGCCGGCGGCCGGTGCCGCGGGCGCCTGCATGGGCACCATGCGCGGCGTGACCGCCATGCCGGGGCGCACGAGGCCCTTGATGATGATCTTCTCACCGGCCTGCAGGCCGCCGTTGATGACGCGCAGCCCGTCCACCACCGGCCCCAGTTCGATGGGCCGGTACTGGGCCTGGTTGTTCTCGCCCACGACCAGCACGTAGTTGCGCCCTTGGTCGGTGCCCACGGCCTGATCGTCGATCAGGACGGCCTCGCGCGCCGCGCCGGTGGACAGCTTGGCCCGGGCGAACATGCCGGGTGCCATGCGCCCATCCGGGTTGGGCACAACGGCGCGCGCGCGGATCGTGCCGGTGCTTCGGTCAATGGTGTTGCCCACGAAGTCGAGCGCGCCCCTGTGCGGGAAACCCTTGTCCGTGGTCAGCCCGACCTGCACGGGCAGCGAAGCCTTGCTACCGGCGCCCGCAGCGGGCCGCGAGCGGCTGACGACGTTGAGATAGGTGGCCTCATCAATGTCGAAGTACACGTGCAACGGGTCGATGGATACGATCGTGGTCAGCAGCGTGGCCGCGCCGGCGCCGCCACCGCTGACCAAGTTGCCCTCGGTCACGAGCACGCGGTCGACGCGCCCGGCGATGGGCGCAGTGACGCGGGCGTAGGACAGGTCCAGCTGAGCCGCAGCAACGGCGGCCTTAGCCGCCTGCACCTGAGCCTGGCGCGCGTTGCGTGCGGAGGCGGCATCGTCATAGGTCTTGCGCGCGACGGCGCCGGTCGCCACCAGGCGCTCGGCGCGGTCAAAGTCGGCCTGGGCCTGGCTGGCCAGCACCTCGGCCTGACGCAGTTGCGCCACGGCCGTGTCGAGCGCAACCTGGAACGGCCTCGGGTCGATCTGGAACAGCAGTTGGCCCTTGCGCACGAGGCTACCTTCGGGAACGCTCACCGCATCGACGGCGCCGCCGACCCGCGAGCGCAGCTCGACGGTCTTGGGCGCGGCCAGGAAGCCGGTGTACTCGGCCGATGGCGCGACCGTGCGGGTAATGACCTCGGCCACGGGCACCTGCGGCGCCATCGGCGCGCCCGCCGGGGGCGCCGCGGCCTTGCCCTCGTCCTTGGCGTCGCGGGCAGCGATCGCTATCCCCCCGACGGCTGCGATGACGCCTGCCACCACAATGATTCTGATTTTTTTACGCATGGAAGTGACCCTTTCTTGGATGCAGGACTCTGGCCCTTCCGAAGCGCTCTGCAGACATTTGTGTGGAGGCTAGGCGTTACAACGACGGCAAGGTCAAGCCCTCTTGTTGCCTCAGCGGGCAGACGGCACGGACAAGGTGGTGGGACGCCCGGCGTCGTCGCCGTGGTTGGCCTCAGGCGCGCCCTTGAAGCGCAGCAGGCGCAGTGCGTTCAGCGTGACCAGGGCCGTGGCGCCGGTGTCGGCCAGCACGGCAACCCACAAGCCGGTGATACCCAACACGGTGGTGACCAGGAACAAGCCCTTGAGGCCAATGGCGAATACGACGTTTTGGTGAATGTTGGCCATCGTCGCCCGCGACAGGGCCACCAGGTGGGCCACGTCCGTGACGCGGCTCTTGAGCAGCGCGGCATCGGCGGTTTCCAGCGCCACGTCCGTGCCGCCGCCCATGGCGATACCCACGTCGGCGGTCGCCAGGGCCGGCGCGTCGTTGATGCCGTCGCCGACCATCGCCACCTTGGCATCACGCTTCATCTCGTTGACCAAGCGCAGCTTGTCCTGCGGCAGCAGCTCGGCCTCCCACTCGATGCCCAGCTTGCCGGCGATCGCCTGCGCGGTGCGGCGGTTGTCGCCGGTCAGCATGACCGAGCGCACGCCCATGGCGTTGAGCTGGGCCACGCCTTCGCGCGCGTCGCGGCGGGGCTCGTCGCGCAGGGCCAGCAGGCCCAGAACGTTCTTGCTGGCTTCGTCGAACAGGACCACCACGGTCTTGCCGCCATCCTCCAGCTTGTCGATTTCCCTGCGGTGCGCGGCTGTCAGCGTGGCCGTCTGTTCCGCATGGGCGGGCGATCCGACAGCGAGCGCACTGCCGTTCACGGTGGCGCGCACCGCCTTGCCGGCAATGGCCGATGCGCCCGTGGCCTGGGGAATCGCCACGTCCAGGCTCTTGGCATGGGCGACAATGGCCTTCGCCAAGGGATGGTTTGAGCCGGACTCGACAGCGGCGGCAAGCGCAAGGACCTGTTGATGCTTGAACAGCCCGAAGGGCAGGACCTCGGTGATGCGCGGCTTGCCCTCGGTCAGCGTGCCAGTCTTGTCGAAGGCAATGGCGCGCACGCGGCCGATGGTTTCCAACGCGTTGCCACCCTTGATCAGCAGGCCCCGTCGCGTGGCCACCGCAAGGCCCGAGGCGATGGCCGCCGGTGTGGAGAGCACCAGCGCACATGGGCAGGCAATCAACAGCAGTGCGAGGCCGCGGTACAGCCAGGTACCCCAGTCGCCACCCATGGCAAGTGGCGGAACCACCACGATCAACGCCGCGATGGCCATGACGGCAGGGGTGTAGTAGCGGCTGAACTTTTCGATGAAGCGAGCCGTGGGCGCCTTGGAGGACTGCGCCTGCTCCACCAGTTGGATGATGCGAGAAATGGTGTTGTCCGATGCCGTCTTCTCGACTTGTACTTCGAGCACGCCATCGACGTTGATGGAGCCGGCGAACACGTCGGCACCGATAGCCTTTTGACGCGGTACGGACTCGCCGGTGATAGGCGACTCGTCCAGGCTGCTTTCACCGCGGAGGATCTTGCCGTCCGCAGGCACCCGGTCACCAGGGCGCACCAGCACGCGGTCGCTCACGCGCAGGGAAGCGGCGGGCACTTCGCGCTGCCCGCCCGCGGCATCGAGCAGTACCGCCGTCTTAGGCACCAGGGAGGCCAGCGCCTTGATGCCGGCGCGCGCGCGGCCGGCGGCCACGCTTTCCAGCAGCTCGCCGATCGCGAACAGGAACACCACGGCAGCAGCTTCCTCGGCCTCGCCTATCACGAGCGCGCCCAGCGAGGCGACGACCATCAGCGTTTCGATAGAGAACGGCGAGCCTGACACAGCCAGCGCGAAGGCTTTGCGAGCGAACGGCAGCACGCCCGCGATCACCGCAGCGGCGAAGATCCATTCAGCGTAGCCAGGAACGAACTGCGCGATCGCGTAGGCCGAGCCCATCAGGCCGCCCAGGCCCAGCACGTGCTTGCCTTTCTTCGTCTGCCACCAGCGCTGATGGCGCGCCGTCGATGCTGCTGCTGGGGCCGCGGGTGCTGAGCCAGCATGGCGGCGCACGTCGGAGACGCCGAAGCCCAGGCTCTTGATGGTCTTCTCGATGTGGCCGAGCTGCGTGGGGCCGCCAGACGCGAGCGTCAATTCCAGCGTTTCTGCGGTGAAGTTTATGCGGGCATCGGACACGCCATCCATGCGAGCGAGCGCCGTTTCGATCTTGCCGACGCAACTGGCGCAGTCCATGCCCTCGACGCGCATGGACACGTTGGGGGGCGTGCTGGGTGCTCCACGGAAGGCAGAGGCCGGCGCATGGTCATGCCCGCTGCAGGCCCCGTGATCGTGACCGTGGTCATGGGCATGGCCGTGAGCATGGCCATGCCCATGGTCATCACCGCACGCTTTGCCGTGCGAATGATCGTGCCCGTGGTCGTGGGCATGCCCATGGTCATGGTGGCCGCTGCAGCCGGCGTGGTCATGCGCGTGGGCCGCATGGCGCGGTGCAGGTGCTGCGGACATTTCGGACGCGGGCAGTGCCTGCACGTCGAAGCCCAGGGACCGGATTTTCTTGGCAATGTCGCGTGCAGTATTTCGGCTACTTGTGCTGCGCGTCAACGTCAGCGTCTCATTTGTAAAATTAACCTGTACATTTGATACGCCATCAATTCGACCAAGCGCTGTTTCAATCTTGCCGACGCAACTGGCGCAATCCATACCTTCGACCCGAAAGCCCAGTTGTTCGTCCTGCGCTCCTGTGCCGTCCAATGTTTCCAAAGACATATCAATCTCCTGGTTCTCTGAGTAATCGCCGTGGCAGGACGCACAAATCAGCGATCGGAATGTTATGCAAACAAATGAACACTTGTTTGTATGTTTATTCAAAAAAAAGAAAGAATCTCTTTCTGGCTGAACCATCCGACCGCTGCTTTATGCAGCTGCCATTAAGTCATTTTTTGTTGCGCAGCATCTGGTAGGTTTCAAATGCGGTGCGGTAGGCATCACTATAGGTATCAGGCGTCTGCTCACCAGCCCAGAATCCAGCCATTCCCGCAACCTGCCAATCTGCCAAATCACTCTTTACTTGAGCACGAGTCAATGCCACCGGAGCCTTGTAAGCCGCACCCAGCTTGAGCTGGAGATAGCTCTCGTAGGCTTGTTGGTAGGCTTGGGTGTGCGAAGCGGTGGTGATTCCGCGCGAGGGTGGTGATTCCGCGCGAGGTGAACGCGTGCATGCCGGAGATTTTCCACAGTTCCAAATCAGCCATCACTTCAGCACGAGTCTTTCCTGCTGAGGGCGCCTGATACATATCACCTTGGGTCAATTGCAAGTAGCGCTGAAAGGCAGCCTGGTATTGAGGGCTGAACGTATCCGGGCCGCTTTCGCCGCGAGACAACGCTTCCAGCCCAGATTGCCTCCAAGCAGCCAGATCCTCTTGGACCTGTTGCCGTGTCATATCTGCGGCGAACGGTTGAGCGTTTACTCCAGCAGCAAAAAGTGCGGAAAGCAGAACAGCAAAGCGAATTTTCTTGGACATGGTCAATACTCCTTGACGTTAAAAATAATGGCGTGGTCCTTACGCCTTTCGGATACCCCGTAGACAAATAATAACACACATGAAGATATGTTCAAGTGTTTATTTTTAGAGTGCTTTTTGCTTGGGGTCTTCTAGGCATTCAGCAAGGCGCGCCGGTGTCTCTCTAGATTGATAGCCAAAAAAAGCCTAGCCCTTGAAGGCGTAGGCCGGCGCGCACTCACATGTTCAGTCAATCGTCGTGTCTGTCCTCCGAAATGTGAACCGCCATGTCCTGGAGTACCTGGCTGACGTGCTGGTCGGCAATGCCGTAGAAGATGTGCTTGGCTTGGCGCTCGCCGCGCACGAGGCGCGCGCCGCGCAACAGGCGCAGGTGATGGCTGACCAAGGACTGCGACAGGTCTAGCGAGCCAGCAATGTCGCCCACTGCGACCGATCCGCGCATGCACTGCAACAGGATTTTCAATCGCGATTGGTCGCCCAGCAGGCGGAAGGTCTCTGCCAGAACAGCGACGTCACTTTGCGATAGTGCGAGGACATCAGTGGTCGTGCCGTGGTTAGAGGTCGAACATTGCACAATAGCGGCGCTGGTGGTTTTGCGGGATGTCATGGATTCAAACCCTCCAGTGAACTGCGAACCGTCTAGCACGGCCTCAATGCTTGTGACCGGGAGCGGAGTGGTCATGGTCATGATTGTGCTCACTGTGGTCGTGGCCGCTGTGGTCCTGACGGCCTGTCGTGGGTTGCAGGCTGCAGATGTTCTCGTCAGCCTCCGAGTTCCAGTCGATTCCGACTGTGGCGTGTTCGATGCTGAACTGCTCTCGCAGCACCGCCTCGACGCGCTTGACCACAGCTCGCGCCTCCTCGTCCACGTTGGGTCGAACGTGTAGCGTGGCCATCGTGCGACCGGAAGTGAGTTGCCACACGTGAACATGGCTGACAGCCGCCAGGCCGGGCACAGTGCTCATCAGGCCTTGTTCCACCTTTTCCGGCGAAGCGTCCTCTGGCGCACCCTCCAACAGGATATGGATCGACTTGGCCAGGAGCTTCCAGGCGCTGCGCAGAATCAACGCCGCTACTAGAACCGACAGGATGGGGTCGATCGGAGTCCAGCCGGTGAAGTAGATGACGATCGCTGCAACGATGGCGCCGACAGAGCCGAGCAGGTCACCCATCACGTGGAGGATGGCACCTTTCACATTGACGTGATCGGTTTCGCCGCGGGTCATGATCCACAGCACGAGGACGTTGATCAGTAAGCCGAGCACGGCGACGATCATCATCGGGCCGGCGAGGATGACGGGCGGCGCCTGCAGCCGCTCCCACGCCTCGTAGGCGATCCATGCGACGATCGCGAACAGGGTCACGGCGTTCAGGAAGCCGGCGATGACCTCGAAGCGCAGGTAACCGAATGTGCGTTTGCTGTCGGCTGCGCGGCGACCGAATCGGAAGGCAGCGTAAGCCAGGGCAAGTGCCACGGCGTCGGTCAGCATGTGGCCAGCATCGGCAAGTAGGGCTAGCGAGCCCGACAGCACGCCGCCGACAGCTTCCACGAGCATGAAGCCGAAGATCAGGAAGAAGGAAACCAGAACCTTGCGCTCGTTGGCGCTCGTCACTGTGGGGGTGTGGTCGTGATCATGGTCGTGACCATGGTCATGTGCATTGGATTGGGACATGGGCGCCTCTGCTGGTTGAGTGTTTGACTATGGCGAAATATAACACATGAATATGTGTTCATGTGATATATTTTCGCTCACCCTTCTCAGCCTCCGAAGCCATGCGTTGTGATGCCGCAACGAGAAAATGTGCCTATCCTTTCGGCCAGATACGGTGCAGGTCATCCAGAATCAGCTGGTGATGGTGCCTGCCTTGGTCTGCGTGTGTGCGTAAATGAGGGTGATCCGGCGGCAAGCTGGGGTGGTCATGCGCCACGTCAGAAGGGTCGCTGGCCGGCCACAGCCAGAGCGTCAGCGCCACGCCGGCCAAGCCGACCAGGGACATGACAATGAAGGTCGATGGCAAGCCCATGACCGCGCCGAAGCGGCCGGCAAGTGGGTAGCAGATGAGCCAACAGGCGTGCGACAGCGCGAAGTGTGCCGCGAAGATCGCAGGACGGTCCTCGGCATGGGCCGAGCGGCGCAGAAGACGGCCGGATGGCGTTTGCGCCACGCTGTAGCCAAAGCCGATGATCAACCACAGCGGCAGCAACAATGCATAGCTCGGCAGCAGTGCGCCGATCCCCGTGCCCACGACCAGTACGGTAGCGCCGGTGAGCATCGCGGTTCGGTCGGCCACCTTTTCCAGTAAGGATGGCAGAACGAAGGCTGCCACCATCGAACCGCCTCCGAATGCCGCCAGTGCCGACGCCACTTCGACCTCGCCTAGGCCAAAGCGCGCCTTCACGAGAACCACCGTGTTCACGATCACCATGGCGCCCGCCGCCGAGACGGCCAAGCTGATCGCCAGCAGGCCCCGCAGGCGTGGCGTAGCGAGATAGATGCGTGTGCCGCGGGTCGTGCGATCCCAAATGCCGCGGCGCGGTCCGGGAATAGTTGTGGGCAACCGCACGCTGACCACGAGCGCGGCTGAAACGAGGAAACCGAGCACTGTTCCCGCGAACAGGTTGTGAAAGCTGATGACGGTCAGCAGCGCAGCAGCCAGCATCGGGGAAATCAGGCTTTCCAGGTCATAGGCCAGCCGGGACAGCGACAGCGCCTTCGTGTAGTCCTCTTCATCGGGAAGGATGTCCGGGATAGTGGCTTGGAAAGTCGGCGTGAAGCCGGCGGATGCCGCTTGCAGGACAAAGATCAGCAGATAGATCTGCCAGACCTCGGTGACAAAGGGCAAACAGATCGCGACAACCGCTCGTACCAGGTCCAGCGCTACGAGCAATGACCGTCGCGGGAACTGGTCGGCGAAGGCCTGTGCGACTGGAGCGACTCCCACATAGGCCAGCATCTTGATAGCCAGCGCCGACCCGAGCACCGCACCTGCATCGGCCCCGGCCAGCTCGTAGGCAAGTAGGCCGAGCGCTACCGTCATCAGGCCTGTGCCGACGAGTGCGATCACCTGCGCGGTGAACAGGTGGCGGTAGGTGCGGTTCTTTAGGACGGAGAGCATCGAGAGACCTCAGAGCAGTCTGGTTAGCGCCTTCATTTCGGCTAGAACGGAGTCCTCATCATGAGATAGGCAGTGGTCGATGTGGTCATGGATCAGGACGCGCTTGGCCGCTGTGACGGCGCTCTCCACCGCAGCGAGCTGGCGAGCGATGTCCAGGCAGGTTTCTTCTCCTTCGATCATCCCGATGACGTGTCGCAGATGACCCTCGGCGCGCTTGAGCCGTTTCACGAGATCTGGGTGGCTGGTGTGCTTGTGCATCTCTTTCATGCAGCAATCATATCCCCCCCCGGGGGATATGCTCAAGGAGTCTGCATAGCTGTTTGCGCAGTGGATTAGCCCCACCTCGCCTCTCGATGTCTTGCGCCCGACGCCCTCTCTAAGGCGATTGGTGCTCAAAGGATGTAAGGTTTTCTTTCCCATTCATATGAATAGATATACAATTGTTCATATCTAAGCCAGTGAACAGTGGCTTTTCAACGACAAGCACTTGCTCGGAAAGAGAACACCCAGCCGGGGGTAAGTACTGATGCAACACCGATGGAGAATTGAATGCTTCGCAAAGACATACGCAAGGGATGGATATGGGCGGTATCCACGCTTTGGGCCGGCACCGTGCTAGGGAACCTCTGCATAAGT